>JAYVHB010000022.1:0-54907 GCA_043771555.1 Flavobacterium sp. | reverse complement strand
TAGCCAAATGTATCGATTTAAGACCAGACTTCCAAGTACAAAACCAACTTTAAAGTTTGCCTAAAACCCCAATTGCGCCAAACCGCTGTTGGCAGTAGTGCTTATTTGTATTCCTTTTTATTGTATTTTAATGTAATTGTTTTACTCTTACTTACTTTTTTTTCAATGCAATCATCTTTTATTTTACGATTTTTCTCTTCTGTAATATTCTGTTTAATTATTAAGTTGCTGAAATTATTAGTTTTTACTTTGTCAATTACAATACTAGATTCAATAGTTTCAAATTCACCTTCACAATTAGTATCCCATTCACCGTGAAATTCTGAAATTGGGAAATCTTTTAAAACACGTTTTAATAAATTTCCTTCATTAATAAACATTGAAAAATCTGTTTTACTGTATGGATTTGGTCGACTACTTCCAGTATAATTTACTCTTACGCCAAAACCTCGAATATTTTTGCTTAAAAAATAAGGTGCTGTATCAATTTCTATACTTGACAAAACAACTGCATCAGAAGTCCAAGCATTAGTTTCAAAAAACTTGTACTTAATATTTCCGGTATTATTTTCAACTAACAAAATATATGCGTCAAATTCAAAAAAGCCATTATTATATTCATCTATTTCTTTTGTTACTATTTTTGGAATTACAACAATTGACAATAACTTGTTATTTGGTATTTTTTTTTCAACATATAATTCGTTCTTAATATCTTTTTCAGTTAGGTTTAATTGCTTTAGTATTTTTGATAAAAGCGTGTTATCTTCAGTACATTTTTTTTGGATTTCACTTCTTTTATTAAATGAAATTAAATTTTTCGAATTAATTCCAAAAGTGATTAATAAAAGTACTAATAATATAATTCGTTTTTTCATTAAAAATTTATGTTTATGATTACTGTAAATCTTTCTATTTTTCGGGTTTTCGCATTACTGCCAACGTCTTGTGGCTTGCAGAAGTTGGGGATTTGGTTAGCCCGAACTTTCAGTAAATCACTGACCACAAAAGTACAAAATAATGTGTAAAGTCAAGACCAAAACCCCAATTTTTGCAACTGCTGTTTAGTGAAGTTATTTAATCTTGTCTGCTTCTCTTAAATGAATTTTTCTATCCTGAATAAATATATCATTAGATGAATTAAGCGCATTAGTAGCATATATTTTTTTATCAAATTCAACAAAACAAAAACCTTTTGATTGTCCGGTATTAGTCCATCTTGGAATTATAACGTCAACAACTTCTCCAAATTTACTTAAAACCTGATTAATTTCCTTTTCTGCTATATCATAAGGGATATTTCCAACATAAATTCTAGCATATTCTGACCTATCTACTTCTTCTTGTGATTTTTGTATCATCGACTCATTTGGTAAATGAATCGTATATCGAGGTACAGCTTTTCTTGAACCTCCATATTTTTTACGTTGATTAGAAATTTCATTTGCATCTAATGTTGTTTCTAACAAGCCAATTAATCTTAAAGATTCTATTAATTCTCGATATGCTTTTTCGTCTACAATACCCACTGTTTCAAAGATTTCTTTAGCAGAAATCAATCTTCCATTCACTCCTAATCTAACAACTGTTTTTTGTTCTCTTGAAAGCTCAAAAGTTTTAAAATCATCTAACCAAAGTTGTTCCTCTTTAGAGTAAACATGTTTATAAAATAATGTGATTGAATATGTTTTATTACTTGAAATTAATTTTGGAGGAATCATATCATTGCTTCTCATCAAGTCATATATTCTTCTAATACCTTCTCCTAATTCACGAATGTATCCAGTTTCACGTAAAACTCTAGCAATATATGTATTTCTTGATTGGTGTGCTCCTGAAAGTGATTCAAGGTCTTTTAAAGTAATGGATGATAAAAGTTCTCCTGGATTGGATATAGAAAGTCTATCATCAAAAATCTTTACTTCAACACCTCTTCCCTCATTACTATAATCTCTATGGGTAATTGCGTTTATCAAAGCTTCTCTACAAGCGAGTTCTGGATACATTATTTGAGTTTTAAATAATGCATCATCTGAGAATTTTGTGTCTGTTAAATGAGGTCTCAACAAATCCCAACTACTTTCAATTAACTCAAAAATATTTCCATTCGCTTCACCAACTTCTGTTACATTGAAATCTTTTCCTGTTTTTTCCTCACTGCCTCTAACTTTAAATATTCTTACTTGTGAACGTGGATGCCACTTACTAGATCTTTTTGAAAATAATAATAATGAGGCTCTTCTTAATTTTAGTGATTCACCATCAAATTCAGCTAAATCTAAATATTGTAAAAGCTTTTCAGCAGAAATTAATTTAGAAATTCTTTGTCCAACAGTTTGTAATAAGTCTTGATCTAAATCAGTAATTTTAGCAATATCGATAAATCCTCTATCATATTCTCTTGATATTTTTTCCTCTCTTTGAAAAATAATTTTTTCTGAAGCTGTTGGGACAGATTCTCTATCTTTTCTCTGAAAACATTCCCCTTTTGAAGTTAGATGAACAAAATCAGAACCTTTATTAACAGAAAAATATAAAATCGTTAGACCATTATAATCAATTATTGTGGCTTGTCTAATTGGTATTGGTGTATCAAATAAAATACAGTCCTTATAAGAATTAAGTATTTCTTGTATTTTATCTTTTTTATGTGGTAAACCTGTAACAGTATTGTTGTCCTCTATACCTACAAATAATTCACCTCCATCTGCATTAGCAAAAGCTACTAAAGTTTTTGCAATGTCATATTTAATTTCTTTAATATCTCTAGGGATTTTATTTTCAAGTTGTCCCTCGTACCCACTTTTAAATTCTCTATAGTAGCTTTCACTTATTTCAAGAGCAATTTCGACTCTTTCTTTTAGCTTTAATATTTTATCCATTTTTCTTATGATATAGTTTTTAATTGCACCCAACTAATATATACGCCATTTAAAATTTAATTATACGCACTTTACAATTATAAAAAAAATAAAAAACCCTAACTGGCTTCTACCTGAAACTTCGTTCGCTTACTTCCTTCATACATTTCGTACTTCACTAATCGCGCTTCCAAACTGGCATTAAAAAGTTTTATTTTTCGGGATGGTTTTAGTCCAACAAACTTTAAGGCTTCGAGATTGGCGGTTATAAACCAAGCATCGGTTCCTGGGTAATTCTTCTTCAAGGTATCGCCAATATTGGCATAAAAACGTTCCATTTCGATATTAATTCGCTCATCATACGGTGGATTAAAAACGATATGCAACTTGCCCTCAACCGCTTTTTCAGTATCAAAAAAGTTCTTTTCATGAATTTTTATATATTCATCTAAATTGGCATTTTTGATGTTTTCAATGGCTTTTTGCATGGCACTTGGCGCTTTATCATAACCAACAATAGTATGATGAAACTCTCTAATTTTTTTCAATAACGAATCGGTAATTTGGTCAAAAAGTTCGGCATCCCAATCGTACCATTTTTCGAACGCAAATTCTTTTCTATTAATATTGGCTGGAATATTGCAGGCAATCATAGCGGCTTCCGTCAGCAAAGTTCCTGAGCCACACATAGGATCCAAAAAATCAGTTTGCCCGTCCCAACCTGAAAGCAACAACATTCCGGCTCCCAAAACCTCGTTTATAGGCGCAATATTGGTAGCTGTTCGATAGCCGCGTTGGTGCAGCGAATTTCCCGAGGTGTCTAGCGCAACCGATACTTGATCTTTGTCAATATGTATGTTTATTCGCAAATCGGGACGTGCTTTGTCTATACTTGGTCGTTGCCCAGTTCTTTCTCTAAATTGATCTACAATGGCATCTTTACATTTTTGCGAAACAAATTCGGTATGATTAAAATTGGTAGAATGTACCGTGGCATCAATTACAAAAGTTTGATTGGCTTTCAAATAATGCGACCAATTGATTCCCGAAATCCCTTTGTACAAACTTTGCTCGTTATTGGCTTTGAAAAAATAAATGGGTTTCAAGATTTTTAAAGCGGTTCGCAAAGAGATATTTGCCTTGTACATAAAACCTTTATCGCCTTTAAAGCTTACCATTCGAACGCCTTGCTCAACTTCTTGTGCGCCAAGTTGGGTTAGCTCTTTGGCTAATATTTCTTCAAAACCAAAGAAGGTTTTGGCGACCATTTTAAAATTTTCCATAAACAAATTAAATTCCAATAAAAATAAATTCCAAATTCCAAACTGCTATTTGAAACTACATGGCAAAAATACACTAAATTTGCAAGTTGAGAATTCTTTATTCCTTTAAAATGTCCGAAAATCTAAATTCTGAATCAAAAAATAACGATTGCAAATCCGAAAACTGGTTTGCGTCATGGTTCGACAGTCCGTATTATCACATTCTATATAAAGAGCGCAATTTTCGCGAGGCGCAACTGTTTATGGACAATTTAACGCATTATCTCAACATGGACGAAGGTTCGAAAGTATTGGATTTGGCTTGTGGCAAAGGCCGACATTCAATTTATCTCAATCAGTTGGGTTATGATGTTTTGGGCGTAGATTTGTCTGAAAATAGTATCGAAATTGCCAAAAAAAATACCAACGATTCGCTTCATTTTCAAGTGCATGACATGCGCAACCCATTTGAAGAAAAATACGATGCTATTTTCAATTTGTTTACCAGTTTTGGTTATTTTGAAAACGAAGAAGACAACCTGAAAACCTTAATTTCTATCAAAGAAAGCCTTTCGGAATATGGTTTTGGCGTGATCGATTTTATGAACGTCAATCAAGTTATTGCCAATTTGGTCGAAAACGAAACCAAAACGGTTGATGACATTGATTTTCACATCAAACGCTACTGTATTGACGGCTATATTTTCAAAGAAATTGACTTTGAAGACAAAGGCGAGAAATTTCATTTTACAGAGAAAGTTCGGGCTTTTACTTTAACCGATTTTCAGGAATTGATGGACAAAGCAGGAATTTTCTTGTTGGATACTTTTGGAGATTATAAACTCAAGAAATTTCATAAAAACGATAGCGAACGTTTGATAATGATTTTTAAATAATATACACTTCGACAAGCTCAGTGTGACAATTATTATTCAAATTAATGAATTATATTTTACCTTTTTTATCGGTGATTATTGGTTTTGGAATTGCCTTTCTAGTCAAACCAAAAAACAAAACCAATCTTAAATTATTACTAGCTTTTAGTGGTTCTTTTTTGCTATCATTAACTGTAATTCATTTGTTACCAGAAGTCTATGAAAGCCATAATCATTCGATCGGGATTTTTATAATGGTTGGGATTTTGTTTCAGATATTGCTAGAGTTTTTCTCAAAAGGTGCCGAGCATGGTCATGTTCATGGTCATGAAAAAATAAATCAAATGCCTTGGTTGCTGTTTATAAGTTTGTGTATTCATGCTTTCTTGGAAGGTTTTCCTGTTGGTCACCATCACGAATTGGCATTAGGAATTGCGATTCATCATTTGCCAATTGCCATCATTTTGACGACTTTTTTCATCAATGCCGAACTAAATAAAACAGCTTTATTTGCCTTTATGTTTGCTTTTGCAATAATGACACCGTTGGGAACCTTACTTTCCGATTCGATTACGATTTCCGAGAATGTCTATACTGCAATGACGGCAATTGTTATTGGGATTTTATTTCACATATCATCGACCATAATTTTTGAAAGTAGCGAAGGACACAAATTTAATATTGCCAAAATAACGATGATTGTTTTGGGAATTGCTTTGGCGTATTTTATTTAAAATAAACCTCCAACAACCTACTCGCTCCTTCAAACGGAGAAATTTCGTTATTCTGAACTTGCTTTTTTGTTTTTTCAATTAAATAACCCATTTCTGGAAAATTGTTGAAATGCGCATGTAATCGTTCCTGAATAGTTTCCATCATCCAGTATTGATTTTGTTCCTTACGTTTTTCGTCAAAATAGAAGTTTGATTTTGTAAGTTCTAAATAATCATCAATTGTTTGCCAAACGGAATCAATTCCTATTTTATCAGTGGCACTACAAGTAGAAACTGTCGGAATCCAACCTGAAATCCGAGCTGGAAAAAGATGCAGCGCTCTATTAAATTCGGTTTTTGCCATGTTGGCTTTTGTAATATTGTCTCCATCGGCTTTGTTAATTACGATGGCATCGGCCATTTCCATGATGCCACGTTTTATGCCTTGCAAACTGTCGCCAGCACCAGCAATTTTTAGCAACAAAAAGAAATCGACCATACTATGAACAGCAGTTTCGCTTTGCCCTACTCCTACTGTTTCTATCAAAATGACATCAAATCCAGCGGCTTCGCAAAGAATAATCGCTTCACGAGTTTTTCGTGCAACGCCGCCCAAGGTTTCGCCCGATGCACTTGGTCGAATGTAAGCATTCGGGTTGGTTACCAAATCTTCCATCCTAGTTTTATCACCCAAAATACTGCCGTGCGAAATGGTACTACTTGGATCGACCGCCAAAACAGATACTTTCTTGCCGATAGTTGTTAAATAATTTCCAAAAGCTTCAATAAAAGTACTTTTTCCAACACCCGGAACACCTGTAATTCCGATTCTAACCGATTTGTTCGCGAAAGGCAAACAACTATTAATAATTTCGGTAGCCTTCTGAAAATGTTCTGGATTGGTACTTTCGACCATAGTAATCGAGCGACTTAATGACACAATATCCTGATTCAAAATTCCAGTAACGAGTTCAATTGAAGTTGGTTGTACTTTTCTGAAATTCGAAATTTTATCCACAGACGATCTGCTGAAAATTTCAGGCGAATCGATTCCGTTAATTTCGGTCAAAGCAGATTTTGATTTTGGTTTTTCCAATTTCTATTAGTAATTAGATTTACAAATTTACATAAAAAATGTTTGTCGCTATTTCTAAAAACACAACGATATTAAAATCAAAACCGCTAAATTTGCAAAACCTAAATTTTATAAATTGTTACTCTCGAAATCGCAAGAAAATTCTAAATCCGAATTGCTTCAAAAAACCGCATATTCCATACTTTTTTCGATAAGTTTTGCACATTTAATTAATGATTTGATTCAGGCATTAATTCCGTCGATTTATCCAATTCTGAAACAAAATTATGCGCTTTCGTTTACCCAAATCGGATTAATCACCTTTGCTTTTCAGCTAACCGCATCTATATTTCAGCCTTTTGTGGGCTATTACACCGACAAATATCCGAAACCGTATTCTCAAATTTATGGCATGTTATTTTCGCTAGCAGGAATCATTTCTATTTCGTTTGCAAACAATTTCTATTGGATTGTAATTTCGGTCATGTTTATCGGTTTGGGATCGGCGATTTTCCATCCAGAATCGGCTCGAATATCCAATATGGCGTCTGGCGGAAAACGTGGTTTAGCGCAATCTATTTTTCAGGTTGGTGGCAATTTCGGCACCGCACTTGGTCCTTTATTAGTTGCATTAATTGTTGTTCCAAACTCTCAAAAATACTTGCTTTGGTTTGTCATTGCTGCAGTTATTGGACTAGGGATTTTGAGCAAAATTGCTTTTTGGTACCGCAATCATTTGGATCTTAGAAACTATTCAAAAGGCATCATGCAAGAAAATGGTTTGTCGCCTAAAGAAGTTAATTTTGCATTAGCGATATTATTAACAGTAATCTTTTCAAAATTTTTCTACTCGGCAAGTTTGTCCAGTTATTATACTTTTTATTTGATCGAAAAATTCCATTTAAGCATTAAAGAAGCACAGTTTCATATGTTTATTTACCTTATTGCTTATGCTGCTGGAACCATTCTTGGTGGGCCGTTGGGCGATAAAATTGGCAGGAAATATGTAATTTGGTTTTCGGTTTTTGGAGCAACACCATTTGCACTGTTATTGCCTTATGTTGACTTGTTTTGGACAGATGTTTTGATGGTGGTTATCGGGATTATAATCTCGTCAGCGTTTCCAGCGATAATAGTTTATGCACAAGAATTATTACCCAAAAAAATCGGAATGATTTCGGGTCTTTTCTATGGATATGCCTTCGGAATGGGCGCGTTAGGATCTGCTTTATTGGGTGTTTTGGCAGATTATAAATCGGTTCAATATGTGTATTTAATTTGCTCCTATTTACCTATTATTGGTATTATTTGTTATTTCTTGCCAAATTTTAAGAAAAAATAAAAAACAACTATATTTGCAATCAATTTAATTTATAAAAATGAAAAAAGCTTTACTTCTAATTGTTATTTTATTCGCTTCATCAATTGTATTTTCTCAAAAAAAAGACAAAGTAAAAGGCTCTAAAATTATTACTATGGAGCAAAAAGATGTTGGCGAATTTGACATGCTGGAAGTTGCCGACCAACTAGAAGTATTTTTGGTAAAAGGCGAAAAATGTGGCATCGAGATTGAAGCCGATGATAATTTGCACGATGCTATTGGTATTGATTTGAGCGGAACAACTTTACGCTTGTCGTTGGTTCGAAAAATATCAAGCTATAAAAAATTTAGTATTCGAGTAAATTATACCGAAAAATTTAAATTAGTTACAGGACGAAATGATGCGAAAATAACGGCACTTTCAGATATTGTTCTGGATGATATTACTTTCAAATTATCTGAAAACTGTAAGTTTTTTGGAAATATAAAATCGAAAGTTTTTACGTTGGAAGCCAATGATAAATCCAAATCGGAGTTGAATATCAAAACCGACAAAACTACCTTGAAATTAAGCAAAAACGCTGAATTGAAAGGATTAATTTCTTCACCAGAATTGAATGTAGATTTATATCAAAAAGCAGAAGCAACTCTTGAAGGCGACGCAGTCGATATGAAAATACGACTTGATAATGATTCCAAACTAACTGCCAAAAAACTAGTGGCTAAAAATATTGATTTGACCACCGAAGATTCTTCTGAATGTTATGTAAATTGCAATACACAAATTACAATTGATGCTACAGGAAAATCTGAAATTGACTTGTTTGGTGATCAGAAAATAGAAATAAAACGCTTTGCCGATAGTGCTGTATTGAGCAAAAAATCAATGAAGTAAAGAGTATTTAGTTTTGATATAATACTACTTTAAAAAAATCTCTTAAAAGTTTCTAGCAAAACCGTGATTTTTTCGATTATTACCCGAGATTGAAATCAAAAGCTGAAAAGATTTGGCTCCAAAAAAAAACCAACCTCAATTGAAGTTGGTTTTATAAAAATTAAACTATTATTTTAGTTCAAATGGGTAGTTTCTGGATAAAAATCTACATGCCCGTCTGCTAAACTATGCATGCCGCCTACGATGCCGAGTTGTCCGCTTTGAATCATTTCTTTAAGTATTGGGCTGCGTTCCATGATGGCATTTACGGTGCGCTTTACGTTGATGGAAGCTACTTTTTCTACAAATTCTGGGTTGCCTGAACTGCGATCGGTAGTTTCGGTTTTTTCGTCGTAAACAGCAGGTTGAATTTTGCTTAAAAGTGCTGTTAGATTTCCCATTTCGACATGGTCGCAAGCTCCTTTTATGGCGCCACATTTGGAGTGACCAAGTACAACAATAACTTTGGAACCAGCTACTTTACAGGCAAATTCCATACTGCCAAGAATGTCTTCGTTAATTATATTTCCTGCAATACGCACGCTAAAAATGTCGCCAAGTCCTTGATCAAAAATCAATTCGGCCGAAGTTCTTGAGTCAATACAACTCAAGATTACAGCAAATGGATGTTGCCCGTCTGAAGTTTCATTGGCTTGTTCTAATAGATTGCGATTTGCCTTAAGATTATTTACAAAACGTTTGTTGCCTTGTTTTAGAATATCGATTGCCATAGCAGGCGTGATGGCGTCTTGGGTTACTTTGTCTAATGTTTTCATATCTTTTTTCATTTAAAATTATAATGGTAAATTATTAAAAATCACAATCTGAAATTGATTACGATTGGTGTTTTCAAGTGTTTGTGCCATGAAACCAGCTTCTATTTTAAAATTGTTGTCGATTACATATCCTAACGCGCCATAAAGTCGGTTACGATCGAACAAAGGTTTATTTTTATTGACAAAAACTTCGTTGTAAGCTACAAGGTAAAAGGCATTTTTTTCTAGTTTTGGTTTGTTAATTGGTAGGTTTATGCCTAAAAAATATCGGAATCTCATTTGAAAATCGTCTTTCAGAAATCGTTCTTCTATGCGATAACGGTGTTGAATATTTAGCCTACCAAAGGTTTGTTTTGTTAAAAACTGTTGATATATTCGGTGTTCGTTTGTTTGTGTTTTTGAATCAGAATTTGGTACATAATTTTGTGTATTTATAAAGCCATAACCCAACAAAACGTTGTCATTATTTTCTGATAAATTATAGCCAATTCCTGTTCTCAATAGCAATTGATTCGTATCGCCAATGAAATTAAAATTGCGATATTGTACTTCGTTATGCCAGTTCCATTTTTGATTTATTTTCTGATTTCCGAAATAGATAAACCAATTGCCTGTATCTGATTTTTGCGAAAAAGAAACAGTCGAATATAACAAAATTAAAGTAATTGCTGTTTTTTTCAAGGTCAAAATAGTTTAAGATTTACGTTCTACAAAAACATGTTTTTCTTCTTCTCCCGTATTTTCTAGCCCGTAAGCTTTTTTGAAACCTAACAGTTTTACTTTAGTATTTTCTTCTTTGGCACGAATTTTTTTAAATTCAGTTATCAAATCGAGAACATCATGCGCAATATAAACAGTTTGAGAAGCATCGATTACTACTCGCGAATTTTCTGGAATGGATGCCAACGTCGATTTGATCGCAGCTTTATTCAAAAACGAAACTTCTTGTGCCAAATCTATATGAATTGTGTCGCCGTCTGATAAGGTTTCTTTACGAAAATTGTACGCACGTTGCATGTTTCCTTTTAATACAAAAATAATACTAATAATTAGACCTAAAGCAACTCCTTTAAGCAAATCAGTAAAAACAACTGCTAAAACTGTTGCGATAAATGGAATAAATTGGTATTTACCTTTTTCGTAAAAATGTTTTATTGTCTTAGGATTGGCAAGCTTATAACCTATTAACAACAATATTGCTGCTAAAGTAGCTAATGGAATTTTGTTTAATAAAAAAGGAATTGTAACTACACTTATCAATAATAATAATCCATGAATAATAGCAGATAACTTTGACTCGGCACCCGAATTGGCATTGGCAGTAGTTCGCACCACAACCGATGTCATTGGCAAACCACCAAGCAACGCACTCACAATATTTCCAATGCCTTGTGCTTTTAGCTCAATATTGGTATCGGTATACCGTTTGTGTTTGTCCATTTTATCGGAAGCTTCAATACAAAGTAATGTTTCAATAGAAGCGACAACTGCTATGGTGAAAGCGACTATCCAAACTTGTTTATTGGCAATTCCTGAAAAATCTGGAAACAAGAAAATAGCTTTGAACTCATCAATAGATTTTGGCACAGGTAACGAGACCAAATGTTCTTGTTGTATCGCCAAATCACTACCCGAAGATATGAAAAATTGATTTATTAAAACGCCAACAATAACTGCAACCAATGCAGCTGGAACTAATTTTAATTTCTTTAAAAATTCAATTTTATTCCAAATAATGATGATCAAAATGGAAACTATTGTAATGATTACAGCTCCAAACTGAATGTTGTTAAGAATTACAAACAACTCTGAAAAGGTATTTTCACCATCGGGTTGAAAGAAAGACAAATCGCCTTCATAATCTTTATCATAACCTACGGCATGCGGAATTTGTTTCATAAAAATGATAACACCAATTCCGGCCAACATACCTTCAATAACATTATTAGGAAAGTAGCTTGATATAGAGCCTGCTTTGATGAAACCTAAAATCACTTGTAAAATTCCAGCAATTAAAACCGCTAATAAAAAAAGTTGAAAACTACCTAAAGTTGTTATTGCAGTTAGAACTATAGCAGTTAACCCAGCGGCTGGTCCTGATACCGACAAATGCGATTGGCTAAGAAAACCAACGACAATACCGCCAACTACTCCCGAGATTATTCCTGCAAATAATGGCGCACCGCTAGCTAATGCAATACCTAAACACAATGGCAAAGCCACTAAAAAAACCACCAATCCTGAAGCAAAATCAGCATTGAGGTTGGCAAAAAGTTTTGTTTTTTTTGACATAATAAAATAAAAGTTTAAAAATAAAAATTACTCAGAAAATAATCTGAATTACAAAAATTAATTTTTAAGCTTTCGGCGGAATGATGTCAACTGTTGTGAAGAATTTATAATCTTTTATCAAATAATGATTTGGAGTTTTATTTGCTGTTTTTTCGTTAAAAACAAAATTAGATTTGGATTCTGAAACTAGAAATAGTGTTTTATTTTCTTTTTCGTCTTTCGATTTTTCACTTTCTTCAATAATATTTAAAGAAATTTCTTCTTCAAAATCGAGCATACTGATGAGCGTAGGAGCCGATTGTGCTACTAAAAAAAAGAAAATTAGAATTTTGGCTATACATTTCACAATGCGAATTTAACCTTTTTATTTTGACGATTATTGGTTGTTTAACAAAATTTTAAAAAAGAAACAACTAAAATCTTTTCAACAAATCGTAAATCACAAATCGTAAATCAAAAATTAAATTTTACATTTGTGACCCTATAAAAAATAAGATTATGGTTTACAAATTCAGAGTTATTCTTGACAATGAAGATGATGTTTTTCGAGATATAGCAATACTTGCCGACGATACATTAGAAGACTTGCACAACGCGATTTTCAATTCATTTGGTTTTGACGGAATGGAAGTTGGCTCGTATTATACTTGCGATGATACTTGGAATCAGGAAGATGAAATTCCGCTTTTTGACTCTGGCGATGTACTTGGCGAAATGAAAATTATGTCTGATTATCAACTTTCAGATATTTTGGATCAAGAAAACACCAAGATAATATATGTATACGACTTTATAAATATGTGGACATTTCTGGTAGAACTTGCCGCTGTTGAAGAAATTTCGGCTGGTACTTTGTATCCAGAAACGATTTTCTCACATGGCGAAATGCCTGAAGATTCAGGCGAAAAATCTTTTGAAGCCGATATGGATGATGAAAATTATAACGAATTTGAAGATGATTTGGACGAAGACGACCTCGATATGCTTGGCGATGACAGCTATGAGGATTATGGATTTGAGGAGAATTGGAATTAAGCCTCCCCAACCCCTCCAAAGGAGGGGCTTTAAATAATAACTAAATTAAAAACTGCTCAGTTTCCATCACCTTCCCTTTGGGGAGGACGGGAGGGGCCAAAAAAAATGATAAATTTATTTAATACACATATCGAAAGCTTGTCGATACATCGCGTAGGAAACAAAAGTCGCAACGAAGCTATTTTCTTGTCAGAAAACACGTTTTCTTTAAATGACGAAATTGTACCTTTAATGAAGGAATTCTTCTTAAAACCCTTTCGAGACAAAGAAGAAAATTATTTTCAGTTTGCCCATGATGTAGATTTGGAATATAATGAAATGTATAAGTTTGCAGGCGAAGTTTTCGACAATCCCACAACGATTCATGAGGTTTCGAAGAAGATAACGACACATCTTTTCGAGCAATCCAACCATCCACATATCAAGAACGGCGAAGTTTATGTGGTGCATTTGACTAACCTTAATATCGATAATAATGTTGTCGATGCGATTGGGGTTTTCAAAAGCGAAATCCAAAGCGATTTTTTACAATTTGAAGAAAAAAAATCGCACCTCGAAATGATTTTACAACAAGGCGTAAACCTCAACAAGTTGGACAAAGGTTGTCTTATTTTTAATTACAAAAAAGAAGAAGGCTACAAGATTTTAACCGTAGATTCCAATAGATATGATGCGCGTTATTGGTTGGAGCATTTCTTGAGTGTTGATGCCTTTGAGGACGAAAATTTTATTACCAAAAAATACCTTAAATTTTGTCAAGGATTTGCCAAAGATGTTGTTTTTCCTGCCGAAGACAAAAAGGAAGAAGTCATGTTCATGAACCGATCGGTAAATTATTTTGCTAAAAATGACGATTTTGAAGAAACAAACTTTATGAACGAAGTAATTGATAATCCTGATTTGATTTCGGAATTTAAAAACTACAAAGTTGACAAAGGCGAAAAATATTCGATAGAAGATATTACAAGTTTCCCAATTGCCAATGCTGCGGTTACAGATGCCCGAAAAAGCATTAAAAATGTAATAAATCTCGATACACACATTCAAATAAAAATGGATTTTATTAATCCTGAAAGTGCCGAAAAATATGTAGAAAAAGGTTGGGACGAAGAAAAGCAAATGTATTACTATTTGGTATATTTTAATAAAGAACAGAAAAGCTAGTTTTCAGTTTTCTTAATAAAATTTAATCCTCAATTATTCAATTAGTTGGGGCTTTTTTTTTATAAAATTAAAAATTGTAAACTTAGTAACATTTATAATGTATATTCGTCTTACTTAAAAAAACTATTTTGGAGAACATACTTTCAATAAAAAACCTACATAAAAAGTACAACTCAGTTCATGCTGTAAATAATGTTTCGTTAGATATCCAAAAAGGTAATGTTTACGGAATTCTTGGTCCTAACGGCTCTGGGAAATCGACAACGTTAGGAATCGTCTTGAATGTTGTAAACAAAACTTCTGGCGAATATTCTTGGTTTGGTGGCACGATGCAAACTCATGAAGCATTAAAAAAGGTTGGTGCCATTATTGAACGCCCCAATTTTTATCCGTACATGACTGCACGAGAAAATTTGGAGTTGGTATGTAAAATTAAAAATATCAATTACTCCAAAGTTCATGAAAAACTGGAATTGGTTGGACTTTTGGAACGAGAAAATAGCAAATTCAGTACTTTTTCGTTAGGAATGAAACAACGACTTGCTATTGCTTCTGCCCTACTCAACGATCCCGAAATACTAATTTTGGACGAACCAACTAATGGTTTAGATCCGCAAGGAATTCATCAAATTAGAGATATTATCAAGCTAATTGCTTCGCAAGGAACAACTATTTTGTTGGCTTCCCATTTGTTGGATGAAGTCGAAAAAGTGTGTACTCATGTTTTGGTTTTACAAAAAGGAAAAATCTTGTATTCTGGATCTGTAAACGGAATGACCAATAACGAAGATTTTTTTGAATTGAATTCAGAAAATAATGAAATTTTGAAAAACGTTCTACAAAAACATGACGCTATTGATAAAATTGTTGAAGAAGACGGAAAAATTTTGGTTTACCCCAAGAAATCTATTGAAGCCTCTGATTTGAATCGTTATTTATTTGAAAATAATATTGCTTTAACGCATCTAGTAAAAAGAAAACATAGCCTCGAAGAACAATTTTTGGAACTTACTTCTTAAATTTCAAAAATCAAATTCAAAATTCAATATCAAAAAAAAATGAATAGATTACTCGCCATCGAATTACAAAAAATTTGGAAAAACAAAGCAAGTCGCGTCTTGACAATTGCTTATTTTGTGTTGCTTTCATTTATTGCGCTTATTGCCTCTATCAAGTTTGATTTAGGACCATTTCATGTTGATCCTGCCGAAATGGGAATTTTTAACTTTCCGTTTATATGGCATTTCAATACTTATGTTGCGGCAGTTTTGAAGTTTTTTCTAGCCATTGTAATCGTTTCGATGATGGCCAATGAATACAGTTATGGCACTTTAAAACAAAATTTGATTGATGGAATGAGCAAAAAAGAATTTGTGTTGTCCAAGTTCTTGACGGTAATTTTATTTGCGTTTGCATCGACTTTTTTTGTATTTATAATGAGTTTAATTTTGGGTTATTCGTTCTCGTCATATACCGAAATTGGGATCGTTTTTTCTGACTTAGAGTATCTATTGGCTTTTTTTGTGAAACTAACTTGCTTTTTCTCGATGTGCTTATTTCTTGGTGTTTTTGTCAAGAAATCTGCCTTTGCTATAGGATTTTTAGTGATTTGGAGTGTTTTCGAGAACATAATTATTGGGATATTAAATTTTAAAATTTTTCCAGATAATGAAAATAAAGCCGATATGATTTCCCAATTTTTACCTTTGGAAGCCATGTCTAATTTAATTGTAAATCCATCTTCGAGATTGTCTTTAATTAAAGAAGCTGGAGCCAAAATTGGCGTGGACACCACAACAGATTATTCGGTTCATTTTTCTTCAATTTTGATAGTCGCACTTTGGACATTAATTTTTATTTTCTTATCCTATAAATTATTAGAAAAAAGAGATTTGTAGTATCTTTGCAACCTTATGAAGTTTCTCAGAATTCTTATTTTTCTAACTGCAATTTTTGGTTTTGTTATCAATTCCTTTTCGCAATACATTCAAATTGACCCTACCAAAACACCGCAACAATTGGTACAAGATATTTTAATAAATAGTCCTTGTGCTACTGTTTCAAATTTTTCCGCATCAGGCTCAAATAGTTACGGTTATTTTACATCAGGAACAAGCGGTTTTCCTTTTGCCGATGGTATTATTTTGAGTACCGGTCAAGCAACATCTGCTATTGGACCAAATAATTCAATACTTAGTGATGATGGTGCTGGTTGGACTGGAGATGTAGATCTTCAAAATGCTTTGGGAATTTCGGGAACATTAAATGCAACATTATTGGAATTCGATTTTCTACCACTTACAGATAAAATAAGTTTTGAATATATTTTTGCTTCCGAGCAATATTTATCCAGTCCAACTCAAAATCAATGTGGTTATACAGACGGTTTCGTGTTTTTATTAAAGAAGGCTAATACAGCAGATGCCTATCAAAACCTTGCCATAGTTCCTAATACGACTTTACCAGTCACCGTCTCTAATATTAGAGGTTCTGGCACTATTTGTCCTGCTCAAAATGAACAATATTTTGATGCATTTAATAATACACAACATCCAACAAACTTTAACGGGCAAACCAAAACGCTTGTTGCAAAATCCGATGTTACGGCAGGCATTTTGTACCATATAAAATTAGTGATTGCAGACCAAGGAAATGAAAAATATGATTCGGCAATTTTCTTGAAAGGTGGCAGCTTTAATATAGGAACAAATCTAGGTGTTGATAAATTAGTATCAAACCAAAACCCATTATGCCAAGGCGAAGTTTTTACACTCAATGCAACGCAAGCATCTGCAACTTCATACAAATGGTTCAAAAACGGAAATCCTATTTTGGATATAGTTTCTGGTTTGCCAATTGCGACGCCAACTTATCAAGTTACAAGTTCAGGAACCTATAAAGTAGAAGTAACAATAAATGCCTTGTGCACCTCTGAAGATGAAATTGTGCTAGAATACATACCAACACCTACAGTAATTGATACCGATTTATTTCAATGTGATGATAACCTTGACGGGTTAACTTCATATGATTTGACAAAGATCAATTCTATTGTTACTGGAAATGATTCGCAATTATCGATTGTGAATTATTTTACAAATTTATCAGATGCTGAAGGCAATTCAAACCAAATTGTATATCCAAGATCGTATACGAACACATCTCTAAATCAGATTATTTATGTTCGTATAAAAAATCAATTTAATTGCGTGGCTTTTTCAAAAGTTAGACTCAAAATTTCGAATACAAGTGTCAGTCCAATTACCGTTGATTTTTGTGATAGAAATGATATTCAAGATGGGATAACCGAATTGTCGCAAATTGATTTCAGTACAATTTCTACACAACTTCTTACTAATTTGCCTTCAGAATTGGTTGTAACCTATCATACAACTTACGATAAAGCACTTTTGCAACTAGATGCCATAAGTTTGTCGTTTATCAATTCCACTCCGTTTCAGCAAGTTATTTTTGCCGCAATTGCAAATGGCTCCAACTGTTATGGAGTCGTACCTGTAACCTTAAACATCAATACATTTAGTCCTTCTGGTTTTGAAACAAAAATTGTTAGTATTTGTGCTGGTGTTCCAACTACTATTTCGGCGCCAGCAGGTTATGCAAGTTATGTATGGACACCTACAAATACCGCAACTGGTAACGAAATAGCTGTTGTAAGTGGCGGAATTTATACCGTGGAAGTAACTAATGATAAAGGTTGTAAGGCTACAAAAACATTTCAAGTAGAAACTTCAGAAAAGGCACAAATTCAAAATATTACTATTGATGATTTTAATGGAAATTCCAATACGGTTTTGATTAATTATTCTGGAAATAGCAATTATGAGTTTTCATTAGACGGCATAAATTTTCAAGATTCAAACTATTTTACAGATGTTCCTTCTGGAAATTATTATTTAGTTGTAAATGATAAAAAAGGTTGTGGTTTGACCAAAGCTGAAATTTTTGTCTTGGCGTATCCTACTTTTTTTACACCCAATGGTGACGGATATAATGATATTTGGAAAATACAAAATATAGCTTCAAAGCCAAACTCTCGTATTGAATTGTATAATCGTTTTGGGAAGCTTCTTGGCAACTTTGATACCGATACAGGTTGGAACGGAAAGTTCAATCAGCAACAACTGCCAGCAGACGATTATTGGTTTGTGCTTACTTTAGAAAATCAGAAACAAATAAAAGGACATTTTGCTTTGAAAAGATAGTTTTTTAATTATTTTTGAATATGCAAAAACTAGTCAATTTATATTTTATATTATTTTCATTTATTGGTTTTGCACAACTTAGCAAAACACATTATATTCCACCAATAACCACTTCTAATAACAATTTGGCTGTTGCAGAAGAACAATATTTATATATTTCGACGCCAAGTATAACTCCTATAAACTTCAAAATAAAACAACTTGGTACTACTACAATTGACGGCGAAGTAACCAATAGTAATCCCTATGTTTTCTTTATTGGGTCTGGCACAAATACACAATTTATACAAAACAAAGAAAATGTAGCCAATGTTGTTTCTAACAAAGGATTTGTAATAGAAGCCGAAAGTTTGGTTTATGTAACCGTCAGAATTAATGGAGGCCAATCTAACCAAGCAGGACAAATAACTTCAAAAGGGCTAGCAGGATTGGGAAGAATATACAGAATTGGGGCGTTTCTAAACCCGCCATTAGGTGGTTATGGCACAAATAATATTTCTTTTGCATCGATCCTTGCAACTGAAAATAATACTATTGTAACCTTCAGTGATATAAAACCTAATGTACAGTTGCTAAATAATGCTGCCAATTCTAATGCTAGTTTTACTAAAACTCTAAATAGTGGCGAAAGTTATATTATTGCTGTAGAAGGTCCAACAACAGCCAATGGAAATGGGCTAATTGGAGCAAAAATTAGTGCTACAAAAGATATCGTTGTTAATTGTGGCTCAACTACAGGATCTAATGGCACCACAAATCAAGATTATGGTATTGATCAATTGGTCTCATTATCAGTTGAGACTAGTGGATCAGAATATATTTTTATCAAAAATACAGGACAAGATATTGTTGAAGTACCGTTACTAGTAGCCAACGAGGATACGCAAGTTTTTTTAAATAACAACAACTCAACTACACCAGACTATACGATACTTGCAGGAAATTATTTGGCTCTAAATGGGTCAAATTATAATTCAACAACCAAAAATCTTTACATTAGAACTGATAAAAAAATATTTGCCTATCAATGTATTGGAGATAATACTAGGGAAGATTTGGCCAATCAAAATATGTTTTTTGTTCCGCCATTAAGTTGTGAAACTCCTAGAGCAATAGATAATATTCCACAGATTAATAAAATTGGTGATAAAACCTTTAATGGTCGCATTACTATTGCTACCAAAACTGGATCTACATTAACCTTCACAATAAATACTGTAAATTATACGCTCGCGGCATTGTCTACATTGGGAGCAACAGTACAAGGTCCGTTTAGTGTTCTAGGAAATTCAGATTATGAAACGTATACAATATCTGGACTAACAGGAAATGTTTCTATTTTTTCGACAACACAATTGTATGTTGCTGCCTACGGAACGACCGGTGCAGCAACATTTGGTGGCTATTATTCTGGATTTGCGTTCAAGCCAGAAATTTCTTTTCAAACACCATCTGTAACTCAGCTAGGATGTATACCCAATGTACAACTTGCGGTTAGTTCACAAACTGGTTTTGATCAATTCAATTGGTTTTATAACGGAAGTCCTATTGGTGGAAATACAAATACTTTGGTGCCCCAAATTGGACAACCCGGAAATTATTATGTAACTGCAACAATTTCTGCTTGTGGAACATCGCTAGATTCGGACATTATACCTGTAAGTAATTGCCCAACAAATAGTGATAATGATCTTGCAAATGATAATGTAGATTTGGATTATGATAATGATGGGATTACGAATTGTTTAGAATCTTTAGGCGATAAAAACTTGAATCTTGCTACTGCTAATTCTTCTATAAACTTAGGTAGTTATTCCAATTCAATTACGTCAAGTATAATAACTAATTCAATATTAGGTACATCTTTACCTGGAACATTTGTTGGAGATGCAAATGGAAATTTTGTAACTAATTTAAGTTCAAAAAATGATTCAATATCCTGTCAACTAACTTTTACACAACCAATCGCATTAGAAATTGGATATCCTTTAGTTGCAAACTCCATAAATTTAAGTAATTCTGATTCCAAATTCATTTTAAAAACAGATACAAACAAAACAATTACGGTGTTGAATCCTGAAGACCAATTGTTAATTGACACTAATTATGACGGAATTTATGAAACTGGAATTACCGAGTTTTCTTCTTTCGAAATTCGATTTAAAATAAAAAGTGCCATTCCGTTAGCCGCTGGATCTGGTTTGTTTGCTTTTCGAGCACATTTGGTTTCGTCTTTGGAATTTACACATATTAATTTATCAGAAACGAAATCAAACAATGCCACTTTTTCTATAAAGGCAACTTGTTTACCAAAAGATTCCGATGGCGATGGCGTTTTCGATCAATTTGATTTGGATGCTGACAATGACGGAATTACGGATAATATTGAACTCTCCAGCCAAAATTATATTCCGCCATCGGGTTTGGATATCAATTTAAATGGATTAGACGATGCATTCGATGCTAATTTTGTTCCTTCTAATTCTGATAATGATTCAATACCCGATTTTCAGGATTTGGATTCAGATAATGATGGTGTTTTTGACTTAATCGAATCTGGATCTAATGCAATTGATATAAATAATAATGGAATTATTGACGGAAACGCAACTTTTTTTGGCACCAACGGGTTGGCAAACACTTTGGAAAACAGCACAAATAGTAGTGCTTTAAATTATCTTTTACTTGATTATGACGGCGATTTATTGTTCAACTTTGTAGATAATGATAGCGATGGAGACGACTGCTCAGATTTAATAGAAGCTGCTATTTCTGCAACTAACCTTACTCCAAGTCCAAATTATTCTATTTCAGCTCCAATTACTATTTCATTGCAACCAATTTTTCCGCCAACTTGTCTGTTTGAAAATGCAACAATGAGTATTGCAACAAATGCAACAAGCTATCAATGGGAAATTTCTTCTAATATGGGTTCAAGTTGGTTACCTATTAATAACAATGCTACATATGCTGGTAGCGCAACTTCGAGCCTACAAATTACAACTATTATAGCTGCAATGGATGGATATCAATATAGAGTTAGGCTTGATAAATCTGGAAATTCTTGTGGCAAAATTTCTGAGGTAACTTCACTATCTATTTTAGCACTTCCTGTAATAAACTCAGGACTTAATTTGTTGCAATGTGATGACGACACAGATGGAATTTCTTCCTTTAATCTCACTCAAAAAAATAATTTCCTTTCAATAAATTATCAAAATGAAACCTTTCGTTATTTTAAAACCCAAAACGGAGCACGCACAAACACAAACGATACGTCAGATTATATTGCAAATCCAACAAGTTATATTGCTACTAATAGCATTGTATACGTTCGGGTAGAAAATAGTAATGGCTGTTTTATAGTTGGTCAAATAAACCTTATAGTTTCTGTTACACAAATTAATATTCCAGCCTTGAAGCAAACTTTCTACAAATGTGATGATGCGCTACCGAGCGATAGTGATGGTTTTACAGAATTTGATTTTAGCCAAATGAAACAAATTGTAGAAGCTCAAATTCCTGGAAATAATTCCAACTACTCGGTAAAATTTTATGAAAATCAGGCAGATGTTTTATCAGAATTGAATGAAATTATAACGCTTTCAAATTTTAGAAACACACAAACTAACCAACAAAATATTTGGGTTAGAATAGATAGCACCTTAGACAACTCGTGTTTCGGAATTGGAATAATTGCAAACTTAGTCGTAAAACCATTACCTTACTTAGAATTAATAAAACAAGAAAAAATATGTTTGAATCCTCCAAATGATCCATTGCTGTTAACAGCAGGAATTCTTGACGGAAGTGCTCCATCAAATTATACTTTTATTTGGAAAAAAGACGGAGTTGTCTTGCCTTTTACTTCTGAAACAATTACGGTAAATACAAATGGAGTTTATACCGTTGAAGTTACTTTAAATGGCTGTTCTAGAACACGCACCATAACTGTTATTGCATCAGATATTGCAAAACCTAGTTTCCCGATTCTAGTTGATTTGGTCGATAACAATACCATTACTGTAGTTACAATTACAGCAAATGAAGTACTAACAGCAACAAAAGATTTCTACAATTTTGAATACAGTTTGGATTTACCAAATGGTCCTTTTCAGAACTCTACATTTTTTGAAAATGTATCGCCCGGATTTCATAGTATTTATATTAATGATCGCAATGGTTGTGGTATAGTAAAACAAGATATTGCGGTTTTGGGTGCACCAAAATTTTTTACACCCAATCAAGATGGATATAACGACACATGGAATTTGGTTGGTGTTGATAAAGCTACTAATGCCTACTCAACAATTTATATTTATGACCGTTTTGGTAGATTACTAAAACAAATTTCTGGTTTAGGAACAGGTTGGGACGGAAAATTAAATGGACAATCACAACCCGCAGACGATTACTGGTATGTTATAGAACTTCAAAATGGACGTATTGCAAAGGGAAATTTTAGTTTAAAACGATAAAAAAATCCCAAACTCTTTAGGATTTGGGATTTCAATATTTTGAATAAAAAATTATACTTTAAAACGTTTTCTGTCAGTTTCGTTCAAATAAATTTTTCGCAAACGAATAGATTTTGGAGTAACCTCAACATACTCATCTTTCTGAATGTATTCCAACGCTTCTTCTAATGAGAAAATAATTGGTGGAATAATTCTTGCTTTTTCGTCATTTCCAGACGAACGAACGTTAGATTGTTTTTTCTCTTTGGTAACGTTTACACACATATCATCGCCACGAGAGTTTTCTCCAATAACTTGACCTTCATAGATTTCGGCATTTGGTTCCACAAAAAACTTACCACGATCTTGTAATTTATCTATAGAATACGGAATTGCTTTTCCTTTTTCCATAGAAATTAAGGAACCTTTATTACGTCCAGAAATTTCTCCTTTAAATGGTTCGTATCCAATAAAACGGTGCGCCATAATAGCCTCACCAGCTGTTGCAGTAAGCAATTGATTACGCAAACCTATGATTCCGCGAGACGGAATATTAAATTTGACGATCATACGCTCGCCTTTAGTTTCCATACTTAACATTTCACCTTTTCGTAAAGTAACAAATTCTACAGCTCTACCAGAAAGTGTTTCAGGCAAATCGATGGTTAACTCTTCTATTGGCTCACATTTTTTTCCGTCAACTTCTTTGATAATAACTTGTGGTTGACCTATTTGCATTTCGTAACCTTCTCTTCTCATGGTTTCAATAAGAACAGACAAGTGCAAAACACCACGACCAAAAACCATAAATTTATCTGCCGAATCGGTTTCGCCCAATTTCATGGCTAAGTTTTTCTCTAACTCTTTGGTCAAACGATCTCTAATATGTCGTGATGTTACAAATTTTCCTTCTTTACCAAAAAACGGAGAATCATTTATTGTAAATAACATACTCATTGTTGGCTCGTCAATTGCTATAGTTTGAAGGGCTTCTGGATTTTCAAAATCGGCAATAGTATCACCAATTTCAAAACCTTCAACACCTACAATAGCACAAATATCTCCTGCGACAACTTCGGCTACTTTCTTGCGCCCAAGACCTTCAAAAGTATGCAACTCTTTAATTCTTGACTTCATAATAACACCATCTCTTTTGCATAACGAGATAGGTTGTCCTTCTTTAAGAACGCCTCTTTCAAGACGACCAATAGCAATTCGACCAGTAAAAGACGAAAAATCTAAAGAAGTAATCAACATTTGTGGTGTTCCTTCAGATACTTTTGGAGCTGGAACATTTTCAATAACCATGTCTAATAATGCTTCAATATTATCAGTAACATTTTCCCAATGGTCTGACATCCAATTATTTTTGGCAGAACCATATACTGTTGGAAAATCTAGTTGCCATTCTTCGGCACCTAATTCAAACATCAAATCGAAAACTTTTTCGTGAACTTCTTCAGGTGTACAGTTTTCTTTATCTACTTTATTTATAACAACACAAGGTTTTAGACCAAGATCTATAGCCTTTTGCAATACAAAACGAGTTTGTGGCATAGGCCCTTCAAAGGCATCTACAAGAAGACATACACCATCAGCCATATTTAAAACTCGCTCTACTTCTCCACCAAAATCGGCGTGACCAGGCGTATCAATAATATTAATTTTTGTACCTTTATATTGTACCGATACGTTTTTAGAGGTGATAGTTATGCCACGTTCACGCTCCAAATCGTTGTTGTCTAATATTAGATCACCTGTGTTTTCGTTGTCACGAAAAAGTTGGCAATGGTACATAATTTTATCAACCAAAGTAGTTTTTCCGTGATCGACGTGAGCAATAATTGCAATGTTTCTGATAGATTCCATGTCATATTTTTAATGGGTGCAAAAGTACACTTTATTTCTTTTAAAAACTAGTAAATAAAAATTGATAACATTTTGTAAATATTCTACTATCGTAAGTGTTAAAAAAGGGTAGTTTGTCCCTTAAAATTTTGATTATTCATTAATAATTATATTTTTGAGTTATGAAAATATCGGCTTTAAGGTTTACCCTACTAATTTTATTTATTCCAATAGCTCTTACATTAGTAAGTTATTATTTATTGGAAAAAACCAAACTTTCAAGCTATCATGTTTATCATGTTTATGTATCCGATTTCATAATTCTTTTAGTTTCAGGAATTTTAACTTATTTTATTATCCTAAAAAATAATAGGCAAAAAGAAGCTTCATTAGAAACGCTTAAAAAATCTATAGATGCAATGCGTATTTCTAACGAACGTTATGATATTGTAGCTAAGGCAACTAGCGATACTATTTGGGATTGGCAATTATCTGACAATTCATTTACATGGAACAAAGGAATTCAAGGTGTTTTTGGATATAAAAGAGAAGCAATTGGTACCGATGTAAATTGGTGGTTTAGCAAAATTCATTCTGAAGATCGTTTACGAATGTCTGTCAATCTCTATAAGTTTGTAGAAGATCAAGTCGAGCGTTGGCAAGACCAGTATCGCTTTGAATGTGCCGATGGAAGTTATAAATATATTCTTGACAGAGGTTTTCTAGTTACTGATGCCAGCGGAAAATCGATACGAATGATTGGTGCCATGCAAGATATTACCAAACAAAAACTAGAAGAAGAACGACTCAAATTGCTAGAAACTGTGGTAACTCAAACCAAAGATGCAGTTATTATTACAGAAGCCAATCAATGTGAAAATGAGATCCCGAAAATAACGTATGTAAATCCTGCATTTACCAAAATTACTGGTTATAAGTCAAAAGACGTTTTAGGCAAATCTGCAAACTCCTTTATAAACAAGCATGCCATTCAAAACGATTTTAAAGAAATATCAAATGCTTTAAAAACCAAAAACGAATTGAATTTTGAAACCTTAAACTCTCGCAAATCGGGCGACGATTATTGGGTTAATTTTTCTATGTTTCCAATAAATAATGCCGAAGGAGAACATTCGCATTGGATATCAATTCAACGAGAAATAACTGAAGAAAAGAAAAAAGAAAAAGAAAAAGAGCAATTGATAAGAGAGTTGATGCAAAACAATAACGATCTCAAACAATTTTCTTATATTACTTCTCATAATCTTAGAGCACCATTATCAAATCTTACTGGATTATTGAACCTACTTGACGATATAGAAATTAAAGATGAAGAGCTTACTGAAATTCTTTCAGGATTTAAAATATCTACTGATTTACTTAATGAAACAGTAAATGATTTGATTAAAGTAATAATCATTAAAGATAGTCCGTCTGTATACAAAGAAAAAACAAATGTTCAAGTGGTTTATTCTAATGTAGAAATTCAAATAAAATCATTAATTACAAGGTGTAGACCAATAATAAAGGTTAACTTTGAAAAAGCACCTTTTTTGGTAACAAACAAGTCCTACCTAGAAAGTATATTACTCAATCTGATGACCAATGCGCTGAAGTATAAAGCAGAAAGACCACTAAAAATTGATATATCGACCACAGAAACCGAGGATAATTTTCAACTAATATTTGAAGATAACGGAATTGGAATCGATTTGGAACTAAACAAAAATAAAATTTTTGGGCTGTACCAGCGTTTTCATGATTATCCTGATAGTAAAGGTCTAGGATTGTATCTTGTAAAATCTCAAATAGAAAGTTTGGGAGGAAGTATTTCAGTAAAAAGTAAAGTCGATCATGGAACAAAATTTATTATAAACTTTAAAAAAGAAAAAACCTAGAAACAAAAACCAACCAACCAAAACAACCAACCAACCAAAAACTACTACTACAATGTTTGACCAAATTTTATGCGTGGATGATGATCCCGTAACATTAATGCTTGTAAAAATTTTAATTTCAAAAGCATTAATAACCAAAGAAATCATCACGGCCAGTAATGGCTTCGAAGCGATGAAGTATTTCCAGAAAATTATTGCAAATCCAGAAACCATTACAACCTATCCTAGGGTTATTTTATTAGATATCAATATGCCAATTATGGACGGATGGGAATTTTTGGATTGTTTTGTAAAAAATGACCTGACATCCATTTTTAATAAAACAAAAATTGTTTTCGTGTCGTCATCAATAGATCCTCTGGATATTGAAAAATCGAAAAATTATCCCATCGTTGTAGATTTTTTTACAAAACCTATGACCAAAGAAAAAATCAATTTGATGTTGACTAAAGTTTAGAATCAAAAAAAATTACTTCTCCAATTCTTTTTTATAAAAATCAAGATTAGCCAAAACTTTAGCATCTAGTTTTGGCTCTTTCACATCGGTAAGTTTTTGCATTTCTGCCCAAATAATTTCTGCAACAATATAGCGCGCCATATCCTTATCGTCAGCAGGAATAACATACCAAGGCGCATTGGCTGTAGCTGTATTGTTTATCGCTTCTTGATAATAGTGCATATAATCATCCCAACGTTCTCGCTCTTTTAGATCTCCAGCAGAAAATTTCCAGTTGTCTTCAGGATTTTCCAAACGTTTCAACAAGCGTTTACGTTGTTCATTTTTGCTCATATGAAAATAAAATTTCAAAACTACCGTTCCGTTTTCAGAAATGTGTTTTTCAAAATTATTAATTTGCATCATTCGTTTTTCCCAAAATTCGGGCGTAATATCTTCCACCTTTTCAATTCCTGGCAAGTTTTCATTCAAAATATATTCAGGATGAACACGAGTTACCAGCACATTTTCATAATGAGTTCTATTAAAAATAGCAAACTTTCCTTTTTCGGGCAAAGCCAAATAATGCCGCCATAAGTAATCATGCTCCAACTCGGTCGAGTTTGGCGTTTTAAAACTATGCACCACAACACCACGAGGATTAAATTCCTTAAAAACTTCCCGAATCAAACTATCCTTTCCGCTTGTATCCATGCCTTGCAAGCATATCAAAACGCCATATCTATTGTGCGCATACATCGCATCTTGCCATTTGCTCAATTTGACTTGAAGCTTGTCTAGAGCTGCAATTTTTTCGTCATCATCTGCTGCAATGTCAAGTTCTGTTGCAATTTTAGACAAATCTATCGAGCCAGTAACTTTAAAATCATCAGGATTTATATTTTTCATTTCAAAACATTTATATTTGTAAAAATATAAAAATAATTGCTTTTTCCAACTTGTCATTTCGACGAAGAAAAAAACTTGGAGCTATTTCCCGCTATTCGTTCCAATCTTTTTAAAAATGGCACACTCCGGCAAGCTCCGTGTGCCATTTTTAAAAAGGATTTCCACTTCTACCTGCCCGCCGCAGGCTGGTCGGGGCTAAGCTTATCTCAAACATATGGATCAATTACAACTTCAGTTTTTTCTAAAAATCATCGGGCTAGGCTCGGCGTCAGGTTTGATATATCAAGACAATAGTATACTAGCCATAGGCGATAGCAGTGCTTATCTTTATGAATATCAATTAGATAACCAACAGCTACAAAAACATCCTTTGCTCTATTTGGCAGCAGAAAGTATTACAAAAAAACAAAAACCAGATTTTGAGGCCATAACCCAACATCAGGCAAACATTTATGTATTTGGTTCTGGATCAACCCAAAACCGAAACACAATGGTTCAGGTAGATGCCAAAACTAAAAAAGTAATAGCTACAAACGATTTGACAAATCTTTATGCCACTATGCAAAGTTTTGGCGAGATAAAACCAGACGATTTTAATATAGAAGGAGCTATATATAATGGACAAGATTGGTTTCTTGTTAATCGAGGAAACGGCAAAAAATCCAAAAATGCAATTTTCAAGATATCAGGCAATAATCTCGTCGACGATTTTACTATGGTCGTAAACGATTATAAACTGCCAAAAATAAAAAATGTAGAAACCAGTTTTACAGATGCCATTCAAGTAGACAACAAAATCTATTTTCTAGCCACTGCCGAAGATACCGTTTCTACTTATGATGATGGTGAGATTCTTGGAAGCATCATTGGTCGTATTGATGTTGCAACCATGGAAATTGATTTTCATAAACAAGTAAGCAACAAACACAAACTAGAAGGCATTGCTTTATACAACCAAACTCAAGAGAATATTTCGTTTCTTATTTGCGAAGACAACGACACCGACCTGCAAGAATCAACAATTTACAAATTAACCTTAACAAAATGAATCCACATTTAAACAAAAACATTTTTCTAATTAAAGAGCAACTCGGCATCTTCAAAGCATCAAACGCATACGATATCTTTGATCCTTCAAATAATCAGCAAATTATGACTAGTAAGGAAACGGGACTTGGTTTTTTTACCAAGATATTTCGTTTTACTAAATATAAAAAGCACACACCATTTAACGTTATTGTTACTTCAACCGAAGGCAAACCTATTGTTAGCATCAAACGAGGCGTTGCAATTTTCAGATCAGATGTGGAAGTTTTTGATGAGCGCGAGCAACTTATTGGCTACTTCAAACAAAAATTTTGGTCGTTTGGAGGCAAATTCGAAATTGTAGACAAAAACCAAAAGCCTATTTGCACACTAGAAGGCAAATGGACAGGTTGGGATTTTAAATTTACTTCTGGTGCAACAGAGTTGGCAACCGTAACCAAAAAATGGGCTGGAATAGGTAAAGAATTCTTTACAACTGCCGATAATTATGTTTTAGAAATAAAAGAAAACATCGCCCACGACTCGTTAGAGCGTCAACTAATTGTTGCAGCAGTTATGGTAATAGATATGGTTTTGAAAGAGTAAGAAACAGTAGTCTTATAATTTCATGAATTGCAAATATTAAAAAAGTCCAACTGTTTGGGCTTTTTTATATTAAATATCATCAAAATTGATATCCGTAAAATTGGCAATTGGAGCATCAGAAATTGTACTTTGTGAATGATTTTCCTTTTTAAAATCTTTTTGATGTCTTTCAGAAATGACTTCTTCGCCTTTATTATTTAAAACAAAATCGGTCATTTCTCCCAATATATCAGCAAATGCTGCAAAATCTTCCTTGTACAAATAGATTTTATGCTTTTTGAAATGAAAGGAACCATCGTCTTCGGTAAACTTTTTACTTTCGGTAATTGTGATGTAATAATCGTCTGCTTTGGTGGCACGAACGTCAAAAAAATAGGTGCGCCTTCCAGCCCGCAATACTTTCGAAAAAATTTCTTCTTTCTCAAGCATATCGTTTTCTCTTGTGGTCATTTAATAGTTTTATAGTATTGTTTGTGACTCAAAAGTGATAAAAAATGTAGTAAAAAACAACATTTATGCCATTTCTTTTTCAGAAAGTTGTTTCAAATAAAGTTCTTTATAATAGCCTTCAACAGTTACTAATTGATTATGAGAACCTTGCTGAATGATTTTTCCTTCATCCAAAATAATTATTTTGTCAGCATTTTTAGCAGAAGAAACGCGGTGGCTTACAATTATTGTAGTTTTATTTTTACAAAAATTTAATAGATTATGTAATATTTTTTCCTCAGTTTCTGTATCAACAGCTGATAGGCAATCGTCAAAAAGTAAAATTTCCGGATTTTTGATGATGGCTCGCGCGATAGAAATACGTTGTTTTTGCCCACCAGAAAGCGTAATGCCTCGCTCGCCCAGTACCGTTTGGTATTGATTACTAAAGTTAACAATATTGTCATGAACAGCTGCTTTTATGGCTACATCAATAACTTCTTGTGATGTGGCAGTTTCTTTGCCGAATTTAATATTGTTTGCAATAGTATCCGAAAATAAAAAAGCATCTTGCGGCACGATACCAATATTATTGCGCAAGTCATAAAGATTTAAGCTTGCAATTGATGCATTATCAATTAGAATGGTTCCGTCAGTTACATCATACATTCTGCTTATTAGAGATAATAATGTCGATTTTCCAGAACCTGTTTTGCCTAATATTGCTAGAGTTTCGCCTTTATTTACAGTAAACGATATATCTTTTAGTGCTTCAATATTTGTATCGTCATAGGTAAAAGCCACATTTTTAAATTCGATACTTCCTTTTATTACAGAATTTTCAGGATTATTATTTACAATGTCAGGAGTGATTTTCAAAAACTCATTGATTCTTTTTTGCGATGCAGCAGCTTCTTGCACCATAGAGGATACCCAACCTAAAGAGGCAACAGGCCATGTTAGCATGTTTACATATAATATAAATTCGGCAATTGTTCCAATACTTTTTATTTGACCGTTTATATACATCATTCCGCCAAAATAAATAACAATCAAGTTGCTTACACCAATTAATGCCATCATTAATGGTCCAAAAAACGATTGTACTTTTGCTAAATTCAGACTTTTAGCTTTGCTTTCTTCAGATAATGCAATTAAATTATGCTGTTGCTGACTTTCTAATGAGTAGGCTTTAATGACTCTAATTCCAGAAAACACTTCTTGTGTAAAACTCGAAATTTTAGATAGATATTGTTGGAAAATAGTACTTCGTTTATTGATTTCTGTACTCAACTTAAAAATTAAATAAGACAATATAGGTAATGGTAATAAGGTATAAAGTGTGAGCTGTGGCGAAACATTGTACATATAACCTATGACTACAGCAAACCTGATAAAAGTATTTATGGTATACATAACCGCAGGACCAACATACATGCGAACTTTTGCAACATCTTCGCTAATGCGATTCATTAAATCACCCGTTCTGTTTTGCTTATAAAAATTTTGCGAAAGCTGTTCATATTGTCTAAAAACCTCATTTTTTAAATCAAACTCTATATGTCTAGAGGTAACTATTAATGCTTGTCGCATTGCAAAAGTTAACAATCCAGCAATGATGGTAGTGGCAATAATTAATAAAATATTATGAATAAGTGCATCTTTCACAATAGATACAGACCCAACCTTGGCATAATCTTCAATAGCTTTAAAAGATTTACTAATCAATTTGGGCGTAAATAATGAAAATATCTGTGCAGCAATTGTTGTAAGAATACCAAACAAAAAGCTTAGTTTGTATTTTATGAAATATTTATTTAAATAATGTAATTCCTTCATTATACAGCGTCTAAATGACAGTTTTATTTATTTTAAATGTTAAAAAAATATAAATATGAAAATTTTACAAAAATAACAAAAAACGTTTAAAAGTTATTAAATTGCTATTTTTCGATAAAAATAGTGCGATATTTTGAATTTAATATTAATTTTGCGCTATCTTTTTGATAATGTCACAAATTTAAAAACAAAACATGACTACAGAAATCATATCAGCAAAAGAACTTCATAAAATTGATCCTGTTTTCGGACAAGTTTCTTTTGATAATCATGAACAAATCGTTTTTTGCAATGACAAAGATACAGGTTTAAAAGCAATAATCGGAATACACAATACCGTTTTAGGACCTGCACTTGGTGGCACGCGCATGTGGAACTATACCAACGAATGGGAAGCTTTAAATGATGTTTTGCGACTTTCGCGCGGAATGACTTATAAATCAGCAATTTCTGGACTTAATCTTGGTGGCGGAAAGGCTGTAATCATTGGCGATTCAAAGCTGGATAAAACTCCAGAATTGATTACCAAATTCGGAGAATACATTAATGGATTAAGCGGTAAATATATAACCGCCGAAGATGTTGGTACTACAACGCCCGATATGGATTTAATTCGCAAGTCTACACCACATGTTACTGGCGTTTCTGAAAGTATTGGAGGATCAGGAAATCCATCGCCAGTTACAGCATATGGAGTTTATATGGGCATGAAAGCCGCGGCAATGTACCAATTTGGTTCAGAAAAATTGGAAGGAAAAAAAATACTAGTACAAGGAATTGGAAATGTTGGAGAAACGCTAGTTGATTATCTAACAAAAGAAGGAGCGTTAGTACAAATCGCTGATATTAGCCATAGTAAGGTTGAGGAAGTTAGTAAAAAGTATGGCGCATCAATTTTTGCCGGAGACGATTTGTATAGTGCAGATGTTGATATCTACGCACCTTGTGCGCTAGGTGCTACCGTAAATGATGAAACAATACATAGATTAAAAGCCAAAGTTATTGCTGGAGGAGCTAATAACCAGTTGGCAAATGAAATAGTTCATGGGCAAATTCTTAAAGAAAAAGGAATCTTATATGCCCCAGATTTTTTGATAAATGCTGGCGGGATTATTAATGTATACGGCGAAATTGCAAAATACGATAAAGCAGAAGCAATGCGACGAACCGAAAATATTTATAACACTACGTTGTCGATTTTTGATCTCGCAACTTCCAAAGGGTTAACTACTTATCAAGCGGCATTAGCATTAGCGGAAGAACGGATAGAAAATAGAAAAAAAGAACTCGCAAAATAATTTAGCGTTTCGATATAATTACTATTTTTGCAAAACGAAAGTCAAACAACTTTCCTTGTTTTTAATTTCAATAATAAAGTTCTTACAAGTGTTAAACAGGCGACATATTCGAGTTAAAGTGATGCAATCTATATATGCAATGCATCAAAATGGTTCTGATAATCTTGAAAAAGAAGAAAAATTCCTACTTTTCAGTATCGAAAATATTCAGGATTTATATCTCACCATGCTTTCGGCACTTATTGAAATTCAGATAAAAGAAGTAATTTTTTTAGAAAAATCTGCTGAAAAGCATCTGGCTACTTTTGAAGAAAAAAAACCAAACAGAAAATTTATCGATAATGCTATTTTTGAGATTTTAAAAGAAAATGAATCTTTAAAAAAAGCCCTCGAAGATCGAAAAATTACAACTTGGTCACTTAATGATGATTATATTTTGTTACTCTTATCTGCAATAAAAGAGAGTAATTTGTATAAAAAATACATGTCAAATCGCAAAAATAATTTTCAAGAAGACAAAGATTTTATTATTGGGCTTTATGAAGAAGTGATTGCACCAAACGAAAAATTATACGATTATCTTGAAGACCATAAACTCACTTGGGTTGATGATATTCCGGTAGTAAATACTGAGATTATCAAGCAAATGCGAGCTATAAAATCAGAAAAAGATGGAAGTTTTAGGGTTCCGAAAATTTATAAAGATGCTGAAGACAAAGAATATGTGAGTAATTTGTTTCGAAAAACAGTACTTAACGAAGCAGAATTGGCATCCTCATATATTGATAAAACGCCCAATTGGGATACGGAGCGTATTGCCGAAATAGATACCATAATTTTAAAAATGGCTATATGTGAATTTTTAAAATTTCCTTCAATTCCTGCAAAAGTTACCATCAACGAATATCTAGAAATTGCCAAAGAATATTCTACTCCAAAAAGTAGTATTTTTATCAATGGGATTTTAGATAATTTGGTAAAAGAATTTCAAACTAATGGAAAATTACTAAAAACCGGTCGCGGATTAATGTAAAAATTATGAATAGAAATAATATAGTAGTAATAACGATAATTATCTTGAGTTTCTTGTCTTGTAATAAACAAATAGGTGTAGATCCAAATACAGGTTTGCCGCCAGTTGTTACAAACGTAATGAATAATGGCGTTGTGCCAAAGTCCAACTTGCCAGAAACTGCAATGACTTTTGAGCATGATGAACATGATTTTGGTACAATAAATGAAGGCGATACGGTAGATTATATTTTTAATTTTACAAATTCGGGTAAAAACGATTTGCAAATTACAAATGCACAAGGTTCTTGTGGTTGCACTGTTACTGAGTTTCCAAAAGAGTTGATTAAACCTGGCGAATCATCTAAGATTAAAGTTTCTTTTAGCTCAGCAGGAAAATCTGGCAAACAAGAAAAATCGGTTACTTTGACTGCTAATATTGCAAATCAATTTCAAATTATTCACATCAAAGCAAACATACTACCTAAAATAAAATAATACTAAACAATAAAACTATGGAACAGTTACAACAAGTACTACCTTTTATATTAATGTTTGTCGTGATCTACTTTTTCATGATAAAACCACAGCAAAACCGAGCCAAAAAAGAAAAAGAATTTGAATCAGCACTAAAAGTTGGCGACAAGATTATTACAAAAAGCGGTATTCATGGTAAAGTTTCGGAATTGGCTGACACGACAGTTATTATAGAAACCATGTCTGGAAAATTGAAAATGGAGCGTTCTGCAATTTCTTTAGAGATGTCTGCTTCATTGGCTAAGAAGTAATATCAAATGTAGTTTTGAATTAATAATTTAAACTGCTTCTCCATACAAATCAAATTCCGTAGCTTCTGTAATTTTTATGTTTACAAATTCGCCTGTTTTTAGATATTGTTTTGAAGCATCAATAAGCACTTCGTTGTCAACATCTGGACTGTCAAACTCGGTTCGACCTACAAAATGAGCACCTTCTTTACGGTCGATAATACAACGGAAAGTTTGTCCTACTTTTTCTTGATTCAAATCCCATGAAATTTGCGATTGCAGTTCCATAAGTTCTGTAACTCGTGCTTGTTTTACATCGGCAGGAACGTCATCTTCTAGCAAATAAGCATGTGTGTTTTCTTCGTGCGAATAGGCAAAACAACCCATTCGGTCAAATTTCATTTCTTGTACAAATTCTTTAAGTATATCAAAATCTTCTTGGGTTTCGCCAGGATATCCAATAATTAAGGTCGTTCTGATTGCCATTCCGGGAACGGCAGCTCTAAAATCTTTTAATAATTTGGTTGTTTTTTCTCTAGTAGTACCTCGTCGCATTGATTTTAAGATAGAATCAGAAATATGCTGCAACGGAATATCTAGATAATTGCAAATTTTTGGTTCGCGTTTCATTATTTCTAATACATCCATCGGGAAACCAGTTGGGAAAGCATAATGCAATCGAATCCATTCAATGCCTTCTACTTTGACGAGTGCTTCTAGAAGTTCGCCAAGATTTCTTTTTTTGTAAATATCAAGACCATAATACGTCAAATCTTGCGCGATCAGAATCAATTCTTTAACACCGTTTTTGGCAAGCCCTTCCGCTTCTTTTACTAATTTTTCAATGGTTTGCGAGACGTGTTTACCTCGCATGAGCGGAATAGCACAAAAACTACAAGGTCGGTCGCAACCTTCTGCAATTTTTAGATAAGCATAATTTTTTGGGGTTGTTGTGATGCGCTCGCCCAATAACTCGTGTTTATAATCTGCACCCAATGCTTTGAGCAAAGCTGGTAATTCGGTAGTGCCAAAATATTGGTCTACGTTTGGAATTTCTTTTTCGAGATCTGGTCGGTATCGTTCTGAAAGGCAGCCCGTAACAAAAACTTTATCAACAATGCCACGTTCTTTTTTGTCGGCATATTCCAAGATGGTATTTATAGATTCAGCTTTGGCATTATCTATAAATCCGCAAGTATTAATCACGACGATATTTCCTTCTTGCTCATGAACTACGTCTTTGCCGCTGGCTTTGAGTTGCCCCATGAGCACTTCGCTATCATAGACGTTTTTGGAGCAACCTAAGGTTATGACATTGATTTTGTTCTTTTTGGCCGACTTTGTTCTCATGATTGTTGTAAATTTCAGTTTGCAAAATTACGGTTTTTATTGTGATTCTGAACCTTACCGATATAAAAAAACCATTCGTTTGATAGAATGGTTTTTTATTTTTGGTTTGCGTTAGGGATTGAAGTGAAAATCCTTTTTTGTCTCGTCTCGTTCTCAAAACGAGACAAGACAAAAAAGATTGTAACGTAAAGCCCGACCTCGTCTCATCATTTTTTTTGATGTGACTAGGTAACGCCCAAAATATTACAATTCAAATAATAACGTTAACGAAATGTTGTTGTTTATAGATTTTATTTTTGCACCATCTGTAAGACCTTGCTGAAAAAAACTTTGGTTATTGGTTTGCTCAGTTCTATTATAAGAAACATCTAGTCGTGTATCGCCAAAGTTGTAACCAACTCCTCCAGAATAACCTCTTAGGTTGCCAACTGTCCAATTATTTTTGTAAGGACTTTGTTCTCGACGATGTCCTGCTCTAAAGCTGAACTGCTTGTATCTATATTCTGCTCCAATACGAACTTCTTCTGTTTTGTCCAGAATAGTATTCATAGTTTGATTTATTAGAACGGAACTTGCATCGTTATCTTTAAATTTGGTGTTGCTATAATCTTTTAATGCATAGTCAATACTTATTAATCCTTTTTTACCAAATATGTAAGCAAAACTTCCTGTTATTTTTGAAGGTGTTTGTAGTTTGTAGGGAGCATACTTAATAACTACATCGGAATCTGGATTGGCATCAGATAGACCTGCTATGGTTTGTGAATTGTTATTAGGATCGATATAATTAAATCCTGTACTACGCAAATCCTGTTTAAGTTCGTCATTTAGGGTATACCAAGTTGGTGATTCCCATGCCAAACCTGCACGAATTTCTTTATTTATTTTTCCTATAATTCCTAGATTAAAAGACAATCCAGAACCGTAAGTATACAAATCATTGCTAAAAGTTAAACTTCTTAAGCCTGTTGTTTCACTATTTGTGTTACTTTCAGTAAAACGAGTTACTCTTCTGTAGTCAGAAAAATGAGAATTAAAATTAAGACCAACTAGAATTTTGTCTTTGTAGGAAGCAGCACCATTAAAAGTTAGTTTTCCGTTATAACCAGTACTTATAAAAGAGTTTTCTTGTTTGTAATTTCCACCCGGATTATTAGCAACATAAAAAGAGGTATTCGGAACTTCATTTGGGTTGATGACATAAGCTTGATACCCTAAAAAAGCTTGCTGATCAGCAAAATTTAGATCGTCATAAAATCCACCTTGAACAAGATCATAAGGTGCCACATTTTGGTTTGAATTAGGATTGGCATAACTCAAAAAGTAATTGGCAACTGAATTATTAGGGTTTACACCCGAAGAAGTGAAGGCATTATCAAAATTATTGGTGTTTTCATAATTGAGACCAATTACAAATTTTTTCCAATCGCTTTTTTCAGAATAATCTTCAAAAACGAAAACGCCACCCGCTTGATTTAGTGCAAAGCTATTTTCTTTTGTTTTCTTATCAGTTCCAAAGTAACTAGAATTATTCGTATTAGAAAAATTAGAAATCGTTCCGCCAGCTTGATTATTCAAAAAAACAGCCGATCCAGCAGGATTTATATTCATTGCTGATAAATCACCCCCCAATGCGCCAAAAGCCCCACTCATTGCACTAAATCTTGCAGTACCTTGCAGATTATCTTGTGCATAACGCAACGCATCTGGAATTTCTTGCGAATTCATTGCTGAAAATGACAACATTAAACCAGCTAAAAAAATACTTTTTTTCATTTTTATTTTATTTTTTTTCAAAAAAATACCTATGACTGTGTGCACATAGGTATTGGATTGTTATTTAGTTAATTATCTTCTTCCGCCACCAGAGCTTCTTCCTCCGCCACCGCCAGAGCTACTAGAACCACTACTTCTTCCTCCGCCCGAATTAGATGATTCAGAACGAGTAGGTTGCGAATATGTATTTGATCGTGTTGTACTTGAACTTGGTGTATAACTTGGAGAACTTGATCTAGTTGTACTTCTTGTTGTTCCATTTGATTCAGAACTACTTGGTGTATAAACTCGTATAGGCGTATTTGATGACGTTCTTACATTAGAAGAGTTTCTAATCGTATTATTTCTAGTGGTGTTAAAGTTGGTAGATCGTGTACCCACTACATTACTATATCTTGTGCCATTAGATTCTGAGCGTCTGTTGCCGTAATTTGAAGTATATCGGTCTCCATTACTGGCTATTCTACCTCCATTTGTTGACCCTCTTCGACCGCCATTATAGGAATAATTGTTATTGTAGTTGTTTCCGTAATAACCGTTATTGTAATAGTTATTGCCACACCAGTTGTTTCCATACCAGTTATTTCCCCAGCCCCAACCATTTCCGTACCAACCGTTATTCCAGCCCCAATTGTTGTATCCCCAACCCCAATTGTTTCCGTACCAACCAGAATTCCAGCCCCAATTGTTACCATACCAACCGCCGTTCCAACCCCAATTATTAAAACCCCAACTGTTGTCATAATAATTAACATTAACTTCTGTAGGATTTGATCCCCAGCCCGAAACAGCTTGTCGATCAGACACATAAACTGTATCTTTAGCAGAAGTATAATTTTCTACATCGGTAAATACTTGTGAATTATCTTCTTGTAAAGCGCTGAAGTAGGTTTTATAACCATTTACATCTGTAGGATTTTCTGTAGTTGTTACAGGATTTTCAGTTTTCTTTTTTTCCGAACTTCCATAAATTCCGTCTCTATCGTTGTACGAACTATTTTGGTACGAACCACAAGATGTGATTGCCATTGCCAAAAGACCTAGTAAAGTATACATGGTCTTATTTTGCGAATTAAAAAAATAAGTTTTCATATCTAAAGGATTTTTATTGTTGTTCTTTACAAAAATAGTTAGTTTTGTCGAGCTATTTAGTTAAAATAGTATTAAACAATTTTTGTGCCAAACTTTACTTATGAGCAAAAACCTTACTACAAGAGCAGAAGATTATTCAAAATGGTATAACGAACTGGTTGTCAAGGCAGACTTGGCTGAAAACTCAGGCGTTAGAGGCTGTATGGTTATCAAACCTTATGGCTATGCTATTTGGGAAAAAATGCAAGCCGAACTAGACCGAATGTTTAAAGAAACAGGACATAGCAATGCTTATTTTCCGCTTTTTGTGCCCAAAAGTATGTTTGAAGCCGAAGAAAAAAACGCCGAAGGTTTTGCCAAAGAGTGTGCAATTGTTACGCATTATAGACTCAAGAATGATCCTGACAAACCAGGAAAATTGATGGTCGATCCAAATGCAAAACTCGAAGAAGAATTGATTGTAAGACCAACATCTGAAGCTATTATTTGGTCAACCTATAAAAGTTGGGTACAATCCTACAGAGATTTACCGCTGCTAATCAATCAATGGGCAAATGTAGTACGATGGGAAATGCGAACCCGATTATTTCTTCGCACAGCCGAATTTTTATGGCAAGAAGGACATACGGCACACGCTACAAAAGCAGAGGCTATTGAAGAATCTGAAAAAATGATGCATGTCTATGCCGATTTTGCCGAAAACTTCATGGCAATTCCTGTTATAAAAGGACTAAAAACCGAAACCGAGCGCTTTGCAGGAGCAGAAGAAACTTATTGTATTGAAGCTCTGATGCAAGACGGCAAAGCCCTGCAAGCAGGAACATCTCACTTTTTGGGACAAAACTTTGCCAAAGCGTTTGATGTGAAATTTGCCAATCAAGAAGGAAAACAAGAGTATGTTTGGGGAACTTCTTGGGGTGTTTCTACGCGATTAATGGGCGCATTAGTTATGACCCATTCCGATGATAACGGATTGGTTTTGCCTCCAAATTTGGCACCAATTCAGGTGGTTATTGTTCCTATTTTTAAATCTGAAGAAGAATTTGAAAAAATTTCTGGTGTGGTAAAAGTTTTGGTATCTGAATTTAAAAAAATGCACGTTTCAGTAAAATTTGATGATAAAACTACTCAAAAACCAGGCTTCAAATTTGCTGAATGGGAACTGAAAGGTGTTCCGGTTCGAATTGCTGTTGGTCCAAAAGATCTCGAAAACGGAACTTTTGAAGTCGCTCGTCGCGATACCTTAACTAAAGAGGTTGTTGCAAACGAAAATATAGTTACTTATGTAAAATCACTTTTAGAACAAATTCAAAATGATTTATTCAATAAAGCATTAGATTATCGCAATAATCATATAACTGAAGTGGCTAATTTTGAAGAATTTAAGCACGTTTTAGAAACCAAAGGCGGTTTTATATCGGCGTATTGGGATGGAACAGCCGAAACCGAAGAGAAAATTAAAGATTTGACAAAAGCTACCATTAGATGTATTGCTTTGGATCGACTAGAAGCGTCGGGAAGTTGTGTGTTTACAGGAAATCCTTCTATTGGGCGAGTGCTTTTTGCGAAGGCGTATTGATAAAATTGACACATTTTATTACTTGATATTTTTTTAATTTATTTTTATTGGTAAATAAATGATTAATAAAAATTTTGTTAAACAATTTTTTATTAATTTTACTACATAAGTATTTTAAAAATTAATAAATATCTTTTACTTTATGAACACCAACCGAAACCAACCGCAACCAACCGCAACCAACCGCAACCAATAAGATTTAACTTACTAAATTTTATTTTTCTACTTTTTCTTACTTGTAGTGTTGGACAGGTAAGTCCTTTAACCCAGATAGATCTTTCTCCTAATGGTAAACTTGATGCTGTTTTTGATCGTTTTGGTAAGCGTTATAGGTTAATTGATTTAATAAAGCCAATGCCAAACTCAAGCATCTCAAACAAAACAGTTTTGAATAATTGTACTTCGACATCGATTTTTAACTTGTATTTTGAGCCTGGATGTGGTATGTACAGCACAACCGATCCAATTGAAATTGCTAGGAGAAAGGTTATATGTAAAGTTTTTGAAGATATTTCAAATTTTATCAATACGCCTTTAACTGCATCTGGTAACAAGGTAAATATTTGGGTTCGTGATATTAATGCTATTAACTCAAATCCCAATGGAGTTTTAGGTCTTGCCTCTAGTTATTATAATGTAGCCCAGAGTACAACTGGAGGTATTGCTGATGGCGAAATTTGGAAAACTATTACTCTTGGTGTCGATTCTTATGCTAACGTGGCGGCACCACTTGTTACAACCGGTGCTAGTGCTAACGGTACAGGTATTTTTTATCACGGTATGGTTGCCTTCAATTTTAACACCAATAATAATCCTAGCATCAATTGGCATACTAATTTAACTACGTTACCGTCAACAGGTACTTTTGATTTATACTCTGTTGCCTTACATGAAGTAACTCATGCTATGGGTTTTGCAAGTTTAATTGATGAAAATGGAAATTCCAAAATGGGAGCTGATTTTAAATACTACACTAGGTATGACCGTTTTTTGAAAAACAATGCCAACAATCAATTTATAATTACCAATCCTGGTGCTTGTTCTAATATGTATAATTATGCATTTAACACCGCTAATTTGCAAAAAATATTACATCCAGGTTGTTCTTTACCTAATTTTACCAATATAGGAGTACCACTGGATGCTACTTTTTGTAGTGATGCTATAAAGTATGTTGGGTCTTCCACTGTGCCAGTTTATACGCCAAGATGTTTTGAACAAGGAAGTAGCTTGAGCCATTTTGAAGACCAATTATTTCCTAGTTGCGCAATATCCTATGGTAACAATTCCTATTTTGTGATGAGTAATGCCAATGGTCCAACCGCTGTAAAACGTTATCTAAAACCTGAAGAGCGCAACACACTTTGTGATATTGGTTATTCTGTAAAACCAACTTATGGAAGTACAACAACGCTAAACGGCTATTTTAATTACGGTGGTTCAACATGTGGAGGGATAAAAGTAGCAGGAGTTAATGATGGTCTAAACGCCGACGGAAGTTATACTTTTACACCAAACCAAAGTGCAACTATAACTATTATAGGAACTTCAATTTTATCTAATGATAAAAACGCTACTAGTTTTGAATGTTTACAAGACCTTACGAGTGGCTCAACCATAACAATAACTGCAGGCAATGCTACTTTTGAAAGTGCTGTTGCAGGTTTGCACTTGTTGCGGTATGTTCCTGTTAACACTGCCTCTGGACAAAGAGGTAATATAACATATATTTATGTTTATGTTAAAACAATCCCTATTAGTGGTTGCGCACCTACACCTTCAGCTTGTAACTTGGTTGTGAATGGTGCTTTTGAAGAAAATTTGGGAGTCCCATCAGATCATAGTCAAATTATTCGAGCTTGTGGTTGGGTTGATAGCAGCATATCACCAGACTATTTTTATCAAAATACCTTATATCCAAATTATAGCACCCCAACCAATCTTATCGGAATTCAAGCTGATAAAATTCTTAATAATAAAGGATATGGTGGTTTCTTTTTTTATAATTTTGTTGGCAACTGGAATCCTGACAGCACAACTCATGGAGAAATTATGGGTACAAAATTGAGTATGCCACTTCAGGCAAATACTAGTTATCAAATTTCTTTTGATCTTTCACGAGCTGATGATTTCCCTAGTGGAGTTGGTTTCAAGCCACAAATGTTCCTAACATCGCAACCAATAACTCCTAATATATCTGGTTATTTAACTACAGCTCAAATAAATTCTGGTATTTTTAGAACAAGCCCAAGCTTTGTCTCAGACGCTACATCATGGAAAACTATAACTTTCAACTTCACTACAACAACTGGAGGAGAACAATATCTCTATTTAGGGGGATTAAATAATACACCCTGTACAATTGTGAATGCCTTAGCTGGTACTTATTTTTATATTGATAACGTTGCAATTATACCTACAAATGGCAGTAGTATAAACTTGTCTTCTAACTTAAGTTGTAGTAGTACTATTATTACAAATTTAAGTCAATATTTAGTCGGTTTACCTACAACTGGAGTTTTTTCTGGCGATGGCGTGAGTTTTGTAAATGGTCAATATGTTTTTAATCCATCTTCTCTTGGTATTGGTTTTACTACGATAACTTATACCTATAATAATGGTACATGCATAGTAGCTTTAAATAAAGTTATTGAGTTATTACCACTAGTAACTCTTGTTGCCTCAAATGATGTTTTTAATCAATCAGCAGGATCTACCTCGTCTAGTTTTCTTATCAACGATACTATAAATGGTGTAGCGATAAATAGCGCAACAACAAATGTAACAACTACCCAAGTACTACCAGCACCTAGTTTTATTAATGGGGGTATTACTATAAATCCTAACGGCACTTTTACAGTTTTATATGGAACTACATTGGGCACATATGTGTTGAAATATAAGCTCAATACAGTTTGTGGTATAAGTAATACTGCTACAATAACCGTTACCGTTTTTAACTCTAGCATCGTGATGAGCCCTAAGGTTAGAGCGGGTGGTTTTTGCTATAATGCAACTACGACACAAACCTCTACCACGAGTATTTTTGACGCCAGCCAAGGAGGTCTTACCCCTGGTGGTAGTACAGTTGTGGGTTGTACAATAAATGGTGTACCTTGTAGTGCCAGTAATGTGGTGATTAATAGTTTTTCGATGTTAAATAACCTACCACCACCAGCTGGCTATATAATAAATCCAAACGGTACAAGTACCGCTTTGGCGGGTACATTACCCATACAAGGTGGTTTGACTTTACAGTGCAAAGTATGCCCAATCGCAACACCAACACAAGGTTGCTTAGATATAGAAATTCTCGGTGGCATTGGTGGCGGTGTTGCCGCCTTACCCGACTTGATAACGATGACACCCAACGGTGTAGTATGTAGTGGCGTTGCTAATGTGTATGATAGGGATTTTATAAGCGATTGCGGTTATGCTGCAGGTGGTATAGCTGCTGCACCAAGCAACACCACGCTATCTGTTTTAATACAAAGTGGATTTCTCTTAGTTAATACTGCTACTGGTGAGATAACATCTAACGGTACAGCTTTCCCTGGTGTAGTAACAACCATCAAATACCAATTGTGTAATAATGCTTTACCCGGCAATTGTGTCTACTCTTTTGCAACCGTAACTTTTGTTGGGAGTTGTGCGAGCCCTCGTCTTGCTGCTAGTACTCCAAATAAAAATAGAGAATTCTACAAAAGAGAAATATATGTTTTTCCCAATCCTTCTAGCGAACTATTTTATTTGCAATTAGACAATACTGCTCAAGAGGAGCTTAATGTTGCAGTATACAATCTTTTAGGACAGAAAATAATAGATAACATTACAAATTCAAACGAAATTATTTTAGACTTAAGTAATTATCCGGTAGGTAGTTATTTGCTTAAAATTGCTGTTGGTCAAGAAGTATTATCAAAAAAAATCATAAAACGATAAACGCAATGATTAATAAAAGCTTAAGCTTTCTATTTATTATGTTTTATGCTGTTATAAAAGCACAAACAATAAACTTTCCTGATACAAATTTCAAAGCTAGATTGTTAATGACAGGTGTAGGGGGTATTGGTCAAATAATAAATTATTTGCCTTCTGGTGGTTTTATAAATATTGATTCAAATGGGGATGGTAATATTCAAGTTGTTGAAGCTCAAAATTTAACATCTCTTTATTTAAGCGGCGCATCAATATCAAATTTTAGCGGTATTGAACATTTTACAAATTTGAAGTTTTTGGTGATTTCAGTTAACCCTATAATTAGTCTTGATTTATCGTCATTATCCCAATTAGAAATTTTATTTATAACTAATTGTTCACTAAACAATTTAAACTTTACAGGATTAACTAGCCTCAAAGAACTAAGATGTAGCGGTAATCAATTTACTAACTTAGATTTTTCGGGATTAACCAATTTGCAATTTGTAATTTGTAACAACACTCAATTGAATACTTTAGATTTTACAAATAACCTACTTTTCAATAAGTTAATTTGCAATTTCAATACTCAATTAACAAGTGTTAAAATAAAAAATGGTGCTACGCAGCTTTTCCCAGATAGTAATTATTGCTTGTTCGACGGCAACCCCAACCTAAACTACATTTGTGCAGATGCCAGCGAGATCCCAATTATACAAGCGTTTCAGTCCACTTGCTCTATAAACCAAGCTTGTGTTATAGACTCTGCATGTAGCTCGTTGGGTACAGAGGCAGTAACAAAAACAGGATGCAGCATTAGCCCCAACCCTTCCAATGGTTTGGCTACTATATCGTTAAACGATAGTACAGATAGCATTAGGACTGTTGAGATTGTAGACGCCCTTGGAAAAAGTATTTTAATGACCATATCCATCCCAAGTAATAATGAGGTTGTAGATTGCACAAGTTTTGCAAAAGGAATTTATTTGATAAAAATAACGACAAATTTGGACGTTATTCTAACAAAAAAACTTTTAGTTAATTAAGTTTTGTTTAGATGAAGCTTATATCTGCCACTATAAAATACCAGTTGTGTAATAATGCCTTGCAAGGCAATTGTGTCTACTCGTTTGCAACCGTAACTTTTGTGGGTAATTGCAATAGCCCGAGACTAATAAATACTGTTAATAAAAAATCAACTTTAAAAACCCATCTGAATGTAGCCATTTATCCAAATCCAAATATTGGTATCTTTTATATTGATTTTGAAAAAGAAATAACATCAAAAACTACTATCGAAATTTATAATATGATAGGACAACAGCTCTATAATGTTGAGGTTATTGATGGAAAAAATGTTCCGCTAGATATTTCAAATTATCCTAATGGTAATTACTTAATAAAAATTATTAACAAAAACCAAACAATTACCAAAAAAATAATAAAAAATTAGGTTATGAAATTTAGATTAACTAGAGATTGGCTGTTTTTAGTTTCCTTTCTTTTGAAAGTTATTGCTTTTGCTCAACCCATTCAATTTGCTGACCCAAATTTTAAGTCAAGGCTGATGCAATCTGGTACATGTGGAATAGGCTCAGTTGTCAATGAACAACCCTCAGGGGGTTATATTATGATTGATTCAAATAATAATGGTCAGATTGAGCAAATTGAAGCTCAGCAAGTCACTTACTTAAATATTAACATTAACGGTTCCCCAATAATAAATTTAAGTGGATTAGAGTATTTTAATAATTTAAAATTTTTCGTAAATTATGATAATCCTATTACATTTATTAACATATCAAGTTTAACACAGCTTGAATATTTTTTTATTTGGGGTACACAATTAACAACAATCGATTTTACTGGTTTGTATAATCTAAAACAAATACAAAGTATTGGAAATCCAATAACAAGTTTTGATTTTTCAGGTTTACCAAATTTAGAGTTTGTTGCTTGTAATAATAATTTGATGACCAGTTTAGATTTTACAAACAATCCTTTGTTTAATAGGTTGTTTTGTCCTAACAATTCTTTACTCACAACCATAAAAATAAAAAACGGCACAAATCAAGTATTTCCACTTAGTAATTACTGCCTCTTCAATGGCAATCCCAACTTAGCCTACATTTGTGCGGATGCCTCAGAGATTCCTATTATTCAAGCGTTTCAAGCAACTTGCAGTGTTAACCAAGCTTGCGTTATAGACTCGGCTTGTAGCTCGTTGGGAACAAAAACGCATATAACTACTCAAAGTTTCTCGATAGCCCCAAATCCCTCAAACGGTCTATTTACTGTTATTTTTGATACTCCTGTACCTCACACTACTATAGAAGTCTATAACCTGTTGGGACAAAAAGTATACAACACAATGATTCTTAATAGTATGGAACATGAATTAAATTTATCACATTTACCAAATGGAACCTACATAGCCAAAGTTACACACGAAGGACTAATTACAAGTAAACGAATTTTAAAAATTTGAGCGGTATAAATAAATCACTTTAAAATCGTTACTAAAGGTGTAAAAGTTGCGTATTAACTGGAAATCCTTCCATTGGACGAGTGCTTTTTGCGAAGGCGTATTAACAAAATAAAAAAAAATAAAAAAAAATTCCTCTAGCTATTGCACGAGTAAAAAATAGTTGTATTTTTGCATCCGCATTACAAAGGCATTTTGGCCCGTTCGTCTATCGGTTAGGACGCCAGGTTTTCATCCTGGTAAGAGGGGTTCGATTCCCCTACGGGCTACAATTTTTAAATTAATAAAAAGAAATTATCAAAAAATGGCAAATCACAAGTCAGCTTTAAAAAGAATTAGAAGCAACGAAAAAAGAAGAGTATTAAACAGATACCAACATAAAACTACTCGTAATGCTATCAAAGCATTAAGAATGGCAACAGACAAAATAGAAGCTTCTGCAAAATTATCAAGTGTAATCTCTATGATTGATAAGTTGGCTAAGAAAAACGTTATCCATGATAACAAAGCTTCTAACTTAAAATCTAAGTTAACTAAGTTTGTAACTAAGTTGTAGTTTATAACGTTATAAAAAAAATAGAGCTCGATTTTATCGGGCTTTTTTATTTAGGTAGTAAAAGAAATATTTGTGTTCAACTAATATGTTTTCTGTACTTAAAAAACAACAACCCCAAAAACAAAAAGTTTTTGGGGTTGTTGTTTTTTATAAAGATTAAGTAACTTTAATTTACACTAATCTTTTGAGTATATTTCTTGTCACTTACAACCATCTCAACTATATAAATCCCTGAATTATTAATAGGATTTATTGCTATTGAATTATTACTCTCTGATAAAGTAATGTTTTTGGTTTCTACTATTTTACCAGAAACATCATAAATAGACAATTTTACATTTTCTAAATTGAAAATAGAATTTATAGAAAGTATTCCTGAATTTGCTTGATTTGCTGAAATTTTAAAAGTTGTTTTTTCGAAAGTATCCGCCGATAATTCCATAAAAGGCAAACCTGCCCATGTTGTTGAAACACTCACAAGACCAAGTCTACCAGTTGGCATTCCGTTAGTCCAGTTTTGGCGCACATATAATCTGTCAATACTTCCACTTTGGTCTGCGCCTGAAGTTGCTATCATTGTAGGCGTTGCTGGCATTCCTAAAACAAAAACTGGGTCGATATAAACGGATACTGTGTCGTCATTTACGCCAGATAATTGAGAATATTTTACAACTATTAAGTGATCTTGTTCGTATGCTAAACTAACTGGAGCTGTTGCAATTGGATTACCATTTGCTCCTTTGCAACTCCAATTGTAAAATCAAATGCAGACAATGGAGTAGCATAAAATCTTGCCGATGTGTTAAAGTTGGAACCACTTAATATTCTGAAAAAATCACTATTGTTATTTACTTGGGTAGCAGAAAGATTTATTACAAAACCAACATACAAATCGCCTGTTGTTACTGGTGTAAAAGGAAATCCACAAGCATCAGAATTTGGCTTTATTTCCATTGAATTTACACTGGAGCCATAATCAAGATAATTCATTGGCAGTACCACAATTTTTGCGTTGGCTCCCCCTGCTGTAGCTACACCTGCTCCACCCGGTAATGAAGAGTTGTTTGTCCAAATACCCTGTCCGCTCAACTGAATTCCCGTAGTGAATGTTGATAAATCTTGCTGAACCAATAGTTGCGCATTACAAAAGAATGGGCTACAAAAAGCGATTAGAAAAATAATTTTATTCATTTTGAAAAATAATTTAAGATTTGTTTAATGCAAAAATAAAATAATTAATCCAAATCTTAATATAATTCTCATAAATTATAGCAATCCTTTTTTAATCCAAAAATACATTTCGAATCAAATCAAAGTGTTCCCAAGGTATAAAATGATTAGCATTAGGTATTGAAATTATTTTTAAAGATTGAGCATTTACAAACTCTCGTTTCATAAATGCTACATTACTAAAAGGCACTAATTGATCTTTAGTACCGTGAATAATAGTTATTTTTGAAGTTATTTTTTTTAAGTTGGGTTGCATGTCAATCAAGTCTTGCTTTAACCACCAAAGTTCGTCGTTTGCCGGTCGTAAAGCACCCGGAATAAGATATCTAATGGGTTTTTTCATAATAAATCGCCTCCATATTTCTGGCTTTTCTGCTTCTGGATCTAATGCGCCTGCAAGGATAACCAACTCTGAGTATATTGAAGGTTCTAAAGTTGCCATCTTAACTTGTACTGGTCCACCCATAGAATGTCCAATAGAGATTATTGCCTTTTTTCTATTTATAGTTTTAACAAAATTATTCAAGATAGTAGCTTGTGTTTCAAGAGTAGCTGCTTGTCCGAAATTGCTTTTTCCAAAACCAGTTCTGTCAACGGCAATCATTCGGAATTTTTTTAATAATAAAGTATCACTTAAGTACTGTTTATAGGCGTCCCAGCTTCCAGGAGAGCCATGTATGAACAATAAAATTGGATTTTCGGTATTTCCAGTTTCTACATAGTGAATGGCATACTGCTCAAAAATGAAAGTCTTGTCTTCAAATTTTATATTTTGTTTTTCAAAGAAAGTTCTTGTTTTCTTGCTACTCATCTGCATTTTCATACAGGATTGACAAAAAAATATATAGCTAACAATCAATAAATAAACAAGATACCTTTTTTTAAATTTTGAAACTAATTGCATACTTAAAACATTTATTGTATAAAAGTACTACAATTTGTATTACATTTGCACCCCTATTTATAAAAATGAAACAAATTTTAAATACCGAAAAAATTAATCTTCATCCTAGAAATCTGCATCGCTTTGGTTATGATTTTGAAAAGTTAATGGCTACAAATCAAGATTTGAAACAATTTGTATTTACAAACGAATTTCAAAATCAAACAATCGATTTCAGTAATCCTGAAGCAGTCAAATCGTTAAACAAATCGATTTTGATGCAGGATTATTCCATAAAAAATTGGGATATTCCCACAGATTATCTTTGCCCGCCTATTCCGGGTCGAGTAGATTACATTCACTATATAGCTGACTTATTGGCAACTAAAAACAATTCTATCATTCCTGAAGGCGAAAATGTAGTTGGCCTTGATATCGGTATCGGTTCAAATTGCATCTATCCGATTTTAGGTAATTCTGTTTACAATTGGTCTTTTGTAGGAACCGATATTGACGAAAATGCTATTCAAAACTGCAAAAAAATCATAGAACAAAACCCTATTTTAGCAGACATAATTAGTCTTCAATTGCAAGTAGAGTCAAGATTTATATTTAAAAATATTATGCTACCCGAAGATAAATTTGCCTTTACTATTTGCAATCCGCCATTTCATAATTCGGCAACTGAAGCAGCAAAATCTAGTATTCGAAAAGTAAATAACCTAACTGAAACACGAACTAAAAATCCAGTTCTGAATTTTGGTGGTCAAAACGCCGAACTCTGGTGCGATGGCGGCGAAATTGGTTTTATTTCACAAATGATTTATGAAAGTGCCAAATATCCGTTACAGGTCTTTTGGTTTACAACATTGGTTTCCAAAAAAGAAAATTTACCTAATATCTACAAAACGTTGAGCAAAGTGCAAGCTGTAGAAGTTAAAACAATAGACATGGCTCAAGGTCAAAAAACCAGCCGAATTGTAGCTTGGACATTCTTGAGCGAATCGCAACAGAAAAACTGGAAGTTTTAAAAATGTTTGAAAAATAAATAAGTTACAAATTTGCAAACATTTTATACAAACTCTTTAATCAGGTTTATATTAAACTTTGTACATTTGAAACTGTATTTGAAATCTAAATGAACTTCCAAGTAGTATCTGACTATCAACCCAAAGGCGACCAACCGCAAGCCATCGAAAAATTAACGAGTGGCGTTGTTGATGCCGAAAAATACCAAACATTGCTTGGTGTTACGGGTTCTGGAAAAACATTTACGGTTGCTAACGTAATCGAAAATGTACAACGCCCAACACTCGTTTTGGCGCACAATAAAACTTTGGCGGCACAATTATATTCAGAATTCAAGCAATTTTTTCCAAACAATGCTGTAGAATATTTTGTTTCGTACTACGATTATTATCAACCCGAAGCCTTCATGCCTGTTACAGGTGTTTTTATCGAAAAAGATTTGTCAATTAATGAAGAACTCGAGAAAATGCGAATGTCAACCGTGGCTTCGCTCCTATCGGGTCGTCGTGATATAATCGTAATTTCTTCGGTTTCATGCCTTTACGGAATAGGAAATCCTACAGAATTTCAACGGAATATAATTCCTGTAGAAGTTGGTCAAATGATTTCAAGAACCAAATTATTGCATCAACTAGTCCAAAGTTTGTATTCGCGTACCGAAATGGAATTTACACCTGGAAACTTCCGAATCAAAGGCGATACCGTCGATATTTATCCAAGTTATGCCGACGATGCGTTCAGAATTCATTTTTTTGGAGATGAAATCGAGGAAATCGAAAGTTTTGATGTAAAAACTTCTGAAGTCATCGAGAAGTTCGAAAAACTGACTATTTATCCAGCCAACATGTTTGTGACTTCGCCCGATGTTTTGCAAGATGCCATTTGGCAAATCCAGCAAGACTTAGTCAAACAAGTTGATTATTTTAAAGAAATTGGCAAACATCTAGAAGCCAAACGCTTGGAAGAGCGCACCAATTTTGATCTTGAAATGATTCGAGAATTAGGTTACTGCTCCGGAATCGAAAATTACTCACGTTATCTCGATGGTCGAACTGCTGGAGCAAGACCATTTTGTCTACTGGATTATTTTCCGAAAGATTATTTGATGGTGGTCGACGAAAGCCATGTTACGCTCTCGCAAGTTCATGCAATGTATGGTGGCGATCGTTCTCGCAAAGAAAATTTAGTTGAATACGGCTTCCGATTACCAGCCGCAATGGACAATCGTCCTTTGAAGTTTGACGAGTTTGAGTCAATGCAAAATCAAGTTATTTATGTATCGGCAACGCCAGCCGATTACGAACTTCAAAAAACTGAAGGCGTTGTTGTAGAGCAAGTTATTAGACCAACAGGATTGTTGGATCCTATTATTGAAATTCGCCCTAGCTTGAACCAAATTGATGATTTAATAGAAGAAATTCAGGTTCGAGCAGAGATCGACGAACGAGTTTTAGTAACAACGCTTACCAAAAGAATGGCAGAAGAATTGGCAAAATATTTGACTAAATTGGATATTCGGTGTCGTTATATTCATTCCGAAGTCGATACGTTGGAGCGAATAGAAATCATGCAAGATCTTCGAAAAGGAATTTTTGATGTACTTATAGGTGTCAATTTACTTCGTGAAGGATTGGATTTGCCTGAAGTATCTTTGGTTGCCATTTTGGATGCCGATAAAGAAGGTTTCTTAAGAAGTCATCGTTCCTTAACTCAAACAATAGGTCGGGCTGCCCGAAACCTCAACGGAAAAGCCATTATGTATGCCGATAAAATTACGGCGAGTATGCAAAAAACCATTGATGAAACTACATATCGTCGTACCAAACAAATCAATTTTAATGCTGATAACAATATGGTTCCAATGGCATTGAACAAGAAAATTGAAAGTGCTTTTACCAAAAATAAATTGGTTGACTATGAATTGGGCTATAATGAAGAAACAGCAATTGCTGCAGAACCAGAATCGGAATACCTATCAAAACCCGAAATAGAAAAACGAATTCGGGAAAAACGCAAAGCCATGGAAAAAGCTGCAAAAGATCTTGATTTTATGCAAGCAGCAAAGTTTAGAGATGAAATTAAGATTTTGCAGGAGAAAATTTAATATTTTTTAATTACTTTTACAAACTAATTTATTAAATTCATTAAAGAATGAAACTCACTTTTTTAAACTTATTATTTATTTTTTTTATTGCAAACATTGTTTCATGTTCAAATAGTAGTGACACTCCTACTCTAGAAGAAAACAGTAATCAAACAATTTCTGTAGACATTGACGGAGTAAAATGGACTTCAATTCAAGGCGGAGCCGTTGCGAATATTACAACTGTAAATAATGGAACTGAGACCAAATCAGTTGTACAGATTATTGGTGCAAAAATAGACCAATCAAGTGTAAGTATTCAAATACCCTTAAATACAATATCACAAGGAATTCATAATTTTGATGATGATGATAGTGGAATATTAAGCTTTAACTCGGGAAATACTCCATTTTCTAGTGGCTTTGAAAATGGAAATTTTTCAATAAATATTACAAGTTTTAATATTGCAGATGGGTTGCTTTCTGGAACTTTTTCAGGTAAAATATACAGTTTTGATGGTAGTAGTGACACTATCCTAAAAAGTGTGTAAGTTAAAAATATAGGGGTTTGACTTTTAATTAAAGTTGAACCCTTTTTTCAAAAATAGTTAAGAACTGGTTGAGGATTAATCCCCAGTTTTGGATCGGCATAGACCATTTTTTAGTTGCTTCTCTCAGAGCCAAATATACGGATTTTAAAACAGCTTCGTCCGTTGGGAAAGATAATTTGTTTTTGGTATACTTTCTGATTTTTCCATTAAGATTTTCAATTAAATTTGTGGTGTATATGATTTTTCTGATTTCTACTGGAAAGTCAAAGAATACGGTAAGTTCCTCCCAATTTTCTTCCCAAGATCTAATAGCATATGGATATTTATGATTCCATTTTTTAGAAAAATCTTCTAGGGATGCTTTGGCTGATTCTTTAGTCGGAGCGTTATAAATAAGCTTCATATCTGCAGAAAATTCCTTTTTATCTTTCCAAACTACATACCGAGCTGAGTTTCTAATTTGATGCACAACACAGATTTGAGTTTGCGATTCTGGGAACACATTTTTGATTGTTTGCGTAAAACCATTTAAGTTGTCAGTAGCAGTAATTAGTATATCTTCAACGCCTCTGGCTTTTAAATCGGTTAGGACTCCAAGCCAAAAACTAGCGCTTTCATTCTTACCGAGCCACATTCCTAAAACTTCTTTTTTGCCATCTCGATTAAGTCCAACGGCTAAATAAATGGTTTTGTTGATTACTTTTGAGTTTTCTCGAACTTTAAAAACGATACCATCCATCCAAACGATGAGATAAACAGCCTCTAACGGTCTGTTTTGCCAAGCAATAATATCGCTAGAAACGGCATCAGTAATTCTTGAGATGGTACTAGTAGAAACCTCAAAATTATAGACTTCTCTAATTTGTTCTTCGATGTCGCTGTTGCTCATTCCTTTGGCGTAAAGCGAGACAATTACGTTTTCTAAACCGTCAAGCATATTATGCCTTTTTGGAACAATTACGGGATTAAACGATGCGTCTCGATCTCTAGGAACTTGGATTTCTGATTCTCCAAAAGAGGTCTTTACTTTTTTGGTGTTGTAGCCGTTTCGAGCATTGGGAACGGTAGTTTTTTCGTGCTTGTCGTAACCTAAATGGGCATCTAATTCGCCTTCGAGCATTTTCTCTAATCCGCGTTTTTGGAGTTGGGCTAAAAAGCCATAAAGGTCTTCGCCTGTTTTGAATTGCTTCAAGAATTCGTCTGATAATAAATCTTCCTTTTTCATAAAATGTGTAAAAATTAAAATTAAGTAAAAAAAGTATTAGGGTTTGCACAAACCCTAATACTTTTTTTACTTACACACTTTATGGGATACTACCA
>JAYVHB010000021.1:0-54965 GCA_043771555.1 Flavobacterium sp. | reverse complement strand
CGGTTATCGCGCCTGCTTTGGGAGCAGGAGGCCGCAGGTTCGAATCCTGCCACCCCGACAATTCGGTTCGGACGCATAGCTCAGCTGGATAGAGCACCTGCCTTCTAAGCAGGCGGTCGAAGGTTCGAATCCTTCTGCGTTCACTTATTAACCTTTTCTAACGAAAAGGTTTTTTTGTTTTACACAATTTCAATTTATTATAAAAATAAATCATTTGGTTAATTCTTAATCCTATAATTTTAATTATTTTAGCAATTCTAATTTTACATTTCAAAGCTATGAAAAAAGTTGTCATCGTTGCCGCTGCAAGAACACCAATTGGAAGTTTTATGGGAAGTTTATCTACAGTAACAGCACCAATGTTGGGTGCTGCAGCTATAAAAGGTGCCATGGATAAAATAGGTTTAAATCCTACTTTGGTAGATGAAGTAATCATGGGAAATGTAATCCAGGCCGGAGTTGGACAAGCTCCTGCAAGACAAGCGGCATTATTTGCTGGCTTGACAACCAATGTAATTGCTACCACAATAAATAAAGTTTGTGCTTCTGGTATGAAAGCCGTTATGCAAGGCGCACAAGCCATTATGGCAGGAGATGCAGAAGTAGTTATTGCTGGCGGAATGGAAAATATGAGTTTAAGTCCGCATCTTTCTCATCTCAGAGCTGGAATCAAATTTGGTGCTACTTCCTTAATAGATAGTATGCAAAAAGATGGGTTAACTGATGCCTATGACAATGCTGCCATGGGAGTTGCTGCCGATGCTTGTGCACTCGAATATAAAATTACACGTCAAGCGCAAGATGCTTTTGCTGTTCAATCTTATGAGCGTGCTGCCAATGCATGGGAAGGTGGACGATTTGACAAAGAAGTGGTACCCGTTGCAGTGCCTCAAAGAAAAGGAGATCCAATTATGGTAACTCGTGACGAAGAGTATACCAACGTAAATATTAATAAAATCCCTACGCTTAATCCTGCATTTTCTAAAGAAGGTTCTGTAACAGCCGCAAATGCATCAACAATAAATGATGGTGCTGGCGCGATTATATTAATGAGTGAAGAAAAAGCAAACTCGTTAGGGCTAAAACCATTAGCCTACATAAAAGGATATGCCGATGCTGCACAAGAACCACAATGGTTTACAACTGCTCCAGCCAAAGCATTACCAAAAGCACTTGAAAAAGCAGGTGTAAAAATTAATGAAGTTGATTTTTTCGAATTTAATGAAGCTTTTTCTGTTGTAGGATTGGTTAATTCTAAAATTCTTGGATTATCAGACGTGAAAGTAAATGTAAATGGTGGTGCTGTTTCATTAGGTCATCCATTGGGTTGTTCTGGAGTGCGTATCATCATCACTTTACTACACGTTTTGGAGCAAAAAAATGCTAAAATTGGTGCCGCTGCAATATGTAATGGTGGTGGTGGCGCATCTGCAATTGTAATTGAACGCATATAAAAATAAATGTACGGAATTTGTAATCTTGCTATTATTCCTTTACGAATAGAACCTAATGACAGAAGCGAAATTGTTTCTCAGGTTTTGTTTGGAGAACATTTTGAGGTTTTAGAAACTCAAAAGCAGTGGGCGAAAATCAAGTTGCAGTTTGATAATTATGAAGGTTGGATAGATGTAAAACAGTATCAGGAAATTACAGAAACTGATTATGTAAACTTATCAAAAGAAGCAATAATACTCAACTCAGATTTAATTGAATATATTACGGCTCCAAATAATTTGTTGATGCCAATTCCGCTTGGTGCATCGGTATCATTTTTATCTCATACTACCATAAATACATCAAATTATGAATTTGAAGGTATGAAAATAAGCGGTCAAAAGCCAAAATCAAACCTTATTAATACCGCATTTATGTATCTTAATTCGCCTTACCTTTGGGGCGGTAAAACACCATTTGGTATTGATTGTTCTGGTTTTACACAAATGGTTTATAAACTAAATGGTTATCAACTTCAACGCGATGCCTCGCAACAAGCTAGCCAAGGCGAAGCATTAAGTTTTATTGAAGAAAGCGAACCTGGCGACTTAGCCTTTTTTGATAATGAAGAAGGAAATATTATTCATGTTGGCATTATAATGGATGACAATTACATTATACACTCAAGTGGCAAAGTTCGGATAGATCGTCTAGATCATCTCGGAATTTATAATGCTGAAATTAACAAGCATACGCACAAATTAAGAGTTATTAAGAAAATTGTTTAAGCCTTCAATTTGGATTTTATACTCCTTGGAACACCCTCTTTATGAATCAAAATTCCTGTAGTTTTTAATTGTACAAAAGCTTTGGTAACATACAAGTAACCTTTATAATCATTGGTTTCGCCCCAAGAATTTTTTACTTTATAATATTCTTTACCAAATTGATCTTTAACTAAACCAATAATTTGCATGGCATGATCGTCTGTAGTGGTAAGGTTATACAAACCTTCAAGACGCAATGCTTCTGAAATTTGTTTTTCTTGCAATGGCCCTGTAAATATTGTTTTTTTTAAATCATCTGATATGACGTTTAAATCCTGAAAATCTGGAACATGTGCCACGCCGTTTTTCCAACTGAAATAGGCTTCTGATACATCTGACGACCATGCTGTTGAAAATCCTTTGGTCAGTCCATAATCAATAATATCTGTCATTTCTGTCATTGGCACATTAAACAGCATATCATAACTCCAATTATCTGGAACAGGCATCACAATTTTCTGGTAATAATCGCTATCGCTATAAGATGTAAACTCCAAATAATCATCTGGATTAATGCCAATTACCTCATTTGCAAACGTTTTTGGATTATAATTTTTGCCATTATAATCAAATGTTTCTGGTAATTTTCCCAATTTTTCATCCATATAATTGTTTATTTCTTTAACCCAAGAAATTCCTTTGGTAGGACTTTCGTTTTTGATATAGTCAGTAAGAATAGTTTTGAATTTTTCTTGAAAATCAGATGATTTTACGACACCTTTTCCATAATCTTCAATAGTGTAAGCACTTTGCGGCATAGCTCCATATTTTCGCAACATATTCATGACATCATGGGTTTCGCCGCCATCGCCAAGTCCAAGATTTCCGTTAAAAAGGATATAATTTCTGGCCTTTCCGAGATATACATAACGAGCATTAAATATTTCGGCCAAGTCGACTGGTTTTTTTCCCATTCGAATCATTTCGGTTTCCAAAAAAGAATTGCCAGAATAACTCCAACATGTTCCAGCCGAACCTTGCGCTTTTACTGAAGTTGTTTCGAGGTTTATAACTTCTTTAAATGTAAATTTTGCGTCAATTGAAGCGTTTTTGATTACTTTCTTAATTAGATCATCTTGTGAAAATCCATTAATAGTGCTTAATAATCCTAAAATAAATAGTATTTTTCGTGTCATTGTTTTCGTTTTTAATTTTTCAAATACTTTAATTATCGTGTAAAAACTAGTGCATTGCCTTTAGATAAATTGGCGTCAAATTGATAACCTTCATAATTAAAACCTTTCAAATCATCAATAGTTGCGGCATTTGTATCTACAATATAACGCACCATCAAACCGCGTGCCTTTTTGGCAAAAAAACTTATTATCTTCAATTTTCCATCTTTGAAATCTTTAAATTCTGGAGTAATTACAGGCACTTTTAATACTTTTATGTCAACCGCAGAAAAATATTCATTACTAGCCAAATTAATAAATAATTCGTCTTTTTTTAGCTCTTTATTTAAAGCGTTTGTGATCGTAACTTTCCAGAAATCATATAGATTCTTGCTCGTTTCAATAGGGAGTTTTGTTCCCATTTCTAGTCGATAAGGTTGCATCAAATCTAGTGGTTTCAATAAACCATATAAGCCAGAAAGTATTCGAAGTTTTTCTTGCAAAACAGTAACTTTTTCTGAAGATAATGTGTAAGCATCTATGCCTGAGTAGACATCACCATCAAATGCAAATAATGCAGATCGAGCATTTTCTGGAGTGAATGGAGTTTTCCAAACTTTGTTACGTTGCCAGTTGAGTTCGCCAAGTTTGTCTGATATATGCATCAATTCAGACAACTCATTTGGAGATTTTTGCTTGATGATTTTATGAATTATTTTACTTTCTTTTAAAAAATTACTTTGCGAAAACTCCTGAATAGGTATAGGTTTTTCAAAATCAAGAGCTTTAGAAGGAGAAATAACAATTTTCATGTGACTAATTTATTTTCAAAAATACAAAAACCGAATGACTTTTGAAATTTTTAGTTTAACTTTGAAAATGAAATTATCACTTTAAAAAACAGTTATGAATTTTTTGTCTCAAATTATTATCGGTTTCATCGCTTTTATCCACATTTATATTCTTTGGTTAGAAATGTTTGCATGGACAACTCGAGCAAAAAAGGTTTTCAGAAGTATACCCGAAGAGCAATTTGAAAAAACCAAAGTAATGGCCGCCAATCAAGGCTTGTATAATGGTTTTCTTGCTGCAGGATTAATTTGGTCGTTGTTGATTTCTAATGCAATCTGGAGTAAAAATGTCGGCTTGTTTTTTCTTGTTTGCGTGCTTATAGCTGGAGTGTATGGTTCAATTACAGCATCAAAAAAGATTTTGTATGTTCAAGCAATTCCTGCTATATTAGGCATTTTGAGTTTACTTTTTTTTAATTATTACTGAAAATTTATTAAAGATTTACCAAAAATACCATTCTAAATCAACTATACATTCTTAATTTTATTTCAAATACAAAAAGGATTTGATTTGTGAAATTTTCGTGTAAATTTGAAAGTTATTTTAAACTTCCAAAAAATAAATTTAAAAAATAGATACTTTTATGCTACTTTTTTTTGAATTCAAAAATACAATCCAATAATGAAATCAATAACCAACAAACTCATTAATGAAACAATTACTATTTATAACGCTCGCCCTATTTCAGTTTTCTTGGTCACAAAACCATCGCTATACGACTTCACTTTTTGCTTCATCAACGCCTATAACAAATGTAATTTATGGCATTTCACCAGCAATTAATGGTCCGTTTTATACAGTTGAGTCAAGCACGAGTAATCAAAATTTGGTACTAGATATTTACAAACCTACAGGTGATACTTTTTCGCTGCGACCAGCGATTATTTTGGCACATTCTGGTGGTTTTTTACTAGGAAATAAAGGTGCAGATGATATAAAAGCACTATGCGATACTTTAGCTCGAAAAGGATATGTTACTGCAAGTATAGCGTATCGTATGGGATTTAATTTGGTAGGAAATACAGAGCTCCATTCCACTCGTGCCGTCTATCGTGGGTTACAAGACGGAAGGACTGCCGTACGCTTTTTAAGAGCAAACGCAGCTCTTTATGGTATTGATCCGACAAAAATTTATTTTGTAGGTAGCAGTGCAGGAAGTTTTATAGGCTTACATACCATCTATATGGATGAAGCATCGGAAATTCCTACACAAGTTGGAGTTGTAAATTATTCAAATATTACACCGCCTTTTTCTCATACAACTCCTAATTTGGGAGGACTTGATATTGGAAATAATTTGACGTTTAACGGCAAACCCGATGCATTAGTTTCGATGTGGGGCGCAATAAAAAGCACGAGTTTAATTACTTCTAACAATACAACTCCAGTTTTATTAATTCATGGCGAAACTGATCCTTATGTAAAGTTTAATACAGGAAGTCCTTTTAGTTATAATTCATTGCCACAAGCAGATGGAAGTAATCCAATAAATACAAAGTTGGATGCTTTGGGATTTACGAACAAAGAAACTTATTTTGTAGCTGGTCAAAATCATGAGTTTTATGGAACTACCAATGGTACTTGGAACAATGGAACGGGCGGAAACTCCTATTTACCAATTATTACTAACAAAATAACGCAGTTTTTATGGAAACAACACAAGCCTTTAGTTAATTTTGATTGGATTGGCAATTCACTTTCTGTTACATTTAATGACACAAGTACTGGAAGCCTAGCTTGGTGGTGGGATTTTGGTGATGGCACATTTAGTAACGATCAAAATCCAACGCATACCTACGCAATCGCTGGAAATTATAATGTAAAATTATATATTGAAAATGATATTAAAAGTTGGGACGAAACAACCAAATTAGTTTCGGTTACAAACCTTTCATCGACCGAAAATAGTTTGATTGACTTTTCGGTTACACCAAATCCAACAAATGGAGCAATAAAAATAAATTTCAAACAATCGCACGATAATGCAAGCTTTGAGATTTATGATGTTTTAGGGAAAATAATTAGTGAAAAAAAAACAATAACTAACGACGAAATAATTTCTATATCTTCTTTAACAAAAGGAATTTATTTCTTAAAAATTAGTACTGAAAAGGGATATCAAACTATTAAAGTTGTAAAACAGTAAAGCAACCAATATGGAATAAGACTTACTCTTTTATTTCTATCTCAAAACTATTTAAGAAAATAACTGAATTTTCAATGTCATAATGCAAAATTCTGTCCTCTTTTAGTAAAGGAACCGATGCTCGATAAGTTTTTAAAAACATTTCAATAAAATCGCTTGATTTTAAGTGACTTCGATACGAAATTGCCTGCGAAGCATTCATCAATTCGATTGCCAAAATACGTTCTACATTTTTCATGATTTTTAGGCATTTGGTTGCGGCGTTTGCACCCATTGATACATGATCTTCTTGTCCGTTGCTTGAAACAATACTATCAATACTTGCAGGTGTTGCCAATTGCTTGTTCTGACTTGCAATGCTAGCTGCCGTATATTGCGGAATCATAAATCCAGAATTCAATCCAGGATTATCAACCAAAAATGCCGGTAAACCTCGTAAACCTGAAATTAATTGATAGGTTCGTCTTTCTGAAATACTACCTAATTCTGATAAAGCTATGGCCAAAAAATCCAATGCCAAAGCCAATGGCTGTCCATGAAAATTTCCGCCAGAAACGATCATGTCACTTTCAATAAAAATATTTGGATTGTCGGTAACCGAGTTGATTTCAGTTTTAAAAACTTTGCTCACATAATCAATAGTGTCTTTGGTTGCGCCATGCACTTGTGGTATACATCGAAACGAATACGGATCTTGAACTTGCTTTTTTTCTTGCGAAATAATCTGACTTCCTTCCAAAAAAGAATTAACACGATTGGCAGTTACAATTTGTCCTTTATGTGGTCGAATAAAATGAATCAACTCATTAAAAGGTTCTTTACGACCATCAAAAGCTTCTAGCGAAATAGTACCTATCAAGTCAGCAAAATAGGAATATTTCATTGCTTTTAGCAAAATAAAACTACCATAAGCACTCATAAACTGGGTTCCGTTGAGCAAAGCCAAGCCTTCTTTGGATTGTAATACGATAGGTTGCCAATTGAACTTCTTTAAAATCGTTGAAGATTGTACTTTTTTACCTTCAAAATATACTTCGCCTTCGCCTAAAAGCGGCAACGACAAATGCGCTAACGGTGCCAAATCGCCACTTGCACCCAGCGAACCTAACTCATAAATAACGGGCAAAATATCATTATTATAAAAATCAATTAATCGGTTTACAGTTAATAATTGAACGCCCGAATGACCATAACTCAACGATTGGATTTTTAGCAAAAGCATTATTTTTACTATTTCCTGCGGCACTTCGTCGCCAATGCCACAAGCATGAGATTTTACTAGGTTTTCTTGTAATTGAGATAATTTTTCTAATGGAATTTTAACATCACAAAGCGAGCCAAAACCCGTGTTTATTCCATAAATTGGTGCCTCATTTTGAGCCATTTTCGAATCGAGATATTCCCTACACTTTTCTATGTTTATTTTGGCTTCTTCGGATAGTCCGATAGGTTTATTCTGAGAAATGATTTCGTTGAGCGTTTCTAGGCTTAAAACTTCTGAAGATATATAATGAAAATTGTCCATTTTTGAAATTAAAATAAAGTCCAAATGTGATTAAATCTGTTGTAAAAAACAAGTTTTATATTGATAATTAGATAGGAATAGTACGAATTCAATAATTTAATACCTTTTTACTGTCAAAATAGTAAAATAAATGCACTAATTCAAAAATAAATAAATTTATCGCAAAAGTTTATGATAGTTTCTTAAAATAAATGAAATAATTTACTTTTGAAATTTAAAAACACAAAATGAAAGTCCTGAAATTCGGCGGAACATCTGTCGCAAATGCTCAAAATATAAATCTTACTCTCGATATTATTGCCAAATCGGCAATCACAGACAAACTATTAGTTGTTGTGTCGGCTTTTAGTGGCATTACTGATTTGCTTATTAAAGCCTCAAAACAAGCTGCATCTAAAGACGATTTGTATAAAAATACAATTGATAGTATCAAACAAAAACATTTTGAAGTAATTGAAGTCTTGATCAAAAAAGACAATCAGAATCAACTGCTAATTAAATGCAACCAGCAAATAAACCAATTGCAAACCTTACTTGATGGTTGTTTTCTTTTGGGTGAATTATCTACTAGAACATCAGATGCTATTGCAAGTTTTGGCGAACTTTTATCGGCTCAAATCATTGCAACTGCTTTGCAACAAACACACCCAAATAGTACTTTTAAAGACAGTCGAGAATTGCTAAAAACAGATTCTAATTTTGGAAAAGCTTCAGTAGATTTTGAACTTACAAAAGTCAATATAACTCATTTTTTTGATGCTAATAAATCTCAAATTGTACTATTACCAGGTTTTATCGCTTCCGACGAACATTTAAACACTACCACTTTAGGTCGTGGCGGATCAGATTATACCGCAGCAATTTTGGCAGCAGTAATTTCTGCTTCGCAACTTGAAATTTGGACCGATGTAAGCGGCATGTTTACTGCCAATCCGAAAATTGTAAAACAAGCATTCGCTATTGAGACCATTTCGTATCAAGAAGCAATGGAGTTGTCTCATTTTGGAGCCAAAGTACTTTATCCACCAACAATTCAGCCAGTTCTAGTTAAAAATATTCCAATTTTAATAAAAAATACGTTTGAGCCTAATGCCAAAGGAACCTATATTTCGTCAAACAGAAACGAAAATGAAAATCCCATAAAAGGAATTTCACATATTGATACAATTACCTTAATCACGCTCGAAGGTTCCGGAATGGTGGGCGTTTCTGGCTCGTCCAAACGTTTGTTTGAAGTATTATCAAACGAGGCGATAAACGTCATTTTTATTACGCAAGCTTCATCAGAACATTCTATTTGCATCGGAATTCAGAATAACGATGCAACAACAGCCAAAAAAGCAATCGATAACGCTTTTGAATTGGAGATTTCTCAAAATAAAATTAATCCTTGTTTAGTAGAAAAAGATCTATGTATTGTGGCGCTCGTTGGCGAAAACATGAAAAACCATCAAGGTTTAAGTGGCAAAATGTTCAGTACTTTAGGCAAAAATAATGTCAATATTAGAGCTATAGCGCAAGGTGCTTCTGAAAGAAATATATCGGTCGTTATAAACGAAAAAGATGTAAAAAAAGCATTGAATACACTTCACGAACGTTTTTTTGAAGACAATACCAAACAACTCAATTTGTTTGTGATGGGCGTTGGTAATGTTGGCAAAAAATTTATAGACCAGATTTATAATCAAAAGAAATTCTTGAAAGAAAATCTAAAGTTAAATGTTCGGGTTATTGCTATTTCAAACTCCAGAAAAATGCATTTTGACGAAGAAGGAATTGCCTTAAAAGATTGGAAGTCATTAGTTGAAAATGGCGAAAAAGCAGATTCAGAAATTTTAATTTCCAAAGTAAAAAATCATAACTTACGCAACAGTATTTTTGTGGATATCACTGCAAATCATGATATTGCGGAAATATATGAACAATTTCTTCGGATGAATGTTGGCGTTGTAACCTGCAATAAAATTGCTTGTTCTTCAAAATATGAAAATTATAAAAAACTAAAAGAATTATCTCGAAAATACAACGCGCCATTTTTATTCGAAACCAATGTTGGAGCAGGATTACCTATTATTGATACCTTAAAAAATCTCGTGGCATCTGGAGATAAAATAAATAAAATTAATGCCGTACTTTCGGGTAGTTTGAACTTTATTTTTAATAATTTTTCCGAAACCTACAACTTTCATGATGTAGTAAAAGAAGCTGGTGTACAAGGTTTTACAGAGCCAGATCCGAAAATTGATTTAAGTGGCGTAGATGTCGCCCGAAAAATTTTGATTCTAGTTAGAGAAAGCGGTTTTCAAATGGAAATGGAAGAGATCACGAACAATTCGTTTTTGCCCGACCAATGTATGCAAACAACCAGTAACGAAGCATTTTTCTCCTCATTAACCAAACATTCTAGCCATTTCGAAAAACTTTTGGAAGAAGCAAAAGCCAGAGATTGTCGTCTAAAATTTGTAGCCTCGTTCGATAACGGAAAAGCAAGCGTAGGCTTGCAAATGATCGCCAAAGAAAGTCCGTTTTACAACCTCGAAGGCAAAGACAACATCGTAGAATTTTATACAGACAGATACCTCGACCAACCACTAATTATTAAAGGTGCTGGAGCTGGCGCAGCCGTTACAGCTTCAGGGATTTTTGCCGATGTAATTCGAATAGGAAATGTGTAAAAAAATTTGAAACAAATAGCTTGGGCTTTATCATCAAACCTTTTTCCTGCTTTTCGTTTCAATCTTTTTATTTTTTAAAGAAAAAAATAAAAAGGATTTCCACTTCAATCAGGGTTAATTGATAAAATGTATTGAGTTTTTATAAACGCCAGTAAAAACCAAAAAAAATAATATCAAATAATAATAAATTTGTGCCACGCAGCTAAAATAAATTAAAAAAACTTTCTGTCTTCGTGACTTCGCGACAAAAAAATTAGTGCCTTAAAATTATGAACCAAATAAAACTATTCTGTCCAGCAACCATTGCCAATCTCAATTGCGGATTCGACGTTATTGGTCTTTGTCTCGATACCATTGGCGACGAAATGATTATTCGGAAAACAAAACAAAAAGGTATTAAAATATCCAAAATAACTGGTGCTGACTTGCCATATGAAAACCGAAAAAATGTTGCTGGAGTCGCCGCATTAGCAATGATAGAAAATTTAGATATCGACCACGGATTTGAAATCGAAATTCATAAAAAAATAAAAGCTGGATCTGGTATTGGCAGTTCGTCAGCAAGTGCTTCAGGCGTAGTTTTTGGCATCAATAAATTACTCGACAAACCGTTTTCTGACAAGCAATTACTAGAATTTGCAATGCAAGGAGAAGCATTGGCAAGTGGCGGCTTTCACGCAGATAATGTTGCTCCAGCACTACTAGGCGGAATCATCTTAATTCGTGGTTACAACCCAATTGATTATATAAAAATTGAATCGCCAACCGAATTAATTGCAGTAGTTTTACATCCATTAATAGAAGTAAAAACATCCGATTCGCGGGCGGTTTTACCAAAAGAAATTCCGTTAAAAACCGCTATAAAACAATGGGGAAATCTTGGCGGATTAATTGCTGGTTTGTTCACGCATGATTATGAATTAATTGGGCGAAGTTTACAAGATGAAATTGCCGAACCATTTCGAAAAAATTTAATTCCAAATTTTGATAAAGTAAAAAATACTGCAATTGAAAATGGAGCATTAGGTGCAGGAATTTCGGGTGCTGGTCCAAGTATTTTCGCATTGTGTAATGGAACCGAAATTGCCCAAAAAGTTGCCAATGCTATGAAAGACAGTTATGAAAACACTGGAATTCAATTTGACATTCATATTTCGAAAATAAATTCGGAAGGTGTAAAAATAGTGTAAATGTATTTCATGAAAATTTTTAATAATATATGATAATCCTTCTAATCTGTGCCAAAAAAGTAACTTAAAAAAAAAACTCTTTTTCGCTTTCGCGAATATTTTTTAACTGATTGTCAAAATGAAATATTATAGTCTTAATAATAAACTACAAAAAGTCACTTTTAAAGAAGCAGTAATAAATGGTCTTGCGCCAGATAAAGGCTTGTATTTCCCATCAAGCCTCTCGCCTATTTCATCTGAATTTTTCGAAAAAATTGAAAAACTCTCAAATCAAGAAATTGCTTTGGAAGCCATTAAGCAATTTATAGGTAACGAAATTCCAGAAATGGAATTAAAAAAAATCATCGACGAAACCTTATGCTTTGATTTTCCGATAGTAAAGATTGAAGATGACGTTTTTTCTTTAGAGCTTTATCATGGACCAACTATGGCTTTCAAAGATGTTGGTGCACGATTTATGTCACGATGTTTGGCTTATTTTAATCAAAATTCAGATAATAAAAACACCGTTTTGGTAGCGACTTCTGGCGATACTGGCGGAGCTGTTGCTAGTGGATTTCTAGACGTCAAAAATGTAAAAGTGGTCATTTTATATCCATCAGGAAAAGTGAGCGATATTCAAGAAAGACAACTCACAACTTTGGGTCAAAACATAACAGCGCTGGAAGTAGATGGCGTTTTTGACGATTGCCAAGATATGGTTAAACAGGCTTTTTTGGATGCCGATTTGAAACATAAAAACCTTACTTCGGCAAATTCTATAAATATAGCGCGTTGGTTGCCGCAAATGTTCTACTTTTTCTTTGCTTTTAAACAATTAAAAAAATACAACAAACCGCTAGTTATTTCTTGCCCAAGTGGCAATTTTGGAAATATTTGTGCAGCAGTTTTAGCAAAAAAATTGGGTTTACCAATTGCTCATTTTGTGGCAGCAACTAATGTTAATGATACCGTTTACCAGTTTTTGGAAACAGGAACTTACAACCCAAAATCTTCTGTTGCAACCATTTCAAATGCTATGGATGTAGGAAATCCTAGTAATTTTATTCGTATTCAAGAAATGTATAAAAATGATTTACAGGAATTTGAAAAAGATTTTACGTCGTATTCTTTTTCAGATGAAGAAACGGTTATTGCCATGAAAGAAATTTATAAAAAATCTAGTTATATCGCTGAGCCTCATGGCGCAATCGGCTATTTGGGTTTGAAAAAAGAATTAGAAAAACAAACCAACTCGATTGGTGTTTTCCTTGAAACTGCGCATCCTATAAAATTTCTTGAAACGGTCGAGCCAACCTTGAACATCAAACTTGAAATACCAAAGCAAATTGAAAGTGTGTTGAATAAAGAAAAAAAATCGATAAAAATTTCGAATTATGATGATTTGAAGGTATTTTTGATGAAGTGATTTTTCGACATAATGTTATAATTTCAACATAATCTTAAATTTAAAAACAATGAGTAATACTATTTTAAATTCGATACTACTTCGATCTCAAGGAAATAAAGAAATAATTTCTATTTGGCAATATGATAGCGATAAAGGTTCTATTGTAGGGTATGTAACTGAAATAAGTGAAGATTATGTTGGTATAAAAAAGTTTACAAGTTTTGGTAAACAAGATGGAATAATTTTTATCAGAATTGCAAACATTAAAAATATAGATTTTAATGATGATTATACAAAAGTTATGGAATGTTTAATTGAATATTCTGATATTATTGACAAATCCAATGACTTTTCTATTTCACTAAATAATTCCGAAAATTGGCAATACGAAGCTATATTTCAACTTCAAAAAGCAAAAAATCAAATTGTAAGCTTTGAAATTAATGGAACAGATTTTTTTACAGGATTCATAAAAGAGATTTCTGAACAAGATTTTATATTAATTTGTGTAGGTAAAAATGGAGAAGACCAAGGAAAGTCAATTTTTAAAATTGAGGATATAACTGAGGTAAGAGTAAATGATATAGACGATAGAAGAAGATTACTGTTATATAATTGGAGAAAAACTAGTTTATAATATTATTTTACTCTTCCTCCAAAGCAACCATAGTAGAATACGAACGCCACTTGTCAATACAATCTTGCATGTCTTGCGGAATTTCGGTATCAAATCGCATCATTTTGTTGGTGGTTGGATGCAAAAAACCCAATGTTTTGGCATGCAGCGCTTGTCGTGGCAATATCTTGAAGCAATTGTCTATAAACTGTTTGTATTTGGTAAATGTGGTTCCTTTAAGTATCAAATTTCCGCCATAACGCTCGTCATTAAACAAAGTATGCCCGATGTGCTTCATGTGCACGCGAATTTGGTGGGTTCTGCCCGTTTCGAGAATGCAAGAAACCAGCGTAACATAACCAAAACGCTCCAAAACTTTGAAGTGTGTTACGGCTGGCTTGCCAATTTCGGGATCGTCAAAAACCGACATTTGCATGCGATCGCGCACATGACGCGAAATGTTGCCTTCAATCGTGCCTTCATCCTCTTTAACGTTTCCCCAAACAATTGCAATATACTCACGCTCAGTAGTTTTGGCTTCAAATTGCTTTGCCAAATGCGTCATAGCAGCTTCGGTTTTGGCAATGACCAAAAGTCCTGTGGTATCTTTGTCGATGCGATGCACCAATCCGGGGCGTTCGCTAGAGTTTTTGGGTAAATTTTCGAAATGAAAAGCCAAAGCGTTTACCAAAGTGCCCGTGTAATTGCCATGACCGGGATGAACCACCAAACCAGCAGGCTTATTGATGAGCAAAAGTGCATCGTCTTCATAAACAATATCCAACGGAATATCTTCTGGGTCAACTCGATTTTCAAACGGCGGATGCGACAACATGACTTGCACCAAATCTAGCGGCTTGACTTTATAATTGGACTTTACCGTGGCGTTATTCACGAAAATATTGCCCGAAGTTGCTGCATTCTGAATTTTATTTCGGGTTGCATTAGGCAACATTCCCATCAAATACTTATCGATGCGAAGCAATAATTGTCCTTTGGGAACTTCAAACTTAAAATGCTCGAATAATTCGTCTTCGTTAATTTCTTGAATGTCAGAATTATTCATCTGTTTTTGGAGTTTCAGTTTCCGTATCCGCAGGAGCTTCTATTGGTGTTTCCGTAGATTGCAATGTATCGGACGCTTCTTCAAAACCAACTTTTCCGTCACCAAGAACCAAACTTATTTTTGAAGATTTCAACACTTTATCGCCCGGTTTGAGTTTTTTGCCATTGCAAAACATTTCCAAAACCATATCTTTTCCAAGATAAGGAACATATTTTATTTCGCCTTCTTCCAAACCGAGCGATTTCAGAGTAGGAACCGCTTGACGGTAGGTTTTCTCAATAAGATTTGGGATAACAACCATCTTAAAGCCTGACGAATTGATTTTGAAATAAATTTTTCGATTCTTTTTTACTTTTGCACCAGGTATAGGATCTTGCTCAACAACCGTATATTTTGGAAAATTTTTATTAAAATCGACACTGTCTAACATCACATAATCCAAATCAAGATCGTCAAGCGCATCTTCGGCCTGCTCCTCTGTAAGTTTGCTCAAATTTGGCACTATAATCTCGTCACCATGATTGGTCGTAAAAGTAAGCCAATGCATAAACAAATAGGACAAAACGCACAAAACAGCCAAAGCTCCAAGAGATTGCAAAACAAATATTTTGCTGGTCAGATATTTTCGTAAACTCATAAAATAATATTTATGCAAATATATAAATTACTAAAGGTATTTCGTTTCAAAAAAAATGATAATTTTGTATATACTTTTTTGGAGCTTTTTCCTGCTATACGTTTCAATCTTTGTTCTATTCGCTTGCTTCGCCGCTCATAAAACAAAGGATTTTCACTGCTGTCAGGGCTAGGGTATCCAGTATAAATCAAAAATTACAATAAATTCATACTATGAACGTAGCAGTTACAATGGGTGGCTATTCAGACGAATCGGTAATATCGCTTCGAAGTGGTCAATTAATTTTGAACAATCTCGACAAAAACAAATATGCAATTTACGAAGTACATATCCTAAAAGAAGGCTGGTATTGCTTGATTGATGGCGTTAAATATCCTATAAATAAAGCCGATTTTTCGATTACAAAAGACAATAATCATATCAAATTCGATGTCATATCAAACACCATTCACGGTACACCAGGCGAAGACGGGCATTTGCAAGCTTATTGGGAATTGATTGGTTTACCTTACACAGGATGCAATTATTATAATTCAGCACTTACCTTTAATAAACGCGATACGTTGTCGGTTTTATCAAAATTTGATATTCCGAAAGCCAAATCAATATACATAACCAAAGGACAAAATGTAGATGCCGAAAAAATTGCATCAGAACTTGGATTGCCTTTTTTTGTAAAACCCAACCAATCAGGAAGTTCACTAGGAGTTTCTCGAGTTGCCGATTTGAAAGATTTTCAGAAAGCACTTGATTTTGCTTTTGCCGAAGACAATGATATCTTAATCGAATCGCAATTAAAAGGTCGTGAAGTATCTGTTGGCGTCATGAAATACAAAGGTGAAACCAAAGTTATGGGCATCACCGAAATTTTGTCTGAAAATGCTTTTTTCGATTATGAAGCTAAATATTTGGGCAAATCAACCGAAGTTACACCAGCCGATTTATCTTCAGAAATAGAAATTTTAGTAAAAGAAACTGCCAAAAAAGTATATGAATCATTAAATATGACGGGTTTTTCGCGATCCGATTTTATTATCATGGACGGCATTCCACATTTTATAGAAATAAATACCAATCCCGGATTATCGCCGCAGAGTATTTTTCCGCAGCAAGCGGCACACGCACAAGCTTTAATGAGCGATTTGCTAGATAACGAAATAGAAATAGCATTATCACGAAAAACCATTTGGAACAAATAACCTTAAAAACAAACTACTATGATTTTTTACGGAACCAACTCCTCAACACTAAAAACAGGAACGCTTCGAAATGTTACTTGCCCGCACTGCGAAAAAGATTCGACCATGAATTATACGATTTTTGGAAAATACTTTTATATTTATTGGATTCCTGTTTTCCCAACAGGGCGAACTAATATTGTAGAATGTACCCATTGTAAAGCTACTTATGATTTAAAAGACTTAGTGCAAAACATACAAAATAAATTTCAGCAAGAGCTGGACAGAAATCCTGTAAAAACTCCAATAAAACTATACAGCGGCTTGATCATTGGGGCAATAATCACCGTTGGGATTATTGCTTTCGGGATGAAAGCAAGTGCCGACTCTAAAGATTTTGCAAAAAACCCTAAAGTTGGCGACGTTTTTTATGAAACTACGGCTTCAGGAAAATTCTCGACTTCAAAAGTGACAAAAATTGACAAAGATTCAGTGTATGTTTTGCAAAACAATATCGAAACCGACAAGAAAACCGATGTCGACAATAGTTGCGTGACCGAAAAAAATTACGAATATCCGTATGCTATGACACGAAAACAAGTAATCGATTTTGCTACCAAAGGCGATTCTATTTACGAAATAAAACGCAACTAATGAGAAAAGCAATTTTTCCGGGATCGTTTGACCCAATAACATTAGGACATTATGATATTATCAAAAGAAGTTTGCCTCTTTTCGACGAAATAGTGGTTGCCATTGGTATTAATGCCGAAAAAAAATACATGTTCTCGCTCGAAGACAGACAGCGATTTATCCAAGAAGCTTTTGCCGATGAACCAAAGATTTCGGTGGTAACCTACGAAGGATTGACTATTGATTTTTGTAAAAAAATAAAAGCCCAATTCATACTTCGTGGTTTGCGCAATCCAGCCGATTTTGAGTTCGAAAAAGCGATTGCACATACCAACAGAAGGTTATCCAAAATTGAAACTGTATTTTTGCTTACTGCTGCCAAAACTTCTTATATAAGCTCAAGTATCGTGCGCGATGTGATTAGAAATCATGGTGAATATCAAATGTTGGTTCCGGATTCGGTGCGGATCTAGTTGGCAGTTTTCAGTCTCAGTTTGCAGTCAACATAAACTGAAAACTGAGACTGAAAACTGCTCCCTACTCTTCCTTCTTAACCACTTTCCGAGCCACTTCAATTTTAAACTTCTTGCCTTTCATTTTTTCGTCACGAATATTTTTTAATAAATCCGTAACTTTTTTCGATTTTACAGCAGCAAACGAAATAAAATCTTTTACTTCTATCAATCCCAAATCGCCTTTTTCGAGTTTTCCTTTTTGTGAAAAGAAACCAACAATATCAATTTTGTTGAGTTTGGTTTTCTTGCCACCGCTAATATAAATAGTCTGAAATTGCGGAGCTTTGGGTAAAGTTATTGCATGTTCTACATTCAAAACCGACATACTATAATCCAAATAATCCATCTTTTTTTCACTTTCGTGAATCAAAATATACGCTGTGCCTGAAGATAACATTCTGGCAGTTCGTCCATTACGATGCGTAAATTCGTCTTCTTTCAAAGGCAAATGATAATGAATAACGTGTTTCATTTCAGGAATGTCCAATCCTCGCGCAGCCAAATCGGTCGTGATAAGATAACTTACGCTTCCGTTCCGAAATTGTATTAAAGCCCGTTCTCGCTCGTCTTGATCCATGCCGCCATGATAGTAAGTGGCGTAAATTCCTTTTTCGTTGAGTGTATCACTTATTCTTTCTGCTGCATCACGATGGTTACAAAAAACAATAGCTTGCTCCGACTGCAATGAACATATCAAATTGAAAAGCAATTGCAACTTGTCTTTATCTTTAGAAATTACTAATTTTGAGGTTAAATTTCTTTTTTCGGTTTCTGAAGGAATAAAATCCAAAACTGTCGGATTAACAACCCGAGTATATTTCGGAATCTCAATATCTGAAGTTGCGGAAACCAAAATTCGTTTGTTCAATTTCGGTAACCGATTGATTATAAACGACATTTGCTCATGAAAACCCAGCTGCAACGATTTGTCAAATTCGTCCAAAACCAAAGTTTCTATCGTGTCAGTCGAGAAACTTCCACGTTCCAAATGATCGGCAATTCGACCTGGAGTTCCTATAAGAATTGCTGGCGGCTGACTCAAATTCTTCATTTCCGTTTCTAAAGAATGTCCGCCATAACACACATTTACTTTATGTTGTGTTCCCATTTTTTTCCAAACTTGCTCAATTTGTAAACCCAATTCACGCGACGGAACTAAGATCAAACATTGTACTTGGTTCATTTCGTCGTGCAACATTTGATAAATTGGCAACAAAAAAGCCAATGTTTTTCCAGAACCCGTTGGCGATAACAATAAAGTATTTGCCGTTTTTAGGATGGTTTCTTCGGCAGCAATTTGCATTTCGTTAAGTTGCTCAATGCCAAGATTATGAAGGATATTATTGGAAATTATGTTTTTATTCATGTTGCAAAGGTACTTAAAAGTCGGCAGTTTGGAGAATTGAGTAATCAATTGAAGTTTTCAAAAATTAAAATTGGATTTTGAAATTTACTTTTGAAATTGACTTTTTATATTTTATTAAAACAACAACTTAATATTTTCGTAGGAGTTTTTGAGAGCTTCTTTAATCTCTTCAGGATTCAACCAAGCTACTTTTTCGATTCCTTCTTCGGCTTGACCAACGGGAGTTCCTTCAAAATCGGTACTCATTTCAAACCATTGCGTTACTTTAAGGCGGTATTTTCCATTGCGTTTAAAAATATGATACGTTTTTTGAAGTTTGTTTGTGATTACTAGATTTGTAACACCTGTTTCTTCTTCCACTTCTCGAACAGCGGTATCGGTAATTTCTTCGCCTTTATCATTGCCACCTTTGGGCAAATCCCATCTTCCATTTCTATAAATGAACAAAACTTCACGGTTTTTGTTGAAAACTAATCCGCCGCCAGCCTTCTTAACAGGGATTTTTTCCTTAATTTTATTCAATATTTCTTTTTCGTCAGGATAATGCAAATAGGCCTTCTGAATTTTATTATTGAACATTTTCTTTATAAGCTGCTCGATGTCAATAGTTTCAAGCAAAAAAATCTGAAAATCGGTTTCTTTCTCAATTTGATTTGTCAAAAAAAGTGGCTTATCGTTAACAAAAACTTTATACATTTGTAGCTATGATTTTAAATAAAGAAACCGCCGAGAAAACCGCCGAATTGCTTTTGCAAATAAATGCAATTAAATTGAATCCGTCAACACCTTTTTTATGGGCTTCGGGTTGGCACTCACCAATTTATTGCGATAACCGTCTAACGCTTTCATTTCCAGCGATAAGAAATTATATTCGCGACGAATTTTCAAAACAAATTACAGCAATTTACGGAAAACCTGACGTTATTGCTGGAGTTGCGACTGGTGCAATTGGTATTGGCATATTAGTTGCCGAAGAACTCGGACTACCTTTTGTATATGTTCGACCAGAACCAAAAAAACATGGTCGTCAAAACCAAGTAGAAGGTTTTCTGCAAAAAGGTCAAACCGTCGTAGTTATTGAAGATTTGATAAGTACAGGAAATAGTAGTTTGGTAGCTGTAGAAGCCCTTAAACATGCTGGTGCAAACGTAAAAGGAATGATTGCTATTTTCTCATATGGATTTGAAAATGCTATTGAAAATTTCAAAAATGCAAACGTAACATTGAATACGTTAAGCGATTACGAAAATTTGTTGAATCTTGCTGTAGATAAAAAATACATTACTGAAGAAGAGCAGATTACACTAGAAGAATGGCGCAAAAATCCAGCCGAATGGAATGTTGAAGTAAGTCAGTAATCATGTTTCAGTTTGCAGATTTCAGATTTAAGAATCTAGTTCGAAAACTACAATATAAAATTTAAAATAACTAATTAAAATAATGAATTTAGAAAGTCCAAAGGTTACCGTACAAAAATCTGCCGAATATTTATTTAATGCTTTATCAAATGTAAATAATTATGAAGTTTTAATGCCAGATACGATTGCAAAATTTGAAGTTTTGGGCGACGATATTTTTAATTTTGGACTCAAAGGAATGCCTGAAATTAAACTAAAGATGAAAGAAAAACTGTCAACCTCAAAAGTAATTTTGGCTGCAGCAAGTGATAAACTTCCGTTTACTTTAGCAATAAATATTGAAACAATTTCTGAAAACGAATCGGATATTAAGCTGAATTTTGATGGCGAATTTAATGCTATGATCGGGATGATGATAAAAGCACCAATAACAAATTTTTTAGAAACTTTGGCAAATAATATGCATAAATTATAATTAATACAATAATTGTATTTCTTTAATATTAAAGGTTTTAACTTTATTTTCTTGATTAAAAACTTCAAGTAAGCCTTTTTTATTTACGCCAATTATTTTTCCTGAAAACGTAACGCCATTTGGTGTTTCAAATTTCATAATTGTATTTTTACAAAACAAATGCTGGCGGTAAAAATTCCAATATATTTTGAAATTATTGTCAACACTTTTTTTATAATTTAATTCAATTTTTTCAACTAATTTCCCTAATAGAATATCTAAATCATATTCTTGCTTCATGACTTTTGACAAAGAAGTTGCTTTTGGCAAATTTTCAAAATCAGATTGATTCACATTCAAACCTATTCCGACTAAAGATTCGATAGATTTGTCAGCTTTAAAACTATTTTCAATAAGAATACCGCAAATTTTTTGATTTCCTGACAAGATGTCGTTAGGCCATTTTATAGCCAAATCAGGAACATTCAAATCCTCCAAAAAAACAAATATCGAAGTAGTTATAAGCACATTCAAATCGAAAATTTGAACAGGAATAAAAAAATTATTTTTTATTAAAATACTAAACGTTAAGTTCTTACCTATTTCAGAGTTCCAAATAGCTCCCATTTGTCCTTTGCCTTTTGTTTGGTTTTTTGCAACCACAACAGTGAGATTGTCTACAGATTTGTTAGCACAAAGTTGTTTTAAATAATCGTTTGTAGAGTCTGTGGCATCGAGTTTGATAATATTCATATAAAATAATTTGCAAAACAAGATTTAATCTTATGTTAAGGTTCAAAAATAAGCACAAAAAGTGGTAACTTTGCAAACTTATACAAAAATTATAGATGACTAAAAATACAGTTAATAATGATATGCTCTTAGCAAATATCATTAAAGGAATAGAAGAAGTAAAAGGAAATGATATTGATATTTTAGACTTGCGTCAAATTGATAATGCTTCATGTGACTACTTTATTATCTGCAACGGAAACTCCAACACACAAGTAAATGCTATTGTTAGTTCAGTTCAAAAATTAGTTTCTAAAGAACTGAAAGACAAGCCCTGGCATGTGGAAGGTGCTGATAATGCCGAATGGGTTTTAATGGATTATGTAAACATTGTAGTGCATGTTTTTCAGAAACACATTCGCGAATATTATAATATAGAAAGCCTTTGGGGCGACGCCAAAATCACAACAATCGAGAACAAATATTAAAGATACTATAAAAAATGTCTGACGAAAAAAAACCAAACCAAAAAAACTTCAAAGTAAATCCATATCTTATTTATGGAGTTATAATATTAATTTTTATTGCAATTAATTACACAACTGGCGGAGCTACTTTTAGCGAACCGTTAAAAACAACTTCTTCAAAATTTAATAGCTTTTTAGAAAATGGTGAAGTTGAAAAAGTAATTGTCTTTAACAAAACTGATGCCGAAGTCTATTTGACTACGAAAGCAATTTTAGATCCGAAACACAAAATCGTGTCTAAAGACATGATGCAAAAACCCAATAAAGGACCGCATTATACTATAGATATTGGTAATGATGAAATTTTTCAGAAACGACTTGAAGAAGCCGTTCTCAAAGGAAAACTTAAAGACTTCAACTTTGCCCCAAAAAGTGATTGGACAGAAATTTTCTTTCAGTTATTGCCTATTTTATTAATCATTGGGTTTTGGATTTTTATCATGCGCCGAATGAATGGCAGTGGCGGTGGCGGACAAATTTTTAGTATCGGAAAATCAAAAGCACGCTTATTTGACGAAAAAACCGATGTCAAAACAACTTTTGTTGATGTAGCAGGTTTGGAAGGTGCTAAAGAAGAAATTCAAGAAATTGTAGAATTCCTAAAAAACCCTACTAAATATACTAATCTTGGCGGAAAAATACCAAAAGGAGCTTTGCTTGTTGGTCCTCCAGGAACTGGAAAAACATTGTTGGCAAAAGCGGTTGCAGGAGAAGCAAAAGTACCATTTTTCTCACTTTCTGGATCAGATTTTGTGGAGATGTTTGTAGGCGTAGGTGCATCTCGTGTTCGTGATTTATTCAAACAAGCTAAAGAAAAATCACCTGCAATTATATTTATCGACGAGATTGATGCTGTAGGACGAGCTCGTGGAAAAAACAGTATGTCTGGCGGAAATGACGAAAGAGAAAGCACGCTGAACCAATTGCTTACAGAAATGGATGGATTTGGTACCAACTCAAACGTAATTGTACTAGCAGCTACCAATCGTGCTGACGTTTTAGATAAAGCCTTGCTGAGAGCTGGACGTTTTGACAGACAAATTTATGTAGACCTTCCAGATGTTCGGGAACGAAAAGAAATTTTTGAAGTACACCTAAAACCGCTAAAAATGGTTGAAGGACTTGATACCGAATTTTTAGCCAAACAAACGCCTGGTTTCTCGGGTGCAGATATTGCCAATGTATGCAACGAAGCCGCATTAATTGCTGCACGAAACAACAAAGAAGCGGTCGACAAACAAGACTTTTTGGATGCTGTTGATAGAATTGTTGGTGGCCTAGAAAAGAAAAATAAAATTGTAACTCCTTCCGAGAAAAAAGCAATTGCCATACATGAAGCAGGTCATGCCACAGTAAGTTGGATGCTAGAACACGCAGCACCACTTATAAAAGTAACAATTGTACCTAGAGGACAAAGTCTAGGAGCAGCTTGGTACTTACCTGAAGAACGATTGATTGTTCGTCCAGACCAAATGCTCGACGAAATGTGCGCCACAATGGGAGGACGTGCCGCCGAAAAGGTAACGTTTAACGAGATTTCTACTGGTGCTTTAAGCGATCTCGAAAAAGTAACCAAACAAGCTCGTGCCATGGTAACAGTTTATGGATTGAATGATAAAATAGGAAACGTAACCTATTATGATTCGTCTGGACAATCGGAATATAATTTTTCTAAACCCTATTCGGAAGAAACAGCCATGATTATTGATAAAGAAATCTCGGTATTAATTGAAAGCCAATACCAAAGAGCTATTCAAATTTTGAACGAAAATAAAGATAAATTGAATCAATTAGCAGCTATTTTAATTGAAAAAGAAGTAATCTTCAAAGACGATTTGGAAGCAATTTTCGGAAAAAGAGAATTTGACAAAAATCTTCAACCAGAAACAGAGCTGTAAATTGTTAATATAGTCTTGATAAAATCTTAGTTCAAAACAGCTTTTGAGCTAAGATTTTTTTATTTTTGTATTACTATACTAAAATAGTGAAATATAGAATCAAATATATGAGTCTTTTCAAGAAATTTTTCGGAACAAGCAATGAATCTTCAGAAGAAGAAAAAGAAAGTGAGTTTTTCAACGCACCTCAAGAAAATGCTGCTGCCGACGAAAAATTTACTTTTAATTTCAAAAAAAATGGTGGTAAGTTTTTGTACTGCGAAAATCTTGATGAAGTTAAAGAACAATTCGAAAATATTTTGGAAGAAAATGATTGGTTTGAAAGTGAAGTCGTTTGTTTCGAGTCCAAACTATTTAGTATTCTCGAAGAAAATAAATTAAACTTTACCAATCCTAAAAACCCGAAATTTCTTTTTGCTAGTTGCGAAAATTTAATTGCAGATGAAGGTGCCATTTTGTTTTCTTCCAATCAAATAAAACAAAATAAACCAAACGAGTTGCCAGATAATATTATTATTCTTGCAACAACTAGCCAAATACTGGCAAACAAAAGTGATGGTTTGCAAGTAATTAAGAAAAAATACGACAAAGAATACCCAACAAACATAACTACAATTAAATATTTCGAAAAAGCAAAAGAAGAAGATTTTCTTCATTATGGAAGTTCTCCAAAAAATTTATATTTATTGCTTTTAGAAGATTTATAAAATGAATGAAACTTTAAAGAGAGCTATTTCTGGAGCCGTTTACATCGTTTTATTAATTGGTTCTATATTGTATTCTACCGAAAGTTTTTTTCTTCTTTTTGGTATTTTTCTTTTGATAGCCGTTTATGAATATTGTAATTTGGTTCAAATCAATAAAACATTCCCGTTGGTTTTTGGCTTTTTATTTTACACAATCATTATTGCAATAAGTTTTTACAAGGACAAATTACAATTTGAAATAAGTCAGTTTTTAGATAAATCCTTTATAATCAACAGTAATATCAATAAATTAAATTTGATTTTACTAGTAATCTCTATTGTTGTTTCTATAAAATTACTTCTATTTTTATTTTATGATTCTATTGATAAAATAAGTAATTCATCTAAATATTTTTATCTTTTGGGCTATGCAATTTTACCTTTTATTTTTATTGCAAAGATTTCTTTCGGAATTAATAACTATAACCCGAAAATTATTATTGGTCTTTTCATTTTAATCTGGACCAACGATACATTCGCATACATCGTGGGAAAATCTATTGGAAAACACAAACTTTTGGAACGTGTCTCACCAAAAAAAACTATTGAAGGTTTTGTTGGAGGTCTTATTTTTGCAATGGTTGCAGGTGTTTTAATTTCTAAATATTATATTCAAGCAAATACCACTTTTGCTCAAAAATCGATGTATATTTGGGTTTCAATAGCATTGATTGTTGGAGTTTTCGGCACGATTGGAGATCTTATAGAGTCCAAATTTAAACGTATAGCTGGAGTTAAAGACAGCGGAAAAATAATGCCTGGACATGGAGGCATACTAGATCGACTAGATAGTGTTATATTTGTAGCACCAATTGTATATTTATTTTATCAAATTTTATATTATGTTTCATAAAGAAGGTGGAAAAATCATTTTGATTTCGACAACATTAACTGTTGTTTTTGTATTATTAGCAGATTATTTGTTGAAAGATCATTTCTGGATCATGAAGACTATTCAAGTATTAATCTTGTTGTTTTTGATTATAATCTTACAATTTTTTAGAAATCCAAAAAGAGATTTAATCGTAAACAATAATGTGATTATAGCTCCAGTTGATGGAAAAGTTGTGGTAATTGAAGAAGTATTTGAAGGAGAATATTTCAAAGACAAACGACTACAGGTTTCAATATTCATGTCGCCAATAAATGTTCATGTGACGCGTTATGCTGCAAGTGGACGTATCAATTTTAGCAAATACCATTCAGGTAAATTTTTAGTTGCATGGCATCCAAAGGCAAGCGAAGAAAACGAACGTACGACAGTTGTAATTGACAATCCAATTTTTGGAGAAGTTTTATATAGACAAATTGCTGGTGCTTTGGCAAGACGAATCATTAATTATGCCAAAGAAGGCGATCAAGCAATTCAAGGTGAAGATGCAGGATTTATAAAATTTGGCTCTCGTGTTGATTTGTTTTTTCCAATTGGAACCAAAATAAATGTTGAATTGAATCAAAAAGCAGTTGGAAACCAAACCATAATTGCTTCAAAATCATAAATGGCAGAAAAAGATTTAGATACTCGATTTCAAGAAGCAGTTGAAATTGCTGAAACCATTCCGCAAGCTTCATTACCGCAAGATTTACAATTGCGTCTTTATGCTTATTACAAACAGGCAACTTCTGAATCGATATCAAATCAACATATGTCCAACTTCGACTTGAGAAGCGCTTTCAAAACCAATGCATTAATGCAAATAAGTCATTTGACTACAAATGAAGCCAAAGAATTATATATAGAAAACATATTAAGCGTTTATAACAAAAAATGACTTTTTGTATGATTAAAATCCAAAAACTTATCGTTTTTATTAGCACATTCTTACTTTTGCAATCCTGTAATAATAAAAAATATACCGAAGTTGTAGAAGTACCATTACCAACAGCCGAAGAAAAACTTACCATTGGAAGTCCAGAAGATGTTGAAGCAAAAGAGGGTAGTTTTAAACTCCAAAAACTCAGTTATAAATACGATGCGCTTACACCAAACGTTGATGTTGGAACTATGGAAATTCATTATTCCAAACATTATTTAACCTATACAGAAGCACTCAATAAAGCACTCGATAGTACCGATTATTCTGATTTAACTATTGAAGAAATTCTTGCAAAAGCAGAAATAACCAATATGGAATTGCGTAATAATGCTGGTGGTTATTATAATCACAATCTTTATTGGGAAAGCATGATTCCTAAAGGTGGCGGAACTCCAAAAGACACATTATCATCTGCTATTGATAGAGATTTTGGTTCTTTTGAAAGTTTTAGAGCTAAGTTTAAAACTGTTGCTAATAGACATTTTGGATCGGGTTGGGCTTGGCTTATTACCGACAAAGATGGTAAACTACAAGTTACCTCAACCCAAAATCAGGACAATCCATTAATGCCTAAAGCGATTGTAAAAGGTACACCTATCCTAGCATTGGATTTATGGGAACATGCCTATTATCTAAATTATCAAAACAAACGTAAAAAATATATTGATAATTTTTTCGAAATTATAAACTGGAAAAAGATTCAGGAACGCTATGAAGTAGCAATAAAAAAATAGACAAAAAAAAGCCTCGCATTTCTGTGAGGCTTTTTTTAAGAAATTTGAAATTTATTTCCCTAATTTAGCTTTTAATGCTTTCTTTTTGTCTGTCATTTCTAAAGCTCCATAAACGCCTAATAATGTTGTAGAAACATCTTCATTTGCAGGATTAAGTTCATACGCTTTTTCTAGATAAGGTAAGGCATCATTAAAAATTCCTTCTCTTTGTTTTTTCAAAACATCATAACGTTTGTTATCTTTTTCAGAATTACCAAGTTTGTTCATTTCGTCAATAACTTTTTTCTCTGCATCAAGTTTCAAAATAGCCAAATTCAAATAAGCATTGGTGTAATCTGGTTTTATCGCAATCGCTTTTTTATAATATCCTTCCGCATCAGCAGCGTTTGTTTTTGAAGAAATTACACCAAGATTATATAACAAATCGGCATCGTTTGGGTTTTTTTCTAAAACTTCTCCAACCAATTTTTTGTAGGTTGCAAAATCATTCAATTTCAAATACAAATCTGCTTCCGCCATAGTTAACGAAACATCATCTGGATTGGCAACTCGTGCTTCAGACAACGATTTTTTGGCTTCGTCATTTTTATCTTGACTTACATAGATAAGCGCAATGTTTTTGTAAATTTCTCCTTTTTTAGAGGGCACTTTTTCGTCTCTTGGTGTGCTGTGCGATTTGATTGCCACCATTTTATCTCTTTCGGCTTTGGTTGCAAAAAATTCTTCTTTATCAGAAATTAAACTTTTTGCATAATAAGCAGTACTTTCTCCTGTAAAATTTTTGGCTTTCAATTCAGCATAATAAGATAATGCTTTGTCGTAATCTTGACCATTAACGGCATAACTAGCTGCATAATATAATTTTTCGAGATCAGTTGGATCAAGGTCGAAAGCTTGTTTCAACATGTCTGCAGCTACTTTATAGTTTTTATTTGTTCCTTGTTCAACAGCATTATTTACCAATTTATTTTTGATGTCGTTAATTGATGTTACAGCTTGCGCAGAATATTTAGATTTGCCAGATGTTTTTTCGGCAGCTACGAGGTCAAGAAAAGATTTTGCAGCTCCCGAAAGATTTTTGGCAGCTTCTATGTTTTTGGTTGCCAAATCTAACATGGCATTTCCTTTTACAAAAAGAAATTGCGCTTGTTCATCGGTAGATGCAGCACTCATTAGAGATTCTGCTTGTTGTAATAAAGTAATTGCTTCGGCAGCGTTTCCGCCTTTTAATGCTTTTTGAGCTGCTTTTAGTTGGTCTTTTTGAGCAAAATTATTTATTGAAAATAATAATGATGCTGCTAGAACTACATATTTGGTTTTCATAATTAGGTGTTTAATTGTTGTTGTATTTTAAAATCAGAAAAGCAAATTCCAATTTCTGTGCCAAAAATTGAAATTTGCGATTTATTTGTTAAGCATCGTCGTCAGAATCTTCTTCTTCCGATTCTTCTTCTTCGGTTTCGTCGTCATCGTCGTCATCGTCGTCATCGGAAGCTGTTCCGTCATCTTCTAGTACTTCTAAAACTGGTTTTACTCTTTCGATTACCGATTCGATTACGTTTCCGTCTTCGTCCAATTCTACTTCATCAACGTCGTCTTTCATTACTTTTGTAACGGCCGCAATCGAATCATTTCCTTTTAGATTAATCAACTTAACACCTTGAGTTGCTCTTCCCATAACGCGAAGATCTTCTACTGCCATTCGAATAGTTAAGCCCGATTTGTTAATAATCATCAAATCATCAGCATCTGTTACGGCATTAATCGAAATTAATTTTCCAGTTTTTTCAGTAATATTTAGAGTTTTAACACCTTTTCCGCCACGATTTGTAATACGGTATTCTTCAAGACTTGAACGTTTTCCGTAACCGTTTTCAGCAACAACTAGAATTTCGCTATTCATATCGTTTACAGCTACTAAACCAATAACTTCATCGGTTTCGTCTTTCAAACGTATACCACGAACTCCCGAAGCGGTTCTTCCCATCGGTCTGGTTTTTGTTTCTTCAAAACGAAGTAATTTACCAGATTTTACAGCAACAATAATTTGGCTGTTTCCATCAGTTAACTCTGCTCCTAGTAACTCATCACCTTCCTTGATGGTAATTGCGGCAACACCGTTTACTCTAGGTTTTGAATATTTGTCTAACGAGGTTTTCTTTACTTGACCTTGTTTGGTTACCATAATAAGGTTATGGCTCATGGTGTATTCTTTATCTTTTAGATCTTGCGTGCAGATAAATGCTTTCACTTTATCGTCAGATTCTATATTGATAAGATTCTGTAACGCGCGTCCTTTGGCAGTTTTTGAACCTTCGGGAATTTCGTACACACGCATCCAGAAACATTTTCCTTTTTGAGTAAAGAACATCATGTACTGGTGGTTAGTTGCCACGAACATGTGTTCTAAGAAATCGGCATCACGAGTTCCAGCTGATTTTTGACCAACTCCACCTCTATTCTGTGTTTTATATTCTGTCAAATTAGTACGCTTGATATAACCAGCGTGCGAAATAGTAATTACCACATTTTCATCGGCAATCAAATCTTCAATACTCACATCGCCACCAGAATATTCTATTTGAGAGCGACGGGCATCGCCATAACGTTCTCTAATTTCTTCTAATTCTTCTTTTATTAAAGCAGTTCTTAAGTTCACATCTGCCAATAAGGCTTTCAAATGAGCAATTAACTTCATAATCTCTTCGTATTCTGCACGAAGCTTGTCTTGCTCCAGACCTGTAAGCTGACGCAAACGCATTTCAACAATGGCTCTTGCCTGAATATCTGAAAGTTTGAAACGCTCGATTAATTTATCACGAGCTTGTTCTGTATTTGCTGAAGCCCTAATAATCTTGATAACTTCATCGATATTATCTGAAGCAATGATTAATCCTTCTAATATATGTGCTCTTTCTTCGGCTTTCTTTAATTCGAATTGTGTTCTACGAACAACAACATCATGACGGTGCTCAATAAAATAATGAATCATGTCTTTCAGATTCAACATTTGTGGGCGGCCTTTTACTAGAGCGATATTGTTTACAGAAAACGACGATTGTAATTGTGTAAATTTATAAAGCGTGTTCAACACTACATTTGGTGTAGCATCACGCTTCAAAATATAAACGATTCGCATTCCGTTTCTATCCGATTCGTCACGAATGTTGGATATTCCTTCTATTTTTTTGTCGTTTACCAAATCGGCCGTACGCTTGATCATGTCGGCTTTATTGACTTGGTATGGAATTTCGGTAACTATTATCGACTCACGACCGTCTACCTCTTCAAACCCAACTTTGGCACGCATTACAATACGTCCACGACCTGTTTTAAATGCCTCACGAACACCTTCATAACCATAAATGATTCCACCAGTAGGAAAATCGGGAGCTTTAATATGGTTCATCAACTCGTCGATCTCAATATCATTATTATCAAGATAGGCTAATGTTCCGTTTATAACTTCGGTAAGATTATGTGGTGGCATATTGGTAGCCATACCTACGGCAATACCCGTTGCTCCGTTTATTAATAAAGTAGGAACACGAGTTGGCATAACTGTAGGCTCATATAATGTATCGTCAAAGTTCAGTTTAAAATCTACTGTTTCTTTTTCGATATCGGCCATAATGTCTTCCGAAATTCTTCTCATACGGGCTTCGGTATAACGCATTGCAGCTGGACTATCGCCATCTACAGATCCAAAGTTACCTTGTCCGTCGATCAAAAGATAACGCATACTCCACTCTTGCGCCATACGCACCATCGCATCGTATACAGAGGTGTCTCCGTGCGGATGGTACTTTCCTAGAACTTCTCCGACAATTCTCGCCGATTTTTTGTGGGCTTTATTCGAAAAAACACCTAAATCATACATTCCATAAAGAACGCGTCGATGTACTGGTTTGAGGCCATCGCGTACATCTGGCAGAGCTCTAGATACAATAACAGACATCGAATAATCGATGTATGCTGATTTCATTTCATCCTCAATGTTTATAGGAATTAACTTTTCACCGTCGGCCATAATATAGTATTAAATTATAAATTTTATTTGCATTAAAAAATCTTGCTAATATATGCTTTTCGGGTTGGTTATTAAAACAAAACTAGCACAAAATCTTCAAATTTATTAACAAAATTAGAACCATTTTCAGTTAATAAGTTATTGCAGATTTAGCTTTTATTTATAAGTATTTTTTTGTCAATTAGCTGACAAATGAATGATACGGAATGATTTTTGTTAATTCAATGTAAATCACTATTTTTACATTTAAAATATACCAAATTTATGGACGATAATTTTTCTCCAAGAGTCAAAGATGTCATTACTTACAGTAAAGAAGAAGCATTGCGGTTGGGTCACGACTTTATAGGCACCGAACATTTGATGCTCGGAATTTTGCGTGACGGCAATGGTAAAGCGATTTCGATTTTGAACAATTTGTCAGTCGATTTGGAACACTTACGCCGAAAAGTTGAGATTCTTAGCCCAGCCAGCACCAATGTTATGGTTAGTAACGACAAGAAAAATTTGCATTTGACACGCCAAGCAGAACGTGCTTTAAAAACTACCTTTTTAGAAGCTAAAGTTTTTCAGGCAACTTCAATAAGTACGGCACATTTACTATTGTGTATTTTAAGAAACGAAAACGATCCCACAACAAAACTGCTTAATAAGCTGAAAATTGATTATGATATCGCCAAAGAACAATATTTGAACATGACACCAAACGAACAAAATTTTATTGAAAATCTTCCAAAAAATGATGCGTTTAATGACGATATGAGTCAAGATGACAGCATGAAAGGCGATAATTTTAATAATCCTGCCAACAAATCGAATAAAAAATCAAAAACGCCTGTTTTAGATAATTTCGGAAGAGATTTAACTGAAATGGCCGAAGAAGGAAAACTAGATCCTGTTGTAGGTCGCGAAAAAGAAATAGAACGAGTTTCACAAATTTTAAGTCGTCGCAAGAAAAACAATCCTTTACTAATTGGTGAACCTGGTGTAGGAAAATCTGCTATTGCAGAAGGATTGGCATTGCGAATTATTCAGAAGAAAGTATCTCGAATTCTTTTCGGAAAACGAGTTGTTACTTTGGATCTAGCAAGCTTGGTTGCAGGTACAAAATACCGTGGTCAGTTTGAAGAGCGCATGAAAGCCGTGATGAACGAGCTAGAAAAAAACGACGACATTATTTTGTTTATTGACGAAATTCATACTATTGTTGGTGCTGGCGGAGCTGCAGGTTCGCTTGATGCTTCTAATATGTTCAAGCCAGCTTTAGCTAGAGGCGAAATCCAATGTATTGGTGCAACAACGCTAGACGAATACCGCCAATATATCGAGAAAGATGGCGCACTAGAACGTCGTTTCCAGAAGGTAATTGTAAATCCAACTACGGTTGCTGAAACGATTACAATTTTACATAATATCAAAGACAAATACGAAGTCCATCATAATGTAACTTTTACAGACGAAGCTATTGAAGCTTGTGTGAAATTGACAGATAGATATATGTCGGAACGTTTCTTGCCAGACAAGGCTATTGATGCCCTAGACGAAGCGGGTTCTCGTGTCCACATTACAAATATAGATGTTCCGAAACAAATTTTGGAATTGGAACGGCAACTAGAAGAAGTTCGCGAACTTAAAAATTCGGTTGTAAAACGTCAGAAATATGAAGAAGCAGCAAAACTTCGTGACGACGAGAAACGTATTGAAAAAGATTTGGCAATAGCCCAAGAACAATGGGAAGAAGATGCCAAAAACAATCGTATTGAAGTTACTGAAGACAATGTAGCCGACGTAGTATCCATGATGACAGGAATTCCTGTAAATCGTGTGGCACAAACCGAGAGCAACAAACTAGCCAAATTGCCAGACCTTATTAAAGGTAAAGTAATAGGTCAAGATGAAGCGGTGCTTAAAATTGCACGATCTATTCAGCGCAATCGTGCTGGCTTGAAAGATCCAAACCGACCAATTGGTTCGTTTATATTTCTAGGACAAACGGGTGTCGGGAAAACGCAATTGGCAAAAGTTTTGGCTAAAGAATTATTTGATTCTGAAGATGCTTTAATCAGAATTGACATGAGTGAGTACATGGAAAAATTCTCCATTTCGCGACTTGTAGGCGCGCCTCCGGGCTATGTAGGATATGAAGAAGGCGGACAACTTACTGAAAAAGTGCGTCGTAAACCGTATGCTGTTATTTTGCTTGACGAAATAGAAAAAGCACATCCCGACGTTTTCAATATGTTGTTACAAGTTTTGGATGATGGTTTTATGACAGATAGTTTGGGTCGCAAAATCGATTTCAAAAACTCCATCATCATCATGACTTCCAATGTTGGAGCCCGACAATTAAAAGATTTCGGTCAAGGCGTAGGTTTTGGAACCGCAACTCGTGTTGCCAATGCCGAAGACAACTCGAAAAGTATTATTGAAGCCGCTTTAAAGAAAACTTTTGCTCCCGAATTTTTGAACAGAATTGATGACGTAATTGTATTTAATGCTTTAGAAAAAGAAGATATCAATGCAATTATCGAAATAGAACTTGCTAAATTATATGCTCGAATCAAGGAATTAGGATATACCTTATCCTTGTCTGACAAAGCGAAAGCGTACGTTGCCGAAAAAGGATTTGACAAACAGTTTGGCGCACGACCATTAAAAAGAGCGATTCAAAAATATGTTGAAGATTTGTTAGCAGAAGAAATTATTACTTCAAAAATAGGTTCGGGCGACGAAATATTTATGGATTTTGAAGAAGGTGCCGAAGAATTGACCATTAAAGTTCAGAAAACAGAAGCACCGACTAGTTAAATTATTCTCTTATTAAAAATTTAAAATCGGGATCATTTCCCGATTTTTTTATAAAACAAAAAAATGCCACGATTCGTCGAAAACGATTTACCCAAATCTAAAGTTACAGCTACTTCGCTTAATAAAGCCAAAATCATTTTCAAATATGCCGAAAAACACCGCTGGAAATATTTTGTTGGCTTGATTTTCTTATTATTAACAAGTGTTACGGCACTGGCTTTTCCCAAATTCATGGGTTTACTAGTCGATTGTGTTAACAAAAAAGATGCTGCTTTAGCCAACAAAATTTCAATTGGGTTGATGCTCATTTTAGTATTGCAATCTGTTTTTTCGTATTTTAGAATTTATTTATTTGTAAATTTTACCGAAAATACTTTGGCTAACCTTCGTTTGAAGTTGTACACAAACATCATCAAACTGCCTATGTCGTTTTTTTCGCAAAAGCAAGTAGGCGAACTCAATAGCCGAATTAGCAACGACATTAGTCAAATTTCTGATTTGCTAGCAACCACAATTGCTGAATTTTTACGACAATTTATTCTCATTATTGGAAGTTTTATTTTACTAGCAACTATCAATATAAAACTGACGTTGATGATGGTTTCTATTGTGCCATTGGTTGGCGTTGCAGCCGTAATTTTTGGGAAATTTATTCGAAAATATTCCAAAAAAATCCAAGATCAAGTTGCCGAAAGTCAGACTATAGTAATCGAATCGATGCAAGGCATTTCGGTAGTTAAAGCCTTTGCCAACGAATGGTACGAAATTACTCGTTACAAAGGAAAAATTAACGAAGTTGTCAAAACGGCGATCAAAGGTGGGCAATTTAGAGGTTTTTTTGCTTCCTTTATCATTGTATGCTTGTTCGGAACTATTGTTGCAGTAGTTTGGTTTGGCGTAACATTAAGTATTGCTGGCGAAATTACGGTTGGCGAGTTATTTACCTTTATTTTATATTCTAGTTATGTAGGCGCATCGTCTGGCGGTATTGCCGAATTGTATTCTCAAATTCAGAAATCTATTGGTGCCACAGAACGTGTTTTTGAACTTTTGGAAGAGTCACCCGAAAAAATAAATACTGAAACTCCAGCCGTTATTGAAAAAATTCGTGGCGAAGTAACCTTCCAAAATGTTGCTTTTACCTATCCGTCAAGAAAAGAAATTCAGGTTTTGAAAGATGTAAACTTTAAAGCCAGTTTTGGACAAAAAATTGCTGTTGTTGGCACAAGCGGTGCTGGCAAATCTACCGTAGCGTCACTACTACTTCGTTTTTATGATATTGATAGTGGACAAATCTTAATTGATGATAAAAATATTACCGATTATGATCTTGAAAATCTTCGTGGCAATATGAGCATCGTGCCACAAGATGTGATTTTGTTTGGTGGCACGATTCGCGAAAATATAGCTTACGGAAAACCCAATGCTACAGAAGCAGAAATTCTTAATGCAGCCAAGCAAGCAAATGCCTATCAATTTGTGGAAGGTTTTCCAGAAAAGTTCGAAACTATCGTTGGCGAACGCGGCATAAAACTATCTGGTGGACAACGCCAACGAATTGCTATTGCTCGTGCATTGCTCAAAAATCCTAGTATTTTGATTTTGGACGAAGCTACATCATCATTAGATTCTGAAAGTGAAAAACTAGTTCAAGAAGCTTTAGAAACACTAATGATTGGAAGAACAAGTATTATTATCGCGCACCGATTGGCAACTATAAGAAGTGCCGATGCTATACTGGTTCTCGACAACGGACGCATTGCAGAACAAGGAACTCACAAACAATTACTTGAAATTGAAAACGGTATTTACAAGAATTTGAGTAATTTGCAGTTTAGTGATAAATAACAAAGTTTCAGTCACAGTTTTCAGTTTTTAAAAAAACTGAAAACTACTATTGAACACTAAAACTATTTCCTTCTATTCCTCTCTAAAGCCAGCAAATTCAATTCTCTAGAAGTTTGTCCAGCAACAGAAGTATTTTCTTTGGCACGACGAATCAAATACGGCATTACATCACGAACCGGCCCGAAAGGCAAATATTTGGAAACATTATTTCCATTTTCGGACAAGTTATAACTTATATTATCGCTCATACCGTATAATTGTCCAAACCAAATACGAGAATCAGTGTTCAAAATATTGTTTTGTTGCATTAATTCTAGCAATTTATACGAACTATTTTCGTTATGTGTTCCTAGATAAATAGCCATTTTATTGATATGTTGCATCATATAAATCACGGCAGCATCATAGTTGTCATCTGTTGCCTGTTTAGAACTGCAAATTGGTGATTTATATCCTTTGGCTTCGGCACGGGCATTTTCTTTTTCCATGTAAGCACCACGAACAATCTTCATTCCTATAAAAAACCCAACGACTTTTGCTTTTTCATGAAGCGATTTAAGATAGTCCAATCGATCCCAACGATACATTTGTAACGTATTAAATATTAATGCTTTTTGGGTATTGTATTTGCGCATCATTTTTTCGACAAGCGCGTCGGCAGCGTCTTGCATCCAACTTTCTTCGCCGTCAATTAATATAAAAACATCTTTCTCGAAAGCGGTTTTACAAAGTAAATCAAACCTAGCTTCTACTCTATTCCATTCTGTTTGCTCTTCATGGGTGAGAGTTTTTCCTTCGCCAATTTTTTCGTACAATTCAAATCTTCCCAAACCTGTTGGCTTGAAAACCGCAAACGGAATGGCTTGTTTTTCGCGAGCAAACTCAATGGTTTTTAACGTCATTGCCAAAGCTGCATCAAACTGTGCTTCGTCTTCTTTACCTTCTACTGAATAATCCAAAACCGAGGAAACACCTTTGGTATACATCGTATCGACAACTTTGAGGCAATTTTCTTCGTTAACGCCACCACAAAAATGATCAAAAACTGTTTTTCTAATAATTCCTTCAATGGGCAAATGAAGCTTGAGCGCAAGATTTGTAAGCGAAGTTCCTATTTTTACCAACGTAGGATTGGCAATCATTTTGAAAAGAAAATAAGCACGATTAAGTTCGTGATTCGATTTGAGACTAAAGGCAACTTGGGTATTGTTGAATATGGAATTCATTTAATAGATTTGGTATACAAATATAATGAGTGTTTTTAAGAATTATTTAAAAACAGTAGTTAAATGTTATCCACGAAACTAATTAATTTTTTAAAACAGAAAAAATTAATTTGGCTATTTTGTTTAATTCAAATAAAAAAATCAATTCCCAACATCGAATGAACCGTCTGTAATTAAAAAAGTTTGTCCAGCAGAAAGAACCGTAAAATTAAAAGTTCCTTTTAAATTATTTCCTACTGCACTTGAAACAATCACATTTCCAGAATCTGCTTTAGCATAACCATCCAATCCAATAGCGTTTATACCTAAAGATGCTGTTGAGTTTCCGTTAGAAAACGCATCTGAAATAGGATAGGTTCCAGTAGTAGCATTTAAAGGAAGAAATAGTGTTATCCTTTTCTCATTAGTTGTTAATGCAGTAATTGATATTTCACTAGATCTTAAAATTTCAGGATTTGTAAACTCGTATTGAGTTCCGTTACACTTGAATTTGATAGACTTTGCCGATGGAGTTTCAACATCTTTGGCATCATCGCTTTTGCTACAAGAAGTTATTACCAAAAATAAAAGTGAAAGAAAAGGAACTAAAATTAATTTTTTCATGTTTATAGACTTAAAATTATATTTCAAAAATAGAAATTTTATTCTATAAAATTGTTTTCCAAATCAGTTTTCTTTTCAAATTAAAATACCTTATTTTGCATAGTAAATTTTTAGTATTTAAATTATAAAAATGCAAGCCATTAAAGCCAATAATTATTCAATTTATTTTAACGAAAATGGATATCAATCGCTAAACGAGTATGTATCTAAAAATAACTATTCGAGTATTTTTATACTCGTCGATACCTTGTCGAACGAGCATTGTTTGGATTATTTTTTACCATTTTTATCCACAGATTTGAAAATAGAAATAATAGAATTCGAAAATGGAGAAACCAATAAAAACATTGAAACTTGTGTACAAATTTGGACAGTTTTAACTGAATATGGTGCCGACAGAAAAAGTTTAATACTTAATCTTGGTGGCGGCGTTGTAACAGATTTGGGAGGATTTGTTGCTTCTACCTATAAAAGAGGTATCGATTTTATAAACATTCCAACAACTTTACTGGCAATGGTTGATGCATCAATTGGTGGCAAAAACGGTGTTGATTTAGGTAATCTGAAAAACCAAATTGGTGTAATAAATAATCCAAAAATGGTGCTTATTGACACAAATTTTCTTGACACTATGCCAGAAAACGAAATGCGATCTGGATTGGCAGAAATGATAAAACACGGCTTGATTGCCGACAAACAGTATTTCGAAAAATTTGTAAAGCTAACCGAAATAGACAACTCTCATTTGGACTTGCTAATTCATGAATCAATAGTTATTAAAAACACAATTGTATTGCAAGATCCAACAGAAAACGGAATTCGTAAAGCATTAAATTTTGGTCATACATTAGGGCACGCCATCGAAAGTTTTTTTCTGGAACATAAAACAAAAAAAAAACTGCTACACGGCGAAGCTATTGCAATTGGTATGATTCTGGAAAGCTTTATATCCAAAGAAAAAGGATTAGTTTCTAAACAAGAATACGATCAAATAAAATCTTTAATCCAAAATCTTTTTGGAACAATCAAAATAAATCTAGAAGAAATTGATTCTATACTCGAATTAATGATACATGACAAGAAAAACGAATACGGGAAAATTCAATTTTCTCTTCTTGACGGAATCGGAAATATAAAAATAAATCAATTTGTAGATAACGATATGATTATCAATAGTTTTGAAGATTATAAAAGAATTTAATTTTTTTAAACAAAATGTTGCAATTGGCTTATTTTATTTTTTACATTTGCCATAATGATATACACAAGTAATACTACTAACGATAGCTACTCAACCTACAATTCCTTTTTTGGATTTAAGACTTTGTGTATTCCATTTTTATCAATTTTGAATACTAATAGTATTTTTGAATTTCTGAAAAGTAAAAATTCTATAAAACTACCTATTATATATGCAAACATTAGGGTTTGAAACCGATTTGCTTCCGTTTCATTTATTTTAAACTAAAATCTCAAAATCCTAATGAATACAAAATATTTCGACCTAATCAATCAAACCTATTATTTTCCGCAAGACGAGTTTACCTTAAACAAAGAACATGCGCTTCAATTTCATAATATAGATTTATTAAAACTAGTAGAACAATACGGCACGCCGCTAAAGTTTACCTACTTACCACAAATTTCTAACAACATCAAACGTGCAAAGGGTTGGTTTAGAAGTGCTATGGAAAAAAATAAATATGATGGCAAATATTACTACTGCTATTGTACCAAAAGTTCTCATTTTGAATATATTATGAATGAAGCTTTCAAAAATAATATTCACATTGAAACTTCTTCTGCATTTGACATCAATATAGTAGAAAATCTTCTAGCTAACGGCAAGATTAATAAAAACACTTTTGTGATTTGTAACGGATTTAAACGTGACCAATACATCACAAATATTGCCAGACTTATCAATAACGGCCATAAAAATGCTATTCCAGTTATCGATAATTATGAAGAACTCGATTTATTGCAAGCAGAAATCAAAGGAAAATTTAAAATCGGAATTCGTATTGCTGCCGAGGAAGAACCAAAGTTTGAATTTTATACTTCAAGACTTGGAATTGGTTATAAAAATATTGTTGCTTTTTACAAAAAACAAATTCAAGACAATGACAATCTTGAGCTAAAAATGCTTCATTTCTTTATTAATACCGGTATAAATGACACAGCATACTATTGGAATGAATTGGTAAAATGTATAAAAGTATATATTGCACTCAAAAAAGAATGTCCTACACTTGATGGATTGAATATTGGTGGTGGCTTTCCGATAAAAAACTCCTTAGCTTTCGATTTTGATTATCAGTACATGATAGACGAAATTATCAATCAAATAAAGATAGCTTGCGAAGAAGCCGAAGTTGATGTGCCTCATATTTTTACCGAATTTGGATCATTTACAGTTGGCGAATCTGGCGGAGCTATTTATCAAGTATTGTATCAAAAACAACAAAATGATCGAGAAGCCTGGAACATGATTGACTCGTCGTTTATTACCACATTACCAGACACTTGGGCAATAAACAAACGATTTATAATGTTGGCTGTAAACCGATGGAATGAAGCCTACGAGCGAGTTTTACTAGGCGGAATGACTTGCGACAGCGATGATTATTACAACTCAGAGCAAAACATGAACGCCATTTATTTACCTAAATATAATAAAGAAAAGCCACTGTACATTGGTTTTTTCAATACGGGAGCCTATCAAGAAACCATTGGTGGTTATGGCGGATTACACCATTGCTTGATTCCACAACCCAAGCACATTTTGATAGATCGTGACGAAAACGGAATTTTAGCAACTGAAGTATTTTCAGAACAACAAACTTCTGAACAAGTATTGGATATTTTGGGATACAATCGCAAATAAAATTAATATGTTAAATTTCAAAAACATTTTGCAGTTTTTAGAATAAAAGATTTTCTTTGAACGGCAAATAAAAATATAAATAAGAAAAAAATGAGTAAAGGCCCAATTAGCCAATTTATAGAAAAGCATTATTTGCATTTCAACTCGGCAGCATTAGTAGATGCTGCAAAAGGATATGAAGAGCAATTAGCTAATGGTGCCAAAATGATGGTAACACTGGCGGGTGCTATGAGTACAGCAGAAATTGGAAAAATTTTCGCAGAATTTATTCGCAAAGACAAAGTTCAAATTATATCATGCACTGGTGCTAATCTTGAGGAAGACGTCATGAACCTGGTGGCACATTCGCATTATGAAAGAGTACCAAATTATAGAGATCTAACGCCACAACAAGAATGGGATTTGCTAGAACGAGGTTTAAACCGAGTTACAGATACTTGCATACCGGAGCATGAGGCTTTTAGACGATTACAAAAACACATATATAAAATTTGGAAAGATGCAGATGACAAAGGAGAACGTTATTTTCCTCACGAGTTTATGTATAAAATGCTCCTATCGGGTGTTTTAGAAGAATATTACGAAATTGATTTGAAAGACAGTTGGATGTATGCGGCTGCCGAAAAAAACTTACCAATTATAGTTCCAGGTTGGGAAGATAGCACGATGGGAAATATTTTTGCATCGTATGTAATAAAAGGCGATTTGAAAGCCTCGACCATGAAGTCTGGAATAGAATATATGGTTTTCTTATCTGACTGGTATCCAAAAAACAGTCAAAATGGAGTAGGTTTTTTCCAAATTGGCGGCGGTATAGCTGGAGATTTTCCAATATGTGTTGTGCCAATGTTGTATCAAGATATGGAAATGCATGACGTGCCGTTTTGGAGTTACTTCTGTCAGATTTCAGATTCTACAACTAGTTACGGATCTTATTCTGGAGCCGTTCCAAACGAGAAAATTACTTGGGGAAAACTAGACATCAAAACACCAAAATTTATTATAGAGTCGGATGCAACCATTGTTGCTCCGCTGGTATTTGCTTATATTTTAGATTTATAATTAAAATTTTTTATGAAAAGAATTATTGTTGATTATGCTAAGCTAACTGGCGATATTTTAAATTTATTAGTTGATAAATTTCCCGAAGGATATGACGATGCAGACATTATCCGTTTTAGAAATGCGCAAAACGAACTTATCGAAGCAGTAGAAGTGCGAACCGAAGAAACCATTTATTTGGTAAAAGTAAGTACCAAACTAGCCAGTCGTATGGAAAAATATGACGATGAAGATGAGTTGGTTGTAGAGCCAATTGAACCAATCAAAGGACTAGATGATGATGATCTCGATGATGACGATGATGTAGAGATTGATCCGCTTAAAGATAATGGTGGCACAGATGATGATGATACCGAAGACGACGATGATACTGATGATGACGAACCGTCAGATAATTTTGAAGACGATGACGATGATGAAGAATAATTTTATAAAAATCCCAAATTCAAAAAAAAGAATTTGGGATTTTTTTATTAGAAAAAAAGTTAAAGATACCTTTCTTCAAAAACTTTTTGATGGTGATTTTGATGACCAATAATCACAAAACCAATTGCTCGTACAGACACTTGTTTGTTTGAAGCTGTTCCTATAGATACTAATTGTTCCTCATTAAAAGTCTTAAATAATGATAATGTTGCTTGTCGAACAACAGCCATTTCTGTCAATAAATCTTGAATACTTCTTTTAGATCCATTTGCTTCTCGGGCATAATCATCTTCTTCAAAGCCAGGTAAACTTGTTTTGTCATTTCGAGCAAACCGAAGCGCTCTGTAAGCAAAAATTCGCTCAGTGTCTATTAAATGCTGCAAGATGTCTTTTATAGTCCATTTGCCACTAGCATATTGATAATCAAACTTATCCAAAGGAATATTTTGTACAAATTTTATCAATCGATGCACAGATATTTCTAATTCTTCGATAAGATTTTCATCGGCAACAGTTGCTAAGTAAGTAGAAAAATAGGCAGGATATTCTTCGGGATTTAATTCTGATGGTTTCATAAAATTGGTGATTTTGCAAATAAAAAACCTCATTCTGCTAGAAAATGAGGTTGTAACTATATTCTAAAATGAATTAAATATCTTTAAAAATTTTATGCATCAAACGTTTTTTATCATTGATACTTTCTTCTAAGGAAATCATTGTTTCTGTACGATACACACCTTCAATATCATCCAACATAAAAATAACATCTTTGGCATGTTTGGTATCTTTGGCTCTTATCTTACAAAAAATATTAAACTTCCCTGTTGTAACATGAGCAACGGTCACAAATGGTATTTCATTAATTCGCTCCAATACAAATGTTGTTTGTGAGGTATTATTTAAGAAAACGCCCACATAAGCAATAAAAGAATACCCTAATTTTTCATAATCTAAAGTTAATGAAGATCCCATGATGATGCCTGCATCTTCCAACTTTTTAACACGAACATGAACTGTTCCTGCCGAGATTAGCAATTTTTTGGCAATATCTGTAAATGGTACTCTGGTATTTTCAATTAACATATCCAGGATTTGATGATCTACTTCATCTAAGCGAAACTTACTCATAATTGTATTATTAATTTTGTATTATTCCATTACGGACTTTTATTTTGTCTAAATCAAAATTGGCTTTTTGTTCAATTTCTGGATAATTTTTATTGCTATCCGAGTAAAATTTTCCTTGAGCATCGTACAAAACATGTCCATAAAAATTCTCTAAATCGCCAATTTCTGCAATTAGTGCTTCAAAAACAATCTCTGAATTAACTAATTGCTCAATAAATTGAACACCAAAATTCGTGATTATTTTAGTATTATCATAATTTATTTTGATATTTTTATAAATAATATCATAGAAACATACTTTATTTTGAGGAATTTCTAAATATTTATCAGTTTTATCGTCTACTATATCGTTTTCGTAAATGTAAGTTAAACCAGAAACTAATGCAATAAAAATCATTTTACGGGTAATTTCTCTTTCATAATCATCTTGAAAATGCCCCGATTCAAACAAAATTGTTGGTACATTATTCATTTGAAACGTTTCGCCAATGCAATTATCATTAAATTCGTCTTCGTAACGACCTACTTGTCCAGGAATGTGTTTTTGGAGTTCAATATTCATAGCTCCGATAATTTGCATGGCTAAACTTCTAACTGAATTTACGTCACGATTTTCATTATAAGATGGCGCAAGAAACGAAACTGTTGCTGGCTTTCCAGAAAAACCAACTCCATAAATAGTCCGTTGATCATGCAAGTTGTAACAAAAATCTGGTTTAAATTCTTCAAAAACTGCTCTCAAAACAATACTTTCTGGTTGAGTTTTATTTTTTGCATCACGATTTAAATCAATTTGATTGGCATTTTCTCGGGTGTACAATTCGGCTCCATCAGGATTTACCATTGGCAAAAAACAAAATGTAAATTCAGATAGCAACTTCACTCCTACTGGATTTTTCGAATGGATTAAATTAAAAAAATCAAATAATGCTTTAGTCGTTGTTCCTTCGTTTCCATGCATTTGTGACCACATAAAAACTTTTAATTTTCCGGAACCAATAATGTATTTATAAATTGGCTTCTTAAGAACCGACTTGCCAACAATTTCAATTTTAAAATTTGATAAAAGTGGTTCAATTTTTTTTAAAGTAATATAGCGACCCAAAATTTTCGGCTCTTTAAATTTACTATGTAGCTCATTGTAATTCATAGGTTTAAAAATCAAAATTAAAACCGTTTTCAGATACTTTGCCTTTTACACCTGCAAAAAAAGGAATTATTTTGATGTAATCTTGTTCGTAATTTCCAGAAGTATAAAAAAAATCGCCTATTCGTACTTCTTTTGTTTTAAAATCAAAAGCTACAGGAAGGATTGGAACATTTGCCGTGTGTGCAATATAATAAAAACCTGTTTTAAGTGCTTCTACTTTTTTTCTAGTTCCTTCAGGAAAAATTGCAATTCGCAATTCGTCATATTGAGAAAACAACTTTGAAATAGCTTCTACTTTGTCTTTAGAACCTTTTCTGTCCAGAGGAATTCCGCCCATCCATTTGAAATAAATCGAAAATGGAAACTTAAAAAGTTCTCTTTTTGCAACATAATGCATCGGAATTCTTACTATTCCTCTTGTAAAACCACCCAAGTAAAACTCATGCCAACTCGTGTGCGGAGCGACCATCATTACACATTTTTTTACTTCGGGTGATAACGACCCGATAATTTTCCAGCCCAATATTCGAAAGAATACAATTTTATAAAGCCATTTTTTCATTTTCGAATATTTTTTTTACAAATCTAAATATTTAAATCTTATTTTTGAAAAAAGAACTTTGATGTTTCAAAAAATTTTCAGCTATCTATTTCCAATAACAATTCATAAAAAGAAATCCTTCTTGAGTAAATCTTTGGAAGTAACTTGGAATAATGGTGAGTTGGTTTTGGACTCAGAAAATACCAATTATTCGTTTGGAAGTTTACAACGTATTCTCAAAAAGGGATTAAAGTATATTGGTTATGAAAGAATTAGAAAATTCGATTCTGTACTCATTTTGGGCGTTGCAGGCGGAAGTGTTATAAAAACTTTAGTTGATGAAGTGAAGTTTAAAGGTAAAATTATTGGTATAGAAATAGATCCGGAAGTACTTGCCATTGCAAACAGCTATTTCAAATTGAATGAAATAAAAAATCTTGATATTATTCAAGATGATGCCTTTGAATTTGTATTAAAAACCAAACAAAAATTCGACTTAATTATTATTGATATTTTTCAGGATACAACAATGCCTAATTTTTTGTTTGAAGATTTTTTTATCAATCGAGTGTACTTTTTATTGAATATAAATGGCTTTATCTTGTTCAATACTATGGTTTTAACTGAAAAACATCGTATTAGAAATTTGAAATATAAATCGGGATTTGATAGCAATTATTCTGTTAGAATGTATCCAAAAGTAGAAGATCATAACGAGTTGTTTACTATAAAAAAATTAGCTTAATCTTTTAGATTAAATCGTTTTACTAATTGTTTTCAAGTCAAAAAAAAACTCCGCATTTCTGCGAAGTTTTTTATTTATAAAAATTGAGAATTATTTCTTTTTCTCGCTTTTTTCCATTTTTGCTTTCAAACCAGCAAGAATATCATTGTTATCTCCTAACGTTGCAGCTGGTGCATTATTAGAGGCTACAGATTCAGCTACAGCTTTCACGTTTTTCTCTTCTTCCTCACGGAATAAAGCAGTATGAGAAGCTACAACTCTTTTAAATTCTTTGTTAAATTCGATTACTTTGAAATCGGCAGTATCGCCTTTTTTCAATTTTTTACCGTCTTCTTTTTCAAGGTGACGTGTTGGAATGAAAGCAACGATATCGTCACCAAATTCTACAGTTGCACCTTTGTCTACGATTTCAGAAATTTCTCCGCTGTGGATTGTTCCAACTGCAAAAGAATCTTCGTATTTATCCCAAGGATTATCAAGAGTTTGTTTATGACCTAACGATAATTTACGTCCGTCTACATCCAATTCTAAAACTACGATATCTAATTTTTCACCTGTATTTACAAATTCTGATGGGTGTTTGATTTTCTTAGTCCAAGAAAGGTCTGAAATGTATATCAATCCGTCGATCCCTTCTTCTAATTCTACAAAGATTCCAAAGTTTGTAAAGTTTCTAACTGTTCCTGTATGTTTAGAACCTACTGGATATTTGGCGGTGATATCAGTCCATGGATCTTGTGTCATTTGTTTGATCCCTAATGACATTTTACGATCTTCTCTATCAAGTGTCAATACAACTGCTTCTACAGAATCGCCAACTTTTACGAAATCTTGTGCTGAACGCAAGTGCGTAGACCAAGACATTTCAGAAACGTGAATTAATCCTTCAACACCTTCAGCAACTTCAATAAATGCTCCGTAATCTGCAATAACAACTACTTTACCATTTACTTTATCACCTACTTTAAGGTCTGCACCAAGTGCTTCCCATGGATGTGCGTTAAGTTGTTTTAATCCTAATTGGATTCTTGTTTTCTCGTCATCAAAGTCAAGAATAACTACATTTAATTTCTGATCTAGTTCTAAAACTTCACTTGGGTGATTGATTCTTGACCAAGAAAGATCTGTAATATGGATTAATCCATCAACACCACCAAGATCAATAAATACGCCATAAGATGTAATGTTTTTAACAACACCTTCTAGTACTTGACCTTTTTGTAATTGACCGATAATTTCTTTTTTCTGAACTTCGATATCCGCTTCAATAAGTGCTTTGTGTGAAACAACAACGTTTTTGAATTCGTGGTTGATTTTCACAACTTTAAATTCCATCATTTTGTTTACATACACATCGTAGTCACGAATTGGTTTCACATCAATTTGAGATCCTGGTAAGAAAGCTTCTATACCGAAAACGTCGACGATCATTCCACCTTTTGTTCTACATTTTACGAAACCAGTAACAATTTCTCCAGTTTCATTTGCAGAGATAACTCTATCCCAAGACTTAATAGTTCTGGCTTTACGATGAGATAAAACAAGTTGTCCTGTTTTGTCTTCACGAATGTCGATGAGTACTTCTACTTTGTCGCCAACTTTTAGGTTTGGATTGTAACGGAATTCGTTTAACGAGATTACACCTTCAGACTTTGCGTTGATGTCAACGATTACGTCACGGTCTGTAATTCGAACTACTACTCCTTCTACTACTTCTTCTTGATCAGTATCGATAAAAGTTTTTGATACTAATGCTTCAAATTCGGCTAAGTTTTTTTCGTCAACGGCATCAATACCTTCTTCGAAGTTGTGCCAATTAAATTCTGCTAAAAAAGCCTCTTGTGATTTTAATGTTTCAGACATGCTGATAAAAATTTGTATTTTGTTTTTCGTGAGTTTCTTTAAGCAAAAGAAAAACAAAAGTTGTTTTACTTAAAAGATTGATTTCCAAACGAAACTCTAATTTGCAATTTGGACTGCAAAAGTAATCATTATTTATTAAATAGAAAAATATTGTGCAAAGAAAAACCCTTAGAGAATTTGAAGTCTTTGAGGGTTTTTGATTTTTTTTTAAACTTTAATGACTCACAGTTGCCACTTCATTTGGATAATGTTTGTGTTTAAATAATACTGCAAAAGCTATTGCAATAACCAATGCATACCCAGCAAATGAAAGCCAAATGTTGTGCCAATCTCTTATTCCGTCAGGATTTGTAAAAAAAGCATCAATAGCTTTTCCGCTTATCAATCCACCAAAGAAAGCACCAAAACCATTACTCATCATCATGAATAATCCTTGTGCTGAAGAACGCATTTTTGAATCGGTAGAAGTTTCTATAAATAAAGAGCCTGAAATATTAAAGAAATCAAACGCCATACCGTAAACAACGCACGACATAATAATCATCCATAAACCGCCTTGTGGATCGCCGTAGGCAAATAACCCAAAACGTAAAACCCAAGCCAACATTGATATTAACATAACTTGCTTGATTCCGAATCGCTTCAAAAAGAAAGGAATTGCAAGGATAAATAAGGTTTCAGATATTTGAGAAATAGACATTATAATAGTAGAATATTTTACTACAAACGAATCGGCATACTTAGGCACATTGGCAAATTCTGATAAAAAAGTATCGCCATACATATTAGTAAGCTGTAATGCTGCTCCCAAAAACATTGAAAAAAGAAAAAACAAAGCCATTTTATAATTTGTGAACAACTTTAAAGCATCTAATCCAAATTTTTCGCCAAAAGAAGCATTTTCAGAAATGAGTTTTTGCGGCTCGCATTTTGGCAATGTAAAAGAATAAATTCCTAAAACAATTGCAGAAATTGCAGCTATATAAAACATATTTCCAGAAGCTTTGTTCCCAGAGAGATTTGTTAACCACATGGCTGCAATAAAACCAATTGTTCCCCATACTCGGATAGGTGGAAAAACTTTTACCACATCGAAATTGTTATTTTTTAAAATAGTATAAGCTACTGAATTTGATAACGAAATTGTAGGCATGTAACACATCATTGCTGCAAAAATTACCCAATAAAATGTTGTAGGATTATCAACAGCCGGAATGTACAATAGTGCAATTCCTCCTAAAATATGCAAAAGTCCATACAAACGTTCGGCATTTATAAACTTGTCTGCAATGATGCCTGTAATTGCTGGCATAATTATAGACGAAATGCCTAATGTTGAAAAAATAGCACCAAACTCTGCTCCACTCCATTGTTTGGTTCCAAACCAATAATTCCCGATTGTTATTAACCATGCACCCCAAACAAAAAATTGGAGAAAACTCATGATGGTTAGTTTGTATTTTATAGTCATTATAATTTTAATTTTGGTTTGTTAAAAATAGATTTTGTAAAACTACTATAAATATACAAAATTCCAAATTTTATGTTTCTTACAAAGACTATAAATTACAAAATTATTATTTCATTAACCAATCCTAAAACAGTATCAAATTGTTCGTATTTTGTTAAATGAGAGTTATCAATTTCTATAGCATCAGCTGCTTTGCGAAGTGGGGAGTCGTCACGATGCGAATCGATATAATCGCGATCTACTACATTTTTGAGAACGGCTTCATAAGTTACTGAATTGCCTTTGGCTTGTAACTCTTCATAACGTCGTTGCGCACGAGTTTCGGGAGTTGCGGTCATGAAAATTTTGAGTTCGGCATCCGGAAAAACAACGGTTCCAATGTCGCGACCGTCCATTACAATGCCTTTGTTTTTGCCCATTTCTTGTTGTTGTTCTACAAGTTTGGCGCGAACTTCTGATATTTCGGCGATTAGGCTTACAAAACCTGAAACTTCAAGTGTTCGTATTTCTTGCTCTACATTTATGGTGTTGAGATACATCTCGGCAAATCCAAGTTTCTCTTTATAAATAAATTCTAAATTGATAAATGGCAAATTTTCAATAAGCTTTTGTTTATCGAATTTTGTTGTCGAAATATAGTTGTTTTGCATTGCAAAAAGTGATACGGCTCGATACATGGCACCCGTATCGACATAGATATATCCTAGATGTTGCGCCAATTGTTTGGCTAATGTGCTTTTGCCAGTAGAAGAAAATCCGTCGATGGCTATTGTAATTTTTTTCAAAATCCTAAAGTTTATAAGATGCCTATTGTTGTTGTTTTAACCCCGATTGTAGTGAAAATCCTTTTTTTTTGTCCTTCGACAGGCTCAGGATGACAAAAGAAAAGATTGAAACGGAAAGCGGGAAAATGGTATATAAAGTGCCCGAAAGCTTTGTTCCTGAAATTTATTTTTCTGCAAAATTAACGGTTAAACCAAATAAACTTGTGTTGGCCGCTAAGGTATATCTAGAATAGGAATAATCGAATTTGAGGCGACCCATTTTGAGTCCGAAGCCGAAGGAAATTCCTGAAAAATTGCGTTGCTCAAGCAATCCCAGTTCTTCGCCACGACGAAAGTTGTAGCTAAATCGTAAATTGAATCCTTTTTGAGGAAACAGTTCTGCGCCTAAAATGACATGACGCAAAGCGTTGTTAAAAAACGATACTTTTTCGGGAATTGGTTCGCCATCTATGGTGTTTTGCGCTCTATTTGGGTTTGTAAAAGCTACATTCCATTGCTGAAGATTTTCGAGAGTTAGGTGCCAACGAATAGGAACATTCTCTAGTTGTTGTGATATTCCGGCCATTATTTCGAGCGGTAATGGTTCTTGATTGCCGTTGTAGGATTTGAATTGTGTGCCCAAATTGCGCACCACCAATGCATAATTGATATCGAGATTGTCGTCTTTATAAATGGCTCCAAGATCTAGTGCGCCACCAAAAGATTGGTACCTTTCTAGCGTGGATTGAATTAATTTTGCCGATGCGCCTACATACAAATCGGTGTACGGAATATTATAGGCATAGCCACCAGAAAGAGCTATTTCGCTTCCCGAAAAACTTGATGTTGGCGTACCAAACTCGTCATAACCATCTATTTTTCCGTAATTTATATAATTTACTCCTGCCTGAAATGTTTGCACATGACGGTCGTAGGTGTAGGCATAGGATGCGGTGCCATAAGTAACTTCGCCAAGATAGTTGCTGTAGTTTATGGCCAAATGATTGTCCATCTCATCATTTATAGATGCTGGATTAAAATGGGCTTGATTGACATCTTGATCGTAAATGGTTATATTTTTTCCACCAAGTGCAGCTTGTCGTGGCGATGTAATGAGATTAAGAAACTGGTAAGTAGCCTTGCCACCTACTTGAGAAATAGCTGTGGAAGTAATTAGTAAAAAGAAATAAAAACTATTTTTGGGCATGTTGATACGCGTTTTCAAGTACTTAAACGCAAATGCGAAGATATTATTTTTAATAAAACATCAATATATTAAATTTTCTTTTTTTGAAATGATTTTTTTGAAATAAAAAAGGGCAACTCATCTTCAGTGTTGCCCTTTTTAAGTCTTGTGAAACTTTAATAAAAACTTCAAAACAAGCTAAAAAAAGTAGTAGGCATGTTTGAGTAGATTTGGGAATATCTTCAAAAACAGATTTTTTTAACTTCTAAATCATGTTATAATCTGATACAAACATATTAAAAAAAATAGTTTAAAAACAAATAAAATCGATAAAATACATAAAATACTTATTTTTATATATAAAATTCTTACTTTATGGCGATAATCTGTCTATTGTCCAAATAGCATTTTCAAGTTTATAGCGAATTCGATCGTGCAATCGGTTTGGTCTACCTTGCCAAAACTCAATTTCTATGGGTTTTACGTTAAAGCCGCCCCAATTGGTTGGTCTTTGTATTAGTTGGTTTTCAGATTTTTTTTCTAAATCGTGAAGTTTATCTTCTAGAAATTTTCGTGACGGAATAACTTCACTTTGATTGGAAACTATAGCTCCAAGCTTGCTTCCTGTTGGTCTAGAATTGAAATAGGCATCTGATTGCAATTCAGAAATTTTACTTGCAAATCCTTTTATTATTACTTGTCGCTCAAGTTTGTCCCAAAAAAAAGACACACAAACATTAGGATTTGCTTGTATTGCTTTTCCTTTTTCTGAATTATAATTGGTATAAAAAACAAAACCATCTGCATCATAACTTTTTAATAAAACCACACAAGATTTCGGAAAACCATCCAGACCAATTGAAGCAACTGTCATGGCATTGGTCTCTAAAATTTGTTTTGACGCTTCTACTTCCTGAAACCATTGCTTGAACAGAAGCATCGGTTCGTTTGGAATTTCAGTTTCCAGAAGCTGACTTTTGTCGTATGATTTTCGGTAATCGCTTAAATCTTCCATTTTAAAAGAGTTAGGGTTGTGGGTTTTGAGTTGTGAGTTTTACTTTTAATTAATAACTTTATTTTATTGATTTTTGAAATTGAAATTGATTTTTGAAATTGCTTTTTAAAATTGCTTTTTAAAATTCAAAAACTTTTCCATCATCACACAAAGATACGCTATCAAAAACAGTTTTGGCTTCCTCTTCAAATAAAGTAATCGAATCGTACCTTGTTGAATAATGTCCTAATAATAATTGACCAACATTAGCTTGTTTAGCAATTTTCGCCGCTTGTTTTGCTGTGGAATGCATGGTTTTGGTAGCAAGTGCTTCTTCGGTTTCTAGAAAAGTAGCTTCGTGGTACAAAACATCACAATTTTTTATAATCGCAACAATACGTTCATTATAAATTGTATCTGAACAAAATGCATATTTTTTAGGTTCTATTGGATCGAAAGTTAGTTCGGTGTTATCAATTTCGGTTCCGTTATCTAACGTAATATTTTTGCCGTTTTTAATGTTTTGAAAGTAACACGTTTCGATTTTATGATGTGCAACAGCTTCGAAATTTAATTTTCTGTCACCAATTTTCTCTTCAAAAAGATAACCGTTAGTGTAAACCCGATGTTTTAGCGGAATAGTTCGAACCAAAACCTTATCGTCTTCAAAAATGATTTCACTTTCAGTAGCTTCCAACTCATGAAAATACAAATTATAAGTTGTGTATGCGTTTGATAATTTGAGTTGTAACAAAATAACTTCTTTGATGCCTTTTGGTCCATAAACATTTAAATCGGTAGTGCGACCAAGCAACATAAAAGTAGAAATCAAACCTATCAAACCATAAAAATGATCGCCATGCAAATGCGAAATAAAAACCCGACTTATCTTTGAAAATTTAATTTTGTTTTTACGCAACTGGACTTGTGTTCCTTCGGCACAATCAATAAGAAACATTCGATTTCTAATTTCTAAAACTTGCGATGTAGGATTGGTAAACGTTCGTGGCGTAGCGGCATAACAGCCGAGTATGGTTAGTTTCATTTAGAAGTTTAAAAGGTTTAAAAGGTTTAAAAAAGTTTAAATGTTTAAATAGTTTAAGTGATTAATGGTATTAAAGCTTAAAGCATTAAAGTGTTTAACGGTTAAATAATAAAGATTAAGTTTTAGGTTAAAGTCTAACTAAACAATTTTAAACCTTTTAAACTCTTAAACTTTTAAACCTTTTAAACTCTTAAACTATTTTCTAACAAATACCGAATAACAGTTTCCGCCATATACAATCCGAAAAGTCCAGGCATATAACTATTGGTTCCATAAAACGATTTTTTATAATTACTGCCATCGGTCATTTTTAGGCTGCTTTCGTCTTGAATTTCAGAGGAAGAAACAACTTTAAGCTTATCAATTTTTTCGGCTTTGAGTCGTTTTCTGATGGTTTTCGCCAACATACAATTGGTTGCTTTGGTAATACACGAAACATGTACTTTGGCGGCTTCCATCTTGCCGCCTGCGCCCATGGACGAAATTATTTTTACCCGATTGCGCTTGGCACTAATAATCAAATTGAGTTTTGGAGTCACGCTATCGATGCAATCCAAAACATAGTCAAACTTCCAAGCCACAATCTCGAAAGCACGTTCTGGTGAGAGAAATTCTTCTAATCGAGTGAGTTGCAATTCGGGGTTTATGTCCATCAAACGATCGCCAACGATAGTTACTTTAGGTAAACCAATTGTCGAATGTAACGCTGGTAATTGCCTGTTAATGTTTGTAATATCTACCGTGTCGCCGTCTACAATTGTAAGTTTGCCAACGCCTGCACGAACCAAAAATTCTGCTGCAAACGAGCCTACGCCTCCCAAACCAACAACCAATACATTCGAATTCTGTAAATTATCTAAACCTTCTTTTTTGAATAAAAGCTCGGCTCGTTCTTGCCATTTTGCCATTTTTTTTATTTTAAATCCGAAATCAAAAATTGTTAACCAACTATTTTATTAAAATTATTCTGTATTTGTGCTTTAAGTTCTGAAACTTCCACATTTTTATATTTTGCGACCAAAGCATACACTTCTTCTATTGCATAACTAGACGAATCGGTTTCTAAAAAAAATCGATCGTTCGGAATTTCCTTGAATACTATTTCCAAATCTGGATTTTGAAGCAAATATTTACCAAACGAAATATAAAATCCGTTTTCTAAAAGTTGCTTTGCCGTTTGAAGATTTTTAGAAAATCCGTGAATTATCATCGGAACTTCTACATTCATTCGTTTTTTGATTGCAATAATTTCTTGAAAAGCAGCTACGCAATGCAAAATTACAGGTTTATTATATTTTTGAGCCAAAAATAATTGTTTTTCAAAAACTTGGGTTTGAATTTCCAGTGAAGTTTCGATGCGCTTGTCCAATCCACATTCGCCCAAAGCCATACAATTATCGTGTTGCAGTTTTTCTTCAATAATTTGCAAATCATTCGCTAGATTTTCGAAATTAATTTTCCAAGGATGAATCCCGACAGAAAAATTTGGAATAGTTGCATCAAACTCGTTGGGATATTGGTTTACAATTTCCAGAATATGCTCTTGATTGGTATATTGATGTGTATGAAGATTGATAAATTTCATTTGGTAAAAGTAATTAATTTATGGATAAAGAAATTACTGGTTTTTGGCAAAAAAAACAAACTTACGGATGAGCCTAGGTACTATCTTAAGTTCCTATTTTTTATTGTTAATTTTTATATATTTGTTCTTAGCAGAGGGAATGCATACTGTGATATTTCGCTGAATGTATATC
>JAYVHB010000020.1:0-21706 GCA_043771555.1 Flavobacterium sp. | reverse complement strand
GTGAAGACATGGCATACGAGCATACAAAAAACAGAAGACCAGACCTTCTCGAAGAAAAATAAAGTGCCTTATTGCTGAAATAATTCAACATTTATCACTGAAAAGTCAAAATAAATTTTACTTTTGCACCCTCATTAGACCAACCTCTGGCGAAAACCGTGAATGTTGCTCTTTTTAAAACCATAATAAACAATAAAAATGGCAGATTTAATGAAATTCGTTAAAGACGAATTAGTTGCAAAAAAAGATTTCCCAGAATTCGGAGCTGGTGATACCATCACTGTTTACTACGAAATTAAAGAGGGCGAAAAAACAAGAACACAGTTTTTTAAAGGAGTTGTTATACAACGTAGAGGTTCTGGAAATACAGAAACTTTTACTATCCGTAAAATGTCTGGAGCAATTGGAGTTGAGCGAATCTTCCCAGTAAATTTGCCAGCTTTGCAGAAAATTGAAATCAATAAAAAAGGTGCTGTGCGTCGTGCTAGAATTTTCTACTTTAGAGAACTTACTGGTAAGAAAGCAAAAATTAGAGACAAAAGAAGATAGTTTACTGTCTGATTATTATAGAAAGCTTCGAAGAAATTCGGAGCTTTTTTTTAACATTTGATTTAATTTAAACATGTAAGGAATTAAAGTTCATTAAAGTTGTTTTGCGTAAAGCTTTGCTTAAATGAACTTGGATTCCTTACTTGGTATAAAAATATTAAAATATTGTTTTCTTTGATTAACAAATTTACTTATAATTTCATTAAATTTAAACATGTAAGGAATTAAAGTTCATTAAAGTTGTTTTGCGTAAAGCTTTGCTTAAATGAACTTGAATTCCTTACTTGGTATAAAAGTATTAAAATATTGTTTTCTATGATTAACAAATTTACTTATAATTTCATTAAATTTAAACATATAAGTCATTCAAGTTCATTAAAGTTGTTTAGCGTAAAGCCTTGCTTAAATGAACTTGGATTCCTTACATGTTTTAAAAAATTGATTGTTTTTATTGCTAAAATTCCGAAATCAATAATTTCAACATTCAATTTTAGCAATTTCATAAATAAATCGTTATCGCCTTTCAAAACCTTTTTTTTAAATCGAAATTATTATATTTGCTATCGAAATTTAAAAAAACCACAAACAAACTAATACCTCTATAATGACAAAAATTAAAGTAGCCAATCCCGTTGTAGAAATGGATGGCGATGAAATGACACGAATTATTTGGCACTTTATTAAAGACAAATTAATCTTGCCTTTTTTGGATATTGACATTAAATATTATGATCTGGGTATGGAAAGTCGCGAAGCTACCAAAGATCAAATCACTATAGATTGCGCCGAAGCGATAAAAAAGTATAACGTTGGTATAAAATGTGCTACCATAACGCCTGATGAAGAACGTGTTAAAGAATTTAATTTGTCTAAAATGTGGAAATCTCCCAACGGAACCATTCGTAATATCGTTGGCGGAACTGTTTTTCGTGAGCCAATTATCATGAAAAATGTTCCTAGATTGGTGCAAGGTTGGACGATGCCAATAGTTATAGGTCGTCATGCTTTTGGTGATCAATACAAAGCGACAGATGTTGTTATTAAAGGAAAAGGAAAGCTAACCATGACTTTTCAGCCAGAAAATGGCGAAGCACAAACTTGGAATGTTTATGATTATGAGGGCGACGGTGTTGCCATGGCTATGTATAATAATGACGAATCTATTTACGGATTTGCACATTCGTCGTTCCAGATGGCATTGACCAAAAAATGGCCTTTATATTTGTCTACAAAAAATACCATCTTGAAAGCGTATGATGGACGTTTCAAAGATATTTTTGAAGAAGTGTATCAGTCAACCTACAAAGCAGAATTCGAGAAAAACGGAATTACTTATGAGCATAGATTGATTGATGATATGGTTGCTTCTGCTATGAAATGGAAAGGTGGTTTTGTTTGGTCGTGTAAAAATTATGATGGTGATGTACAATCCGATTCGGTTGCACAAGGATTTGGATCTTTGGGTTTAATGACTTCGGTATTAGTAACACCAGACGGAAAAACGGTTGAAGCCGAAGCTGCTCACGGAACCGTAACTAGACATTTCCGCCAGCACCAACAAGGCAAAAAAACATCGACCAATCCAATTGCATCTATTTTTGCATGGACTCGTGGGCTAGAACATAGAGGGAAATTAGACAACAACCAAGACTTAATCAACTTTTGCAATACTTTAGAGCAAGTTTGTATCGATACGGTTGAGTCTGGAAAAATGACCAAAGATTTGGCTATGCTTGTTAAAGAAGATGCTATGTCCGAGGCTGATTATTTAACAACTGAAGATTTCTTGGAAGCCATCAAATCGAATTTAGAATCAAAATTGGCGTAAATAATTTTCGAAATAATTTTAAAAGACAATCAGCGATGGTTGTCTTTTTTTTGTTAAATAAAACTACCGCATTGCCAAATCACTTAAATTTGTATGAAATAACTTTAAAACTTCCAATTATGAAACTACTACAATTGATTTCGGTTTTAATTTTTTCGACTTTAGGTTTTTCACAATCGCTTCAGGATAGAGTTTTAATATTAAAAAATACCAATAGCCCTACATCAATGGCAATTGCAAACGATTACATGACACGCAGAAATGTGACCAAATTTTTAAATATTGCGTGCCAAGACAGCAATTTAAGTTCAGGAAATGAATATATGAGTGTTGTTGATTTCAACTCACAAATAAAAAATCCTTTAAATAATTATTTACTTACTCATCCCGAAATTGACTTTATTGTACTCACAAAAGGAATTCCGATTCATTTTTATGATTTTCCAAATCAGCCCTATGGAGGAGTTTGCTCTGTAGATAGTTATATTGCAAGTTTTGGGTATGAAAATAGTCCAACAACGAGCATTGTAAATATTACAGACCCAAATTATAATTTTGGAACAGCAATTTTTAGTGGAAAAGCCTACATCAATAAATATTATGAAAGTACACAACCTTTTTCACATACAACTTTCGGAGGATATTTGGTTACACGATTGGATGGCTATACCCAAGCAGACGCCATTGCTTTGACCACTAGGGCGTTGCAAGCCGAAGCAAGTATAGGAATACCAAATTCCGGAAAAATACTTCTAGATGCCGATCCTACCTTTGGTTTTCCGAGTTCGCCTGCGCAGCCTTTTTCTTTGCTTCCTTTCGGATACATTTCTGGACAACCACTAGCAATTACTCAAGAATCGCCCTTTGGTGAATTTAATGTTGACATGCAAGTTGCAAATGACGATTTGGTTTCAAGAAATATTTTGGTCGAACATAACACTAACACTACTTTTGTAGGCAACAGAACTGGACTTAATGGTTATTATTCTTGGGGAAGTAACGATACTAATTATATTGCTAGCAATTACAATTCGCTACAGTTTGCTCCTGGTGCCATTGCTGAAACTTGTGTTTCTACAGGCGCAAGAACATTTCTGCCAACCACTGGCGGCCAATCCTTGATAGCCAATTTGATCTCGCAAGGCGTAACAGGAGTAAAAGGCTATACGGATGAACCTCTTTTACAAGCCATTGCATCGCCAAGCATCCTATTTAATCGCTATACTAAAGGTTGGACTTTAGCAGAAAGTTTTTATGCAGCTTCTCGACTAGTTGGTTGGATGGATCTGGTGATTGGCGATCCTATTTGTCGTGCTTATGCCAATCCACTCAAAGTTATTTCTAATAATTTAGAAAGTAAAGTAAGTGTTTTTCCTAATCCAACTTCCGGTATTATTAAAATTAGTACATCAGATAAAATAACTATTAGTGATGTTTTGGGAAAAGTAGTTTTGGAAATTTCAGATTATAAAAAAAATACACCCATTGATGTTTCCAAATTTCCAAAAGGAATTTATTTAATTTCAAATTCAACTCAAATTTTAAAGTTTATAAAAATTTAAATTGACTCCAAATGAAACTATTTCAATTACTTTTACTATTATTTTTTTCGAAAAGTGCTATCTGTCAATCACTTCAGGATAGAGTTCTGGTCATAAAAAACAGCAATAGTCCAACATCAATAGCCATTGCAAATGATTATATGTTGCGCCGAAATATTACCAAATCTTTAAGTATTAGTTTAAACGATGCTGCTTTAAATTCGGATTTAGAATACATGAGTTTTACAGAATACAATTCGAATATCAAAAACCCATTGCTTTCCTATCTTGCCACGCATCCCGAAATAGATTTTATAGTGCTAACCAAAGGAATTCCTTTAAAAATTTATGGCGCACCAAATAAGCCTTATGGTGGCGATTGCAGCGTGGACAGTCTACTTGCAAGTTTGGGATATGAAACAAGTGCAACTTCAAGCATTGTCGATTTTAATATCCCTGATAACGGAAGTTTTTTTACTGGGCAAGCGTATGCCAACAAGTATTGGAATAGTCAAGTTGGTTTTTCGCATGCAACTTTTGGAGGTTATTTGGTCACACGATTGGATGGCTACACGCAAGCAGATGCCACTGCGCTAACAACAAGATCGCTTGAAGCAGAAGCTAACATGGGATTAATTACTAATTCTGGAACTATTTTGCTTGATGCTTGTGCTAGTTTTGGTTTTGATTCTAATTTTGTAAGTCCAAACTCTGTTTTTCCTGAAAATTATGTAGCTGGACAAACTATTTCAGTTACAGATGATTATCAATATTCTAATTTTAATTCAGATATTTTGTTGGCAAATAATCAACTTTTAGCCACTGGAAATTCGACGATATATGATGCAAACTCAAGTTTTATAGGAAATGTTGTTAATCTCAATGGCTATGTTTCTTGGGGAAGTAATGATTCTAACTATAATGCCGACTTCTACAATTCATTAACATTTAGAGCTGGAGCAATTGCTGAAACTGCCGTTTCTACTGGAGCAAGAACTTTCTTGCCTACAACTGGCGGACAGTCGTTGATAGCCAATTTAATTTCGCAAGGCGTTACAGGAGTAAAAGGTTATGCTATAGAGCCACTTTTGCTTGGAGTTGGTTCGCCTAGTATTTTGTTTGATCGCTACACCAAAGGTTGGACAATGGCAGAAAGTTTTTATGCCTCAGCGAAGCTAGTGGGTTGGATGGACGTTATGATTGGAGATCCTATTTGCCGTGCATATACAAACTCTTTATCTGCAATGTCTACTGAAAAAAGCAATTCAATTGTTGTTTATCCAAGTCCTTCTAGCGACTATATAAGTTTGAATACTTCTGAGAATGTTGAAATTAAAATCTTAGATATACTTGGAAATGAAGTCCTTGCCATTGAAAATTATGTAAAATCATCTAAAATAAATATTTCTGCACTTCAAAGCGGTTTGTATTTTATTAAAATTAATGAGAGTCAATCACATAAATTTTTAAAAAAGTAACATAAATTTCTTAACTATTTTTTAACGTTCTAAGTGTAATAAAAACGCTTTTATTTCGTCTTATCTGCAATCAAAATCAAAATTTATGCCTTTCAGAATAATTACTTTAGCCTTACTTATTCTTTTTATTGGAACTAATATAGGATTTTCTCAAGAACCAAGCACTAGCGAACCTTCAAAACAAAAGTTTACACTTTCTGGCACCATTTCGGATGCCAAAAATAATGAAACCCTTATTGGAGTTAATGTGTTCATCGCAGAACTAAAAACGGGTGTAACCACCAACGAATATGGTTTTTATTCGCTTACGATTCCAAAAGGAAATTATACTTTGATAATAAGCTATGTGGGTTTTCAAACCCGTGAAGAAACCATTACTCTTGAAAGAAGTGTCAAAAACAACTACAAGCTTACCAGTAATGAACAAGAGCTGAAAGAAGTGGTAATTACTGGCAAAAAAAATAAAATCAATACCCGTTCGGCAGAGATGAGTGTCAACAAACTATCCATTTCTACCATTAAAAAAATGCCAGTGGTTTTGGGCGAAGTAGATGTTTTAAAATCTATTTTATTGCTTCCAGGCGTTACCAATGCTGGCGAAGGCGCATCGGGATTTAACGTTCGTGGTGGTGGTGCCGATCAAAATTTGATACTTCTTGACGAAGCAACAATTTTCAACTCGTCGCACGTTTTTGGTTTCTTTTCGGTTTTTAATCCTGATGCTATTAAAGATTTAAAATTGTATAAAGGCGGAATTCCAGCTCGTTTTGGTGGTCGTGCATCTTCTGTTTTAGAAATTTATCAAAAAGACGGCAATAGTAATAAATTTAGCATGAATGGCGGTATCGGACTCATTTCTAGTCGATTGCTTGCTGAAGGACCGATTGTAAAAGACAAAGCCTCCTTTCTTGTAGCTGGTCGTGGTTCCTATGCGCATTTGTTCTTAAAATTATCCGAAGAACAAAAAGACAATACCGCCTATTTTTATGATTTGAATACTAAATTAACCTATAAAATAAACCCTAATAATAACTTATACCTTTCGGGCTATTTTGGTCGAGATGTTTTCGGAATCAGCAAAAGCTTTATCAACACCTACGGAAATGCAACTTTAAACCTACGTTGGAATCATTTATTTTCAGACAAATTATTTTCAAATTTGTCTTTAATTTATAGTGATTATTATTACGGATTAAAAATTGACCAAGTTGGTTTTCAATGGGATTCAGGAATAAAAAACTACAACCTAAAATATGATTTCAGAAATTATGTGTCGGACAAAATCAAACTTAATTTTGGAGTAAGTGCTATTTATTTCGATTTCAATCCAGGCACTTTATCGCCTTCAAAACCAAATTCGGGCATAAATTTTGACCAACTAGATAAGAAAAAAGCTTTTGAACCATCGTTGTATTTGGATGTAGAACAAAAAATTTCCTCAAATTTTAATATTAATTATGGTGTTCGCTCTAGCATGTTCTATCGATTAGGTGCATCGGATGTTAGTATTTACGCCAATGATCAAGCAGTTACTTACAATCCAAATACCAAAGTTTACGCCGAAGGAACGCCAATTGGTACAAAATCATTCCCGAAAAACAAAGCTATTGAAAGTTTTAATAATCTCGAACCACGTCTTTCGGCTTCCTATTCACTAACCGATAATAAATCTGTAAAAATAAGTTATAATCGTATCGTGCAATATTTGCAATTAATTTCTAACACATCATCTCCTACTCCATTGGATATTTGGACACCAAGTGATAGTTTTATCAAACCACAAATTGCAGATCAGGTTGCTGCTGGTTATTTTGTTAATTTTAACGACGATAATTATTCGATTGAAGCAGAAAGTTTTTATAAAGTAGTAAAAAACCGCCTAGATTATATCGATGGTGCCAACTTGATTGCCAATAATAATATCGAACGAATTATACTAAACGGACAACTTCGAGCGTATGGATTGGAACTCATGGTTCGAAAAAACAAAGGTGACTTTTCGGGTTGGATATCGTACACCTTATCAAAATCTGAACAACAAACACCGGGCAGAAATGCCTCAGAAATCGGAATCAATAATGGAAACTGGTACAGCTCAGCTTATGACAAAACTCATAATTTGGCAGTAACTGGTTCGTATAAACTAAACGAGAAATGGACATTCGGCTCCAACTTTGCCTTACAATCTGGGCAACCAGCCACCTATCCTAACGGACAGTACAATTATCTTGGTTTGACTATTCCGAGTTACGGTTTACGCAACGCCAATCGTTTGCCAGCTTACCATCACTTAGATATTTCAGCAACTTTAACGCCACGCAAAAACAATAATAGAAATTGGCAAAGCGAATGGGTTTTTAGCATTTATAACTTATATAATCGCAAAAATGCTGCTTCTATAAATTTCAGTCAAAACCAAGATACAGGTAAAAATGAAGCTGTAAAAACTTCCATTTTCGGAATTGTTCCAGGTATTAGTTATAATTTTAAATTTTAAAGCCTCCCCAACCCCTCCAAAGGAGGGGCTAAGAATTACATAATAAAAAAAATAAATTTAATTGTATGAAAAAAATATTTTACATAATAATAGCCTCGTTCTTAGCATTTAGCTGTACGGAAGTTGTCGATATTCCGCTAGATACAGAATCACCAAGATTGGTTATTGAAGCCTCAATAAATTGGCAAAAAGGAACCGATGGAAAAAATCAAAAAATAAAATTATCTACAACTACCGATTTTTACACCAACATAATACCAGTAGTTAGTGATGCGGTTGTAATTGTAAAAAATAGTGCTGGTACGACTTTCAATTTTATAGAAACACCAAATACAGGCATTTATGTTTGCAATAATTTTTTTTCTGTACTTAACGAAACTTATACATTAACAATTGTAAGCAGAGGCATAACATATACAGCATCTGAAACATTAAAACCAGTTAGTGAAACAACAATATCACAAGAAATAATTAGTGGTTTTAATGGTGAACGAATCAGAATAAAGGCAAATTTTTTAGATGCTGCAGAAACAGAAAATTATTACCTTTTTAATTATAAATATCCAAGTAAAGACAAACCAGATTTTTATGTATCTGATGATAAATTTTTTAACGGAAATTTATTTTTTAGTACCTCTTTTGGAGATAATGTCAAGCAAAACGATTTAGTTAAAATTACTCATTACGGAATTTCAAAAGGCTATTATGAATATTTGAATATCTTACTCAATCTCGCAGGAAATCAAGGCGGTGGTCCGTTTCAGGCACCACCAGTTACTGTTCGAGGCAACATCATAAATACATCCAATCCTGATGATTTTCCTTTTGGTTTTTTTAGTTTATCTGAAAGTGATACAAAAAATTATACTGTTGAATAACAAATTTTAACATATTTTTTAAACCTAAAACTACCATTTTTGCGTTATCTATTTCTAAAACAAAACAAATGAAAAAGTCGTTAATTTTAGTCGTACTAATGGTAATCTTCACACATGTAAGCTTCTGCCAATCTGTAAAATTCGGAATTAAAGCAGGTTTAAATTATTCGAACGTAACAGGTTCTGAACTCAAAACAGAAGCCATCACGAGCTATCATACTGGATTGGTTTCTGAAATAAAACTAACTGATGGATTTGCTCTTCAGCCCGAATTGCTCTATTCAACCCAAGGTGCAACATACAAAACAGCTGTTGAAGATTTCAAAAACGAGTTGGGATACATCACGATTCCAGTAATACTAAAAATCAATTTGTCCGAAAACTTAAGTTTAGAACTTGGACCACAAGCTGGATTTCTATTAAGCGAAAAAAACAAATTTGATACCAACAAATCCAATACTTTCGACTTTACTGCCAACGCAGGTTTGGAATTAAAAGTTACCGATTCGCTGTTTATTCAGGCACGATATGGTTTGGGATTGACCGAAGTCAAAACCGATTCTGAAATCAAAAATTCGGTAGTGCAACTTTCACTCGGCATTTTCTTTTAGACAATTGTTGTTTATAGTATCTTAGATTTATACATTTACTAAAAATCTAAAATCTAAATTCAACAATCACAAATCTAAAATCATAATGTCTTCACACCATATTGTTCGCGACGATCAAGAACCAGCACTTATCATTGCCAATGGTCAACAATGTGATTCAGAATTATTAGGTCAGTTGCTGGAGTGGTCCCCATTAGTCATTGTGCTCGACTCGGCAATGGAGCGTGTCATGAAATTGGATATAAAAGTCGATGTATTATTGGGTGATTTTGATGCCGATTTTGATGCCAAAAAATATAAAGAAACCCAATTCCCACTTGAAATTGTCCAAACGCCAGACCAAAACAAAACCGATCTCGAAAAAGCTTTTGAGTATCTCATCCACCGAAAAATTCCTGCCGTAAACGTCGTTTGGGCAACAGGAAAAAGAGCAGATCATACATTTTCTAATCTAACTTCTCTTGCTGGTTATCGTGACAAACTCAAGATTGTGTTACTCGACGACCATTCCAAAATTCACTTAGTACCTCGTAAATTCGAAAAATGGTATACCAAAAATACTATTATTTCCTTAATTCCGATAGGAGAAGTTATAGGAATTTCGACCAAAAATTTATTTTATTCCTTACAAAACGAAACCCTAAAACTAGGATATCGCATTGGCAGTAGCAACCATGTAACACAAGACGGAATTGTAACTATCGAGCATCATGAAGGCGATTTATTGCTAATGGAATGTTGGGATTAAATTTTTGAAAGCTGAAATTCTAGAAAAATTGGAATTTGGAATTTCTAAATTGATATTTAAAAACTTACCTTTGAAAATTCTAACCCAATATATGAATTTCCAAAAATATTCCAACGAGTTTTCGCAAAATATCAAACTGGCTTATCCTATAATTTTGGGTATGTTGGGGCATACGCTCATTGGTATTGTTGACAATATTATGGTGGGCAAACTCGGTTCGGCGGAGCTGGCAGCAGTATCGTTGGGCAATAGTTTTATATTTATCGCTATGTCGGTAGGTATCGGTTTTTCAACAGCTATCACACCAATAATCGCTGAGGCGGATGCCGAAAATAATGACAAAAAAATACGATCAACTTTTCATCATGGATTATTGCTTTGCACTATAATTGGTATTGTTTTGTTTGCGCTAGTCGTTCTTGCAAAACCATTGATGTTCTTGATGAAACAACCTGCCGAAGTAGTCAATTTGGCATATCCTTATATAGATTGGGTAGCGTTTTCTTTGATTCCAGTGATAATTTATCAAGGTTACAAGCAATTTGCCGACGGATTATCGAAAACCAAGTATTCCATGTATGCGATATTTATGGCAAATGTGGTGCATATTTTCTTCAATTATGTTTTGATTTACGGCGTTTGGGGTTTCCCGAAACTTGGGATTCTTGGAGCTGGTTTAGGAACCGTAATTTCTAGAATTATGATGGTCGTTTTTTTGCATTATCTTATGAAAAAGGATAGTGTGATGAAAACGTATTTCAAAAATTTTAGTTTTAAAGACATTAAGAAATCAATCTTAAAAAAAATAATAAATCTCGGTTTTCCTTCTGCCATGCAAATGCTGTTTGAAGTGGCTTTATTTACTGCGGCCATTTGGCTTTGCGGCTCTATTGGCAAAACGAGTCAGGCTGCTAATCAAATTGCACTAACGCTAGCCACCATGACTTTTATGTTTGCCATGGGATTGAACGTTACGGCGATGATTCGAGTGAGCAACATGAAAGGATTGAAAAATTATAAAAACTTGGTAACCATTGCCAGATCGATATTTTTGCTTGCCATTATCTTAGAAACTGTTTTTGCGATTTTCTTCATTGTTTTTCATAATTATTTGCCTCATTTATTTCTGAATATGGAAAACGCTTCGCAAGCAATTGATAATAAAGAAGTTATTGCAATAGCTTCTCAATTACTATTGGTAGCTGCCGTTTTTCAAATTTCTGACGGAATTCAAGTAGTCGTTCTTGGCGCACTTCGAGGTTTGCAAGATGTAAAAATCCCGATGTACATCACTTTTGTAGCGTATTGGATTGTTGGTTTTCCAATTTCGTATTACTTGGCGATGCATACTTCATTGAAAGCAACTGGCGTTTGGATTGGACTTCTTGCGGGATTGACCGTTGCCGCTTTGTTGCTTTACATTCGGTTTTCAAAATTAACTACAAAGTTAATTGCCGAAAATCATTAAGTTTTTCGATACAGATTAAAAGTTTTCTACCACAAATTAAACACCCGAGCCCGAAGGGCGAACAGATGAAGTAAATTAATACAAATTATTAAATCCCTATTTTTTTCGCAACAGGTGTAATTCGTGTAAATTCGTATAATTCGTGGCAAAAAAAAATCCTAATAATCTTTTAAATCTGTGGCAAAAATAAGCAACTATACAATTCGTGAATTCGTGGCAAAAAAATAAAGACAAATTTGTAACTTCCAAAATCTTTACTCGTATAACAACAGTACAATCTTAAATATATAAAAATGATACTTTTTATTATTATCGGAATTAGTTTGCTCTTCGTTAGTTTCACACTCAAATCCAATGTTGCCAATCCGTTTGCGAAGTTTTCAAATATCATAAGGAATTTAGGTTTTCTTGTTATAGGTTTAGGAATTTTTTCGTCGATGTTCAAACAAGTAGATGCTGGTAAAGTGGGTGTGCAATCGCTTTACGGAAGCGTAAAATCGGATATTCTTACCAGCGGTTTACAACTCATAAATCCTTTAATGGACGTGACTATTTTCGATACCAAAACCCAAAACTACACCATGTCGGCCATTCATGACGAAGGCGAAAAAGAAGGCGATGATGCGATTCGGGTTTTATCCAACGACGGATTGGAAGTTGTGATTGACTTGACAGTTTTATATCGAATTTCGCCCAACGAAGCACCAAAAATTCTAAAAACAATAGGCGTCGATTATTCAGATAAAATTGTGCGACCAGTAACCCGAACTCGTATTCGTGATAACGCAGTTTACTATGATGCGGTAGCTTTATATTCAACTAAAAGAAACGAATTTCAGCAACGAATCTTCAAATCTATAGAAGCCGATTTCAAATCTCGTGGATTGGTTTTGGAGCAACTTTTGATTCGCAACATCAACTTGCCAAATTCTGTAAAAACAACTATCGAAAGCAAAATTAATGCCGAGCAAGATGCCCAAAAAATGACTTTCGTATTGCAGAAAGAAAAACAAGAAGCCGAACGAAAACGTGTAGAAGCACAAGGTATCGCGGATTATCAACGTATTATTTCTATGGGATTGACTGACAAGCAATTGCAGTACGAACAAATAAAAGCACAAAAAGAATTGGCAGCATCGCCAAACTCCAAAATGATTTTCATGAACGGAAAAGGCGCACCAGTTATTATTTCTGATAAATAGATTTCGGACGAAGAAATGAGAGACTAAGAGACGAGAGATGAAAATCAAAAAGGTATAGCACTTAAAATAATTTTTCACTATTTTTACCAAGTAGTATATTTTAAAAAATAATTTATCAATATTTGCTGACATTCAATCTTTAATCTATTTGTCTTTCATCTATTATCTCTTTGTCTATTATCTACACTTCTATCATAAAACATCAAAAAAATGGAATTACCAAAATTTGTTCTCGGCGACAACACCGATTTTCCCGATGATATTTTCATCATTCACCTAGATTATCCCAGATTTATTATCAATCTTAAAGACGATGAAGTTGAGTTTATGGAAGACGATGAAGATCTTGATGAAGCCGAATTGAATGCCGAAATGGAAAAATTGATTACCTTAGCTAATGAATTTTACGATAGAGAAATCCAGCGATACGAAGATTAATTTTTTTTGAAATGAATTTTACAAAAACATCCGAAGCCAGCTCTAACTATGACAATTTAGATAAAATGTCGGTTTCAGAGTTGCTTCAAAATATCAATAACGAAGACAAAAAGGTTGCAATAGCTGTCGAAAAATCGCTTCCGCAGATTGAAAATTTGGTCGCAGCTATCGTTTCAAAAATGAAGCTAAGCGGTCGTCTTTTTTACATTGGCGCAGGAACTTCTGGTCGCATTGGTATTTTGGATGCTTCCGAATGTCCTCCAACTTTTGGTGTTCCGTTCGATTTGGTCAACGGAATTATTGCTGGTGGCGACAAAGCCATTCGTAGAGCAGTAGAAAACGCCGAAGACAATACAGAGCAAGCATGGTTGGATTTGCAAGCGCATGCAATTTCAGAAAATGATGTGGTTATTGGCATCGCGGCTTCTGGCACAACGCCCTATGTAATTAAAGGTTTAGAAAAATGCAGTCAAAATAATATCATTACAGGAAGCATTACATGCAATGAAGGAAGTCCGTTGGCATTGATTGCCAAATTTCCAATAGTAGTTGTCGTAGGTCCAGAATTTGTAACAGGAAGCTCTCGAATGAAAGCTGGAACAGCACAAAAACTGGTGCTCAACATGATTTCGACAACCACCATGATTCAATTAGGAAAAGTAAAAGGCAACAAAATGGTCGATATGCAACTCAGTAACGACAAGCTGGTAGATCGCGGTGTCAAAATGATTATGAACGAAATTGACGTCGACTATTCCGTTGCTTCCAATTTATTATCAAAATATGGAAGTGTGCGAAAAGCGGTCGATTCAGTTGTAAATCAATAAGTTATGATCTCACTTGTAGTAGTATTTCCAGTTATTTTTTGGTTTATTGCTATACGATTGGTTTCAAAATCAAAATTTTTCTGGCATTTTGTAATTTCGAATATAGCTATTGCAATTGTAGGGTTTTTTATTTTAACAAACACAAAATTGATTGATGTTGGCACTGATGCATATGGTCTTGGAACTTTGTTTGCCATAGTAATTTTTGGTGTTGGACATTCAATAATGGCTATGATGTACGGAATTATTTTAAAAATATATTAAAATAGATAAATATGGCAACCAACAGAGCAGTTTTGACCAAAGGAATTGTAAAATTAGCATGGGCATTACCAATGTTTTTTGCTGGACCAACCATCATATACAATGCTTTTATCAACAAAGATAATCTTTGGCATTATGCAGTTTTGGCAGTAGGAATAGGCGTTTGCGGATTAGCCATGTATTTTATGTTTGTAGGATTAAATACGATAATGAAAAGTATGTTTAATGATTAATTTTACCGACCTCATTTACATCCAAAAAACCTTCGAAAAAGAAGTTTTTATCAATGCCAAAATCAATAATAAGGAATTTGAAAATTGTATTTTCAAAAACTGCGATTTCTCAAATACCGATTTTGCAGCAACCACTTTTATGGATTGTGAGTTTATAGACTGCAATCTTTCGTTAGCCAAATTGCGTAACACAAGTCTCAAAACCGTACATTTCAAAAACTGCAAATTACTTGGTGTTTTGTTCAACGAAACCACAGAATTTTTATTTGCCGTTCATTTTCAAGATTGTATTTTGGATTATGCCTCGTTTGCCAACAAAAAAATGCCAAAAACACATTTTATAAACGCGTCACTCAAAGAAACTAATTTTATTGGCGCCAACCTCACCAATTCGGTTTTTGATAATTGCAATCTTGACGGAACAATTTTTAATGACACGATTCTAAAATCATCTGATTTCACGACATCTCACCATTACAAAATAGATCCCGAATTCAATACCATTCAAAAAGCAAAATTCTCCAATATAGGCATTGCTGGACTTTTGGATAAATATGATATTATTATTGAATAATTTAAAAACATAGAGGAATAGAAAAAAGTCGCTTCACTAATTAAAGAGTTCCTAGCTATGTAAAAAATGAAATTCTATCGTAATCCTATTCATAATATTAAAGCGATGATTTTATCTGTTTTAAATTAGAAATAATAACTTTACAAAAACAAATTCTCAAAAATGAAACCAATACTCCTGCTACTACTTTTATCGTTATCTTCTTGTATCAAAACACAAACCGAATGCAACTGCGTTGACTTCCGCACTGGCAACTTCGAGTTTACACAGGAAATAAAAGGCAAGAAAATGATATCAACTTTTACACGAACCGAAAACCTTCAAATAGAAACCTTTCAGTCTAAAACCGATACAGCATCAGTACGCTGGACAAACGATTGCGAATTTGTACTTCAAAAAACAAATCCAAAAAATATGCAAGAGCAAAAAGCAATTTCAATGCGAATCATTGCAACTAAAGATAATTCGTATACATTTGATTATTCTTTTGTGGGCGACGATCAAAAACAAGTAGGAACCGTCATCAAAAAATAATTACCCAAAAAACAGGCACGCCAAAATAAATTTCAAAATCAAAAGCAAATTACTATTTTTGCTACATTAAATAAAAAATAAAGCCATAATGACCGAATTACTATCAAACCCAAACGCTTGGATTGCACTTTTAACACTAACTTTTCTTGAAATCATTTTAGGTATCGATAATATCGTATTTCTATCCATAGTTTCCGGAAAACTAGAACCAAAAGACCAGCCCAAAGCCCGACGAATTGGACTTTTGTTAGCAATGGCGTTCAGAATCATACTTTTATTCGGAATTTCATGGGTTTTGAGCCTTCAAAAATCAATTCTCGATATCGATTGGGGCTTTTTCTCAGCACATATAACAGGACAAAGCATCATCATTTTTCTGGGTGGCTTGTTTTTATTATACAAATCTGTATCCGAAATCCATCATAAAATGGAAGGCGAAGAAGAGGGCAACACGGGTAAAGCCGCCTCTAGCCTATCCAAAGCCGTACTGCAAATCGCGCTACTCAACATCGTTTTTTCCTTCGATTCTATTCTTACCGCAATAGGGATGATAAGCATGAAAGACCCATCAGAAGGCGGTTTTGGCTATGCAGGCGCAATCGAAATCATGATCCTTTCCATCATCATATCCATCGTCATCATGATGATTTTTGCCGGACCAGTTTCCAAGTTTGTCAACGAACATCCAACTATTCAAATCCTCGGTTTGTCCTTCCTAATACTCATTGGCGTGATGCTTTTGGCCGAAGGATCGCACCTAGCCCATTTCACTTTCGGTAACGGTTCCGAAGTGGGTATTATCCCAAAAGGCTACCTCTACTTTGCCATATTCTTCTCCCTTTTTGTCGAATTTCTCAACATCAAAATGCGCAAAAACAGCAAACCAGTTGTATTGCACAACAACACCATCATCGACAAATCTTTAGAAGATACAGATATTACCAATTAGGAGCAATCCCGAAGTCTCGGGAGCTTGGGCTTTATCCGAATGGCAATTCCTGCTTTTCGTTACAATCTTTTGTTGCACAAAAGGATTTTCACTGCAATCAGGGCTAGCAATCAACCATTTGAATGTCCTAAAACGACACAAAATTTAAGTTTTGTAAATTCCAGCCAAATAACTACCTTTCGCCTTCCTAAAAAAGGAAAAATTAACGTATACATTTATAAAATGTTAGATCAACAACACGACAACCTGACTGGAGACGAAAACCAAGCAGACGGAAACCCAGAAAACGCAGCGATCGAAACTTCTGAAACAACACTTCAAGAAGAAAATCCAGTTGCAGAAACAGTCGAACCAATCCAAGAAAACACCATCGAGCTAACATCAGAAGAAGTTGCCGACGACACTTTCGAAGTTGCCGACCAAAGCAGTATTGCCATAAACGAAATTGCCAAAACCAACGCCGAAGAAAGCGAAGACGAAACCATTCGTCACGACATACCAATGCTCGACTACGAAGCATTATCGATGGAAGTTTTAGTTGACGAACTCGAAAAACTTACCGCCAACGACAAAGTAATGGCCGTAAAAGATCATGTCGAAGAAATAAAAAAATCGTTTCTCTCAAAATACCATCATTTTCTAGACGAAAAAAAGGAAGCCTTTCATACCGAAAATCCCGATACAACGGAAGATTTTCATTATCAGTTTCCGTTAAAAGCTCGTTTTGATCAACTCTATTCAGGTTATAGAGATCGCAAAAACAAACATTTTAAAAGCTTACAATCCAATCTAGAAACCAATCTTACCAATAGGCTTACCATTGTAGAAGAGTTGAAAAACCTTATACACACAGCCGATTCTATATCGTCTTCTTTAAAAACCTTGAACGATATTCGTGACCGTTGGAAAACAGCCGGAGCAATACCAAAAGACAAGTACAATCACGTCTGGAACAACTACCATTTTCACATGGAAAACTTCTACGACTTTTTGCACCTCGACCGTGATGCACGCGATCAAGACTTCAAACACAATCTGGATCTGAAACTCAAAATCATTACACGAGTAGAAGAACTAGTTACTGAAACTGACATCAACAAAGCCTTCCGCGAATTGCAAGATCTGCACAAAATCTGGAAAGAAGATATTGGTCCCGTTTCGCGTGAACACCGCGAAGAAATTTGGGTACGTTTTAGTGAACTTACAAAACAAATGCACGACAAACGCGAAGGATTATTCGAAAAACTTCGTGCTGGCGATACCGAAAACCTCGAAAAGAAAAAAGCAATTATTACCCAAATCGAAGTTTTGGCACAAGAAAAAGTCGATTCTCATAATCTTTGGGCAAACCAAGTTCAGAAAGTAGAAGCACTTCGAAACGAGTTTTTCTCGACAGGCAAAGTGCCAAACGAAGTAAATGAAGCCACTTGGGCAGCATTCAAAAATGCCGTTCGTGACTTCAATATTCTTAAAAACTCGTTTTACAAAGACATCAAGAAAGACCAAAACGACAATTTGAGTCGCAAGCAAGCCTTAGTTGCAAAAGCCAAAGAGTTACAAGAAAGCACCGATTTTACTGCATCGACACCAATAATGAAGCAAATTCAAGACGAATGGAAAACCATTGGTCATGTACCACGAAAATTTTCTGATACACTTTGGACAGAATTTCGTGCCGCTTGCAACCATTATTTCGAGCAACTAAAAGCCCAGAAAAACGAAGAAAATGTGGATGAAGTTGCCGCTTTCGACAAGAAAAAAGCCTACCTAGAAACCATCAAAGAATTCGAAATGACTGGCGATCATAAAACCGATTTGGATGCTATCAAATTGCATATCGAAAACTGGAAAGGTTTCGGAAAAGTACCATTTGGTCGTCGCCATGTTGAAGGAAAATTCAATAAAGTACTCGACGGATTGTTCGAAAAACTAAGTTTGAGCAAAAAAGATACCGACATGATGCGCTTTTCGAATCGAATCGAGCAATTGGCAGGATCTGAAGATTCTAGAAAACTAGAAAACGAAAAAGTTTTCTTGATGCGAAAAATTGAGGAAGTAAAAGCCGAAGTGAATCAGTTGGAAAATAACATTCAGTTTTTTCAGAATACCAAAAACGCCAAAAAAGAAAATTCTATTGTAACTGAAGTTCGTAAAAATATCGCCAAACATAAAGACGAATTGGAAGTTTTGAAAGACAAACTAAAAACGCTTCGGGCTATAAAGCAAGAATAATTTTTAAAAAAAAAAATCAAAAACCTCGAAAATTTCGAGGTTTTTTTATACTTAATGTATTATTAATTTGAAGCTGTTTTGGCAATAACGACACCTTTTAATGTTAGCACTTTTGGAGTTACATCTGCTGTGGTAGTTACCGTTACAGTTTTGGTAAAAGCACCCACATTGGCTGCATTGTAGGTAGCTTTTATTGTTGTGCTTTTACTAGGAGCAATTGCGTCTTTACTATAATCTGTAGCGGTACAACCACAAGATCCTTGAACGGTTGATATGAGTACCGATTTGTCTGATGTGTTTGTAAACTCAAAGATGATGACCTTTGGTGTGCCTTGTGGAATATCGCCAACATCAATGGTGTCTGTTTTCCAAGAAATAGCTGCATCTACAACTTTACTAATTTTTGTTACAACTGAAACTGGGGCAATTGCAAAGGACATCATAGCTAATGTTATTGCTGCTAGTGTAATGTTAATCATTGTTTTCATAATCTAATTTTTTTTTGGTTATAATTATTTTTTTGTTCTTATAGAACTATGCAAATCTAGACTAGAACTTTACTGGCTCTTGTTAAGCGATTTTAAATGTTTGTTAACGAGTTGTTAAGCCAATTATTGAAGTTGTTTTTTTGTTACTTTTGAAAACATATTATAAACGCTTCTAGAAGCTTGCGTTAGGGATAGAAGTGAAAATCCTTTTATGATCTCGTTTTCAGAACGAGAGCATAAAAGATTGAAACGAATAGCCCGCTCGAACGCCCATAAAAATAAATTTTGAAAATAAACAAACTTAACACCATTATTGTTCTTGGATTGGTTGCTATCATAGGAATTTTGGCAGCGCAATTACTGTGGACAAAAGAGGCGTATACTATTGAAGAAAAGAAGTTTAGCCAAAAAGCGAATGTGGCATTATTGGAAGTAGCCAAAAAATTGTATGAAGGCACTAACAATCAATTGCCGTCTGAAAATCCGGTTCAGAAAGTGTCTAACGACTATTATATTGTTAATGTAAATAATGATTTTGAGGCGGAAGTTTTGGAATATTATTTGAAATCTGAATTTGAAAAAGTGAATTTAAATTCGGATTTTGAGTATGCGATGTACAATTGCCAAAGTGATGCCATGGTTTATGGCAATTATGTAAGTAAAATCGATAAAAATTATCAAAAAAGCAGTATTTACTTTCCAAAACATAAAAGTTTGGTCTATTATTTTGCAATTCGGTTTCCCAATGAAACTACATTTTTATTTAGTTCTTTGAAGTTTTGGTTTGTGCTTTCGGGTGCTTTGATCGTTATTTTGTTGGTTTATGTGTATTCAATTTTTACGATTTTGCAACAACGAAAATATTCTGAACTGCAGAAGGATTTTATCAATAATATGACGCATGAGTTTAAAACGCCCTTATCGTCGATTCTTATTGCTTCTAACTATATTTCAAATCAAAATGCAATTCAAACTGATGAAAAATTGAAAAATTATTCGAAAATAATAATTGATCAAAGCAAAAAATTGAACAATCATATTGAGAAAATTTTATCTATAGCAAAATCTGATAATGCGCCACTCGAATTGATAAAAACAAATATAAATGTTATTACTCAAATTGAAGAAGTAATAGAAAACATTCAATTGAAATATGAAAATTCGAATATTAAAATTAGCACTACAACAGCACGTTATGTGATGGCCGATGCATTTCATTTTAATAATATTGTTTTTAATGTTTTGGACAACTCTATTAAATATTGTGACTTACAACCTGAAATAAGTATCTCTATTTCTGAAGAAAAAAACGCAATTTGCATACAATTTTCGGATAACGGAATTGGAATTCCACAAAAAAAACTCACTGAAATTTTTGACAAATTTTACAGAATTCCGAATCAAAAAAGCAATGAAACCAATGGATTTGGACTAGGATTGTATTATGTAAAAAAAATAATTGATCTGCATCATTGGAAAATTTCGGTAGTCAATAATCAAGAAATCGGAATCACAACTTCTATTTTTATACCTACAAAATAATGAAAAAATATCAAATATTATATGCCGAAGATGATGAAACATTGGCGTTCCTGACCAAAGATAATTTGGAGCAAAACGGCTATGAAATTATGCATTGCAATGATGGACAAAAGAGTCTTGAAACCTTTAAAAACCAACATTTTGATATTTGCATATTGGATATCATGATGCCGAAGTTGGATGGTTTTGAGTTAGCAACTGCCATCAGAAAACTGGATTCTCAAATTCCCATCTTATTTCTATCGGCAAAAACATTAAAGGAAGATCGACTCAAAGGATTACGACTTGGTGCAGATGATTATTTGGTCAAGCCCTTTAGTATTGAAGAATTAGTTTTAAAAATTGAAGTTTTTTTGCGACGATCTCAAAAAACTACAATTCACGAAAAAGTAATTTATTCAATAGGTAAATATCAATTTGATGCCGATAATTTTATGGTTTTTTCTGCAATCGAAAAAATAAATCTCACGCAACGAGAATCAGATTTGTTGCGTTATTTTATTATTAATAAAAATAAAGTTCTCAAGAGAGAAGAAATACTCAAATCACTTTGGGGCGACGACGATTATTTTATGGGTAGAAGTTTGGATGTATTTATTTCGCGATTGCGAAAAATTCTGGCTTCGGAAAACACTATTACTATTGAAAATTTACATGGTATTGGGTTTAAGTTTACTATTGTAGAATAAAAAATAAAATAAAAACCTCTGATTTCTCAGAGGCTTTCAGTACCCGGAACCGGAGTCGAACCGGTACGGTTTCCCACAGGTGTTTGAGACCAGCGCGTCTACCAATTCCGCCATCCGGGCATTAGCAGTTATGTAT
>JAYVHB010000019.1:0-63329 GCA_043771555.1 Flavobacterium sp. | reverse complement strand
TCGCAACTAAAAAAGAGTGTTGAAAAAATTATAATTAATAATAAACTGGATTTTGTCATAGTTCGAGTCATAATAAAGTTGGTTAAAGTTAGTAATATTCTTCCAAATATAATAAAATTTTCAATATAACACATATTTGTGTTTATTATTTCTTCTTGTATTTGGGAATTTTCCAAAATGGAAAATGAAGAGAAAAAATTCATAATAAATTTTGGAGAAAAACTTAAAACTATCCGAATTGAAAGAAATCTTTCTCAAGAAATGTTGGCTAATGATGCCAATATTCCAATCAATCAGATAGGCAGAATTGAACGTGCGGAAATAAGCACTTCTTTATCTACAATTTATAAAATCTCCATAGCTCTAGAAATCCCCATCAAAGATTTATTCGATTTCTAAAATCGTTTGTCCACGCTATAAAATTTATTATTTTTGTAAATAAATTTTTACCCATGGAAAAAATCATTTCCTATCCTTTTTCTTTTTTGGCGTTGCTGCTTTTTTTGTTGGCTATTTGTATTTTTCATCCTATACAATGGGTTTGTTACAATGTTTTTGGCTACCAAGCACATAAAAAAAGTGTGGATTATCTTAATTTCTTATTGGTTCGCATTGGTCATTTTTTGGGGACAACGTATAAATTCGAAAATCGAGAAGCGATCCCAAAAGGCATTCCTTTAATTTTTGTTTCTAACCATCAAAGTTTGTATGATATAATTGTGATGATTTGGTTTTTGCGTCGTTTTCATCCCAAGTTTGTGAGTAAGAAAGAACTGGCCAAAGGCGTCCCGAGCGTATCGTATAACCTTCGTGTTGGCGGCTCGGCTGTTATAGACCGTAAAGATCCTAAGCAAGCCATTCCTGCAATTAGAGGTTTGGGCGAATATATCGAAAAGCACAAACGATCGGCAGTTATTTTCCCAGAAGGCACAAGAAGTAAAGACGGCAGTCCCAAAGAGTTTGCACGAACCGGAGTTAAACTGCTTTATAATGCGGCTCCATCGGCATTTGTAGTACCAATTACCATAAACAATTCTTATAAATTTGTAAAATTTGGATTTTTTCCTTTCGGTTTAGGAAAACGTCTTATCTTTACCGTTCATAATCCGTTGGCAGTTAGTGAATATTCCTTTGAAGAAATCATGCTAAAAACCGAAAGTGTCATCGTAAATTCAATTAAAGTATAATATGATTTTGTTTCAGATCTGAAATCTGAAATCTAAAGTCTAAAATCTGAAATCTAAATGTCATTACACAACATACGTCTAGAAGTGATGCAGTTTCTAGAAAATAAAATCGACGGATTTGTAGATCAATTCTTGATTCCTGTCGAAAAAATTTGGCAACCGTCCGACTTTCTTCCAAATTCTGAAAGTGAAAACTTTTTTGAAGAAGTAAAAGAATTGCGAGAAATTGCTAAAGACCTGCCTTATGATTTTTGGGTTGCCTTGGTAGGCGATACAATTACAGAAGAAGCTTTGCCAACCTACGAGTCTTGGTTGATGGATGTTGATGGAGTAGGTCAAGTAGAACAAAACGGTTGGAGCAAATGGGTGCGTCATTGGACTTCTGAGGAGAACCGTCATGGCGATTTGCTCAACAAATATTTGTACTTATCGGGTCGTGTAAACATGCGTGAGATCGAGATGACAACCCAACATCTTATTGCAGATGGTTTTGATATTGGTACGGGTCGCGATCCTTATAAAAACTTTGTATACACCAGTTTTCAAGAATTGGCAACTTATATTTCGCATAATCGAGTGGCGCAATTGGCAAAGTCGTATGGCGATAATAAACTGTCTAAAATTTGCAAAATGATTGCAGGCGACGAGATGCGTCATCACCATGCATATTCGGAGTTTGTGACTCAGATTTTTAAGGTTGATCCTAGCGAAATGTTGTTGGCTTTCAACCACATGATGAAGAATAAAATCATCATGCCAGCGCAATTTTTGAGAGAATCGGGCGAAAAAATAAGTTCGGCTTTCGAGCATTTTTCGGATTCTGCACAACGAATTGGCGTATATACTGCTGCTGATTATGTAGAAATCATGCAAAAATTAATAGATAAATGGGAAATCGATAAACTTTCTGGATTGACCGATGAGGCCGAAAAAGCAAGAGATTACTTGATGAAATTGCCTGCGCGAATGAGGAAGGTTTCCGAACGAATGATAATTCCTGCAGAATCTCAAATTTTTAAATGGGTAGAACCAGCATTAGTGCGATAACACATGTTCGAAAAACTGAAACAACTCTTTTTTCCAACGAAAGTTGAAGAAGAAATGGATTATATGAATAAATTTTTGATAGTTGGTCTGGGCAATATTGGTGCTGAATATGTAAATACGCGCCATAATATTGGGTTTAAAATTTTGGATTTTTTTGCAAATAAAACAGGGATTTCTTTTCAGAATTTGAAGTTAGGAGCTGTTGCTGAATACAAGTTTAAAGGAAAAACGTTTGTTTTACTCAAGCCAAATACCTTTATGAATCTAAGCGGAAAAGCAGTGCAATATTGGATGCAATTAGAAAAAATTCCGTTAGAAAATATTTTGGTAATCACCGACGATTTGAATCTTGCCTTTGGTACCATCAGAATAAAACCAAAAGGAAGCGATGGCGGTCATAACGGACTTAAAAACATCAATTTGGTATTAAATACTAATACATATACTCGTTTCCGATTTGGTATAAGTGACGAGTTCAAGAAAGGACAACAAGTAAAGTATGTGCTTGGCGAATGGGACCAAAAAGAAAAAGAAAAATTGGAAGAACGATTGAGTTTGTCTACCGAAATTATTTTGTCTTTTGCCACTTCTGGATTAGAAAACACCATGAATGGTTTTAATGGGAAATAGTTTGGGTAGGTTTTTGATTATTTAATTTTAAAAACTATAAATGAAAAAAATAATTTTTGCACTTATAATTCTTTTGATTTTTGCTTCCTGCAAATGCAAACAAAACAATGCAACTCCAGAAGTTGAAAATACACAAGCTATGGCTCAAAAAATGAAAACAGTTTGTCCTGAAAACGGAAAATGCACAGTCGAAATTTTTAGAAATACAAGTTTAGAAATAAAAACAGATGATACTGGTGCCATTTATTACAACAAGATTGACAATCCAAATACTTCTGTTATACTATACAAATACGACAGAAACGTTCCGAAAGGATTGCAAGATGCTAATTACAGCGAACAGATAGTTTTTGAAATTAATAATAATGAAACGGCTTTAAATGTATCTGGAAAAGAATTACAGAAAACAAAGATGCTTTTTGGCAGATTTTGTTTTTGTCGAGGAGCAGCGGGAAATTTTAAGGTAGAAGACGGCAATCTTATTCTAACTCAAAAAAATAACGAAATAAAATTCAGTTTGGATTTTAAAGTTACTAAAGTTCCTCAGTTAATAAACGCAGTATATGAGACTATTACATTAAAATAATATTTATATAAAAAATACACTATGAGAAAAATCAGTTTGTTATTAATTAGTATAATATCAATTTCTAGTTTTGGTCAGCGAACTTGCGGAACAAATACAAAAATGCTAGAACTTATAAATGCAGATCCACAATTTGAAATGCATCATAATGAAGTTATGGATTTTATTCAAAATCCAGAAAACTCACAATCATTATTTAGAAATCCCAATGCTCCAAATGTTGTAGTTACAATTCCTGTTGTTTTTCATGTTTTGTATAAAAACGCAACCCAAAATATTACAGATGCGCAGATTCTCTCTCAATTAGAAATTCTAAATAAAGATTTCAGAAAATTAAATACTGATTTTTCTTCTGTTGTACCGTCAGTTTTTCAAGGACTAGCAGCTGATGCGGAGATTCAGTTTTGCAAAGCTACACGAACTCCTGCAGGAGTAGCCTCAACAGGAATTACAAGAAAATCAGTAGCAACTTCTTTTGTTTTTGAAGATAGTTACTATTTAGCTTCAGGACAACCCGCGTGGAATACCACAAAATATTTGAATATTTGGATTGGTCGATTTACGGATGCAAGTTTGTTAGGATTTGCTTATTTACCTTCTAATGCGGGTGCTGCAAATGATGGTCTTTGTATTGGAGATCAATATTTTGGCAATACAGGCACTGCAACAGCTCCTTATAACAAAGGAAGAACTGGAACGCATGAAATAGGACATTATTTTGGATTAGAGCACCCTTGGGGAGATGATGGAAGCGCATGTGGTACGACTGCAAATAGTGATGGGGTTGCAGACACACCTGCAAAAAACGGACCTCAATATGGTTGTCCTACATTTCCAAGCAATGCTGCTACCTGTACTACTTCGACTAATGGAGCTATGTTTATGAATTATATGGATTATGTAAACGATGCTTGTATGGCATTTTTTACAAATGGTCAAAAAACAATTTTCCAAAACACACTTGCAGGACCCAGATTGAGTTTATTGTCCTCAAATGGTTGTGCCTCATTAAGTAGCGATCAATTTACTGCTATAAATTCAATAGCAGTTTATCCTAATCCTGTTTCAAATTATTTTATGATTACATCACCACAATTGAGTATTGACGAAGTTGAAATTTTTAATTCTATAGGTCAATTAGTAAAGACTCAAAAATTGACTCAACTTAATAATTCTATTTCTATCGATGATTTACAATCTGGCGAATATTTTCTAAGAATTTATAACGAAGGCATCTTTATAAAATCAGATAAAATCATTAAGAAATAATAGATAATTTCTTTAAATAACAAAACGAGCTCCTTTTTGGAAGCTCGTTTTTATTTTTCTGTATGTATAAAATTATTCTACAACAATTCGTTTTGTTATTTTCTTGTCTCCATCGATAATTGTGACTAAATAAATTCCTGCTTGAGGTTTATTTAACTGGATATTCTCATCAAACAATCCAGATTTAGAATAAGATTTTTCAAAGATTTTTCTACCACTTAAATCTACAACATTAACAGCTATTTTACTTGAGGCATTTGAACTAAATCGTAATGTAAATTCTCCACTGTTTGGATTGGGATACAAGGCAAAATCTTTGAAATCGAAACTTTCGTTAGCCAATGAAATAGGTGTAAATTCGCTTTTACAAACCTGTACGCTCATAGAATTTACAGTACCTGAATCGGCACCTGTAACAACATCTCTAAAATTCAAGGAGAAATTTCCAGCAGGAATATTTACATTTAATGCATTTAAATTGGCAGTACCAGATGGTATGTAAGTACCAGTTGTTGGGCTTGCACAAGTAAGAGCAGATCCTTGTTGATCAAAAGTAACATTCATATTGGCACTTCCAGTACACTGTTGATTGAACAATTGAAATTGAGTTCCAGAACCTGGACGTGTCATAGCAATTACAAGATTTTGTAAGTTAGGATGTGTAGCATTTATAGTTACATTTACATCACTTACAGAGTTGGATATTGGTACCGCAATAGTTTTTGTAATACTACCAGTACCATTCGGGATTGCAAAAGATGCACCAGTATAGTTATAGGTTGTACAAGTATTTGTAGCTTGATATCCTATTAAAAAATTAGATGAATTTACAGCATAAAATACATTATTGTCACCTTTTACCATAAGCCTGCACGTTTGAGACAATAAATTAGGAACTGTAATAGTGGCACTACCGTTATTTGGCGTATTAGCCAATAAAATTGTTGGGAAAGTTAATCCCGCATCTGTAGATAAATAAATAGTCACTGTGGCAGCGTTTACACCGTTAGCGTCTGTCCCTGCTACGTTCCAAGTTATGGTTTCGTTAGTTCCAGCAACCCATAACGCTTGTGTGTTTTGAGAAGTTACACTAAAAGGTCCAGCAACACCATTAACAGTGATTGTACTTGCTAACGATTTAGTTTGTCCACCATTTATGAGCTCGTTATCACGAACCATAACGCGCATCAACATAGTTCTTGCAACAGTAGGGGTAACTTCCCATGTTGTAGTAAGCACTCCATTTAGTACATCAGAAAGTTTAGGAAAAAATCTTTTCGGAGAAGCCGATGGTAATAAAGACCTGTAATTTGGACCAACTGTTGCCGTAGCTACTGGTGGTTGTGTAGATGATTGATTGTTGTATTGTTCCCAGCAATAGGTTAATACATCGCCATCAGCATCATTTGCAATAGCTTCCATAACAAAAGGCGTTCCTTTAGGAATTGTATAGTTTGGTATTGCAGTAATCACTGGTGCTGCATTATTATTTGCCAAAGGCACAACACAATTTCCAGAACCATTTATATAGTTTTGTACTTGTATTATACTTCTTGCATGAAAATAAGCATCAGAGTTGTTTTGAACATTTGGAGGGCATATTCCAGCATATGCCATTATAGTGCTTCCGCTACCTGGCTCGAATGCTGATGTTGCAGCAACATTACCTCCACAAGAGTTGTTATAGGTATGAGCAGCACCAAACTGGTGCCCCATTTCGTGGGCTACATAATCAATATCATAAGGATCTCCAACTGGAGAGCCAATACCAGTAACTCCTCTTGCTTTTGTCCCAGTTTGGCATGGGCCTTGAGACGCAACACCACCAGCACCAGTAGTAGCAACATGACCAATATCATAATTTGCATCACCAATAACAGAATCAATTAAAGTTTGGTTTTGTACCAAAAGCGGAAAAGATGGGGCAGAATTATTGTTGTCTAAATCATCACTTAAAATATTAATAATATCGGTGTTGTTTGGTATGATAATTAATTTAATAGCAAAATCTTTTTCGTAAATCGGATTGATTCGAGCCATAGTTACATTTTGTGCTGCTAAAACCGCCGCCTTTTTTTGAGCTAAAGTTCCACCGTTTAGTCCTGCAGCATTTACATGAAAAGCAGCATATTCTATAGTACAAGCAATTGCTAAACGATAGGTTTTATACAAACCATTTTCAGATCTAGTTTGAACAGATCCCTCATTTTCCACATTAAAATTTGGTCGTGGGGCTATATCATCATACCCACAAGAAAAAACCTTATTTGTTGTTAAATTAGCTTTGCTATAGACCATATAATGATTTAAATCTTTTGAATAGGGATCTATGTAACAAGCACTTTTATCGGCGGCAAGAGTCATCGTATGCAAACCAAAAATGGTGGTGCTAAAACTGATAGAAGCCGATTTATCATCGATCCCTTCACCAACATATCCTTGAATTTCAGGAAATCTAGAAGCCAAATCAGGATGCATTGCAGACGATTCATAGATTCTGAAATTTTCTAATTGCCCATCAGCATTAGGAAACGCAATAACAACATTGGATGTTTGTCCAGAGGTTCTTGAAGGAGCAGCAGCCAGCCTTGACTTTAAACTAGCAAGGTTAATTTCATAAAGTTCAAATTCAGTAGGGTTTGAATCTCTTGGAAGTTTTTCTAGGGCAGTAGCATTTTTGGAATCTATTTTTTTCCAAACAGTAGCTTGTCCAAAACTTATTGCGGTTACAGATACAGCAAGAAATAGTAGTAATTTTTTCATTTTTATAGTTTTTAATAGTTTGTAAAAATATAAAAAAATTCCAAAACTACACATTTCCAGATGTATATTTAACAAGTTACGGTATTTCAAAAAGTAGTTTAAAATAAATTAGCATCATTTTTTTATAAAAATGTACCTTTGCAAATCAATATATTTAGCTTGAATACCTATTTTTCTATTTCAGATTTTAAATCCAAAAATAAAACCATTGTAACGATAGGTACATTTGACGGAGTTCATATTGGTCATAAATCCATTTTGCAGAAGGTGCTTCAAGCTTCAAAGAATACAAATTACGAAAGTGTTATTCTATCTTTTTTTCCGCATCCGCGAATGGTTTTAGATTCCGATTCAGATGTAAAACTTTTGAATACAATTGACGAAAAATCAATTTTATTAAAAAATCTTGGCTTGCAGCACCTTATCATTCATCCTTTTGATACCGATTTTGCAAATCTCTCTGCAGAAGAATTTGTTTCGCACTATTTAGTAAAAAAACTCAATATTCATAAAATCATCATTGGTCATGACCATCGATTTGGCAAAAACAGAACTGCAAACATTGATGATTTAATACTTTTCGGAAAGAAATATAATTTTGAAGTAGCACAAATTTCTGCTAAAGAAATAGAACAAGTTGCCGTGAGTTCTACCAAAATAAGACAAGCGCTTTTTGATGGAAACATTGTTTTAGCAAAAAAGTATTTAGGATACGATTACTTTATGACAGGAAAGGTCATCAAAGGAAAACAATTAGGTCGCACCATAGGTTTTCCTACAGCAAATATTGAAATTACAGAAAATTACAAACTTGTTCCAGAAAATGGCGTTTATATTGTGAGTAGTTTTTTGAATAATCAAACGGTTTTCGGGATGATGAATATAGGTTACAATCCCACTTTTCAAGAAAAAAAGTTATCAATAGAAATTCATTTTCTAGATTTTGAAGCCGATTTGTACGATCAAATAATTCAAATATCAGTTTTAGAATTTATTCGAAAAGAACAAAAATTTGAAGGTATCGATAATCTGAAAGACCAACTGCAAAAAGACAAAAACACAACATCAGAATTCATCCGTAAACAAAACCAATAAATTACTTTTAGTTAAAAAAGACAACTTATTATTTTTTTTGTTAATTTTAGAATTTATTACCATTCTAAAAACCAAAAATTATAGTTATGAAGTATTCTAGAGAACTAACCAACGGCTTTTTTATTTTTTTAGGAATTAGTATTTATTTTTTGATAATCGAGCTTCTTGGTTACTCAGATGTTTTTTTGTTAAGAATGTTCAATGCTGTATTTGTTATTGCGGGCGTACATTTAACCTTGCATCAAAATTTTAAGGACAATATAATAGGATATTTTACGAATCTTAAATCGGCAGTTTTAACTTCACTTTTTGGTGCGGTGTTGAGTGTCGGATCGCTTTTGGGGTATATCAGTTATAACGGCGGCGAAGCTTTTTTGAAAACACTTTCTAACGGGTTTATCTTTGGTGGAGGCGAATTGTCTATATATCAATATGCTATCGGATTATTTTTCGAGTCGGCGGCTGCTTCTTTAATGGTGTCTTTTTGCTTAATGCAATACTGGAAAGGAAAAAGTGCCGACACCAATTCAAATTAATTTTTTAACCAAAGTAATTTGTAAACTTCAATAGTATTTTCCTATTTTTGAAAAAACAAAAAAAAGTAGGAATGACACTTTCAAGACACAACTGGACCAAACAAGAAATTATTGCTATTTATAACAAACCGATGATGGATTTGCTTTACGAAGCTGCCAAAGTTCATCGCGAATATCATGATCCAAACGTAGTTCAAGTTTCTACCTTACTGTCAATAAAAACAGGTGGATGTCCAGAAGATTGCGGCTATTGCCCACAAGCAGCTCGTTATCATACAGATATTGAAGGCAATGATTTGATGTCGGTTTCACAAGTCAAAGCACAAGCCTTACGAGCAAAATCTTCAGGTTCTTCGCGAGTGTGTATGGGTGCTGCCTGGCGTAATGTAAAAGATGGCCCTGAGTTTGACCAAGTTCTAGAAATGGTTCGTACGATCAACAAACTCGATATGGAAGTATGTTGCACACTAGGCATGATAACCGAAAACCAAGCGCAACGACTTGCAGAAGCAGGATTGTATGCTTATAACCACAATCTTGACACATCAGAAGAATATTATAAAGAAGTAATTTCAACTCGCGGCTTCGAAGACCGTCTAGAAACCATTGCTAACGTTCGTAAGACAAATGTTACGGTGTGTAGTGGAGGAATTATAGGCATGGGCGAAAGCATTGAAGATCGTGCCGGAATGTTAGTGGCACTAGCATCACTAAGTCCGCAACCCGAATCGGTTCCAATAAATGCCCTAGTGGCAGTAGACGGTACACCACTCGAAGACGAAAAACCAGTAGAAATCTGGGAAATGATTCGTATGGTAGCTACCACCAGAATTGTAATGCCTCAAACCCAAGTTCGACTTTCTGCTGGACGAATGAACATGTCACGCGAAGGACAAGCCATGTGCTTTTTTGCTGGCGCTAACTCCATTTTTGCTGGCGACAAACTACTCACAACGCCAAATCCAGATGTCAATGAAGACATGAAAATGTTTGAAATGCTGGGTTTAAAACCTCAAAAACCATTTACCAAAGTATCACAACCAAAAACCGTTGAGGCTGTTGATTCTCAATTTGAATCACTAGGCGAAAAACCAAAATGGACTCGACCAGACCATAAAATTGAACGCAACCTTGAAGCTTCAAATAAATAACTAAAATTTGGGCATTCCTTCGGGCGGGCTCTTGGCACTCGCTTTTATTACTTCTCTCGTTAAAAAACGAGATTATCCATAAAGAGCTCAAACAAAGCCTCAAACGCAGTTCACTGAACACAAATTAAAATAAAAGTTAAGTGAAGTAATCCTAACGCGGCTCTTGATAACGAATTATTTGTGCGTCAGTTGATTAGAACTCTAAAAAAATCAATGAAAACTTGATTATTAGAAAATTTATGCAAAAACGAAATTATTTAATGAAAAATAAAACCACTTTAAATAAATGCAAAAAATTAAAAAGAAGTATACCTGTTTTATTTTTTTACTTTTTATATCATGTGAATCTAAAACCATCGCAGAATTTAAAATAAAAAATAGTACAAATTTTAAAATTGATAGTTTAGTTATACAGCCTAATGCAAGTCTAATAGAAAAATATGTTAGTATCAAACCAAATGAAACTTATATTTATAAAGCCGATATGACAACTATTCCGAAATGTGACGGTAGTTATTTGCTAAGCTATAAAATAAAAAGCAAACATTTTAAAGAAGGTTTTGGTTATTATACAAATGGCTATCCTTGTGAAAGCGAAGTGAAAATAAAAATTGAATTTGACACTGTTTATTATGAGTCTAAATTTAATAATTACTGAAACGATAACCAAACGCACAACAGGAGTTTCGAAAAAATAGGATTTTGGCTTGTTTTATACTTTCTAAGTAGATTATTAATTAATGTAAAACAACTCGACAACTTCTTTAAGCTACTAAACATTACAGCAGTAATTTAGCCAAGAAAACATAATAATTTAGGAATTATTTATTTTTCACAATGTCTTTTATAGCATATTTATTACCAACTTTTACGACTTCTTTTTTTTGTTCAAGAATTTCAAAAAAAGATTTTTTAGAATATCCTAAACCTCTCAAAAGATTCTGAACTACAAATTCCGGTACTGGCTCTATATGATTTTGAAAAGGTAAAGGTCTAGTTAAATCCGATCTAGTATATTGAGCGTGTCCTTTTTTGTTTTTAATGAATTTACACTGACACAATTCTAAAAAAGATTCTAGTTGAGAAATTGTAATGTTTCGCAAGTGCTGTGTAGACATCTTTTAAGCAAGTTGAAGATTAACGCTAGAAGAATCTCTTACTAAATTTTTGGATTTGTATAAATGATTAAAATGCTCATTTTCAGAAAGCATATCTTCAAAATCTGGCGAAACAACTCTTCTTTTCTTTTTATTGACTGCCCAGCCAAGATTTTCTAATTCCGTAAATATTGTTTTCTTATTGTGTGTATAGACAATGAATTCGTGTAGTACAGTTTCAAAAGATTCTCTAGCCTCTTCTTTACTTAATCCATAACCAGTTATATCTAATGCTGGAGAATAAACATAAAATATAGAATCTTCTTGCCATAAAAATATTGAAAGATTAAGTTCAACATTATTACGACCATCAGAATATTTTGCGTTTGCTTGCTTCTTATCCATTTTATTATAAATATATGCCAAATATAATTAATACAAATTAATATACAATTTTCTTTAACTAAATATAACATAAAAGAACTACTACAACAGTTTACAAAAACTAGAGTTTTGGTCTTGTTTTATACTTTCCAAGTAAATTATTAATCTAGTTTACGGCAATCCAAATCCACAATCCGCCGCAGCAAACAAAAGCTCAAAGTTATCAACAACTCAAAAACAAAAGCAACAATTTACTAATTTTACAATATGTATGCCCTAGTCGATTGTAACAACTTTTACGCTTCCTGCGAGCGTGTTTTTCAGCCACAACTGGCAAACAAACCCATTGTGATCCTTTCCAACAACGACGGTTGCGTCATCGCTCGAAGCTACGAAGCCAAAGATCTAGGCATTGCCATGGGCGCACCCGAGTTTAAAATTCGTAACGAACTCAAACAAAAAAACATCCACGTTTTCTCGTCCAACTATGCCTTGTATGGCGATTTGAGCAATCGCGTCATGAAAACGCTAGAAGCCTTTACGCCTAATGTTGAGGTTTATAGCATCGACGAAGCTTTTCTCAACTTCGACGGAATGACAATCGAAAACCATCACGAATATGGATTGCAGATTAAAAAACGAGTTCACAAATGGATCGGAATACCCGTTTGCATCGGTTTTGCACCCACAAAAGCACTATCAAAAGTAGCTAACAAAGTTGCAAAAAAATTTCAGGAACGTACCCAAGGCATTTATGTAATCGATACTGAAGAAAAACGTATCAAAGCCCTCAAATGGACCAAAATTGAAGACGTTTGGGGCATTGGTTTTCGGCTTACTGTCAAAATGAAAGCCAACAACATTAATACCGCATACGATTTTACCTTACCAAAAAACGAAGCTTATATTCGCAAAGAAATGGGCGTTGTCGGACTCCGCCTAAAATACGAACTCGAAGGAAAATCGGTCTTAGAAATGGAAGAACCCAAAGACAAAAAAACCATTGCCACCACCCGAAGTTTTGAAGGCAACATCACCACTTTCGCCGAAATGAAAGAGCGCGTATCCACTTTTGCTACTTTATGTGCCGAGAAATTACGCAAACAAAATTCCTGTTGCTACGGCGTGATTTTGTATATTCGAAAAGATAAATATAAGGTAGAAAAACAAAAATATAATTTCTACAAACTCGAAACCTTACCATTTGCCAGCAATTCGAGCATCACCATAAGTTCAGTAGCCATAAAAATGCTTGCTGAAATTTTTGAAGAAGGCGAAATTTATAAAAAAGCAGGTGTTATTGTTACCCAAATTATTCCGCAAGACCAAAAGCAGTTTCATCTTTTTGAAGAAGAAAATCCAAAACATCAAAAACTCATGAAAGTTATAGACGATTTTCATAAAAAAACGGGCGAACGCAAAATTCGACTTGGCAACCAAGATTTGCAGCGCACCTGGAAGATGAAGCAAAACCATCTTTCTAAAAAATACACCACCGATATCAAAGATATTTTTGAAGTAAAATGTACTTAAAAAACCAATGACAAAAACCAACCTTACTTTTTTTCTTCCAGATTTTGAGAGTAAAATAGAACTTCCGTATATAGCCAGTGGCATCAAAGCGGGTTTTCCGTCGCCAGCTGCCGATTTTGACGAAAGTAAAATAAGTCTCGACAACGTGTTGGTCAAAAACCGTGAAGCTACTTTCTATGCCAAAGCATCGGGAACTTCTATGATTGGCGCGGGTATTGACGATGGCGATATTTTGGTTATTGACAGAAGTATCGAACCTCAAAATAATAAAGTTGCGGTATGTTTCATTGATGGAGAATTTACCATAAAACGTATCCAAGTCGAAAAAAATTGTGTGTATCTAATGCCTGAAAATCCGAAATTCAATCCCATAAAAGTTACCGACGAAAACGAACTTATCATCTGGGGAATTGTAACTTATGTTATCAAGAGTTTTTAGTTGCTACTTAAAATTTCTCAAGAAATCTTCTTTATACGTTGGCGAAACTTCAATTTCTATACCGTCATTCAAAGTCAAAAAGCCACCTTTGTTATACGATTTTACACAAGTAAGATTGATAATATGAGATTTATGCACCCGTAAAAACGGTAAAGGTAATAGCTCCGAAAAATGCTTCAAAAACCGGCAAACCATTTTCTTTGTTCCATTTTGCAAATACAAATCGGTAAAGTTTCCGTTGCCACGAAGCCGAACAATGTCTTCCATTTTGACTACTTCAAAACCTTCTAATGTTGGCAAAATAACTTGCTGTTTTTCGGGTTTGGTTTCCCGAAAATTTTCGACAATAATTTTATTTCTATTAAATATTTCGTGATTCAAAAGATGATCTTGCACTTTGCTAACCGCCAAAATTAATTCTTCAATACTTATTGGTTTGAGCAAATAATAAGCAGCACTTTGGTTCAAAGCCTTCAACGAATACTCTGAAAAAGCGGTGACAAAAATCGTTTCAAATTGCAAATCCTTGCAAGCTTCCAACACATCAAAGGCATTGCCAAATGGCATTTCGACATCCAAAAATACCAATTGTGGTTGCAATTCGTACAAAAGCGGCACGGCTTCTTTTATATTTTGGGCTTCGCCAATAACTTCCACTTGCGGACAATATTTGCTCAAATAATTTTTAAGTACTTCGCGAGCAGCAGCTTCATCTTCGACAATTACGCTTCTTATTTTTGTCATTTTGGCTTAGTTTATTTTATGTAGCAACGGAAAAATCAAGGTTACAATCGTTCCAGTTGCTGGTGAAATTTTTTCGGTAATCTCAAACGAAATTCCTTTTTTGTATAAGTCGTTTAGAAGCGAAATACGTTCTTTGGTATTGGTCAAACCACGGGATTCATGAACTTTCTGATTGTGTGTTTTTAGCGCAGCACTTTGGGTCAAACCAATGCCGTTATCATCAATAATGGTATGAATGGTTTCGTTTTTCAAAATAAATTTTAGTTGCAGCAATCCTTTATTTTCAAGATAACGCAAGCCGTGCCAAATGGCGTTTTCGAGATGCGGCTGGATAATCATGTTGGGCACAAAAGTGGTTTCGGCATCTAGTTTTTCATCAATAATAATCTCAAAATCAAACTTATCTTGAAACCGCAAATGTTCCAAATCCAAGTATTTTTGCAATTGCTCCATTTCGCTAGAAAGTGACACAAAATCTTTGTTGGAGTTTTCCATCATCGAGCGCATGAGCTGCGAATAATTGGTCAAATATTTGTTGGCTTCCAACTCTTTGTTTTGCGAAATAAACTGATTTACAGAGTTCAAACTATTAAAAATAAAATGCGGATTCATTTCTCGTCGTAAGGATTGCAAGGCGATTTCCTTGTTTTTAGTTTTAATTTCGTACAGCGATTTTGCAATAAATCCGATCAAAATAGAAAGTAAAAGTAAAGCAGCAATCAAGTAATAATTGAAGGCATTTTTCTTCGAAAGTAATTCATCTTTCAGCAATTTTTCTTTTTCGAGTTGCGCAATTTTGCCTTCATTAATTTCGAAGGTTTTGGCATCGACCAAAGACGAATCTTTTTTGATTAAGGCATCAAAGTTTTCAAAAAAATCGTCATACAAAGCAATACTTGCCGCTTCGTTCTTGTTGGTTTTGTAATAACTTATTAGTTTTGAAAGTGTTTTTTTAACTTCGTTAGTTTTTCCGTTTTTGTTCGCAATTTTATAGGCGTTTTGTAAAGATTGGATTGCTTTTTCGGGAAGTTCTTTTTTGAAATATAAGGCAGCAATTTCCTGCAATTGCGCTATTTGGGTTTCAACATCTTTTTTAGTTTCGGCTTCCGCCAAAAGTTTTTCGTTAATAGTAATTGCTTCGTCAAACTGGTTATTGGCTTCGTATAATTTGGCTATTTTATTTTTAATTTTGATAACTTCTTTGGGTTTGCTTGCCGCATAAATAATTGCCTGATTATAACTTTGAATCGCGACAGCTTGGTTGTTTTGTTGCAAATCATTTTCAGCTTTTTGCACATACGCATCGGCGACTTCGGCGGTTTTATTTTCTTTTTTTAGTAAATCGATATTCGAGTTTACATAGTTTGCTTGAGTAATTGGACTAGTTGCGGTTCGCAAACGGTTGGCATCATTTGTGTTTATTTTTTCGGCACTTTCATCATCGGTTATTGTGCTTGCAACTTCATAGTTTTTTATAGCATCGTCATACTTATTTTGCGATTCTTGACTTTTGGCCAAACTTCTTGCCACACGAGGTTTATCGGCAACTGCATTTATTTTTTTATAAATGGCTAACGCTTTTGCAAAATATTCTTCAGCTTTGGCATTGTCGCCTTTTGCTTTGAATTCTTCGGCAAGTTTTTCGTAATTCTTGGCAATTTTGGCATCGTTATTTTCGTCCAACGATTTTTCTAAATCAGCGGAAGCTTTTACCATTTTCGAAACCTTTTTATATTTTGAAGTACGAATAGAATCTTGCGCAACCAATTGATTGGCAGCGAGTAATGCAAATAAAACGGCAAAAATTTGGATTCTTATTTTCATTAAAAAAACAGCGTTAATTAGATAATGTAAAGTAAATCAATTAATAAAGGATAAACAAATGGTTTCACCAAGTCAAAAGCGGGTTTCACCATTTGATCAAAAACCGTGCGAATTATCAAAGTACGTTTGTCCTGTTAATCTTTAAAAAACTAAGAAATCATGAAAACAGTAAATCTTCTATTCGTTACCTTACTAGCAACTTCATTATCGTTTGCAGGTTGCAAAAAAGAATCTCCAAAACCAACCGAACCAGTTGTTGTGGTCGAAAACACCAAAATTCAGGTCGCACTTTTGATTGATACTTCCAACAGTATGGACGGACTAATTGAGCAAGCAAAATCCAGATTATGGAACATTGTCAATACACTAACAACTTTAAAATATGACGAAAAAACGCCTGATATTGAGATTTCGTTATACGAATACGGCAATAGTGGCTTATCGCAAAGAGATAATTACATCAAACAAATAACGCCATTGTCGACCGATTTGGATTTGATTTCCGAAAAACTTTTTGCGCTTCGCACCAATGGTGGCGAAGAATATTGCGGTGCTGTGATTGAAGATGCCAACAAAAAACTGTCTTGGGGAAAAGACAACAACAATATGAAGCTCATTTATATTTGTGGCAACGAAGGTTTCGATCAAGGAACAGTTAATTATAAAGAAGCGATTTCGAGTGCGTTGAAAAATAATATTTATGTAAATACCATTTTTTGTGGCAACCAAGATGAAGGAATTAACTCCTTTTGGAAAAATGGTGCCGATGTTGGCAAAGGCAAATTTTTCAATATCGATTCCAACCAAATCGTGCAATATGTTGTAACGCCATATGACGATAAAATCACTAAATGCAACCAACGAATCAATAATACCTACATAAATTATGGCGCACAAGGTTACGAAAAAAAAGCCAATCAAATGCGACAAGATGCTAATGCAGAAAGTGTATCGAAATCCAATTATACGGAGCGAGTATTGAGTAAGTCCAAGTCGGTTTATAAAAACGAAAGTTGGGACTTGGTAGACAAAATGAAAGATGATAAAGAAGCGGTAAAAAAAATCAAAAAAGAAGATTTACCAAAAGAATTACAGGATAAATCTACTGTTGAGTTAACAAAAATTGTAGAAGAAAAAGCTAAAGAACGCGATGAAATTCAGAAAGAAATTGGCGAATTGGCACGTAAACGTCAAGAATATATTGATGTGGAAGCCAAAAAACCGAATAATACGGACGATCTTGGTGGTGCGATAAATGCTTCGATTATTTCTTTAGCTAAGACAAAAGGCTATACGGTTGTGAAGTAAAGTTTGTTTACGAATGAAAAACTACAATCGTAAAAAGTTGTAGTTTTTTATCTAACTTTACAATAAATTAATTTTTTAACCATTAAGATCATTAAGAGTTGTTCTAATCTTAATGTGTCTCAATTTTCTTAATGGTTAAATAAAATTTTAAATTAGTCAAAAATAAACACATGAAAAAAATAATTCTAATTAGTTTTTTGGTTTCTGCAATTGGATTTGCTCAAAAACCAGTTTTTACGACGGCAAAAGTAAAAGCGGCAACCGTATATTTTAATTCTGCCGAAATCTCACAAACCACATCAGCAATTTTGCCAAAAGGCACTAGCGAAATAGTTGTAAAAAACGTTGCCGATTATCTCAACGAAAGTACGGTACAAATTGGCGCACCAAGTTCGGTAACGGTTTTGTCAGTGCAGTTTACCAATAATTATATGTCGGAATTTGAAATCGACGAAAAAAATCCCGAAACCAAAAAAGTGCGTGATAGCATTAATTATGTAAAAAAAGAATTAAAGCGAGTGGAAAACGCCAAAGATTCGGAAGCCAAAACCATAGAATTATTGGACAAAAACCAACAAGTTTGGGGCGCAAATTCGGGTTTGAGCGTTATAGAATTGGTCAAATTAGTCGATTATTACAAACTAAAACGCACCGAGTTGAACAATTCATACGATACTTTGGAAGAAAAATTCACAAAACTGAACTTGCAATTGGCAAATTTGAATAAGAAACTAGAAGTCAATACCAAATACGACGAAAAATCGTCTAACGGGAAATTGATTCTTCAAGTCATGAACGAAGTGGCTGGCAATGTAGATTTTGATATTAATTACTTGACACAAAATGCTACTTGGACGCCTTTTTACGACTTGCGCGCCAACTCCATTTCGGTGCCAATCGAGATGATGTACAAAGCCAAAGTAGTCCAGAATACAGGTATCGACTGGAAAAAAGTAAAGCTTACTTTGTCATCAGGAAACCCAAACCAGAACAATCAAGCACCAACTTTGGGTGCTTGGTGGTTGCAATACAATCAGCCAATTCAACCAGCTATGGGTTATATGGAATCTGACAGAATGCAAGAAGTTGTGGTTACAGCACAAGGTTTAAAACGAGAGAAAAAGGCGTTGGGTTATGCTGTTTCATCTGCTCCAATTCAAGCAAATATTATACAAAACCAACTCAACATTTCATTTGACATAGACATTCCGTATGATATTTTATCTAACGGAAAAGAACATTCGGTGGCCTTGAAAGAAATAAAATTGCCAGCTTCGTACAAATATTTTGCAGCACCACGAGTAGAAAAAGAAGCGTTTTTGTTGGCCGAAATTAATGATTATTCGAAATATAATTTGCTGCAAGGCGAAGCAAACATCATTTTTGAAGGCATGTATGTAGGCAAAACCATCATCAATCCAAACCAAACGGCAGACACTTTGAGTTTGAGTATGGGTCGCGACAAGAGTATTTCGATAAAGCGTGACAAAGTGGTTGACAAGTCGGGAACCAAATTTTTATCTTCCAAAAAAGAGCAAACCTTTACTTTTGATATTACGATTAGAAATAACAAAAAAGAAGCGGTCGAGTTGAAGTTGCAGGATCAAATTCCGTTATCGCCAGACAAAGAAATCGAAATTGAATTACTCGAAAGCAACAACGGAAAACTCGCTGCTGAAACCGGAATCTTAACTTGGGATTTGAATTTAAAACCTTCCGAAACCAAAAAAATAAGGATTAGCTACAAAGTACGCTATCCAAAAGATCGCACCATTAGTAATTTATAAAAACTATAAACGCTCAAGAAATTGGGCGTTTTTTTGTTTTAACAATTGATTATCATATACTTTCAAAATAATTTGTAGTTTTACAAAACAAAAAATAAATATCATGAAAAAATTATTTTACATTATTGTTTTGTTTGCATCTTCATTTGGCTTTTCTCAAACAATAGCTATTCAGTCTTTCGTAACAGGTTTTTCTACAGCAGTAGAAATCGCACATCCTGCCAATGACGCACGTCTTTTTGTGGTTCAAAAAGCAGGATTAATTAGGATTCTGAACGCCAATGGCACTATCAATGCCACGCCGTTTCTCAATGTATCTACTTTAACAGTATCTAATAATGAACGCGGATTACTTGGCATGTGTTTTCATCCCAACTATGCGACCAACGGAAAATTTTACATCAATTATACACGGGCTTCAGATGGAGCAACTATTATTGCAGGTTACACAGTGAGTACTGCCAATGCAAATATTGCTAACACTACTGCTACAATACTAATGACTATTGCACAGCCTTATTCTAACCATAATGGTGGCTCATTAAAATTTGGACCAGATGGTTTTCTTTATATAGGTATGGGCGATGGCGGAAGTGCTGGTGACCCAGAAAATAGATCGCAAAACAAACTTGAAAACCTCGGAAAAATGCTTCGTATAGATGTTGATAATCCAGTTGCTCCACTTAACTACGGAATACCTGCCACGAATCCTTATGTTGGAATTGCAGGAAACGACGAGATATGGGCTATTGGCTTGAGAAACCCTTGGAAATTTTCTTTCAATAGATTAAATGGCGATTTATGGATTGCCGATGTAGGTCAAAATCAAATTGAAGAGATAAATAAAACCCCTAGTCCTTTACCTGTCGGATTAAACTTTGGTTGGAAATGTTATGAAGGAAATAGTGTCTACAATACTACTGGTTGTCCTGGAATTGGAACGCTAGCGATGCCTTTTGCTCAGTACGACCATGGACAAGGTTGTTCAATTACAGGGGGATTTTTTTATACGGGATCATTATATCCAAATTTTGCCAACAAATATTTCTTTGCTGATTATTGCGAAAACCGACTTGGTTATGCAAATGCTAGTGGTGCAATTACTTACACTCCATATTTTGCTGGAGCTAATAATTTTACCACATTTGGGGAAGATAAAGATGGGGAATTGTATGTTTGTAACGGCTCTGTGATTTACAAAATTGTTGATACGTCGCAACTAGCCAATACAAATTTCCAGAAAGCAGGATTTTCAATCTATCCTAATCCAGCACAATCAGAATTTTATATTAAAAACAATACTGGTTTTTCTGATCTAACGGTTACTGTTTTCGATATTTCTGGTAAACAATTACTATCGCAAATTATTCAAAATGACAATTCTAGAATCGATACTTCTTCGCTTTCTAGCGGAATGTATATGGTGCAAGTTGAAGACCAAACAGGAAGTTTGTATACTACAAAGCTGGTAGTTGAATAAATTTTTAGATACGCTTTTAAATTTATTAACCGCTAATTCGCTAATTTTCAAGTTTTAATTAGCAAATTAGCGGTTATTTTTTGAACTCGAACTGAAGCCCCAAATTGTTCCTAACTATTTACGGCGCAGGATTCGGAATCATTTCCTGAATTTTTTCTATTTCTGATAAGATTTCAGAAGTTAAAACTACATCAAAAGCAGCAATATTTTCTTCCAATTGCAATATAGAGGTTGCGCCAATAATTGTTGAAGTTACAAACTGTTGTTGGTTTACAAAAGCATGCGCCAATTGATTTAAAGTAAGTCCGTTTTGAAGTGCCAAATCTTGATAAAGTCGTGTAGCTTTATGGCAATTTTCAGAAGTGTAGCGCACAAAATTCGGGAATAACTTCATTCTAGAATTCTCTGGAATTCCGTCAAGGTATTTGCCCGACAACATCCCGAAACCGAGTGGCGAGTAGGCTAGAAGCCCAACATTTTGTCGCATGCATATTTCAGACAAACCTACTTCAAACAAGCGATTGAGCAACGAATACGGATTTTGAATTGTAGTAATTCTGGGCAAATTGTGCTTTTCGGCTTCTTGCAAAAACCGCATTACACCATACGGATTTTCGTTTGATAAACCAATATGTTTTATTTTTCCAATTTTGATAAGCGAATCAAAAACAGTCAAAACTTCAAAAATATTATCTTGCCAGCGGTTGTCAATTTCGGAAACGCCGCGTTTGCCAAACATATTCATCACACGTTCTGGCCAGTGCATTTGATACAAATCTATATAATCTGTTTGTAAGTTTTTCAGACTCAACTCGACAGCTTCGGTAATACTTTTTTTCGAAAAATCGAGCGGATTCCTAATGTATTCCAACCCACGATTTGGACCCGCAATTTTGGTAGCAACCACAAGATTGTCCCGTTTTGAAGTGCCAATTTTGGCTAGCCAGCTACCAATATACCGTTCTGTATTGCCCAGAATAGTTGCATTGCCGCCAATTGGATACATCTCTGCAGTATCAATAAAATTGATGCCTTTTTCTATGGCAAAATCCAGTTGCGAATGTGCTTCGGCTTCGGAGTTTTGGTTGCCAAAAGTCATCGTTCCAAGGCAAAGTTTACTAATTTTTATGTTTGTATTTGGTAAAAGCGTATAGTTCATGTTGTAAAAGTACTACTTTGCTTGATTCTAAAAAAATAAAAAAGCCCGATAAAATTACTTTAATCGGGCTTCTGAAATTATATAATTTTCTTATTTTCCTTTGTTGGCTTCAGAGACATATTTCTCTAGAGCCATTGTCATAGAAGGTGTTTCGGGTGTTGGTGCCAAAATATCAATTCGCAAACCGTGTTCCAAAGCTTCCTTTTGAGTAGTACTGCCAAAAACGGCAATTCGGGTTTCGTTTTGTTTAAAATCTGGGAAGTTCATAAACAACGATTTTATTCCTGTTGGACTAAAAAATGCCAAAACATCATAATACACATCTGCTAGATCGCTCAAATCACTCATTACAGTCTTATAAAAAGTACCTGCTATCCAGTTTATTTTCAGGTTGTTGAGTGTTTGCGGAATATCTGCATTGAGTTGGTCTGAAGATGGTAATAAAAATTTCTCTTCTTTGTATTTTTTAAACAAAGTAGTCATGTCGACAAAATCTTTTTGACCAACATAAATTTTTCGTTTTCGATATACTACATATTTTTGCAAATAATAAGCTATAGCCTCTGACTGACAAAAATACTTTAAATCTTCGGGTACTTTAAATCGCATTTCTTCGGCTACTCTAAAAAAGTGATCTACAGAGTTTTTACTCGTCAATATTATTGCCGTAAAATTATTTAAATCTATTTTTTGAAGCCGAACATCTTTAGCGTTCACTCCTTCTACATGAATAAAAGGTCTGAAATCTATCTTTACTTTATGTTTGTTTTGCAAATCAAAGTAAGGAGAATTTTCGACTTTAGGCTCTGGCTGGGAAACCAAAATTGTTTTCACTTTCATAAAAATACTTTTTCTTCTAACTTTTTGTAAACCAATAATACAAGAAATAGTAGGGTGCTATTTCGAGAGCGCAAAGATACAAAATAAAATAAAACAACTTACGAAATAGTACGTTTTGATAATTTTTTAAAGTTGCAAGATAATTTATTAAGTTTATTGACAATAATGCAATAATAATTCCTATTGTAATGTATTTTGACAAATAATCGTTATAAAACATAACAATATTTACAGGAAAAAGAAACAATCCTATATAGGTTCTATAACTAACTTTTTGTAGATTATACTGTTCGATTAACTCTTCAATGTTAAAAGACGTAGCCATAATTAGCTCGATGAGGTACTTTGAAAGTATAAAAACAAAAAGAAAAGTAAAAATTTGTATAAATGCAACCCAATCTGTTTTGGATACATATTGAAAGGTATGCAAACTCAATTGTATGAAAAAAGCTAATGAAATTAAATGAACCAAAAAGATCACAATAGTAAATCCGCTCGATAAGTTGCTAGAATCCCGATATACTTTGACATATTTATTAGAAACTAATAGACGAATGAAATCTGAAAATCGGTTTTCAAAAACTGATTTTACAATTGCTATCAAAACAAATGAGAGCAGAAATAGGACTGTTGCCCAGTCTTTGGTTTGTAAATTTCTTGGATGTAGAATCATTTCTATCATAGTTTTGCAAAATTAGTGAATTTTTGGATAACATATAATTCGCCAATTTTATCACAAATGCTTTTTATATATTAATTATGAAACGAGAAGTATAAAAAGTTTATTTTTGTCTCAAATTTTTCATCATTTTATGAGCGATAGCATTGTTATAATTCCAACGTACAACGAAATCGAAAATATCGAAACCATCATTCGGGCTACGTTTACATTACACAAACAATTTGATGTATTGATTGTAGATGATAACTCGCCAGACTATACTTCTGTTAAGGTTATCGAGCTTCAGAATGAGTTTCCGAATCGACTTTTTTTGGAAAAAAGAGATAAAAAATCGGGACTTGGCACCGCTTACGTTCATGGTTTTCGTTGGGCTTTGGCTCGCAAATATGATTTTATTTTTGAGATGGATGCCGATTTTTCGCACAATCCTACTGATCTCGAAAAACTATATAACGCTTGCCATATTGGTGCTGCAGATTTAGCAATTGGTTCCCGATATGTTACTGGTGTTAATGTGGTGAACTGGCCACTAAGTCGTGTTTTGATGTCGTATTTTGCCTCGGTTTATGTAAAAATGATTACCGGAATGAAAATTCATGACGCCACAGCAGGTTTCGTTTGCTATAAACGAGAAGTTTTGGAAAAAATTAATTTGGAGAAAATAAAGTTTATTGGTTATGCTTTTCAAATCGAAATGAAATACCGCACTTTTGCTAAAGAATTTCAAATTATTGAGGTTCCGATTATTTTTACCGATCGTACCAAAGGCCAATCCAAGATGAGTAACGCTATTATAAAAGAAGCGGTTTTTGGAGTTATTTCGTTAAGAATCAGAAAATTATTTAATAGATTATAAATGAATATCGTTTTAATCAAAAATGCCAAAATCGTTAACGAAGGTTCAATTTTTGAAGGCGACTTGCTTATCGAAGACGAATTTATTATTGAAATCGCTTCCCAAATAAGTGCAAAATCATCAGATTATCAGATTATTGATGCTGAAGGAAGTTACTTGATTCCTGGTGCAATAGACGATCAAGTGCATTTTCGAGAACCGGGACTAACCCATAAAGGCGATATTGAAAGTGAATCTCGAGCTGCAGTTGCAGGTGGAATTACGTCTTTTATCGAACAGCCAAATACGGTTCCAAACGCGGTTACTCAAGAAATTTTAGAACAAAAATACGAACTTGCAGCCCAAAAATCATTTGCCAACTATTCGTTTATGATGGGCGCGACCAATGACAATTTGGACGAAGTTTTAAAAACAAATCCGAGAAACGTTGCCGGAATAAAAATATTTTTGGGTTCGTCGACAGGAAATATGTTGGTTGACAATGAAGCGGTTTTGGAAAACATTTTTTCGAATACCAAAATGCTAATCGCCGTGCATTGCGAAGACGAAACGACTATAAAAAACAACTTAGAAATTTACAAAAAACAATACGGCGAAAACATACCATCAACTGTTCATCACCTTATCAGAAGTGAAGAAGCTTGTTATTTATCTTCGTCAAAAGCGATTGCTTTGGCAAAAAAAACTGGAGCAAGATTGCATGTTTTTCATCTTTCGACGGCATCTGAAATGGAGCTTTTCACCAACAAAATCCCGTTGGAAGAAAAACAAATAACTGCCGAAGTTTGTGTGCACCATTTGTGGTTTACAAACGATGATTATGCTACAAAAGGGAATTTTATAAAATGGAATCCTGCTGTAAAAACCCAAAATGACCAAAACGCGCTTTGGGAAGCTTTGCTTGACGATCGTATTGATGTTATTGCAACCGACCATGCACCACATACTTTAGAAGAAAAAAGCAAATCGTACCTTGAAGCACCTTCTGGCGGACCATTAGTTCAGCATGCTATTGTTGCAATGTTCGAAAAAATGCATGAAGGAAAAATTACGATCGAAAAAATCGTTCAAAAAATGGCACATAATCCTGGGAAAATTTTTAAAATAGAAAAACGCGGATTTATAAAAGTGGGTTATTATGCTGATTTGGTAATCGTTAATCCAAACAAACCTTGGTCGGTAAGCAAAGAAAATATTTTAGCAAAATGTGGATGGTCGCCATTTGAAGGTTTTACATTCAAGTCAAGAATTATGCATACTTTCGTTAACGGACAATTGGTATACTCAAATTTTAAAACCAAAGAAGAAAATCGATATGGAAAACGATTACTTTTTGAAAGATAATATGAAAAAAATCATTCCCTTTTTTAGTTTTTTATTGCTTTTTGTAAGTTGTAATAAAGCGGAAGTGCCCAAACCCAAAAAGCTTATCGATGAAGAAGTTTTGGAAAACATCATCTACGACATGAGTTTGTTAGAATCCATAAAAACACAAATTCCCATCGATAAGCAGAAATTTTCTGGAAAAACTACCGATTATATTTACAAAAAATATAAAATAGACAGTTTTCAGTTTGTAAAAAGCAATCAATATTATGCCACCGATATTGATAATTACAAAAATTTATTTGACAGAGTAAAAGACCGCCTCAAAGCCGAAAGCGAAAAACTTGGCATACCGAAAGCAACTGAAGATGAAGGCATTGTGAAATAATTTTAGAGTAAAAACTCCCAAAAATTTTCTTTGTGTATTACTTTTGTTGCTTTTGGCTGGTACTTTTCTGTAAATGATTTAGAAAATTTTACTTTTACATTAGGATTGTATTTTATCTCAAAAGCTTCGATTTCGTTATTTTTTATCTCGATATAATCAATTTCTGCGTGTTGTGTATTTCTCCAAAAAAAAGAGTCTTTGTATTGGTTTTCGTAGGATAGTTTTTTTAGTCTTTCGCTAATAATAAAGTTTTCCCATAACGCACCAAAGTCGTCGCGAGTTTCTATAGGATTGAAATTTTTGATAATTCGATTGCGTAAACCATTGTCCCAAAAATAAACTTTTCGGCTTTTTTTAATTTCGTTATCTTGATTTTTGCTAAAAGCTTTCAAACTAAAAACGATGAAGTTTTTCTCCAAAACATCGATATATTTTTCAACAGTCAATCGATTTATTCCCAATTCGTTTGCTAATGAAGTCGTGCTAATTTCAGATCCAATTCTAAACGCTAACATTTGAACCAATCGTTGTAATGTGGATGATTTTTTTATACCTTCCAAATTCAGAATATCCTTATACAAAAAGCCTTCAACAAGATCATTTAATATCTTTTCTTCGTTGCCAGGATGTGTAACAACTTCAGGATAATAACCAAAAACGAGACGATGGTTGATCAATCTTGTTTCTTCCACAAAGCTGTTTTCTTTGGTCATTTCGGCAAAACTCAACGGAAAAAGTTGCAATTTCTCTTTTCTTCCTACCATTGATTCTTTGGTTTTATCGGCCAATTCAAAAGCACTACTTCCTGAGGCAATAATTTGAATTTCTGGAAAATTATCGACCATACGTTTTATCAGTAAACCAATATTATGAATCATTTGGGCTTCATCAATAACTAAAATTTTGTGGTCACCAACAATAATTTTCAGTCTATCGCTAGTGATGTTTTCTAATAAAAGTTGGGTGTCTGGCTCATCACCATTAAGCCATAAAAACGAATTTTTTTTGCAAGTATTTCGTATTAACGAAGTTTTGCCAACTTGTCGTGCGCCAAAAACAAGAATTGCTTTTCCTTTAAAAAGGTAGGAATCTATCTCGGATTGTTGTGTTCTTGCTATCATTTTGTATTATTTAATGATGCAAATATATAATTTTTTGATATTACAACATCAAAAAAGTATAATAATTTGATATTATAATATCAAAAAAATATAATAATTTGATATTGCAATATCAAAAAAATACAATAATTTGATATTTAAAATTGAAATCGATAGCTAGATTTTATTTATTTCCCTTCAAAAACAGGTTTTCTTTTTTCTAAAAAAGCCGTTGTTCCTTCTTTGAAATCTGCGGTTCCGAAGCATTTCCCGAAGTTTCTAATTTCGGTTTTATAACCATCTTCTCCGTCTTTGAAGTTGGCATTAATGGCTTTTATAGCTTTAGAGATTGCTACAGGCGAATTTCTCAAAATTTTATATGCTATAGAATTTACAAATGTCAAAAGTTCGGTTTGTGGCACTACATGATTTACCAATCCGTAAGATTTTGCGGTTTCGGCATCGATCATTCCAGCGGTCATAATTAGTTCCATAGCGCGACCTTTACCTACAAGTTGTGGTAGTCGTTGGGTGCCGCCATAACCAGGAATTACACCAAGCGACACTTCTGGCAAACCCATTTTGGCATTGTCAGATGCTACTCTGAAGTGACACGCCATGGCGAGTTCTAGTCCGCCGCCAAGAGCAAATCCGTTTACGGCTGCAATGACAGGTTTTTTTAGATTTTCGACAAAATCGAATAACAATTCTTGACCTTGAGCCGCAAGATGTGCGCCTTCTTCTATCGAGAAATTAGCAAATTCCGAAATATCGGCACCTGCCACAAATGCTTTTTCGCCACTTCCGGTAAGTACAATTGCTAGTATATCTGAATTTTGTTCTAGATTTTCAAACGCATTATGCAACTCTTGTATTGTTGTTACATTCAAAGCATTTAATTTTTCGGGGCGATTGATGGTTATTGTGGCAATTTTGTTTTCGCTGGCAACAAGTATATTTTGGAAGTTCATTTTTTGTTTTTTTATAAATTTAGCATTTATTTCACTTTATAAAACACATCTTCTAGTGCAATATTTAGTTCGGGAAACAAAGGACTTTTGATGTTTTCGCCTTCTGTTTGAGGTGGCAATCCTATATATTCCTCGTCTTTTAGGGTATATACCAAAAGGAGTTTATCATAAGGTTCGATGATCCAATATTCTAAAACGCCTGCTTCTTTATAAAGATTAAATTTAGTGTTTATATCGTGTTTGCTGTTGTTTGGCGAGATGATTTCTACCATCAAATCGGGCGTACCGTTGCATCCTTTTTCGTCCAATTTGTTTTCGTCACAGATAATACATAAGTCAGGCTGTACTACGGTAGTGTCTTTTTTGGCAGATTTTATGGGTAACCGTACATCAAAGGGAGCAACGAAAACGCTACATGGTTTTCTCTTAAGATTTTCGTAAAAACAGCCCGATAAATTTTGAGAAACGCGTTGATGCCCCAAACTTGGTGCAGGACTCATTTTAATGATAAATCCCTTAATTAGTTCCACACGTTCTTTAAATTCCCATAACAAATAATCAGAATAATTATAGGTTTTGGTCAAATCAAGATCTGAAAAATTGGTGATTACTGCCATAATTTTAATTTTAACCAAAAATAAGAAATTAATTTTTTAGCAGCGGCAATGAAACTGTAAAAGTTGTTCCTTTTTCGAATTCTGACTCAAAAGTAATGGTTCCTTTATAGTTTTCGATAATGTTTTTTATAATTCCGAGACCTAGTCCCATTCCGCTAGTTTTAGTGGTAAATTTTGGTTCGAAAATCCGATCACTATTTTCGGAATCAATTCCAACGCCGTTATCAGAAACCGTAATCAAAACATCATTTTCTACTTTATTTACAGCTACCAAAACTGATTTTTCAGCTTGCTCTTCTGGAATGGCTTGTATGGCGTTTTTAACCAAATTATTGATAATTCGAACCAATTGGGTTCGATCCATTTTGGAGATAATTTCGGTTTCTTTAGATTCGAAAATGATGTAATCTTCATTAAAGATATCCAACGTTAAGTCTACAACTTCCACAACATTTAGGTTTTCGTTTTCTTGTGCTGGCATCGATGCAAAGTTAGAAAATGCCGATGCTACTGAGCTCATAGCATCAATTTGTTGAATTAATGTTTCAGAATAATCTTTGAGTTTTTGTTTTAAATTTGGATCACTTTCATCAAATTTTCGTTGAAAACTTTGTACCGTTAATCGCATTGGTGTTAGCGGATTTTTTATCTCATGTGCCACTTGTTTTGCCATTTCGCGCCAAGCTTGTTCTCGCTCGCTTTGTGCAAGTTTTACAGCACTTTCTTCCAACTTATCGACCATTTTGTTGTAGGCAGAAATGAGCGAATTGATTTCACGGCTGTTGGCTTCAATAACAATTTTTTCGTTTTTCTGGTTGAGCGATGTTTCGTTTATTTTGTCCGAAATTGTTTTTAAAGATTTGGTAATATATGAAGATAAAAAATAGGCAACACCAAAGGCAACAAGCAACATAAAACTATATACTTGGGCTAATCGAAGTAAGAAATTTTTGAGTTCTGTTTCATAATAACTGTCGTCTTCTACATAAGGTAAATTCAATATTCCGAGCGGTTTGAATTTTTCGTCTTTGATTTGACTATAGGAAGATCTGTTTTTCAAACCTTCAATATTTTTGATATCTACATACCTTTTTTCTATTGATGATTGCACCAGTTTGACAACATATTTCGGAATTGGCGGCGACACATTGTCTATAGAAAAAGAAGCTTTTGAGGATTTTAATAATGTTCCTTTAAGGCTATAAATATTGATTTCGATGTTATGAATATCGGCTAATTCGTGGATTTTATCTTTGAATATTAATGGCAAGTTCCGCTCGGTCAACGGGTAAGTTGTGTTTGCCAAAACATAATTAATATGTTCTTTGATAGCGTCTTCCTTACGTTCCAATCGTTCTTGGTGGTAGCTTCTTGCTTCGTTTTTGAACTGAATTACCGATATCGAAGATAACAAAATTGAAGCAATTAAAATCAATACTATCATCGATAGGAAAATCCTAATTCGAAGCGATAGCATTGACATTTTGAAGGTTTTAATCATTCTTGAGACTGATTTCGTATCCGAATTTTTTTATAAAATTTGAAGCCAAGCATTATAACAATTGAAAATAAAAATATTCCTGCAACACCATAAATCCAATTGATTGCATTTTTCAAAACTACTAAAAAAACGACTGCAAATAATATTATTGTTGCGCCTTCATTCCACAAACGCATAAAATTGGTTGTATATTTCACTTCGTCTTTTTGCAATTGATTATAAATTTGCTGACATTTTGCATGATATAAGTACAGAACAAAAACAAAACCAAGTTTGACATGCATCCAAGGCATTTGCAGCCACGCTTGACCTAAATCGGTAAAAAACAACATCCAATAGGCAAACAAACTAGCTAATATTGCCGATGGCCAAGTAATAATGTACCACAAACGATAGGTCATTATTTTGTATTGTTTTTGAAGAATTTCTCGCTCTGGCGAAGGTTTTTCGTTGGCTTCAATTTGATAAACAAAAAGCCTAACAATATAAAACAAACCTGCAAACCAAGTGATTACGAATATTAAGTGAAGTGATTTTAGATAGTTATATAGTTCCATTATTTTGTTTGTCGTTAAATAAATCTAAATATTCTTTGAAAATATACAATTTGTTTCGTTGCGCTCCTGATATTTCTTTAATAATTTCTAAATTAACCAAATCGTTTATCAGCTTGTAATGTGTTGCTTTCGATTTTTTGATTATTTTTTCAACTCTTGTAGCATCAATTACAGGGTTTTGATACAAGTAATCTATTATTTTTTGCGCTTCGGCAGTTCTTATTCCTAAAGTTTTTAATTTCAAGTCCAAGTTTTTTTGTAACTGTAATATACCGTCAAATGTTTCTACTCCTTTTTTTGATATTTCAATGACGCCCGTTAAGAAAAATTTTAACCATTGATTGATGTCGTTGTGCGTTCGAGCACGCATTAAATTGTCGTAATACAACATTCTATTTCTTTCAAAAAAATCTGATAAATACAGAATAGGTTGTTTCAAAATTCCTTTATCGACCAAATATAGAGTAATCAATAATCGTCCAACACGTCCATTTCCATCTAAAAATGGATGAATGGTTTCAAATTGATAATGAATTATTGCTATTTTCAATAAATCTGGCAATGGATTTAACTCGTCATTGGCAAACTTTTCAAGATCAGACATCAACTCATTAATATCCACATGGCTTGGTGGCACAAAAACAGCATCATTTATACTTGCACCGCCAATCCAGTTTTGGCTTGACCGAAATTCACCCGGTAGTTTTTGTTTGCCTCGAACACCTTGTAATAAAATACTGTGCGTTTGTTTTATTAATCTTGACGAAAATGGCAAAGTATGCAACATCTGAACTGCATCGTTCATTGCATTTATATAATTTTGCACTTCTTCCCAGTCGTCTCTTTTTTCGTCGGCTATTTCGTCTTTATTCAAAAAAACTTCCTCAACGTTTGTTTGTGTACCTTCAATTTTTGAAGATTGTGTAGCTTCTTTTGCAATGTGTAATCTAACAAAAAGGTCAATGTTTACATATTCAGAATACATGTCTAAACGACCCAAAAACCTATCTGCTTTGCTCAAAAGCTGTAAAACCGACATATCATTTATTTGCCAAGTTCTGTTAATGAAATTTGGAGTGAAGCTTTTGTAATATCCTTGGGTTATATAATTTCCTGAAACAAAAGTATCCATAGCGATGTTTTAAATTCAGTTACAAATATAAACTTATTTTTTGTTAAGTTAGTTTTTATATAAAAATCTAAACTTAAATGTTTTTTAGTTTAGATTTTTATATAAAAACTAAATTAGACTTATTTATAGTTTAGTTTTTAAAATCTTCAATCCATTTATTAACCAATTCGCACCAAGCATTTTCCTCGTTCAAACACGGAATAGCCATAAATTCTTTTCCGCCATGATGCAGAAATTCTTCATTGGCTTCCATAGCAATTTCTTCTAAAGTTTCCAAACAATCCGAAACGAATGCTGGTGTTACAACAGCAAGTTTCTTTATGCCTTTGTCGGGCATTTTGTTAACTTCAACATCAGTATAGGGCGTTAACCATTTGTCGCCCGCTAATCGTGATTGAAACGTTTGACTGTATTTTTCTTTTGGAATATTCAAATATTCGGTTACCAATTTTGTGGTTTCATAACATTGATGACTGTAGCAAAATTCATGAGCTGGACTTGGTGTGCTACAACACGTTCGGTCAATTTTGCAATGCGATTTAGTAATATCTGTTTTGCGAATATGTCGTTTTGGAATTCCATGATACGAAAATAATAAATGATCATAATCATAACCTTCGAGATGTTTTTTGATGCTTTCTGCTAAAACCTTAATATAATCGGGTTTGTTGTAAAAAGCTGGAACGGTTGTAAAAGTCATTTCCGGGAAATGTTTCGCTCGCAACTCTTCTGCCAAAACTAAAATCGTAGTAGTAGAAGCCATGGCGTGCTGAGGATACAGAGGAAAAAGCATGACTTCAGTAACGCCTTTGTCATGCAGCTCTTGCAAACCTTTCATGATGGTTATAGTGCCATAACGCATCGCCAATGCCACAGGAATATCCGACAATTCTTGTACTTTTTTGTGCATTTTTTTAGAAATCACGATTAATGGCGAACCTTCATCTGTCCAAATTCGGGCGTAGGCTTCGGCTGATTTTTTTGGTCGTGTTTGCAAAATAATTCCGCGTACTAACAAAGCACGCAATAAAAACGGAACATCGATAACAAATCGATCCATTAAAAATTCGTCAAGATATGGCTTAACATCTTTGGCAGTTGGGCTTTCTGGCGAACCCAGATTTACGAGTAAAACTCCTTTCATTTTTAACTTTTTTTAAGGATTGTAAAAGTAGTAATTCTTATTTTTTAGATTGATTAGATTAACAATTTTTTGTTCTTTGTTACAGATTATAAACTCGGATTTAATCCCATTAAATATTTTTTAGGTGTAGTCGCAAATTTCTTTTTGAAAGCCGCAATAAAATGACTTCCGGTGCTGTAGCCAATTTTCAAACCAACTTCATTTACATTATAGGAACCCGAATCTAATAATTTTCGGGCATATTCCATTTTATGGTCAAATAAAAATCCGTAAACTGTATCGCCATAAATTTGTTTGAAACCCATTTTTAGTTTCTTCAAGTTCAAACCTATTTGATCTGACAACTCTTGTAAACTAGGAGGCTCGGCCATATTGGCAATAATAATTTCTTTGGCTTTTTTGATTTTCAAAACATTTTCTTCATCAATTAAAAATGGACATTGCTCAGCATTAGGATCTTCGTTTCTATTAAAAAACAAACTTAACAATTCGTATCCTTTTCCTTTATAATACAAGTTTTTTATCGACGGATTCAAGTTGTAATGAAACATCTGATTGAGTACAATTGCCATTGAAGGCGAAATGTTTTCTTCGCCGTAGTATTTTTTGTCTTGATTTTCGAAGCTTAAAAACGGAATATGCTCGGCATCTGTTGAAAACAATCCGTGAAATTTTTTTATTGAAACCAAAATAGAAATCAACCACGATTTTGGTGCAATTTCCATTTGCAAAGGCAATTCTTTTTGTGGATTATAAAACAGAAGCGACTTTTCTTCTTTCAAGTCTAAAGTATAATTTCCTTGATTGAAAATAAATTTTGCATTGCCTTTCAAGCCAAAATGAAACTGAATCAATCCTTGGTTTACTTGGCGTTCAAACGAATTTTTGGTGTCAGAATCGTTTTGAAAACGTATCAAAATAAAATCATCATCAATCTTAATTTCTTCTGGCGAACTCATAGCGATATTTTTTTTTAAATTTTTAACAAAAAATAATTTTATTTATTTAGAACTGTTCTAAATTATTAATTTTGTAAGTGTTGATTCTATTGCAAATTTAGAATAAATAACGATATAAATATAGATTCATGATCAAAAAACGCCAAACGACACAAATAGACCTTTTAGCGTTGTTTTTATAAATAGTTTACTAATATTTTTGCATTGACTTTTTTGGAAGTTAATTTATGGATAACAATACAAACGCAAAACATCTTTCTTTCTATGCCATTGGACTTAGCTATAAAAAAGCTGATGCCGAAATGCGTGGAAAATTTAGCGTTGATGCTTCCTCTAAAATCAACTTATTAACGCAAGCAAAACAAGAAGGAATTGAGAGTTTAATCGTTACTTCTACCTGCAACAGAACCGAAATTTATGGTTTTGCAGAGCATCCATTTCAATTAATCAAACTACTTTGCGAAAACAGTAAAGGCACTGTCGAAGATTTTCAAAAAGTAGCCTATGTGTATAAAAACAAAGAAGCCATTTCGCATTTGTTTAAAGTAGGAACGGGTTTAGACAGCCAGATTTTAGGTGATTTCGAAATTATCAGCCAAATAAAAATTGCATTTAACGAGAGTAAATCTGTAGGATTGGCAAATGCTTACATGGAAAGATTGGTCAATTCGGTGATACAAGCCAGCAAAAAAATAAAAACCGATACCGAAATTTCTTCAGGAGCCACTTCAGTTTCGTTTGCATCGGTGCAATATATTTTGAAAAATGTTGTAAATATTAAAGATAAGAATATTTTACTTTTCGGAACTGGAAAAATCGGCAGAAATACTTGTGAAAATCTAGTAAAACATTCTAAAAATGAACATATTACATTAATAAATCGTACTAAAGATAAAGCTGAAAAATTAGCTGGAAAACTCAATTTGATTGTTAAAGATTATGCCGATTTGCAACTCGAACTTCAAAAAACCGATGTTGTTGTTGTTGCCACTGGCGCACAAAACCCGACGGTTGACAAGGCGATTTTGAATTTAAAAAAACCGCTTTTGATTTTGGATTTGTCGATTCCAAAAAATGTACATGAAAATGTCAAAGATTTAGAAAATGTGACTCTGGTTCATTTGGATGATTTATCGCAAATTACCGATGAAACTTTAGAAAACAGAAAACAACATATTCCTGCTGCCGAAGCGATTATTGAAGAAATAAAAGACGAATTTATCACTTGGACAAAAGGTAGAAAATATGCCCCAACCATTCATGCGCTCAAGGCAAAACTGAATAGTATAAAGGAATTGGAGATGAGTTTTCAGAGAAAAAAATTATCCAATTTTGATGAAGAACAAGCCGAAATCATAAGCAATCGAATCATTCAAAAAATAACCAATCATTTTGCCAATCATCTCAAAGACGAAGACACGATGGTTGATGAAAGCATTGGTTACATCAATAAAATATTCCAACTAGAATCTTAATTTAAATCAACCACAGATTCACAGATTTTAAAAATTAGCGAATTAGCGGTAAAAAATTTGCACAAAATTGTGGCTGAAAAAATCATAAAAATAGGAACTCGTGACAGCGAACTCGCACTTTGGCAAGCCAAAACTGTCGTGAAATTACTCAACGATTTAGGCTACAAAACCGAAATAATTGCCGTAAAATCTCAAGGAGATTTATTGTTACACAAACCACTTTACGAATTAGGAATCACCGGAATTTTCACAAAAACCCTTGACATTGCTATGATAAATGGCGAAATCGACATTGCGGTGCATTCCATGAAAGACGTGCCAACCGCTTTGCCAATAGGAATGATGCAAGCCGCAGTTTTGAAACGTGCCAACGAGAAAGATATTTTAGTTTACAATAATAACCTTGATTTTCTAAATTCTGATGGAACAATCGCCACCGGAAGTTTGCGTCGTCAAGCGATGTGGCTCAATAAATATCCAAATCATAAAGTTGTCGATTTGCGTGGAAACGTAAACACAAGACTTCAAAAACTAAAAGACAATAATTGGAACGGAGCCATTTTTGCAGCAGCAGGACTGGAAAGACTTGGGTTTATCGATAAAAACAATATCAAAAGCCCCTCCTTTGGAGGGGCTGGGGAGGCTTTAGATTGGATGATTCCAGCACCAGCACAAGGCGCAATGGTCATTCACGCGATGCAAAACGATGAATTTTGTAAGGAAGCTGTTGCCGAATTAAACGATCTAGAAACCGATATTTGTACCTATATAGAACGTCAATTTCTCCGAACTCTCGAAGGTGGTTGCACTGCGCCAATTGGAGCACTAGCAACTTTTGATGAAGACGAAATTACCTTCAAAGGAATTTTATTGTCTATTGACGGTAAACAAAAAATCGAAGTCGATAAAGTAGTTCCTATTCAAGAATGGAAGAAATTAGGATACAATTTAGCACAAGAAATTTTGAATAATGGCGGCATAGACTTGATGAAAAACATTAAAAACGGTTTGAAAAAGTAATGACAAATCCAACAAGCATACTATCCACCAAAACACTTTCTGCTGAGCAAAGACAAGTATTTCTTGTTGCCAATTTTGACATTTTAGAACAAGATTTTATTGAAATTGAAAACAATAATTTCGAATTAAAAAACATTAATGATAATTTAATTTTTAGTAGTCAAAATGCCGTTTTGAGTTTAATCGAACAAAAAGATTGGCAACTTCTAACTTCAAAAAATACATTTTGCGTAGGTATAAAAACCAAAGAATTGTTAGAGCAAAACGGTTTCAAAGTCGATGTTTATATGGACTATGCTTCTGAATTGGCAGAAATTATTACCTTAATATACAACAAAGAAAGTTTTACCTTTTTTAGCGGAAATCTTAGAAAAGAAACCCTGCCAAAAGCATTAAAAAATGCTAAAATTAAATTCAACGAAATAGAAACCTATCAAACCAAGTTGGCACCTTTCAAAATTTCGAAGGAAGAAAAATTTGAAGGCATACTTTTTTTTAGTCCATCAGCTGTTGAAAGTTTTTTGAAAGACAATAAAATTAAAAATGAAACTTGTTTTTGCATTGGCGAAACCACAGCAGAAGCTTTAAAAAATAATAAAATAAAAAACATCGTCATTGCTGAAACTCCAACAATTGATGATGTTGTTTATGAAGTTATAAATTATTATGTTAACTAAACCCTGTCAGGGTTTAAAACCCTGACAGGGTTAAATATAAAAAAATGATTAAAAACGATCTATTTCTTAGAGCCCTAAAAGGCGAAACCGTGCAACGACCACCCGTTTGGATGATGCGTCAAGCTGGAAGATATTTACCAGAATTTATCGCCTTGCGAGACAAATATGATTTTTTTACCCGTTGTCAAACACCAGAATTAGCTTCAGAAATCACGGTGCAACCCATTCGGAGAATTGCCCCAGATGCTGCAATTTTATTTTCGGATATTCTAGTTGTGCCACAAGCCATGGGAATTGAAGTGTTGATGAAAGAAAATCTTGGGCCGTTTCTTCCTAATCCAATTCGCACGATTCAAGATGTAGAAAGAGTTATTGTCCCAAATGTTCATGAAACTTTAGGTTATGTTTTTGATGCTATCAAAATGACTAAAGAAATGCTCAACGACGAAGTGCCATTAATTGGTTTTGCAGGTTCGCCATGGACGATTTTTTGTTATGCTGTTGAAGGAAAAGGCTCTAAAAGTTTTGATACTGCCAAAGGATTTTGTTTTTCGAATCCAGTTGCAGCGCATGTTTTATTACAAAAAATTACTGATACAACAATCGCTTATTTAATCGAAAAAGTAAAAGCAGGTTGCAACGCCATTCAGATTTTTGATTCTTGGGGCGGTATGCTATCGCCTGTTGATTATCAAGAATTCTCTTGGAAATATATCAATCAAATTATTGAAGCCTTGGCCGATATTACGCCAGTAATTGTTTTCGGAAAAGGTTGTTGGTTTGCGTTAAACGAAATGGGAAAAAGCAAAGCATCGGCTCTTGGTGTAGATTGGACTTGCTCGCCAAGAAATGCTCGTTATTTATCGGGCGGAAATATTACGTTGCAAGGAAATTTTGATCCATCGAGATTGCTATCGCCAATTCCTACCATCAAAAAAATGGTTCATGAAATGATTGACGAGTTTGGAAAAGACAAATATATTGTAAATTTAGGTCACGGAATTTTACCAAATATTCCTGTAGATCATGCCAAGGCATTTGTAGATGCGGTAAAGGAGTATAATTTGTAATTTAACAAAATAATGACCAAAGAAACCGCCATAAAATTATTCGAGCAAAAACAAATTCGTTCACTTTGGAGTGAAGTGGAAGAAAAATGGTTTTTTTCAATTGTTGATGTTATTCAAGTACTTACCGAAAGTACAATTCCAAAAAGATATTGGACAGACTTAAAAAAGAAATTAAAATTTGAAGGAAGTCAGTTGTACGAAAATATCGTACAACTGAAATTATCTGAAAACAAAAAATTAATTTGAAACGGTTACATTTCGTCACCAGTTCAAAAACGAGTTGGCTAAAATTTGTATCCAACTGCGATAATTATATTTAATAAATGAAAAATAAATTCTACCAATACATTCTTCAACTTCAAGACCAAATCGTAGCTGGATTGGAAGCTGTCGAAGGCAAAGCCAAATTCCGTGAAGATATTTGGGAACGACCAGAAGGCGGCGGCGGTCGAACACGAGTAATTGAAAATGGTGATGTTATCGAAAAAGGCGGCGTAAACATATCGGCAGTTCACGGAAAATTGCCCGAAGCCATGCAAAAAATGTTCAATGTAGGCGAACCCGATTTTTTTGCCTGTGGTTTGAGTTTGGTCATTCATCCAAAAAATCCAATGGCTCCAACCATTCATGCTAATTGGCGTTATTTCGAGATGTATGATGAAAACGAAAATGTAATAAATGCTTGGTTTGGTGGCGGACAAGATTTAACACCTTATTATTTGTTTGAAGAAGATGCGATTCATTTTCATCAAACGTGTAAAACCGCTAGCGACAAACACAATGTAGATTTTTATCCAAAATATAAACAACAATGTGACGATTATTTTTGGAACGTACATCGCAATGAAGCACGAGGCATTGGAGGATTATTTTTTGATTATTGCAAAGACACGAGCAATAGCGAACTGGCGAAGCAAAGTGAAACAATGTCGATGGAAAAATGGTTTAATTTTGTAACCGAAGTTGGTAATTCTTTCCTAGACGCCTATGTTCCAATTCTTGAAAAAAGAAAGGATTTACCATATACCGGAGCACAAAAAAATTGGCAAGAAATTCGTCGTGGTCGTTATGTAGAATTCAATTTGGTTCATGACAAAGGCACATTATTTGGACTAAAAACTAACGGTCGAATAGAAAGTATTTTAATGTCGTTACCGCCAAGAGTGCAATGGGTGTATGACCATCATCTCGAAAAAGGAAGCGAAGAAGAAAGACTAATTCAGATTTTGGAAAATCCTAGAAATTGGTTAGAAGAATAGTAATTTTTACAGTACAAACTTAAAACTTAATGAACCTTATTTTCTTTATGGTTCAAAAAAATATAAAATATGTTAATTAGAAATAGAAGATTAAGAACCAATGAATCCATAAGAAGCATGGTTCGTGAAACCATTTTGCACCCAAACGATTTTATAGTGCCGCTGTTTGTGGTTGAAGGCAAAAACATCAAAGAAGAAATTCTGTCGATGCCCAATTATTTCCGAATGAGTTTGGACAATCTCGAAAAAGAAATAAAAGAATTGCAAAAATTAAATTTAAAATCGGTTTTATTGTTCGTAAAAGTTCCTGATAACCTGAAAGACAATGCAGGAAAAGAAGCCTTAAACCCAAACGGATTAATGCAACGCGCTATAAAAACAGTCAAGAATATTGCACCAGAAATGATCGTCATGACCGATGTAGCTCTCGATCCTTATTCCATTTACGGTCACGACGGCATTATCGAAAATGGTCAAGTTGTCAACGACATAACCGCAAATTTTCTTGGAGAAATGAGTGTTTCGCATGCACAAGCTGGAGCCGATTTTGTAGCACCAAGCGACATGATGGACGGTCGAATTCAGGTTATCCGTCAAGCATTAGAGCAAAATAGTTTTACAAATACTGGAATTTTGGCTTATTCCGCAAAATATGCCTCGGCACATTATGGTCCTTTTCGTGATGCTTTAGATTCGGCACCAAAAAGTCCTACAGGAAATGCTGAGCTTGTCGAAGTACCTAAAGATAAGAAAACCTATCAAATGGATTATCACAACCGCATTGAAGCCATTCGAGAAACGGTTATGGATGTGCAAGAAGGCGCCGATATTGTCATGGTAAAACCAGGAATTTCTTATCTAGATATTGTTCGCGAAGTAAAAAACGCGGTAAATGTTCCCGTTGCCGTCTATCAAGTTTCTGGCGAATACGCCATGATAAAAGCCGCTTCCGAACGTGGTTGGCTAGATCATGATGCCATTATGATGGAACAAACAACATCAATAAAACGAGCAGGTGCCGACATGATTGCTAGTTATTTTGCTAAAGATATTGTGAAATTAATTTCTTAGTTGGAGGTTTGGTAAAAATCTGAAATAAGTTCCAATTCAGTTCTGAAAGCCAACATTTTGTCACCAAAAAGAAGTTGCCCTTCCTCACGAAGTCGTGGCGCATCTTCGTCATAATAGCGTTGCAACAGTTCTTTACTTTCGGTGGTGTATTGTATGGAATAGGTAACGCCGCCCATTTCTTCCTCGATCAAAACTTTTACTAATCGTGCCGATGTAAATTTGCCAGTAGCTAAAACATCGGTAATATGTTTTTCTTGCATCCATTGCATCCATTGGTCGTGAACACTTTCGTGGATGTTTATGGTTACGTTATAAATGATCATTAGTTTTGGATTTTAAGATTTTTCGAATATTTGATTTTTCGAACAATCAAAAAATCAAACAATCAAATTTTAATTATAAATTCGTATCACCACGAAGCAATCGGTATTTTTTTCGAGCTTCTACATAATAAATACTGTCTTCGTGCGTCAAAATTACTTCTTCATAAAGTGACTTTGCTTTGGCAACATCCTTCAAATGATAATTGTAAATTTCTGCCGAAAAATATAAGGCTTCATCGGTATAAATTGCTTCTTTATGATCGGCAATAATTTTTTGATATTGTGTCAATGCCAATTGATACTCACCTTGTTTTTCATAAATTTTGGCAATGCGATACAACGTGATGGCTTCAATTTCTTTTTCTTTCAACTCTTTCAAAACATCAAGAAAACCAGCTAGTGCTTCGTTATTTTTATTTTGATATAACTGAAAATCAGCTCGTGCAAATTTCTTCAAAGCAGTTTGAGTCGAGTCGGCAAAGGTATTGTCGCTAATGAGCAAAAAGTATTCCATAGCATCATTGGCGATAAGCTGCGTAGAAGCCGACTTGAGTTCTTTAAATTGCTTGGAAGCCCATTCAAAATCGGTTTTGAAATAACTGGTTTTGGCAGCTTTCAAACTTGCTTGATGTCCAACTACATCGTTTTTGAGATCTTCTTCTATTTGCGTATAATAAATCAAAGCTTGATTAAATTTTTCTTCAAACAACAGAATATCAGCTAATTCCATTTTGACATCAGCCGTTTGGTAATTATCCAAATCGAGTTCTAAGGCTTTTTTCAGAATCGATTTTCCAAGTTCGGGATTTTTAAGGTTGAAGGTTTCAAAATGTGCTTGCAAAATTTGCAACGACAACGTGTAAGTGCCAACGCTAAATTCGGTTAGCAAATTATTCAAATCGGTTTGAATTTGTAAATGATCTGCTTCTTTAGCCGAATTTACGCGCATTTGCATCAAATAAAAATGCGATTGTACCAACAAATCCAAGTCTTTGGTGTTGTCAAGAACGAAAGTTAAAATGTCTTTTGCCGTATCATTTTCGTTTTCTTCAATAGCCAATTGACCCAAATTTACAATATTAGTAAATGATTCAGGATTTCGTTTATAAATAGATTTTTCCTGAATAAAAGCTTTTCCGTAGTCTTTTTGTTGTACAAAAAACCAACTCAAGTATTGATTCCATAATACGTTTTGATCTTTCTGTGCTCGAAGCAACAAGTTTTTGCGAAGTGTTTCGTTGAAAGTTGCATCGGCATCTTCGACCATAAATCGTGACAATTGATTTTGAATCATCACCGAGTTTTGTGGCGTTGCAGCAGCTTCGTCCAAAAACGTCGTAATCATCATATCGGTATTGCCTTGTTGCCCGTAAAGCAGCGCCATTTGGAAATTGAAATTCAGTTTTGGTTCTTTTTCCAAAGCCAATTTATAGGCTTGCAGCGCATAATCTATAAGGATTTTCTTTTCGAAAGTTTGTGCAATCGAGTATACTTCGTTGGCATTTTTCCGAATTCTGTCTAATGAGTCATCGTAATATTTTTTGGCTTTCGGTAGGTCTTTTTTGAGTTGGAAATTATACCCCAATTCGATTAATAAATTGGCTTGTTTGTATTTGTCAAAACGCTCTTGAATGGCTTTTTCGGCAATATCATATTGTTTTAATTGCTGTTGACAATCGGTGACTTTCTGAAAATAATTACTATTAGAAGGTTGCACTTTTAACAATTCTTGATACGAAAGCAATGCTTTTTCGAAATCGCCTTTATCAAAATAATTCATTGCCAACTGTTCATTTTGTGAAAAAACAGATAGCGAAAACAAGAATAATAAGAATACAATTTTTTTCATACAGAAACTATCACATATTTTGTGCCAAATTAATTTATGATATCAAAACCACAGTAGCGACGTAAAACTTCAGGAATCACAATACCTTCGGGCGTTTGATAATTTTCTAAAATCCCTGCCAAAACTCTGGGCAATGCCAAAGAACTTCCGTTAAGCGTATGCGCCAATTGGTTTTTACCTTCTTTATCTTTAAAACGAAGCTTTAGTCTATTGGATTGAAATGTTTCAAAATTAGAAACAGAAGAAATCTCTAACCAGCGATCTTGTGCTGTCGAAAAAACTTCGAAATCGTATGTCATTGCTGATGCAAAACCCATATCGCCACCGCAAAGTCTCAGGATTCGGTACGGCAATTTCAATTCTTCTAAAATATTTTTGACATGTTTCACCATGCCTTCCAAGGCTTCATTTGACTTTTCAGGATGTTCTATGCGCACAATTTCAACTTTATCAAACTGGTGCAAACGGTTGAGTCCACGAACGTGCGCGCCCCAAGATCCTGCTTCACGACGAAAACATGGTGTATAACCCGTTGCCAAAACAGGCAGCTCGGCTTCTTGCAAAATCACATCACGAAATATATTGGTAACGGGCACTTCTGCTGTCGGAATCAAGTACAAATCGTCTTTGGAATCGTGATACATTTGTCCTTCTTTGTCAGGCAATTGCCCAGTTCCGTAGGCCGAAGCTTCGTTAACCAAATGCGGCACTTGGTATTCGAGATAACCAGCATCGGTATTTTTATCTAGAAAATACGAAATCAAGGCGCGTTGCAATTTGGCACCTTTACCTTTATATACAGGAAAACCAGGCGCCGTTATTTTGGTTCCTAATTCGAAATCGACAATGTCATATTTTTTTATCAATTCCCAATGTGGCATCGCACCTTCGTGAAGTTTCGGGATCTCACCAGCTTCAAAAATGTTGAGGTTTTCTTCTGGAGTTTTTCCTTCTGGAACCAAATCGGCAGGCAAGTTGGGTAATGTATATAATTTATCTAGTAATTCTTTTGCGTAGGTTTCTATTTTTTCTGATAAATGGTTACTTTTTTCCTTTATTAAATGTACTTTTTGTTTGAGAATTTCGGCTTTTTGTTTTTCGCCATTTTTCATCAAATCGCCAATTTCTTTCGATAATTTATTAGTTTCAGAAAGCAAATTATCCATTTCAACTTGAGAAGCACGACGGTTTTCGTCCAACGAAACTACTTCATGAACAGTTTGTGTAACATCAATATTTCGTTTTGCTAATGCTTTGATAACTTTCTCTTGATTTTCTCTAATAAAGGCAATTTGTAACATGATTTTATTTTAAATAAAGTGCAAATTTAGCGAATTGATTTTTATTAAATTAAAGAAAAATTTCTAATTACTTGTAGTTTATCGATTTTGTAGTTTACTTAACAACTGTTAGTTGTGTTTTTGTTTATATTCGCGGTCTAAAACAACCAAAATGAAAACTTTTTACCTTATTATTTGTTTAATTCTTACTTTTTCGGGCTTTGCTCAAGAAGAAGAACAGTTTGAGAAAATGGTCGAATCCGAAATGAAATCGGCATCTCGAACCATGAATTTGGCTGTAAATCCGAATACTTTAAATTATGATGTAACCTATCATAAAATTGAAATTACGGTCGATCCCGCTGTAATTTTTGTATTAGGAAAAGTAACCACAACCTATACGGCAACTGCCAACATGAATACAGTAACATTCGATTTGCATGATAATATGATTGTGAGTGCTGTGAAAAAAAATGGAGTTAACCTTACTTTTGCACAACTTGGAACTAACGAATTGGTTGTCACTTTGCCATCGCAACAAAACTCTGGAACATCAGCAACTGTAGAAATAACTTATGCTGGCGATCCGCCACAAGGGCAAGGATTTGGTTCTTTCGCTTCAGAAACGCATAATGCTGTACCTGTAATGTGGACATTATCTGAACCTTTTGGCGCTAGAGATTGGTGGCCGTGTAAACAAGATTTGAATGATAAAATCAATTCGATTGATGTATTTATTACTGCTCCCTCAGAGTATGTTTCGGTTGCTAATGGCTTGGAACCAGAAGCACCAGTAGTTAGTGGTGCTTTGAAAACAACACATTTTCGTCATGAATATCCAATTCCAGCTTATTTGATTGCTTTTGCAGTAACTGATTATCAAGTATATAACCAACAAGGTGGTTTGGGCACAACGGCAAGTCCTTTTTTCCCAATCGTAAATTATTTATATCCAGAAACGGCTACAGAAAGTATCGCAAGTCTTGCTATTACGCCAACAATTATAAATTTTTATGAATCTAAATTTGGTGCGTATCCTTTCAGAAACGAAAAATATGGTCATTGCGAATTTGGTTGGGGCGGTGGAATGGAGCACACGACCGTTTCGTTTATGGGCGGATTTAGCAGAAGCTTGATTGCACATGAAATGGGACATCAATGGTTTGGGAATAAAATCACTTGTGGTTCTTGGAGAGACATTTGGTTGAACGAAGGTATTACAGAATATTTGAGTGGTTTAACAACCGAATTTCTAGATGGAAATACTGCTTTTAGAACTTGGAAAACAGGAAAAATAACGAGTATAACCAACCATACTGGAACAACCAATTTATACTTAACAGAAGCACAAGCTTTGAGCGTTGGTAGAATTTTTAGCGGAACGGTCACCTATAATAAAGGCTCGATGGTTACACACATGTTGCGCTACAAGATGGGCGATGTAGCTTTTTATCAAGCCATGAATAATTATTTAAGTAACATTAATTATGCCTACAAATATGCCGTAACTCCAGATTTTCAAGGTCAATTGGAAGCAGTTTACGGCAGTAGTTTGTCAGAGTTTTTTAATGATTGGGTATACGGACAAGGACATCCTAGATATGCCATTACGGTACAAAATGTAGTTGGTGGTCAAGCCAAAATTGTAGTAAACCAAACCCAATCCAACGCAGGTGTTAGCTTTTTTGAAATGCCTTTAGAAATTCGTGTGACTAGTGCTTCTGGTGCGACACAACTTTTGAAGGTTAATAATACTGTAAACGGACAAGAATTTTTGGTTCCAGTAAATTTTATAATTGCTAGCGCAGTTTTTGACCCAGAAAAAAATATTATTTCAAAAACGAATACTATAACGGTAGGTCCAAATTTGGCTACTTCCAATTTCAATTTGGATAAAGCAATCACGATTTCGCCAAATCCTGCGGTTTCTGTTTTGGATATCGAAATGCCAAACGGTATAAGTTTTGAAAAAGGTATAATTTATGATATAGTTGGACAAAAAGTTCTTGATAGTTCTGTTTCATCAATTGCTATAGAAACACTTTCGACAGGAATCTATTCTTTAAAAATTGTAACATCTGAAGGTTCAATTACTAAAAAATTCATAAAAAAATAATCTCGTAACATAAATTGTTCAAAAGTAAGGCGAAAACCTTACTTTTGCTTTTTTAAGCAAATTCACATTAAAATTATCAATGATACAAGTAGCACAAATTTTATTTATTTTATCAGTATTAGTTATACTTCACGAGTTCGGACATTATATAGCAGCCAAAATTTTTAAGGTTAGGGTCGAGAAATTTTATCTTTTTATGGACGCTGGTTTTTCATTATTTAAAAAGAAAATCGGCGAAACCGAGTGGGGCGTTGGTTGGTTGCCAATTGGCGGATATGTAAAACTATCCGGAATGGTTGACGAAAGTATGGATTTGGAACAAATGGAGCAAGAACCACAACCCTACGAGTTTCGATATAAACCAGCATGGCAAAGATTAATTATTATGTTGGGCGGCATTATTGTAAACATACTTTTGGCTTGGTTTATATTTACGATTTTATATTCTACAGTCGGAAAAAAAACTGTTTTGACTGATAAATTTCAGAAAAATGGACTTTCGTTTACTGATACAGGATATAAAGTAGGGTTTAAAGAAGGCGATAAAATTGTATCGGTTGACGGCATATTGCAACCTAATTTTAATAGAATGGTTATTGATATGCTTCTTGGCGAAGAAGTTATTGTTGATAGAAATGGGCAAGAAACTAAGATTATCTTGGATGACAATGCCAAAAAATTAATTTTGGGCAACGAAGGCAAGAACTTTATTATTCCTAGAGTAACGGCGCAAGTAGATTCTGTTATGGTAAACTCCAATGCAGCACTTGCGGGTTTAAAAAAAGGAGATGTAATCGTGGGTGTCAACAATACACCAACACCTTTTTACACTGATTTTAAAAAAGCTTTGGATCCAATCAAAAATGATTCTTTAGGTTTAAAAATAAACAGAACAGGAACAGAAATTATACTTAGAGCCAAGACAAATTCAGATGGCAAACTCGGTATTGTTTTGAAAGATATAGAAACAAGCAGTTTTCTTGAAACACAAAAAATGGGATTAGGCGATGCATTTGTTGCTGCAGTAAAAGAGTCTACACAATTAATAGTCTATAATGTAAAACAGTTAAAACTTATTGTTCGCCCAAAAACAGAAGCCTACAAGCAAGTTAGAAGCCCAATAGGAATTGCGCGTATGTTACCTGACACATGGAACTGGGAGTTTATCTGGAGTTTTACAGCCTTGTTTTCGATAGGATTGGCGTTTATGAATATTTTGCCAATACCAGGATTAGATGGTGGTCATGCACTTTTTACAATTGTAGAAATGGTTACAGGCAAAACGCTAAGTCCAAAAGCAATGGGTTATGTACAAACAGGCGGAATGATTTTCTTGCTCAGTTTGATGGCATTAACATTCGGAAAAGATATCTATCAACTTGTGATCGATAAATTTTTGTAAAAAAAAGAGATTTTGTTTGCAAAAAGCAAAAAAGTCACTATATTTGCACCGCTTTAAAAGTGAATTTCACTTTCCTTCTTAGCTCAGTTGGTTAGAGCATCTGACTGTTAATCAGAGGGTCCTTGGTTCGAGCCCAAGAGAGGGAGCAAAAAGACCGTCATTTGACGGTCTTTTTTATTTAAAAATTTATAAAAAACATGAAAACATTAAAATTAATTTTAACTATTTTTTCTTTAAGTATCCTATTATTATCATGCAGTAAAGATGATTCTAATAACGCTGTTGCGGGCTGTGAAGATGCTACTGCTAAAACTTTAGCAGCCAAACAAGCTTTTGATAGTGCTACTCCTACTAATAATACTGAATTATGTAATGCTTATAAAGTTGCTTTGCAAAATCAAAAAAATGTTTGTGGTGACGAATCTGGCACCTTACAGAATCTAATTGGTGGCTTGAATTGTACTTAACCAGCAACAACAGGAACACTATCTATGAGTTTGGGCTCGGCTCCACTTTCATTTGACAAGATTACTGTTACTACTTTAGGCACGACGCGTCGCGTTCATGCAGAAAAAAGCAATTCAACATCATACGAGATTGATTTTGAGGTGGAAGTGGGTCAAACAGGTACCAACAAAATCAATAATTTTAAACTTCGTCTTTTAAGCCAGACTTATACACCTTTGATTCCAGCCGTCTTCGGAAATAATTGGACTAATAACATAACAGTTAATTCTAGCAATTCCGTAGTTGGAACTTTTCGCGGGGAGTTGTCGAATGCAAGCCAGCAAGTACAAGATTTACTGAATGGTGTAGTTAATATCAATTTTTGATTATTTCATTTAAAAGAAAACGAATTCCGACTATTTAGATATTGTGTTTAAGTAAAAGGATTAACTTTCAGACTATAAAGACTTTTCTTCTAATGTTAAAAAGTCCATGAGATAAACCAAAAAAGCAAAAGCCTTTACAGAAATGTAGAGGCTTTTTTATTTTCTAAAATTTAGTAAAATAAATTACATTTGTGACTAATCTATAAATACAGATTTTATATTATGAAAATTAGAAATGTGTTTTTTTTACTTTTATTTGTGCACATTTTGTTGGGTTCGTTTCAGAGTTTTTTATATGCTCAAGCCCCAAAAAAAGAATTGTTTGTAAAACACACTAACGAGGCTATTCGCATTGATGCACTACTTGATGAACCAATATGGGAGCAAGCAGATACTGCCAGAGATTTTCAACAATTTTTTCCAACAGATTCCTTAAAATCAACTACACAAACCGAAGTAAAATTATTGTACAACGATACTTTTCTTTATGTAAGTATCAAGTCGAAAAGCACTTCAAACAAATTTGTAATTAACTCGTTGCGACGTGATTTTGCTGGTCCAATCAATGACAATGCAACTGTTGTTTTCGATACCTTTAATGATGGCACAAACGCTTTTTTGTTTGGCGTAAGTCCATTTGGCGTACAACGCGAAATTGTAGTTTCGAACGGTGGAACAACCATGAGCGATTTTAATGCCAATTGGGATGTAAAATGGCAATCTGAAGCCAAAATTTATGAGGATTATTATATCATTGAACTCGCCATTCCGTTTAGTTCCCTAAAATATAAAGAAGGTGACCAATCGTGGGGATTTCAAACCTACAAATTTGATTTGCAAACCAAAGAGCAAAGTGTTTGGTCGCCTGTACCACAAAACCAACTACTAGCAAATTTGGCTTTTATAGGCAAAATAAATTTTGAAAAACCACTTCGAAAAAACAAAACGCCACTTTACATCATTCCGTATTTGAACACTATCGCAGCAAAAAACTATGCAAACAACGATAATAAAGTAAATTTTACAGCTGGAGCCGATGCCAAAATAGCAATAGGTAATGGCTTGAATCTTGATATTACGGCAAACCCCGATTTTTCGAATGTTGAGGTAGATAACATTATAACCAATACCACACGATTTGAAATTTCGCTGCCCGAAAAAAGGCAATTTTTTATAGAAAATAGCGATTTGTTTTCCAATTTTGGAAATACTTTCAATGAAGCAAAACCTTTTTTTTCTAGACGAATCGGACTCGTAAAAGATAAAACAGGAAATACTATCGAAAATAAAATACTAGGTGGTGTGCGCCTTAGCGGAAAAATAGACAATAATTGGCGACTAGGTTTTTTGAATCTTCAAACGGCAAAAGATACCGATAACGAAATTGTATCCAACAATAACGGAATGATTGCGCTGCAGCGAAAAGTTTTTAGTAGATCAAATATTGGCGCTTTCTTTTTGAACAGGCAAACCATTGGCGATTATTCTTTTCAAAACCCAAACGACAAATACAATAGGGTTATGGGTCTGGATTATGTACTGGCCTCAAAAGATAGTAAATGGAACGGTAAAGCGTATGTGCACAAATCGATGCAACCAGACGACGTTTCTGGCAACTTGTCTTCGCAAGCCATGATGGTTTTCAATACAAGAAATTATAATATTGTTACCGATTTTGTGTATGTTGATCAAGATTTTAGATCCGATTTGGGGTTTATTCCTCGAAAAAATATTTTTAAATCAGGTAATTCTTTTCAACGAACTTTTTATCCAAAACAAGGCAAAATCAACAAACTATCTTCTAGAATTTTGAATATCATGTATTTCGATCCACGAAGCGATTTCAAAAAAACCGACCATTTACTTTGGTTTAATGAAGATATCGAATTAAAAAATCAAGCCAAACTCGGTTTTAAATACGCTTGGCAATACATTTTTTTGAATGCCAATTTCGATCCAACCCGAACCACGAATGCTGTTGCATTGCCAGCTAATTCTAGCTATAATTTTAATCAACTAACATTTTCATACAGTACTAACAACACCAAATCGTTTGCCTTTGTTGGGGAAACTACTTTTGGTCAATTTTATAATGGCAAAATTGCATCATTTGCAGGTACAGCAACCTACAGAATTATACCCAAAACAGTGTTTAGTCTTGCTGTAAATTACGATAAAATCGATTTGCCAAAACCATATTCAAAAGCAGATATCATTTTGATAAGCCCAAAATTTGATTTTACTTTTTCGAAATCAGTTTTTTGGTCAACTTTAATTCAGTATAGCAATCAAAGGGAAAATTTGGGAATTAACTCGAGATTACAGTGGCGTTTTGCCCCACTTTCAGACTTGTTTTTGGTCTATAACGACAGTTATTATACACGAGAATTCGAACCTGTTTTCCGTTCCATAAATTTGAAATTATCGTATTGGTTTGCTATTTAATTTTTTTTGAAATAAAAATGATCCAAACCGCTTACATAAAAACACCACTCGGAATTGCTAAAATAGTTGGTGACGAAATAGGTATTTCTGAAATTTCGGCGTTGAATGAAGGCGAAGTTTCAGAAATTATTCCAACCGAATTGGAAACTTGCGTAAAACAACTTCGTGAATATTTTGACGGCAAACGAAACGAATTTGATTTTAAGTTAAATCCATCAGGAACTGATTTTCAGCAAAAAGTTTGGCAAGAATTACTCAATATTCCTTTCGGAAAAACCATAAACTATATGGATTTGGCCAAAAAACTAGGCGATCCAAAAGTAATTCGAGCTGCCGCTTCAGCTAATGGAAAAAACCCAATTTGGATTGTCATTCCCTGCCATCGAGTTATTGGAACCGATGGATCACTCACGGGATATGCTGGCGGATTGTGGCGAAAAAAATGGTTGTTGGAACATGAAAATCCAACTACGCAACAAAGTTTGTTTTAGATTTATTTTTATATATCAAATGGTTTTTCTAATTTTCACATTCATAAACTAGCTATTTGATTATGATTGAGAAAATTAAATTAGACAATATTTTATTTCTAGATATAGAAACCGTTCCCGAACAAGAACATTTTCAGTCGCTTGATGATGATATGAAGCAACTTTGGGAAGCCAAAACCCAATACCAGCGAAAAGACGATTTTACTGCCGAAGATTTTTATGATCGAGCAGGAATTTGGGCCGAGTTTGGCAAGATTGTTTGTATATCTGTAGGGTATTTTATCATCAAAGGTGATGTAAGGAATTTTCGAGTAACCTCGTTTTTTGGCGAAGAAAAGAAAATTCTCATTGATTTCAATAATTTACTCAACAACCACTTTAACCTTTCGCAGCACGTTTTATGTGGCCATAATGCCAAAGAATTTGACATTCCGTTTTTGGCTAGACGCATGATAATTAATCAAATTTCTATTCCGAACAAGCTTAATTTATTTGGTAAAAAACCTTGGGAGATTCCGCATCTCGACACTTTAGAATTATGGAAATTTGGCGATTATAAACATTTTACTTCATTGAAATTAATGTGTAAAGTTCTTGGAATTGCTACCTCAAAAGGCGACATAGATGGCTCGCAAGTAGGTCATGTTTTTTATGTCGAAAAAGATATTGATCGTATTGTTACTTATTGCGAAAAAGACACGATTGCCGTAGCCCAAATTTTCTTACGACTGCGCCGAGAAGATTTGTTGATTGATGATGAGATTATTCATGTATAAATTCAGACAATAACCTCAAAACAGTCTCAATTTCCACTTCATTATTATAACTATGAATACAAAAACGCAATCGTTCTTGCCCTTCTGGAACGGTTGGCGACAAAATAGGTTTGACATCAAAACCTACTTTTTGTATTTTGCTGGCAATTGTTTTTACGGTTTCGTTTCCTGGAATTATTGCCGATTGAATTGCCGATTTATTGCGAACGAAAATCGGTTTCAAACCCAAAATATTTTTTTGTTGGTTGAAAAACGAAATATTATTTCGTAGTTTTTCTATAGTTGCCGAAACTTTTTCAAGTTCTTGATACGCTATTAAAATCGTTGCAACCGAATGTGGCGAAAGCCCTGTTGTATAAATAAAACTTCTAGCAAAATTGACCAAATATGATTTCAGATTTTCACTTCCCAAAATTGCGGCTCCATGACAACCCAATCCTTTTCCGAAAGTCATAATACGAGCAAAAATCTTGTCTTGTAGTTTCAAATCTTGAACTAAACCGAAACCATTTTCGCCAAAAACACCCAAAGCATGGGCTTCATCAACTACCAAAAGACATTTGTATTTTTCTGAAATTTCAACTATTTTTTCCAAATTGGGCGAGTCGCCATCCATGGAGAAAACGCTTTCGGTAACGATGTAGACTTCGACAAGCTCAGTCTGATATTTTAAAATTAATCTTTCTAAATCTTCCAAATCGTTGTGCTCAAATTTAACAGATTTAGCCAAACTCATCTTGATTCCGTCACGGATAGAAGCGTGCGCCAATTCGTCGTACAAAATGATATCGTTGCGTTGCGGCACACAACCAAAAAAGCCCACATTAGCATCGTAACCTGAATTGAAAATTAATGCCGTTTCTACTTGATGAAAATTTGCTAAAAAGGTTTCGGTTTCGGAATAAATTTCGTGATTTCCAGAAAGTAATCTAGAACCTGTTGCGCCGTTAATTTTAAAATTTCTAGCTTCTAATAACTGATGGGTTTTGTCAAAAATAATTTCACTTTTTGCAAAACCAAGATAATCATTCGAAGAAAAATCTACACTTTTATTTGCCAAAGGAAGTTCTCGCAAGGCATTATGTTGCTGGCGTTGTTCTAGTTTTGAGAGTAAAGATTTTGGGAAGTTTATCAAAGTTAATGATCTATTTATCTGAATAATGTCCCATTGCCGAAATGACAAAAACAGTAACAATATCTTCTTCAACTTTATATAGTAATCTGTCTTTTTTGTTAATTTGCCTAGACCAAAAACCAGTCAAATCATGTTTCAAAGCTTCTGGTTTTCCTATTCCTTCGAATGGTGTTTCGGTTAATTCAATAAGTATTTTTTCAAGTTTTTTTATGCTTGACTTATCTCCAGATTTGAAATGTTTGGCAATATGAGTTTGCGCTAATTCTTCTATTTTAAGCCCAAACTTTCCCATATATTCTTCGGATCAACGGTTATATAATTGCCTCTTTTTTCGGCTTTTTTAATCATTGCTACAAACTCAGGATTATAAGGACTTTCTTCTTTTGTGGAAGAAGTAACAATTGCGATGCTTTTGGATTCTTTTATCAAACCAGAAGTCATTGCCAGAAATGCTTTTCCAGCTTTGGTTCGTTCGTTTACTTTCAAGGTTAAAGTTGTCATTTTAATTTAATTGAAGTACAAATATACAAAAAGGGCTATGTTATTAATATTACAAAACTTTTTTTTACAAAAATTATTGTTTTTAACTTTTAATTATTGTTTATCAATAATTTTTATATATTTGCTTCCAACTTTAAAACTTTTAAAAATGAAAAAAATTATTCAACTTAAGCAATTATTAGATTTTGTTATTATTTTTTCGGCAATTATTATTGGTTTTTTAATTGCTATATCTCTTTTAGGTTTAGCAACAAATAATCTATCTAATTTTAAATTTTCTATTCAAGGAATTAAAATAGAAACAGTCACAATTTCAATTGCGATTTTAATCATTGTTATTTCAATTGGATATCTATTTTTTATGTTAGCGATTTTAAAACTTAAAAATTTAATTAGTTTATTTATTGATAAACAGTATTTTACTGACCAATCTATAATTTTATTAAAATCAATTGGAAAATATTTTTTATTTTCAACAATAGTAATAAATGTAGCTATATTTTGTTACAACACTTTCGAAAATTCGAATTTAATTTTAAACTTAAGCGCTCTAAGTCCAGATTCTATGGTTTTTTCAATAATAATTTCGTTGTTTTTTATTATTTTAAGTTATACATTTAATGAAGCAAAAAACTTGAAAGACGAAAACGAATTAACGATTTAAAAATGTCAATAATTTTGAATTTGGATGTAATGTTAGCCAAACGAAAAATGCGGTCTAACGAATTGGCGGAGCGTATAGGAATCACTACGGCAAATCTTTCGATCTTGAAAACTGGAAAAGCAAAAGCAGTTCGGTTTTCAACATTGGAAGCCATTTGTGCGGTTTTGGAATGTCAGCCTGGTGATATTTTGGAATATTCAAAGTAGATTACAAAACGATTTGCAATGTCGAAAAAGTACAGTTTTCGGAATCAATTTCGATAATAAAATTTTGATTGCTATTTAGTTTTTCAATTTTTTCTAAATTGGCATCAATTATTTCAATTAATTTTGAATTTGAAATATTTCCTAAATTTATTTTAACTAATTTTTTTGGTGTGTTTTTTAGAAAATAACTATCTCGAAAATCAGCATCTTTTGTTATCAGAATTAAATTATTTTGGTCAGAATAGTTGGAAATGTCACTATCTTTTGTAAACCATTTATCTAAAATTGTATTTACATGAATGCAATCGTAGTGTTTGAATTTAAGAACTTTACAATTTTTATTGATATGTGAACATCGCAAAGAAATTTCATTAATTGAAGTTTTCTAGTGGTTGCCCAGAAAGATACATTCGGGCAAATTTTAAACAGGCCAAAATATCTTCTTTTTCAATTTCGGGATGGTCCTCAATAATTTCGTCAAACGACATTCCAGATCCTAAAAGATCAATAATCATTTCTACCGACCATCGCATACCTCTAATTGCGGGTTTGCCATGAACAATTTCGGGATTTATTGTAATGCGATTTAAAATATTCATAATCAAAGGTACAATTTTATTTTAAAAAATAAAAAATTACATCTTCTTCCTCATTCTTGCCACAGGAATATCCAGTTGCTCTCTGTATTTGGCAATAGTTCGTCGTGCAATTGGGTAACCGCGTTCTTTAAGAATTTCGGCTAGTTGGTCATCTGGCAAAGGTTTGTTTTTGTCTTCTTCTTCGATAACGTCTTTCAAGATTTTCTTGATTTCGAGCGTTGACACTTCTTCACCTTGATCGTTGGTCATGGCTTCCGAGAAAAATTCTTTTATCAATTTCGTACCATAAGGTGTATCAACATATTTGCTGTTCGCAACACGAGATACGGTCGAAATATCCAGTCCAACCATATCGGCAATGTCTTTCAAAATCATAGGTTTCATGCTGGTTTCTTCGCCGTCCAAGAAATATTCTTGCTGAAAATGCATGATAGCATTCATGGTTACAAACAATGTTTCTTGGCGTTGCTTGATGGCATCTATAAACCACTTGGCAGAATCTAATTTTTGTTTGATAAACTGTACGGCATCTTTTTGTTGACCCGATTTATCTTTAGATGATTTGTAGGTTTGCATCATGTCTTGGTAATCTTTCGAGACGTGCAAAGTTGGTGCATTTCTTCCGTTTAGGGTCAATTCTAGTTCGTCATCATTAATTCTGATGGCAAAATCGGGAACGACATGTTCGGTCATTTTATTATTTCCTGTAAACGATCCGCCTGGTTTTGGATTGAGTTTTTCGATTTCGTGAATCGCATTTTTGAGTTGCTCGTTCGAAACATTAAATTTCTGAATCAGCTTATCATAATGTTTTTTGCTAAAAGCTTCAAATTGATCTTCGATAATGGATGTTGCCAAAGCAATATATTCCGTAGGTGTTTTGTGTTTGAGTTGTAACAACAAACATTCTTGCAGGTCACGAGCACCAACACCAGATGGCTCTAGCTCATGGATTATGGTGAGTACTTTTTCGACCGATTTCTCGTCGGTATAAATGCCTTGTGTAAACGCCATATCGTCAACAATATCCTGAATACTTCGGCGTATGTAACCCATGTCGTCGATGCTACCAACCAGAAATTCGGCAATATCACGTTGTTCGTCAGTAAGTATAAATGTGTTGAGTTGGTTGATTAGATCTTGATGAAAGCTCACAGGTGCAGATAGTGGCGACTCACGATCGTCATCATCGTCACTATAATTATTGACTTGTGTTTTGTAATCGGGAGTTTCGTCGTTGCTTAAGTATTCATCAATATTTACTTCGCCTGAATCGATATTGTCCGATCCTTCATAATCATCGTATTCATCGTTGTTGTCAAATTCATCCTTTTCGTAAATTTCTTCTTCATCTTTTCCTGTTTCTAATGCAGGATTTTCGTTCATTTCTTCCAAAAGGCGTGCTTCAAATGCTTGTGTAGGCAATTGAATCAACTTCATCAACTGGATTTGTTGCGGAGATAATTTTTGAGATAACTTGAAATTTAGAAATTGTTTAAGCATATTTATAAGTTTAGAAGGTTTATGAGTTTAGAAAGTTTAGAAGTAGGTTGCCTAAACTTCTAAACTTTCTAAACCTCTAAACTATTTTTTAAAACTCGGCATTCATTGGTGTTCTTGGAAACGGAATTACGTCTCGAATGTTGGTCATTCCTGTTACAAACAAAACCAAACGCTCAAAACCTAGTCCAAAACCAGCATGAATGGCACTACCGAAACGGCGTGTGTCGAGATACCACCACAATTCTTCTTCGCTGATATCGAGTGCTTTCATTTTTTCGAGAAGGACATCATAACGTTCTTCACGCTGCGATCCACCTACGATTTCGCCAATGCCTGGAAACAGAATATCCATGGCTCGAACGGTTTTTCCGTCTTCGTTCAAACGCATATAAAATGCCTTGATATTGGCTGGATAATCATATAAAATTACAGGACATTTGAAGTGTTTTTCGACCAAATAACGCTCGTGTTCACTTTGCAAATCGGCGCCCCATTGGTCTATAATATAACTGAATTTTTTCTTTTTGTTGGGGCCACATTCTCTTAAAATTGCAATGGCTTCGGTGTAAGAAACACGTTTGAAATTGTTTTCGAGAACAAAATTCAATTTATCTAGTAAATTCATTTCGCTGCGTTCCGCTTGCGGTTTTACTTTTTCTTCGTCGATTAATCGAGATTCGAGAAACTTCAAATCTTCGGAGCAATGATCGATCGTGTATTTGATTACATTTTGAATAAAATCTTCGGCCAAGTCCATATTATCATCAAGATCATTGAAGGCAACTTCCGGTTCGATCATCCAAAATTCGGCCAAATGGCGAGAAGTATTGGAGTTTTCGGCTCTAAAAGTTGGTCCAAAAGTATAGACTTGACCTAATGCCATGGCAAAGGTTTCGGCTTCGAGTTGACCCGAAACGGTAAGGTTGGTTTCTTTCCCAAAAAAATCTTCTTTGTAGTTGATTTTTCCGTCTTCGGTTCTTGGTGTATTATCGAATGGTAAGGCAGTAACTTTAAACATTTCGCCAGCACCTTCGGCATCGCTACCTGTAATAATTGGTGTGTTTACATACACAAAACCTCTGTTCTGAAAATACTGATGAACAGCAAAAGAAAGTACAGATCGCACACGCATGATGGCACCAAAGGCATTCGTTCGAACTCGTAAATGTGCATTTTCTCTAAGAAACTCCAAGGAATGTTTTTTGGGTTGCATCGGAAATTTTTCGGCATCCGAGTCGCCTAGAATTTCTAGTTTCGTAACTTGAATTTCGTATTTTTGACCTGCGCCTTGACTTTCGACCAACGCACCAGTTACTGATACGGCTGCTCCTGTGGTTATTCTTTTTAAAGTTTCTTCAGGCGTGTTTTCAAAATCGACAACGCACTGAATGTTATTGATGGTCGAGCCATCGTTGAGCGCAATAAATTGATTGTTTCTAAAAGTGCGAACCCAACCTTTGGCGTTTACTAATGCAATTGTGCTTGTACTTTGGAGTAAGTCTTTTATTTTGGTATGTTTCATTTTATAAAATTGTAAAGTGCAAATATAATAGTTTTAAATTTCAAAAAAAGAAAATTCCAAATTCCAATTTTGCTACAATTTGGAATTTGGAATTAAAAATTAAATTTAAACTTTTACTCCTTCACGAACTTCCCGTTCCAGTTGCCTTTGTTGGTAACCAAAGTAATTTGGTACACACCATTGGCAAAACTTCCCGTATTTATGGTTAGCTCGTTTTTACCAGAGGTACTAATATCTTTTTCTTCTATAATTTGCCCGAGCAAATTGGTGATTTTATAGCTTGTGGCTTTTAACCTACGATTTTCTGGAAATTTTAGGTTGATGCTGCCTTTGGTAGGATTGGGATATAAAGAAATTTGGGTTTTATAATCGTCTACTGTTTCTACTGCCAAGTTGGTGACATTTATATTAAGGTTTGCCGTTACCGTTGTGCCGCACTCGTTGGTCATGGTGCAGCTATATACGCCTGTATCGCTAGGGGTTACACTAGGCAAGTTTAGGATGCCTGTAGTTTGTGCTGGCAAGACTGTCGTGCCTTTTTTCCAGACATAAGTCGTGGCGTTGGTGTTTTGTATGTTATAAGTAAAGGTACTGCCTACCGCTGGTGTGAAGGTATTGACTAAAATTTCTTGGTACGAAGGTTTGCGGCATACCTCGATCATTTCTTGTAAATTACCATCTCCTGTATTAGCAATTTTTTTATTTATTACGTTTGTTATTGGATTGTATCTAAAAACTCCATTATAACTATTGTCATAATAATTACCATCTGAAGCTAAATTGCTACCAATACCGATATTATAAACACCATCTATATTATAGTTTATGGCGTGTTTTAATGATACTGTATTAGAAGGAATATCATATTCATAGATAGCGCCATCCCGATAAGGAATGTTAGGTAAATTACCCGTATAACTGTAGGTGGCTCCTAAAATTTTAGTATCAGAAACTCTAGTTAACTGACTTTGACCTGCACCTAACGTATAGAAATCATATTCATATTTTATAGTGACCGTATTTGTATTAATATCAAACTCATACAAAACACCATAACCGTAATCATCAAAAATAAAATTTGGATTGTAAGCTATAAAGCCTTTCTGGGTAATGTTATACAATTTGCCGTTTGCACTTTCAACAAACCTTGTTGGATATGGTCTAAAAATAGAACTTGGACTAAAATCGTCTTGACCAAAATAGTAGACTTTACTTATGCTATTGGTTGTTAAATTGTACTTGTAAATTCCTCCCGGTTGAGGGCCTATACTGGTTGCTGGCGGACCGTTTGGTGCAACAATTGATGTAAAATATAAGTTACCATCCGAAGCCTTAAACAACTCACTAATAGCTCCAGGAAAATAATCTGTATAATTACCTCCTAAACCATATACTCTAAAAGATGGTATAGTAGCAACAATAGTAAAAACACCAGTATTGATGTTATATTTATAAAAGGAGTTGCCGTTATTATTTGTGCCCATTAATATTCCAGGTTGAGGCTCTATTACGCCTGCATTTGGAGAGTTTAGCTGAGCTATTACTTTATATTTATTCAAAATGAGATCATATTCAAATAAAACACTTCCTGGAAATGAAGGCAAGAGATAGGCGGCATTTAGTCCAGCATTTACAAAATAACCCGCGACCCCATATAATTTCCCATTAGACGCTTGAAATAATTTTCCTTGAGGAAACCTACCTAAAACACCTGTAATATCAAAAGCATGAACTATCTCTGCTATTGAATTGTTGCCTGCTAATGGAACTTTTATTATTTGACCATCGTTTATCCCAATAATATCAGGATCACTATAATATACTTTATAACCCCACAATTCCTTTTGTGAGAAAACATTGGAAATTATAAAAAGAAAAAGGATTGAAAGTAATGCTTTTTTCATTGTAGTTGTTTTTAAAATTAAACATAATAAATAAGAAAGTTTTGACACTTTTTGCCAAAACTTTCTATTTTAACTTAGAAAATTATTTTATTATAATTTGTCGCGATTCTGTTTTGCCATCAACCTCCAGCAATAAGTTATAAGAACCACTAGCTAGTCCTGCTTTTTCAACTTTATTATCGCCTTTTTTAAGAACATAGACCGCGAGTTCTTTTCCTGAAAGGTCATACAAGGTTGCTTTTGCATTTACTGTGTTTTTATCCAATTTTATTAAAAAAGTACCATTGTTAGGGTTTGGATACACTACTACAGCTTCTATACTTTTAATACCGTTAGAAGTAGTATTTGCGTTTCGTGCTACACCATGATTACCCGCTGTACCTGTCAATGCAGTACCGCAACCAGCAGATGGCGTTATAACACAAACAATATCGCCTGTTGGCAAAACACTGCCACAAAGTTGCAATTGATTGCCACTAGGGCTAATAGTAATAAAACCGCTGCTAACTAAAGGAGTTAATGCAGTAAGTGTTGCTGGAAATGGTTTTATGTACCACGCATAATTATAGCTAACGCCAGCAATTACGGGTTGCGGAGCCACTCTAAAATTATCGCAACCACCCACAACAGGATCATATTGAGGATAATTAGTTGCCCAAACCGCTGTTGTGCTAGCTACCACGCTAATGGCAGTGGATGATCCTGTTGCCGTACCACATAGTGGTGTTTGTGTAGCAGGTGGAGCAGGCAATACGCTGCTATGCGTTATTGTAAAAATGATATTTGTACCAATAATGCCAGTGCTTCTATAGGTAATTGTCCCAACTCCTGTAGTTGTATTTATGGTAACTGTAGGAGTTATTGTGTCAATAAAACCTGCAAGATTGCAAGATAGGGCGTACGTTCCGTAATTTTTAGCATTACTAAATGTAATACTCTGTAAGCTCGGAATTCCAGCAGGTATGCAAGTACTAGATAAAGTAACCGATGTTGGTGCTACAGCATTATAATTGATATAATATTTTGCAGATGCTGGACCTTGACAATCATTAACCATTGCAGCAACGGTTATAAAGTTACCAGTTGTACCATTACCTCCCGGAGTTACGCTTATTGTTGGAGTCAATGTTGTGTTGTTTGCAGCAGTAGTTGTCCAACCAGCAGGAATAGTCCATATATAACTTGTAGCTCCAGTAACAGCTGTACAGGTATAGGTTACTGCACCACCACCATTACGTTGTACACAAGTTAGACCCGCTAGACCAACAGGTGCTTTTGGTTGTACATTAAGGATTATTGAAATTGGACTCGAACAATTTTTTGGAAATGCTGTAAGCTCATATGCTCCAGCCGCGGCAGTTGTTTCATTTGGCATAGATATATTTACGATTGATCCTGTTGTATTGGCGGTACTTATTATTGTCAGACCGTTAGCATTGGTTGGGGTTATGCTCCAAGTTGTAATATTATCTAAACCACTTGCTGGTAAAGAATATTGTAACGTTGTTGGCAAGGTAGCATTAGGGGTCAAACAGGTAGTAAATCTTGGTGTTGGATAACTATCTATAGCAAAAGGAGCTACAAAATCACGCCATACAGTAACGGTATAAACACTTGCGGGAGTACAAATATTATTGTTTACTGTTAAGGTTAATGTACATGGGTTGTTATCGGTTGCGGGCAAGGTACCTATGAGGTTAGGACTTGTGGGGTTGGTTAGTGTCCAGTTGGACCCTACCGTTGCCAATGTATAGGTGGTGTTTGAACCTGCATTAGCAGTTACATATCCTGGATCTACGGTAGCAGAAAAGGAAGTATCCCCAGTTTTTACGCAGGGTATAGTTACTTTTGGTTGTTGTAACTCTTGCACAATACCAAGACTAACGCAAGTAGTAGGTATTGCTGAAAGATTACCATCCCATGGATTACTGCGACCATAACAACATTTTAGAGTAAATGGAATAAATGGTGTTGTTGAAGTTGTCAAAGGAATTGTTATTGTAATTGAACTTTTATCAGCAGATGTATATGAGGTGTATCCTGTTAAAGGTGTTGATGCAACTAATGTCCAGTAATAGTTATCCAAACCTATACCATCCGTCAGGTTATCGCTCACAATTTGATCTACGGAGTAGGTATAGGTGCCCCCGGGCACTACACAACGTGGTCCTATAATTTTAGGCACGTTGGTGGGTTGTACCAATATATTTGTAGGATTTAACAATACTGTTGGTGCAAAAACCTTAAACACATCAAAAGTGATGCTGTTGCCACAACCAGTGCCTGTTGTACTTGTTGTTTTGGTATACTGTATCACTACTCTACCTTTGGAGCGTGCCCATGAGTTTATGGAAGGAGCCGTATTTTCTGAGGGTATTCTTAATTTTTTATTATAAGATTTAATTGTTGCCGTTAACGGAGTACCACCAATTACTGTAGGAGTATCAAAAAGGTTTGTGGATAGTGTTGAAGTGGACAAATCGCCACTTAGCGTCCAAGAACCCACAGCATTAGTTACTAGTGGTGAAGTTGTATTGTTTGGGTTAAAGGTAAAACTGCCACCGGCATAGGGATCGGTCATTGTAACAATACCGCCATCACCAACCCTCCCAGGAATAACAGGTAATACGCCTACTGCGGAGGGAAAATTGCCACCAGTGCCTATCTGTACAACTTTACAGCCAGTAGGAACTGTAACGGTTGGGTTTTGCGCAAGTCCATGGACTGCGCTTAATAACACAACCGCCAACAACAGTTGTGTTTTAAAAATTCTATATATATGTTTCATATTTGTTTTTTGTTTTAAATAATAAAAAAGAATACTTATTTTTTTGAAGTAATACTTCAAAAAAAAGTAGGTGAGCTACAATTAATTTGCACGACTCTTTTCTGCAAGGGGTGAGTAACGAATATCCCAGATGGGCTTCTTTTTTATTTTTTCGGGTAACCCACAAAGGGTTTTTAGGTAATGACTTTGGAAATAGAAAGCAGTAAGTAGCAAGCAGCAAGCAGAAGAAAGCAAACTGAATACTGAATACTGAATACTGAATACTGAATACTGAATACTGAATACTGAATACTGAATACTGAATACTGAATACTGAATACTGAATACT
>JAYVHB010000018.1:0-15660 GCA_043771555.1 Flavobacterium sp. | reverse complement strand
TTGAATCAAGGTATAAAAATAGAAAAAGCAATCCTTTTTGGATCGATGGCTAACAACCAACAAACCGAAAATTCCGATATTGATGTGGCATTAATATCTAATATGTTTGGAAATAATTTTATTTTGAATAATAAAATGACATCGAAAATAAACATAAAATATCCACATATTGAGATTCATCATTTTAATAATGATTACTACAAAAATAGTGACCCATTTATTGATGAAATTAATAAAACAGGGATTGTTTTAGAATAAAAAATAAAAAGTTAACGATTTAATATACAATTATGGCATTAGATTCAAAAATTCCAAGCGGCGCCATTGCAGACAAATGGACCAATTACAAAAATCACATCAATCTGGTTAATCCAGCCAACAAGCGTAATTTAGATATTATTGTTGTAGGAACTGGACTTGCTGGCGGTTCGGCTGCGGCAACGTTAGCAGAACTGGGCTATAACGTAAAAACTTTTTGCTTTCAAGATTCGCCACGTCGTGCGCACTCCATTGCTGCACAAGGTGGAATCAATGCTGCAAAAAACTATCAAGGTGACGGCGATTCAACTTTCCGATTGTTTTATGATACTGTTAAGGGTGGCGATTATCGTGCTCGTGAAGCCAATGTGCACCGTTTAGCCGAAGTTTCGACTAATATTATTGACCAGTGTGTGGCACAAGGCGTACCATTTGCAAGAGAATATGGTGGCCTTTTAGACAATCGTTCGTTTGGAGGAACGTTGGTTTCTAGAACTTTTTATGCCAAAGGACAAACAGGACAACAATTATTACTTGGGGCCTATTCGGCAATGAACCGTCAAATTGGTCGTGGAAAAATAAAATCGCACAACCGTCACGAAATGCTAGATTTAGTAATCGTAAACGGAAAAGCCCGAGGAATTATTGCTCGTGATATGGTTTCGGGGAAAATCGAACGTCATTCGGCTCACGCCGTAGTTATTGCATCTGGCGGATATGGAAACGTATTTTTCTTATCGACCAATGCAATGGGAAGCAACGTGACTGCAGCTTGGAAAATTCATAAAAAAGGAGCGTTTTTCGCAAATCCATGCTATACACAAATTCACCCAACTTGTATTCCGGTTTCGGGCGATCACCAAGCAAAATTGACTTTAATGTCAGAATCTTTGCGTAATGATGGTCGAATTTGGGTGCCTGCAAAAGCCGAAGATGCTCAAGCAATTCGTGAAGGAAAATTGAAACCAACACAATTAAAAGAGGAAGATAGAGATTATTTCTTAGAAAGAAGATATCCAGCATTTGGAAATTTAGTGCCTCGTGACATTGCATCTCGTGCGGCTAAAGAACGTTGCGATGCAGGTTTTGGAATCAATAAAACAGGTGAAGCAGTTTATTTAGATTTCGAAGCAGCGATTATTCGTTACGGAAAAGACCAAGCCAATTTGAAACATCAAGATGCAAATGATATTGCGGCTGTCAAAAAACTAGGAACAGAAGTTGTTGCCAACAAATATGGTAACTTGTTCCAAATGTATGAGAAAATTGTGGACGAAAATCCGTATACAACACCAATGATGATTTATCCTGCGGTTCATTACACAATGGGCGGCACTTGGGTAGATTATAATTTGCAAACCACAATTCCGGGTTGTTTCTCGATTGGAGAATCTAATTTTTCTGATCACGGAGCAAATAGATTAGGCGCATCAGCATTAATGCAAGGTTTGGCCGATGGATATTTTGTTTTACCTTATACTATTGGAGATTATTTGGCACCAGATATTAAAATGGGACCAATATCAACAGATTCTCCAGAATTCGATGCTGCCGAAGCCAATGTAAACACCCAAATTGATGTGTTAATGAATAATGGCGGAACAAAACCTGCAGATTATTTCCATAAGAAATTAGGAAAAATTATGTGGAACCAAGTTGGAATGGCAAGAAACGAAGCTGGATTAAAAGCTGCCATGAAAGAAATAGCCGAAATTCGTGAAGATTTTTATAAAGATGTTCGTATTCCTGGCACTCGAGATAGTTTTAATCCAGAATTGGCAAAAGCAATGCGCGTAGCTGATTTCTTGGAACTTGGAGAACTTTTCGCAAAAGATGCTCTACATAGAAACGAGTCTTGTGGTGGACATTTCCGTGAAGAATACCAAACTCCAGACGGAGAAGCACAACGTGATGACGAAAATTTCGCTTACGTTGCCGCTTGGGAATACAAAGGAAAACCATCAGATGCTGTTTTACATAAAGAAGAATTGAAGTTTGAAAATGTGAAGTTGGTGCAGCGTTCTTACAAATAAGAATAATTTGAAATCACAGTTTGTGACTTCAAGTTTAAATAAAATCAAGTTATCACAATTTGTTACAACCTTTGTGCAGTAACAAATCGTGATCGCAATAAATTAGTTTTGTGATTCATAAAATATGCAAACATTAGCCGATATCAAAAATAAACTTACTGTTCTAAAGCCAATACTTCAAAAAAAGTATCCTTTGGATACAATCGCTATTTTTGGTTCATATGCAAGAAATGAACAGACTGAAGAAAGTGATGTTGATGTAATGGTTGAGTTTAACAATAAAATTGGTATAGGTTTTATCACTATGTCGAATGAAATAGAAGATTATCTGGGTATTGAAACTGATGTCTTGACAAAAAAGAGCATGAAACCAAGATTTTTTGATTTAATCAAAAATGAGTTGATATATGTCTAAAAGAGATTTGAAATTGTTATTGAATGACATTTTAGAATGTTGTCAAAAAATAAAGAAGTACACAAAAAATTATACTTTTGAATCTTTTTTGTGCGATGATAAAACTATAGATGCAGTTATAAGAAATTTCACAATAATTGGAGAAGCAACTTTTAATATAAATCAAGATTTTAAAATTGAAAATCCTCAAATTCAATGGCGAGAAATAAAGGATTTTAGAAATAAAATTGTGCATGATTATACTGGAACTGACATTGAAATAGTTTGGGAAATAGTTTCAAACTACATTGACGAATTAGAATTTCAAATAAAAAAATTATTACAATAATTTATTTTCAAATAATATAATGAAACTAAACCTAAAAATATGGCGTCAAGAAAACGCTAAAGCCAAAGGAAAAATGGTCGATTATCAAGTAGATCATATTGAACCAGATATGTCCTTTTTGGAAATGCTTGACATTTTGAACGATCAATTGATAGAAAAAGGAACCGACACTATAGCCTTTGACCATGATTGTCGCGAAGGAATTTGCGGTATGTGTTCCTTATTCATCAATGGTGAAGCGCATGGACCAGATCGATTGGTGACTACTTGCCAATTGCATATGCGAAAGTTTAAAGATGGCGATACGATTTACATCGAACCCTTTAGAGCTAAAGCATTTCCGGTAATCAAAGATTTGGTTGTAGATCGCGGTGCATTTGATAGAATCCAGCAATCTGGCGGATTCATATCTGTAAACACTTCTGGTAATACCATTGATGCCAACACAATTCCTATCGAAAAACATGATGCTGATCGCGCTTTCGATGCTGCAACTTGCATAGGTTGTGGTGCTTGTGTGGCTACTTGCAAAAATGCTTCTGCAATGCTTTTCGTGTCTGCAAAAGTGTCGCAATTTGCATTATTACCACAAGGAAAAGTAGAAGCAACAGATAGAGTCTTGAACATGGTTGCCCAAATGGATGCCGAAGGTTTTGGAAATTGCACCAACACTGGCGCTTGCGAAGTAGAATGTCCAAAAGGAATATCACTTGACTATATTGCTCAAATGAATAGAGAATATCTTTCAGCGAGCATAAAAGGATAATTTCTTTAAATTTATAAAGACAAAAAACGCGATCAATATTTTGGTTGCGTTTTTTTATTACGCTCATTTCATTATATTTGAAATCAATAAAAACCCATAATGTACCTCGAAATAGCCAAAAATATTTTTGATTTTTTAATGATTGCTGGGATTATTCTGGGTGTTTTTTTTGTTATTACAACGCGATTATCAAAACGAGGCAAGCACAAGTCGGTAGTTTATTTGACGCTAGTGATTCTGTTCTTGATACTCAATAACATACAAATAGTTGTAGTCGAGAGCGGTTTGGTTAACGTTAACTATTTTATTAAAAAATTATTAATTCCTTGGTATTTATTAATCCTTCCTTGTTTTTATACTTTTTTGACGTATTATTTAAAAATAGAAGAAAAACTCTATTCGTTTGTACCAATAACTATTTTTCTTTTTCTGACAGAAATTGCAATTCGACTAGGATTTATTCCCTATTTCTATTACGAAAATGACAACTATAGCGTGGCTCGTTATTCGCAAATAGAAGAAATTATAAATGCCTTTTTTACGCTATTTATCTATGCAAAAGCTTTTTTATTGCTTTTTAGATATTCCAATTTGTACCAATTTGTGTTGCGTTACGACACGATAAAATGGCTCAAAATTTTTATGGCATTAGGCGCATTAGTTCTGTTGCTTTGGCTTACAGCGATTGTGTCAAACATTAGTAAGGTACTAAATCCCGAAATCTATATTTATTATCCTATGCGCTTGAGTTGTTCTATAATATTATATTGGATAGGTTATCAAGGATTTTTCAATTATACTATTTTAACGCAACGTATTGCGCTTCGTGAAACTTTAGCAGAAGAAGAAACCGCAAAAAATAACTTGCAAAAAACAGAAAATCCCGTCGAAAACGACACCAAAGAAAACCAGTACTTGATTATCAAAAATCATATCCAAACAAACAATCGATATCTCGATCCTAGTTTTAGTCTAGATATTTTGGCTTTAGAAATCAAAATGAGCACTACAAAAGTGTCCCAAAGTATAAATAATCACTCCGATTTTAATTTTTCGGACTTTATAAATCAATTGCGAATAGAAAAAGCAAAAACCATTTTGCTAGATCCAAAATACGACGATTATAATATTGAAGCCATAGGTTTTGAATGTGGATTCAACTCAAAATCAACATTTTACGCCGCTTTTAAAAAATTTGCAAATACTACACCTTCAGAATTTAAGAAAGAAAACGGCTAATTTTATTTGTCCGAATTTATACAAATTTGTCCGAATTTATACAACTTGTATAATTTCGGACATTTAATTTTTATGGATTGCTACATTTGATAAGAAATAAAATTCAAAATCATGAAAAATATAATATTTGCACTATTCATTGTGTTTTCAATGAACGCACAAGAAAAAAAAGCTTCTGAAATTGTAAATCCTGCTGGGAAATGGTTTTTTGGAGCAGAAATTGGAACAAACACAATCACTTCATATAATTTTAACGAACCCAATAAATCTATACAAGGAGGTGTTTTGGCAGAGTTTTATACAGGAAGACATTGGAGTTTAACAGGAAGAGTTAAATATTTTAAAACTGGAATGTCTTATTTCAACCAAGGTAACGGAAATGGATTTTTAAGTACAAGCTCAAGTTTTGGAAAGTTTGAAGGAGCCGTTATTACCCTTCCAATAAATATTAAATGGGAATTTAGAATTCATAAAAATTTTAGTGGAAATTTAAACCTTGGAGTAAACTATAATTATGAAACAGAGAGTAACTATTACTATTCTAGAGAAGATGATTATTCCAAATATACTGCCAAAGAATACTTTAGCTATAATTCAGGATTTGGATTCAATTATTTTATTTCAAATAAAAAAGGAATTTTTATAAATATAGAATCCTATATCGGTGGTACAAGAGGACAAACTGGCGGTATCGTTTTTCCTTCATATATTTATAACACAAACACGTTAGTGAATTTTGGATACAAGTACAATTTTAATAATTAAAATCATGAAAACACTTCTATCACTAGTTGTAATATTAATTTCATTTACAACTTTAGCTCAAGAAAAAGGGATTCATCTAGTCAATAAAAAAAACAACGATTCCATTTTTCTGAAAGAAAACAAACGAATAAAAATCGTTACTTTAGACGGAAAAGCTTATCGAGGAAAATTTACAATCAATGATTCGATTTCAATTGTTATAAAAGGAGAAACAATACAATTGGACTCAATAGTCAAAATAAGACGCGCGTCTAAATTTCATGCTATTGCAGATCCAGTTTGTATAACCATAGGTTCGCTCTTTATTATAGGTGGAGTTGCAGGATTATATTCGGGAGGTTTAGGTGGTTTATTTGCATTGACGATGCTGCCTCCAGGATTAATCATGACATTAGTACCAGCTATAACCAACAATCATGAAGCAACAAAATGGGAATATTATATTGAAAATTAAAAATTATGAAAAAAATATTGTTATTAATCAATTTTTTTACCGTCATCGGATTCTCACAAGAAATATCCAAGGAAGAAAATAGAAGCAAAGAAAATCCAATTATTTATGCAGATATACATCTTGGTGCAGGTGCCGAAATTGGTGGTGCAGGAACATTCTTTATAGGTGGCGGATTGCATTATCAAATAGAAAAACAGCTATTTACAATTCGACACATCGAAAATTCTGTTGTAAAAACAGCGTGGTTTTTTTTCATTCCGATAATTGTGCAACAAACCAAAAATAATGAAACAGCACTTTTATACGGAAGAAGGTTTATAAAAGAGAACACTTCGTTTAGTTTTTCTGGCGGTATTTCGCATAACAAATACACAAATTACAATTTGCAATTCCAAGGCAATTCTTTACTTTTAGAAGTTCCAGCAGCAATAACACCAGTTAGCACAGAATCTTATTTTGGATTTCCGTTTGAAGCTGAAGTGAGATGGTTTAATAGTAATAAAGAACGTTTTAGAGTTTTTTATGGCATTATACCTGTTGGCAAAAAAACGGGCTTTGCACGAAGTTTCGGCTTTAAACTGATTGGAAATATATCTAAAAGAAGCTATATAGGAGTTGGTTTGTCTTTCGGGTTAGGTTTTCATAAAGAGTATTAACCTTTAATTTCAATTTGTCATGAAAAAACCACAAAATACTATTGAGCAAAATAAGAATCTAAAGAAAAATAACAACCTTTTACTTCAAGATTCTATTGAAAAAATTAATAAAAATTGGAACGACTTTACCGTTTCTATTTCAGGAGATTTTTCGTTCGAAAAAATCAACCTTTTTTGTAAAAGACTAGTAAATCCTGAATTTGAAATGTTTTGATTACATTTATAAAATGAAAATTGCACTTATACAATCCGAGCTTTTTTGGGAAAATCCATCTGAAAACCGTAAACATTTTGAACAAATAATCAATTCCGTTGAAGAGAATATTGATTTAATAGTTCTACCCGAAATGTTTACTTCAGGATTTACGATGCATCCCGAAAATGTTGCCGAAACGATAACTGGCAAAACTATAAATTGGATTCAACATTTAGCAAAAGCCAAAAATTGCGCCCTGACAGGAAGTTTAGTAATCTCAGAAAACAACACTTTTTATAACCGATTGGTTTTTGTATTTCCCGACGGAAAAATAGAATATTACGATAAAAAACACTTGTTCACACTAGCTGGCGAAGACAAAAAATATACGGCTGGAAATAAAAAAACGATTGTCGAATTTCGAGATTTTAAAATTTGTTTGCAAATATGTTATGATTTGCGTTTTCCTGCTTTTTCTAGAAATAACCAAGATTACGACCTATTAATTTACGTCGCCAATTGGCCAAAAACCCGAATCAATGCTTGGGACATTCTGCTCAAAGCCAGAGCGGTAGAAAATATGTGTTATGCAATTGGCGTAAACCGACTAGGGCAAGATGCAAACAATCTTGAATATACTGGTCATTCGCAAGCGGTAGATTTTTTGGGAAATTACATTCTAGAACCTCAAGAAAGTAATGGTTTTTTTATTTTTGAAATCAAAAAAGAAGAAATGCTCGAAACCCGAAAAAAACTAGGTTTCCTTAACGATCGAGATGCCTTTCAACTTAAAAGTTAATGTTACTTTCCAACATCAAACGGTTGTTCTACATCCCAATTTTGCCGTACATCAATCGTTTTGGGATAATAAATAACCGATTCTGATTGTCGTTTTTCGAGATAATTGCCTGGATCCCAAGCCTTATTTTTGTTTTCGTCATAAATAGCACGAAGCGTGTACAAAGCTGGTTCGATTAAATCAAACGCAACAAGATTGGATTTTTCGGCATATTGAGTATATAAAATTTTTCCTTCTTTGTCTACAAGTTCCACTATTATGGGCAATTGCTTGACGTTTTCGAGTTTTACACGAAGGTTTCCATAATCAGTTGTGTTTTTGGTGTCTAAAGTATAAGTAAGCGAATCGTTTTTCTTCTCAAAAAAATCTGTAAATGCACCAGGCAAAATCTTGATTTTATACTTTTCTAAAGGCTCTTTCTGAAAATCAAACACCACTTGTTGCTCAAACACATCATTTAAAGTTGTAAATTTTACAGCAACCGAATCTTTGTTCAAAATAGTAATTTTCGAATTGTCTATTTGCGAAAGCGGAATCGAACTTCGCAACTTGAAGTTATCGCGCAATAACAACGTTCCTGATTGTTTTGGAGTAAAACTCAAGGTGTCACTCTTCTGTTTTTTGAGTTTCAGAATATAATTTTCAACATAATCATCATTAGTAACGTTTACCGAAACCGAATCCAATTTGCTTGTTTTAAACCAAACTTGTAACGAATCTTTCTCTGGAAATCGAGAAACTATATTCGGAATAATTTCAGTACCGTTTTTGATCTCAATTTTTGGGTTTTTGAGTTTTCCTTCATAAGCCATCAAAGCTCTATTGCCCGATGTTTGCGATGGTTTGTTGGTTTTAAAAAGTTGTTTTTCTTTAAACATTTCAAGCTCAAACAGCGTGTCATTCGGAATCGTAATTAACTGCTTCTGAAACCCAATTTTTTCTGTCTTTGGATCAAATTTATTATTTTTATTTCCATCTTTCAATGCAACTAGCAAATATTTTCCTGCTTTAAGATTGTCTATTTCGAAAGTTTTCAAGCTGTCCAACGTATTTGTAATATAACGCGGTTGTTGCTTGTAGATAACCGAATCATTGAATTTTTCATTGGCGTCATACAACATTACCGATACAAAATTATCTGTTTTTTGGTTAATGGCATCTTTTATTGCGCCACGCAATTTAAGCGAATCTATATAGGTTCCCGTCGAAAAAACATACTTAAATTGCTTGTACGGATTGCCTTCGTTATTGTCCTCAATACTTTGTCCGAAGTTGAAACTGTACGTCGTATTTGGGCTCAAAGTATCTTTAATTTTTATTGTAATGTATTTACTTGCTGATGTTGGGCTAATGTCTGGAGCATATTTCATTGGCGGCGAAACAATAAGTTGTTTGCTCACATCTTTGAGTTTCACATATTCGTCAAAAGTAAGTTTGATGGTTTTTTCACTAAATTTAGTACTGTAGTTTTTCGGAAAACTTAGTTTCAAAACTGGAGCAAGCGTATCTTTAAGACCGCCATCAATCGTGCCTCGTTTAGCACAACTGCTTATCAAAAAAACAAAAACCAAGATTTTAAGAAAATTTTTCAAATCAAAATAAATATTAAACCACAAAATAACAATTAAAATTACGGCTATCGAAATTTTTTTTGACATTTAATCAATGCGACATCGCCATACATAAAATACTCACTTTCGCGCCAGGAATTTTCAGAACTTCACGAGCACAAGCTTCAAGGGTTGCGCCAGTTGTAATAATATCATCAATTATCAAGAAATGCTTGTTGTGTTCTTTTTCTGAAAAAGTGACTCCAAAAATATTTTGTTTCAAATCATTTCTACCAAAAAGGTTTTTAAAAACTTGTGTTTCAGAGTATATATTTCGTTTTATAATCATTGAATTATATGGTTTTTCTAAATGTATAGAAAGTGCTTCTCCAAAAGTAGTTACTTGGTTATAACCACGCTGTTTGAGTCGTTTTTTGTGTAACGGAACTGGCAAAATTATGTCGATAGTTTGCAATAATTCTATCGTTTTCAAATCGGGAGCATACCAATCACCAATTAAAGTTCCTATTTCTTGATGCCCACGGTATTTGAGATTATGCAGTAATTCTTGAACGATTCCTTTTTTCTGAAAATATAAAAACGCAACCGCAAACTCTATTGCAACGCGACCATAAAACTTCTGAAACGCTTCATTATTTGGGTTTTGATGAAAATTAGTAACGGGCATTTCATGGCGACACGAAGTGCAAATAGGTGTTTCGTTTTGCAACAAAAATGCTTTGCAACCCAAACATACTTTCGGAAAAAAGAGATTTACAAGGTTTTTAAACATTTCTTTTTTTAAAATTTTGATAAAAATATAAAAATCATTGCTTCAATTTAAGATTCTATTGGGTTTTTTAATTTCACTTTTCCTATTTTTGCAAAATGGCAAAACAAGAAGATTTATTTAAAAATGTAATTTCGCATGCAAAAGAGTACGGATTTATTTTTCCGTCAAGCGAAATATACGATGGTTTGAGTGCAGTTTATGATTATGCACAAAATGGAGTTGAACTCAAAAAAAACATTCGCGATTATTGGTGGAAAGCCATGGTGCAAATGCACGAAAATATTGTTGGACTTGACGCGGCAATATTGATGCATCCTACAACTTGGAAGGCATCTGGTCATGTGGACGCCTTCAACGATCCATTAATTGACAATAAAGACAGCAAAAAACGCTATCGTGCCGATGTTCTTATTGAAGATTATGCCGAAAAAATCAATCAAAAAGCCGAAAAAGAAATAGAAAAAGCAGCCGTTCGTTTCGGTGATGCTTTTAATAGAGACGAATTTGTTACCACAAACGCACGAGTTGTTGAATATCTTGCTAAGAAAAACGAAATTTTGGCGCGAATGGCGCGATCGCTAGAAACCGAAAATCTCGAAGATGTGAAAGCATTGATTGAAGAACTGGAAATCGCTTGCCCAGAAAGTGGTTCACGAAACTGGACAGAAGTGAAGCAATTTAACCTAATGTTTGGCACCAAACTAGGTGCTTCAGCCGAATCGGCAATGGATTTGTACTTACGACCAGAAACGGCACAAGGAATTTTTGTAAACTTCTTGAACGTTCAAAAATCGGGCAGAATGAAAATACCTTTCGGAATTGCACAAACCGGAAAAGCATTTAGAAATGAGATTGTTGCACGACAATTCATCTTTAGAATGAGAGAATTTGAACAAATGGAAATGCAATTTTTTGTAAAACCAGACGAAGAAATGAAATGGTACGAGTATTGGAAAACCAACCGACTCAAATGGCATTTATCACTTGGTTTAGGCGAAAAAAACTACCGTTTTCACGATCACGAAAAACTGGCACATTATGCCAATGCTGCAGCCGATATCGAATATAATTTTCCGTTTGGTTTTAAAGAATTAGAAGGAATTCATTCCCGTACCGACTTCGATTTGAAAGCGCACGAACAATTTTCTGGAAAAAAATTACAGTATTTTGATACCGAAACCAATGCCAATTATACGCCTTATGTTGTAGAAACTTCGGTAGGATTGGATAGAATGTTTTTGGCGGTTTTCTCAAATTCCTTGAAAGAAGAAACGTTGGAAGATGGATCAATCCGAACGGTTTTGCAACTTCCAAGTGTTTTGGCTCCGACCAAAGCAGCCGTTTTGCCATTAGTAAAAAAAGACAGTCTGCCCGAAGTGGCTCGCAAAATAATTGATGATCTCAAATGGGATTTTACAGTTGCTTATGACGAAAAAGATGCCGTTGGAAGACGTTATAGAAGACAAGATGCGCTAGGAACACCGTTTTGCATCACAGTAGATCATCAAACTCTTGAAGATGAAACCGTAACGATTCGTCATCGTGATAGTATGAAACAAGATCGTGTAAAAATTGTAGATTTGAAATCGATTATCGAAAACGAAGTTTCAGTTCGCAATTGGTTGATGAAGATGTAATTACTAAAATTTTATAAATTATACCCAAATTTCAACATTGAAATTTGGGTTTTTTATTTCTGAATAAGCAACCCTTTTTTTAATTTTTCATTAAAAAAAGTCAAGCTTTCGGCTTCATTTTCTACAAAAATTAAGTTTTCGCGTAAGGTGTTTTTCGGATAATTTTTGATTAACAATTGCATAAACTCCGACCGCTCGAAACCAGCTTCTTGCAAAAAAGCTTGTATTGTTTGGTTAAAAAATTGCAATTTGGCATGTTCTCTATTAATAAAACCACCGTTTTTGCTAACATAACTTCGTTTGGGTTTTGTATTTCGAAGTTCGTCAAGAATTTTGTCATCAATTCTCAAATAAATCAGGCTGTATATAAAATCGGCCATTCTGCTTGGATTGTATCTTAAATCATGCCAATTGCTCGTCATAAAAAGGAACATGTCTTCATAAAACACATCAGTAAAAGTAACCAACCATTCAAAAGCGGCATCATTTTTTATTTTCAAAAAATAATTTTTGAATTGTTCTTTGGCATTTTCTTTAAAAAAAGTAAAACCCGTCACTTCATCAATCAAATTGTTTAGTAATTTAGTTTCTAAAGGTTTGAGAATTTTTTCGGCAGTTTTGGCCGTTTTTAATTGATTTACGGATAAGAAACCGCCGTTTTTTGCCTTAACAATACTCGTGCAAAGCGGAATTAATAAAGAAGAAGGATATCCAGAAACTACTTTTTCTGAACCATCTTCTAGTTTTACTTCAAAAGATATAGGCGTTTGTAACACAGCAATAATATTGTCTGAAACGTGGGTATACTTATAAATTATAGTGACAAATTCTAACAAAGATTTTTCATTTTTTGAATCTAAACCCAAAGATTTTTCAAGTTTGTTTTTACCAATAACGCGCGTAGCATTTTCTAGTAGGTAACAATCAATATCAATTCCGTTTATTTTAAGTAACTGCGAAGGCAAACCAAAAACAGCTTTCATGGTTATTGTTTTTTAAGTAATAACAACCAATCAGACATTTTCATTTTATCGTTTTCACTTACTGTTTCACTTGTTTCTATAACTTTTACTTTTGGCTTTGTTTTAAATTTTGGAACTAAAATTTTGGGCGATTTTGGAACGATAATTTTAGTTTTTGTTTTTCGAGATTCGATTCCTTTGCCAATATCCAAGTAGTTTTTTATGCGTTGCAACATAAACCAAGCCGTTTTTTGAGTAATATTTAGCTCGTTTCCTAATGCTACGGAGGTGATGTTTCGCTTGCCATTGGCTAAAATCCAAACCGCAATAAACCATTTTTGTAACGGAATCCTACTATTATGAAAAATGGTATTGGTGCGTACATTAAAATATTTGCCCGAATTGCGGCAGCGAAATTTGAAATCTTTGCAGGCATACACTTTTGAGTTTTTGTCAAACGGACTAATAACTTGATCCTTCCACCGTAAATTTTCGAGATGTTTAATGCAGCTTTGTTCGTTAGGAAAGGTAGCAATTACTTCTTCGCGAGATAAAAATTCTATATTTAACATAAACTAATTTTTGTTCATCCAAATATAAATCATTTGTGTACTATAATACATATAGTGTTGATAAATTATTTAAAAAGTGAGCAAAAACAATTTGTAACAACCGTTCGTCGTTTTTATTTGCATTTGTCGTCTAGTTGTTAACAATGTGGTGTTTGCTAGCAAAATCGTTTTTTTATTAAAAAAATAATACTACTTTAGCCTCGGATTTTTTTTAAATTCAACCCCAAACCTACCCAACAACAAAATATTTTGCCCAAACTATTTTGTAACCTTTTCTGCTTTACAAATCTATTAGTAAAGTAATTTTATGAAGCAAACGTATATCATTATTGATGATGACGCACAAAGCACGCTCAAAACCCAAGCAGTAGCTTCGAGGTTTGAAGGTTTTGTATGTGTTGCTACCGCTTCAAATTATGCCGATGGTATAAATGTTGTTTTGGAACATTTGCCAAAAATTATTTTTCTAGAAATAGATCCTTCAGACAAGTCAAGTAATCTTTCGTTGTTGTTTATCAATGAGTTGTATCGGTATTTGAAGGTCGTTCCAAAAATTATTGTGGTTACCAAATACAAAGATTTGGCCTTCGAGTCAGTAAAATATGATGTTTTAGATTATTACACCAAACCCTTAGGTATTAATGAACTTCGGAAATCCATCTTACGAATGGAAAAAATCAAGCCCGAAGCACAAGCAGAAACCCCAAAACCATTAGGCATTTTAGAAGCAGCCATTTCGCAAGAGACCTTTTCGGTTATAGAAACCGTTGAAGATAAAAAAGGCATTCCTTTTCAGAGTTTTTCGTTTGTTGAGAAAACACTAAGTAATGTTGTTGCTAATGACGAATTACTTATAGACAAACCAACAGAAGAAGAAAAAGAAGAAGTAGTATTTGTACCAACACAAGAACTTCCAGATGAGGAACTTCCTCAAGAAAATAACATAGAAATAGTTAGAGAAATAAAAGCTGTTGAAGAAAAACCTCTAATAATTTGCGTCAAATCATATGGAGATTATCGTTTTATTGAAGCCAAAAACATTTGTTATTTGCAGGCAGATAACAATTCAACTGACATTCATTTGCACAATGGCGAGATGATTACGGCATTCAAAACCCTCAAACATTTCGAAAACGTGTTGCAGTCGCCTTTTGTGCGCATACACAACAGTTATATTGTCAATATAGATTATGTAACCCGCATTCATACTGGCAATGCAGTATGTTATATCAAACATACTATAAATAAGATTCCTTTTTCTAAAACGTATAAGGATAATGTCGACGCTATAATAAGTAGCATCTCCAACGGAAATTATTTGGAGATTTAGTTTTAGTTTTTCAATATTTAGACCCTTCCCGACTAGCAATAGTTGGGATTTTTTTCGGGATAAAATGTTGCTTTAACTCCTTTACGCAATTTTGGTCAAAGTCTAGTTTATCATTCCTTAGGAATCCCATGGCAAAATGAATACTTTTTAGATTTTTACGGAATGACAAACTGCGTTTTGACAAATATTGCTTGACAAATATTGCTTTGACAAGCATTCCACCAATTCCTTTGCGGTTAGTTTGTCATTGCTTCGCCAGTCGCTCCTGCGGGCTCGTGTCCGTAAGAATCTCACGCAAAACTCAGTGACCGCAAACAAGTTAAAGGAAGCATAGTTATACCGCAGGAATCCCTCGCAAACAAGGCAGCTTTTTTTTAGATTCCTACGGAATGACAAAACGGGTGGAAACAAACATAGCTTTGACAAACATTCCACTGATTCCTTTGCGCAAAATTGTCATTGCTTCGCCAGTCGCTCCTGCGGGCTCGTGTCCGTAGGAATCCCACGCAAAACTCAGTGACCGCAAACAAGTTTAAAGGAAGCATAGTTATACCGCAGGAATCCCTCGCAAACAAGGCAGCTTTTTTTTAGATTCCTACGGAATGACAAAACGGGTGGAGACAAATATTGCGTTGACAATTATTGCGTTGACATACTACCCCTTTACAAATTGGACTTTGACTAATATTGCCCTGATTCCTTTGCGGTTAGTTTGTCATTCGGTAGGAATCCCACGCAAACTTGGTAACCGCAAACAAGTTTAAAAGCAGCCTTATCATTAATTAGGAATCCCATAGCAAAATGAGTGCTTTTTAGATTCCTACGGAATGACAAAACGGACGAAGACAAATTACTCGTTGATAATTATCGCTTTTACTCTTTTACCGTTAGTTTGTCATTCCGTAGG
>JAYVHB010000017.1:0-46141 GCA_043771555.1 Flavobacterium sp. | reverse complement strand
CTGACAATGAGGGGTTTTAAAAAACAATTAAAAAAAGTGTAAAAAAATTGAAAGTTTTGTTGTAAAATATAGAATGAAAAGTTACATTTGCAACCGCTTAAACGATTACGTTCATTGAACTTGGAGAGTTGCCTGAGAGGCCGAAAGGACATGTTTGCTAAACATGCGTATGGGGAACTGTACCAAGGGTTCGAATCCCTTACTCTCCGCTTTTATTTTTTTCGGGGTGTAGCGTAGCCCGGTTATCGCGCCTGCTTTGGGAGCAGGAGGCCGCAGGTTCGAATCCTGCCACCCCGACTTTTAATAGTTATTTAAAAACTATTTTGGTTCCATAGCTCAGCTGGATAGAGCAACGCACTTCTAATGCGTAGGTCGAAGGTTCGAATCCTTCTGGGATCACATTCGCCCTTAAAAGCAAATCATTGTTAGCACACAAACACAAGGAAACCCTTATGTAGTGTGCTTTTTTTATCCATTTTTTAAAAACAATGATTATGTATATTTCTTCTTCTGAAAGATTTTTTGACACAATAAATGACACAAAGATTTTGTCTGTGTCAATAAAAGTAAATTTTAAACTTCGTAACGATAAAAATGCTGATGGAACTTATCCGTTGGTTATTCATATTTCTGGCAATAGCCAAAGAGAACGAATTAATGCTGGGTTGAATGTCAACGCAAAGTATTATGATGTTGTGAAGCAACGCGTGAAACCCATCAGTAGAGAATACCAGGACATTAATTTATTGATTGAAAATTATTTAGCGAAAATCAGTGCTATTAAAACGGAGTTTCGATTGAGTGATCGTTACTTGACTCCTAAATTATTAAAAGAGGAATTGCTTGGTGGTTTGACCAGAACCAACTTTGTTGCTTTCTTTTTTTCGGCATTGGAAGACGAGAAAGTGAAACACAAGATTGGTACCTATAAACGGTATTGTTCAGTTTATGAGAAACTAAAAGAATTTAGTCCGGTTATTCCGTTTTCTGAAATAAACGAGAAGTGGTTTACTAAATATAGAACGTGGGCCATTAATCGTGGTAACAAACAAACCACTATTAACAGTAATGTTATTGCTATTAAAAAATTCCTTAGAATAGCGGTTCGCAATGGCGTGAAATTAAGTTTTAATCTTGATGATGTGATTGGTGGTAACACTCGTGGCAATCGTACCTATTTAAACCCTACTGAATTAAACCTACTCTTTAATTACTATAATTCCGTATTTATTAACCCAACCAATAAATTGATTTTGGGCTACTTCCTTTTTAATTGTATGACAGGTTTGAGGATATCGGATTTGATGAACATCAATAGAAATGAATTGATTGATAATGAAATTTCTTTTATCAATACTAAATCTGCTAGCGATCAATATATGATACTGAACTTGACCGCTAGGCAAATATTAGATAAAAATGAAGAATTATTTATTAAAAAGTTTGCTGATGCAACACTTAATAAAGGAATAAAAAAAATATTTCTTGATTTAGATATTCAAAAGAAAGTTTCGTTTCACGTTGCTCGACATACTTTTGCCACTTGTTTTCTTCGTCCAGAAATTGGAGGAACTATACATCATCTTCAAAAATTATTAAAACATTGTGACATAAATTCTACAATGATTTACAGTCATATTTTAGAGAGCGAAGCCAACGAACAAGTATTTGCTTTGGATAAACTATTTGAGTGATTCGGTTTCGATTTCAACCTCAATAATACCTGGTTTAATTTCGGTTTTTATGAATGACTTAATAATGTGATAATTGTTGTAAGCGAATATTTTCTTTTTGATGTTGATGGTTGTGAGCTTCACAGACAATGCTTTGAAACTCCATTTATAACCTACCGAATTGATTCTGAAAAGAAACCATTTGTACCAATAATTTAAATGTACCTGAGGCAAAAACATTGGCGTTGGATCTAGTGTTGTGTTTCTACCCGATTGTAAACCATCATATAATACTGTATAGATTTTGCTTTCGTTTTGCTCGAATGCAAATGCTGTTGTAATGTTTTCTTTGAGCGCGTTTGGTAACGGAAGTGCGTTTATCTCGATGGTTTTTGTTTTATCGTTTACTACAGGATTTAGTAAAGTAACTCCTGCAGCTGATTGAAATACTTTATCATAAACAAACTCTTTACTGTCTATATCCGCAAATTTCAATAGAAAAGAAAGTGCTTTTTGATATTTTCTTGTAGGTGTTTTTACTTCATATTCTTCTAGTGAAACGGCATCTTGATAGTTTATTTGTGATTCTATCTTATTCATAAAAACGGTTTTTCCTACTACATCAAAGTCATAATTGTACCAGTTTTTTATGTGGGTGATGAAGTCGCCACAGGTAACATCTGGAACTGCATTGTTAAGATTGACTTTGTTTTCGTTTTCGATACTTGGAATATTATTGCCATTGGCATCTACTTCGGCAATTAAAACAAAGGATAAATCAAAAGCGGTATAATCTACTAGAAAACCAACTTGCGGACAATAATTTGATTGATAGGTTATTCTAATAATATCGCCAACATTTACGACAAAATCAACGAATTCATCAATTTGATAATCAAACATATTATAATCGCTTGCTGTATAATTTTGATACTGTATGGTTCCGTTTACTTCAATTTGAATTCCGCAATGACTATTTGCTTCATAAATTGAAAAGTTTCCAATCATAAGATACCTGCCTTTTTTAGTCACTATAAATTCTTGTTCAATATTGACTTTATAAAAGGTTTGGTTTAATAAATCTACGGTATATACTTCTAAAACATTATTGTATTCTAGAATAGATTTTACTGCATCAAAAACGACTACTTCTCTTTTTTTGAAATAATCTTTGGTGGTGAACAAAGCCTTTTTTTTAATTTGGGTATCTAATAATATGTCTCCAGCCAATTCAAATCCTGCTATTTCCACAATGCGTTTTAGGATATGAAGATAGAATATTGCGGGTTGCATTATGTTCAGATTCAAATATATCTGATCATTAATATTGACGGTGTTTTTTAGAAAGTCGCCATTTTGATAATTGTTGATGATGTTTTTGAAATTCTCGAATAAAGGATCGGTATTGTCATAATACTTCACGTGAATGGCTGGCCAACAAAAATCGACTTCTGGATATACTTTGTTGACCATTGTTTTTGCATATTGATAAATGGTGGTTCCAGTAGGCAATATGATGTTGAGCATATCCAATTCTGAAAGCTTTTTGTCCCAAGAAGGGAAACTGTCTAATCCTGTTTCGTAAATGGCTTGAATTTTTGGTCCCGTAACTTCTTGTATTTCAAAGGTGGCATCTTCAATACTATTGTTTTCTTGATATTTCAAGGCATACAATGTTTCTGGATTGGTATTGTATTGTGAGATAAACCCAAACGCTACATCCAAATCCTCTTCTAAATCAATAGTAAAAGGAAACGATATCTTTGAAGAAAACGTGTCGGAGAACCAACTGTTTTCTTCAGTATCTGTAATTTGAAATGGCGATAGATCTAATTCAAAATTAGTGTGAATAAGTTTCCTCATTGTAGGTTGGGTTTATTTGAAATTCTAAAGTAAATTCTATTAGTTCTCTGTCGGTATCTTCATTAATCATTGATTTACCGATTGGTACAATTGCTATCATTTTTGACGCATCTAGAAACGCTCGTTTTGTTTTCATCAAACTTTCGATTGTATCTACATCTGACTTGAGTAACCAACCTGTATTGATGGTAAATTTTACCGACTTGTCTGTTTGCAAAATATTGAGTTGCTCTACCAATGATTTATATTTTTTGTTAGTTTGGAATTCAAATTCTGAAAGGATTTTTGGAGAACCAGTGCATTCAATGGCTTTTTTTAGTAAATATTCATCTTCCCAAACAATATGGTTGGAATGTTTTTCGGTTGGGAAAACAATAAATTTCTTTGGGTAAGGTCTCGATTCTACACTACCAGGTTTGTTGTTTTCTGAAAGTTGTACCGATATGATATCGCCTTGATTAAAAGTATTGAATGTGATTTTTTTACACAAAATCCCATCGTTTGATGGTGGCAATTGCATTGCTTGATAAAACACATTGTTTCTTAGGATTTCAAGGTAAAAACTTCCTGAAGGAACTAATAAATTGATGTAGGCATATGACTTTGTTGTCACTCGATTTGAAAGGATATTGAAATCTAAAATCCCTTTTACGATTGCTTTCTTAGACAATCCAGCTACAAATTGAATATCCTCAAGTTGGATTTCTTTTACAATGTCGTTGTCTATGAGTTTTTTCTCTTGGCATTTTAATTGTAAAAGTGCTGGTTTATATTGAAAAATATCATCATTGATTTCTGGGAAGTTATCCATAATCTGATGAATGATTTTGCCAAAGTTGAGTTGTGAAGTTCCTTGAAATAAAACTATTTTTTGAGGAATGATGTGTTCGCGTTCAACAGAATTATAAAAGCTATAGACTTTTACCAATGCATCCACTTGAAAATAATTTTCGGTATTGGTGGATGAAAAAGTAAAGAATTTATTGTCTAATGTAAATGCTTTTTTATCTAATTCATAAGGACTTGAAACAAAATCATCAATGGTATAATTGATAATTGTTGTTCTTGAGGATGGAATTCCGTCTATTACTGCCGAAATCGTTACAAAACCTGTGTATTGTCCTGGCGACATGCTTTGTGTGCTAATTGGTTTTACTAATAGAGCCGAAGTTGTATGATTTTGATACACAATAATCGTGTCTTCTACCGTAAGCCAAACCGAAGAAGTAATTGTATAAGCTTCGGTACAAGAATATCTAATATATTGTGCGTCTGCTTCTTCTATGTTTTTTATGGCAAAAAAGTCTAAAACCAATGGCGACGATGTTAACGTTCCTGCGTTGAGTAAAGATGTTGTATAATTTATTGTTCCTAAAAATGCATTTCCTGCTTGAACTTCTAAACTTCCTTGAGCTGATAATCCAGAAAGTAAAGTGGCTGTATCATAAAAAGTACTTAATGTGATGTCTATAGCTGCAACACCAAAACCCGATATGGTTTGATAGGTGGAAGTATACCCGTTTATGGTTTGTGTGGCTGTTGTAATAGTAACTCCTGGTGTTGCAGAAGATAATATAAAATAGACATTCCCTATTATTTTCCAATTGTTCCCGTCGATGTTAATTGTATTAACTGGATATGGCGTATTGGCAACAGCTTGAAAATTGATTACGTTAGGCGAGTATGTTGCTAAGTCGTTTGAAATATGGAATTTTAAATAATGTATGTAAGCCGAAATCATTACCCATTGATTGTTATTTGGGTTAAGCGCTTCAATCCTAAAGGAATGATTGAGCGTATAAATCCCAATAGGTAACAATGAATATTGTGCTAATATTGGATCAAAATTGAACTGCATTTCGGAGGTTATAGGAATAGTAGTGTCGTTACGTGGATATCCTTGGTTATTATAGGTTTGTAGTAAACACCACGATAAAGGATTTCCTGGATCATAATAAACGTGACCTCTTAATCTGAAGGCTGAATATTGAGCATACGCTGGATCATTCAACACATCTTTTATTTTAAAAACGATGTTAGATGTTGGAGACACTAATGCTATTTGTGGGTAGTAATAATAATTGGTATAATAAAACGGTAAACTGTCTGACAATACTGGTGCCCAATTTTGAAAGAGCGACGTATTTACTAACTTATTATTATTTGCTGGAGTTGTAGAATAGTTTATCATATTGTTTCAGATGGTATTAAATTTTTGTTTTGCAACTGAATTCCGTCTATTTCAATTGCATCAATGGTGTCGGTTTTCCATATTTCGAAGAAATAGTTTAAAGGATAAATCAACATTCTTTCTTTATATAAAATGGCTTGCGATTTGAAAAGTAATTTTGGCAAATCGTTTTGACAGAAATAATAAATATTCTGATCGTCTGTTTCGAAAGTTATGTTGTTTATGGTGGTTCCAGAAACGCCTTGTAAAATATTGGCGGCTTTGCCAGATAGCACAAAATGTTTGTATACATAATCGTTGTGTTCGTCTTCTGGTGCTGGCGGAAAACGCTCTACAAGTTTGGCGAAAATAAAATCGCATAGATCATTTATTTTCTGGTCTGAAAAAATGGTGGCTTCTGAGTATGTCATTATTTTTTAGCTTTGGTTTTTATGTCTTCAATTGTTTTTAATCCGGTGCGTAATTTGTTGAGCGATTGCCAATCTTTGTCTGAGAAATAGCCCATAACTCCAGACTCTTTTAGGTCTTTCATTACGGCTGTGTTTTCTTGAATGATGGATGACATCATTAGCATTACGCTTGTATTGTCTGCTTGCGGAGCTGTTGCTGCAGGAACTTCGAAACGTTGTGCTTCTTGATTGTATTTGCCGTTTTCCCAACCTTTGATGCCTTGTAGTTCTCGAAGCAATGCATTTTTGGTTGCTGGCGATATTTGAGAATAGGCACGTGAATCGATAATCATTTCTGGACCATTCTCGCCAGTGAGGAAATAGGTTGGTTTGTTTACCAATCCTGATTTTGTTTGACCGCCAAATTCGGCATTAAACATTTTGCCATCTTGCTCTCGCTTAATTGGATATAACCCTTTTTCGTAGCCTTTTGCTGGAAGTGGTGTTTTGAGCACCAATTCGGTTTGCAATGCTCCCATTCCTGCAATAATACCAGACCAAGGCATACCAAGTGTTTGAGGAAATTCTGCAACGGATTTCATTATACCAATTCCAGTGTTTGTCACAATTTGAAATACACTTGCAATCCTGTCACGTTTGGCTTTTTTATACTCCATTTCGGCTTGTTCCTTTTCTTTTTTGGTATCAAGCGCTTTTATTTGACGGTCGTAAATGGTTTGAGAGATTACTTTATTGTCTAATAATCTTTTTAGTTTGGCGCGTTCTGCACTTTGTTTTTTGTCTAGTGCGCGAAGTTCTTTTTGTTGGTTGGCTTCTGCAAATTGCGAATACATACTAAACGCATTTTGCATACCGCCAAAAAGCGTTTCGGCCGCAGCTGCAACCGCTATCATTTTATCTTTTACTGATAATGTTGAATCTCCTAACTTACCTAAATTATCAAAAGCAGTTTGCCATTGCTCAGGTGACATACCAAATACATCTGTTCCTGTTCCTTGCAGAATATCGAATTTTTTGGCGTTGATTTCTTCAATCTTAATACCTAATTCGGAAAGTTTTTTTAAGGTTTCGTTTAGCGCATCTATATACACCTGTTTTTGCTCTGGCGAAAGAATAGTTAAATCTACTTGCCCATTTTTGCCTGCTAGAATATCCTGTTGTTCCTTGAGTAGTTTGAGTAAAAATTCTTTTTGTGTTGCTAATTCTTCTTTTTCGTACTTGTCGGTGATTGCTTTTCTCGCTTCTTTGTTGTTTCCGACAGCGGCTAATTGTTCGTTGTAGTTGGTTTCTCGTAAGTTTTTCTCACGGTTGTATTGTTCTGCAACTTTAGCAAATGATTCTTTTGCCCACTTTTCTTCTATAGTGGCGCTTTTAATTTTATGCAGTTCTAGTTTGCCTTCGGAAAGTTTATTGATTTCTGCGTCTAAAACTTTGTTTCTTTCTATCCAATCTGATTTTAATTTTGAATGAAAATTATATGCTCCTATATCTCCATTCTTTTTGGCTTTGGCCATCTCTTCATCTTGAATGGCAATTTGTTCTTTGTGAACTTTTTGTTTCATTAAATCTTCAATCTCCCGTTTGTAACGAAGATTTTCGAGAGTCATTTCTTTGATGTAACTGTCGTTCATTATAGCGAATGCATCGTCTTCGCCTTGGCGTTTTAGTTTGAGTAATTCTGCTAAATATTTTTCTTCGCTTTCTAAACGCAAGCGGTTGAGTTCCTCAAGCGATTTTACGGTTTTCTCTTTTGTTTTATCGCCTTCTGCGCCTGGAACGTTGTAGGTGGATTTTGTGGGATCATTTTGTTTTCCAATTATAGCTTCAAGCGCTCTTCTGTCGGCTTCTAGTTTCATAGAAACTTGTTTGTACCCAGAAGATTTTTGAGCTACTTCGACACCGTATTTTTGTTCTAGTTGTTTAAGTTGTTTTTCTCTTAATGCAATATTTTTTTCTAAATTCTGAATTTCTGATGCTCTAAATTTATTAGTTTCCTTTACTAATAAATCTGCGTTTTTAAGATTTTCTTTTGCTAGTGTAACCGCTGCTTCTGCATCTTTTACATAATCTTCTAAGTGAGCTTTATCGCTGGCAAGTGCGCCTGCAGAGTTATCTCGTTTTTTTCTTTCTTGTTGTAATTTTACTTCTGCATTAAATAATTCTTGTTGTGCTGTAATTTGTTTTTTGAGGTTGGCATCATTCAGTTTATTGAATTGGCGAGCATAAGCCACTTGATCTAATGCTTTTAGATAATCGTTATAGACAATCAATAATCCTTCTACATTTATTTTTTCGTCTTTAAGATAACCATTGAAAACAGGTGATATTCTAATCAATTCTTTGTAGGCTTTTATTTTAGTTTCGTTGGTGACATTTTCATCTTTGATTAAACCTACCAATGATGACAGTGCTGATTTTATATCTAATGTTGATTTTGCTACATCTTTATTTAATTGCCTTTGTTGGCGTGCAAAAGTTTCTTGAACAGCAACGGCTTTTTTGGTAGAATCACTAAAGGCTAAATATGCAACAGTAACAGCAGTAATTACCGCTAATACTGCACCCCAAGGACTTAACTTAGTTGCTAGATTTAACCTGGTTAATGCAGCAGTTGCTTTGTTGGTTGAAATACCAAAGAAATTCATTACCCCTGTATATATGGTTAATCCTGCAACAGCTAATGAGTTCCCTAATAACTGTGCTTTTACTTGAAGATTAAACCAAGCATTTGCAACAGCAGCGTTTTTAGTTGATAAACTTGTGGCTAAAATCCAAGCATTATATGAAATTAAGGAAGCAATTAATACGGCTATCGTTTTGGCAGTAAAGGCTAAACCTATTTTAAATTTAGAAACTTCTTTATCTGAACTTTCTACAGCACCAATAAATTCGGCAAACCAATTGGTTGCATCTGTTAACCATCTAATAAAACCTTCAGAAGAAAAAGCGGCTGAAATTCTTTTTCCTATTTTTTCTAGTGTTGCTGCTAGGTTTTCGTTTTTGACATTGTACTCGTTGATTAATGAGCTTCCAGATGCAAAGGAATTGTTTGAGAGATCTATGAGTTCGTGAAAACGCTCAAAGTTATTGCCCATTGCTCCTACTACTTTGTTGGCACCATCGGCATTGACTCCTAAATAGTCTAGGGTTTTGGCAACTTGTGTGGCATCCATACCTTTGAGACCTTTGGAGAAGTTGAGCATAAAATCGAGTGGATTGGTATTGATCATTCCTTCGACTGCTTTTTGAGATATTCCCATTACTTTGGCAAACTTGCCGCTTTCGGTGGATGCTTGCTTCATAAAGATGTTATAGGCACGTGCGGAAGTTTCGGCTTCTATACCTGACTCTTCAAAGGCTGTACCTAATGCTAAAGTTTCTTGTACGGATGGTTTTAATACATCAGTAAGTGAACCTATTCGTTTGGTAAATTCGGCTATGTTGGCTTCGTTGGCTGTACCGTTGGCACCTAACTCGTTGATTGCAGAACCTATAGACTGATAGGCTTGTTCTACATTCATATCCTTGGTTTCTTTGAAGAGGAATTTGATTTTACCAAGTTTTTCGGCTACTTCGTCTACGCCACCAGTAAAAGAATCACCGAGTGAAACGGCTGCCATATTCATTGTTTTGACAAAGTCTTGAATTTCGGCTTTTGGTATGCCTAATCGTCCGCCTTGTTCGGCAATTTTGAGTAAGTCGATGCGTGAGGTTCTGGTCTCTAATAGTCCGAAAGATTTGGTAAGTTCGTCAACTTCTTTTTTGTTCATTCCGGTTGTTTTCATCACATCGGCTTGAGATTCTGAAAGCTTGCCATTGATGTCGATGATTTTTTGAATAGAGAAAACAACACCTGTTAATCCTGCTACAAAAGAAAGTGCCAAACCTTGGTAACGATTGAAGGTGTCGGCAATGCCTGATAAGGATAGTTTGGTGGTTTGTGCTTTGCCAGATAGTTCAGACAAACGATTTTGTACTGCCTTTAATTGCACATTATATTTTTCATAGTCTGCCGAACCAGGTGTTAAATTTCCTAAAACCGCTCGCAACTGTATTGCTTTTGACCTTAATTGCTGAATTGTCAAAGAGGTAAGTCCTAGTTCTCTTTGCAACTCAAACATTTTGTTTTTATTTATTTCAATTGCAGCAGAATTAGCAGTAATAACTCTTGTCAAATTTGTATATTCAACAGTGTCTTTTTTACCTTGCTTTTCTAATTCCTTTTTTTTTAAAAGAAGTTGATTATTTTCTTCTTTTAATTTTCGAGTTGCTTTTTCTAGGTCAAATAATTCTTTTTGAGCTGGATCGCCATCAATAATTATTCTTAATTTGATATGTTCGTCTGAGATTGTTTTTGACATTACCTTTAAATTTTATCAAATATGAGAAATGGTAATGAGTAATGGTGTGACATGAAAAACGCCCCTTTTGATGAAAAAAGAGGCGTTTTGTGGTATTTATTATAAAAAGAGGTTACACTTCGGTAAAAGTGGATGCTTTTTTGGTTACTACAATGTGGTTGTCGTTGTCTACCAGTGTGTAGTTGTCGGCTTCTTTTTTCCAGAGTGATTGCGGATCAATAACCGCGTTTTTCTCGGTAACTACCATTTCTTTGTTTCGGAAAAGACCGTCGCATTGGGTGAGTTCTATGACTTCTTTTTGTGATAGATGCCCTTGAATGAATTGTCGGAAATAGTCGTCGTCAAAGTACAAGATTTTGTTTGTGGCTGGAAAGGTAATTTTGATAGGTGTTCCTACTTTTCCAAAATTGCCATTGAGTACAAACTTGACGGCTTCGGTAAAGGATTTGTCTTTTACTTCAAGCTGTTGTCCTCTTGGATACTTAAAAAGGATTTTTTCGATAGTTTTATCTGGCATTTTTAACCTCCTTTCTTTTTTTAAGAATTTCGATGGCTTCTAGTAGCGCATCATCAATTTCTTTGGCAGAAAGTTCGCTTGGGAAATGACTTGAGAATGCATCTAGATAGGAAAGATGTGTTGCCCATTGTGACCTGAACCAAGCTTCTTCGAACTCTGGGTGGTCTGTGAGGTTTAGAAATGCTTCACTAAAGAATTTGTGCATTTCTGGAAAGTTTGTTGGTTCGCTATAACGTATCACGTTTAGCAATTCTACCACAAATGTGTTTTGTGGTGTTTCTGTTTTTTGATTTTCTTTTAGCATAATCGAAAATATTATATACACGAAACCCTCGTTTTAGGTGTGCTAAAATATCCAAAGGATAGATTTAAGGATAGTTTCCTTTCCTTTCACCGTAACGAGGGTTCGCTTATGTTTACTTTAAAAAAGTGTTTTTTGAAAGCCCTTTAAATATTTTAGCAGTGCAAACATATAAAAGTAAAACTTATTGACCAAACAAAAAGTGTGTAAATGCATACAAAACCGCAATTATTATCTATATAGATAACTATTGCAGTTTGTGATTATCTGAAAAGATAATTTTATATTTTTATTTTTCTGTAAAACTCTAAAACTTCTTTAAGTTTAGTGATTTCTGATGTTTGAAGACCTATATCATAAATTCCTTTTTCACCAAGAAAACGCATAGGAACATTTTCGTTTGCAGACAATATCTTTTCTATTTTAGAAAACAGGACTTCGTCTAAATACATAGCACTATATTCATATACACCTCCTAAAGTTACTTCCCTTGTTGGTTTTTTGAAATCAATACTAACTGTTTCATCATTAATTAAAAATTGTACATATTCAACAAAAAGCCAGTCCTTATTATTATATTTTAAAACAAGTAATACTAATGCTTTATTATTTTTAATTCGCAATTCCAAGCGCATTTTTTTATAATCAAGGCGTTTATGGGTTATGGTTATTGTTTTATTAAATTTATCTTGATTTTGAGTGAAGTTTTTAAAATCTTCTTTTGAAGCTTTATTTAAGTCTACTAAAACTCCTTCAGGAACTTTTATATTTTTAAGATAATTTAAATAATCATTGCATTTTTGTATTACTGTTGAATCAGATGATTTACTTAAGATTTTTTCAGTTGCTTCTTTTAAAACATCTCTAACTTGATATGATTCTACTTCTTGTTTTTGATAGAATTCTAATAATTTTAAATCTACAATTGGATCTGATTTTTTTTCCTGAGAAAAAAGCATTACTGGGAATAGAAGAATAAATAATAATTTTTTCATTATGTTTTTTTTAAGTTGGTGTGTAAATATAAAAAAGAAGGACTAAATGTCCTTTAATTTTTTTGGTTTAATTGTTTTGAGCGCATTTTGGTACTCGACACGAAAGTTTTGGTCGTTCATCACGTCGAGTTCTAGTAGTACTTTATACCAGAATTTGAATACTTTGTGCGCTGCGGCTTTTTTGGTTTTTTTGGTTGGTTTGCTCATATTTTTTTGTTTATATAATTTATAACGCAACAAAAAAAAAATATTGTGCTAGTCTTTGATTTCTCGTAATTTAGACTTGACGGCTTCGGTGAAACCAAATGCCATTTCTCTGATTACGTTATTATAATGTCCCCAAACGATACGGTTGTAAATTGGGTGTGCCTTTTTGCCTTTTTTGCCGTTTTTTGCCGTTATGGTTTTCATATCGACAAAACGGTGTTTTTTGAGGACTGTCATATCAAGCGCATTATCGGTAACTGAAAAGGATCTGCCAGCATACCAATCTGATTGCTCGAAACCGCGTGAAGTCATATAATCCGTTTGGGCTTTGTCTATGTCTTTACCGGTTTGAGAAAACACTTGACGAATGAATCGGTTTTTGACGATATCGTCTGTATTGTCCTGGCGTTTTTGTAAAAGGTTCATTCTACTTTTTTGATTAGGATGATATTTAATTCAAATAGTACTTCGAGCATATCGCCAAGGGTTGGTTTTGGTCCTCGTTTTTTTCGCCAATTATAGACTTTGTCTTCTGATATATTTGATAATTTTTGAGAGACACCTCTTGTTTGTATTGCTTCCCAAAAAGCAAGGTCGATTTCTAGTTGGTTCATTGAGTGTAATTTTCCGTAAATGTACGGTATTATACATTAGAAAGCAAATCAATATCTAATCCCCAACCGTTGCATTCTGATTTGTTCCAGATTGGATAGATTCGGATTGAGTTTTCGTTTAGTTCGTTGGCTAATCCGCAAAAATCGCCTTCGTCTCCTGATTTTTCAGAAAGCAGTATTTCCATAAATTCTTTTGCTGCTTGTAGTGTTTCCTGTAGAATATCGTTGAGCTCTTTGGGCGATGTGTTTTTGGAATTTGTTTTTTTGAGAAACATAAACATTAACTGGCTGTTGTATTTCAAACTGTCTTGTGTGCCTTGAAGTTGATATTCTGGTATCATACCTAAGAGTAGGAAGTTTTCGGAAACCTTTAAAGCTTCGAGTGATTTTGTTAGTTGGGAATCATCGACTACTAACTCGTTTTTGTTGATGGTGGCGATGCGCGTTTGCATATCGACCAATATTGCTTTAATCGCTAGAGGATGTATCATTTTGTTTTTGTTGTTTTTGTTGGTCTAGATCTCGTTTGCGAATGTCGTACATACGAACAAGAACTTCCCAAAGTTTGGTATTGAGTGTTTCTTTTTTGTTTCCGAAAACGCCACTTTCGGTGATGGAAAATAGGATGCTGTCCATTCCGATTGATGGAATGTCTTCTTTTTGTTCGGACTGGTTGTCGTTGGAGAAAAGAATTGATAAATCTAATTCGCGACCTGCCCACGGTATGATTGCCGATGATAGGAATTTTTGGAAGGATGCAAATAGTAGGTAGTTTCCAAAAACGAATCCTATGGGCAGGTATTTGAATTTTTCGGCTCGCGCTTCAATTAGGTGTGGGTTATATTCAATTCGGATATCGCCATCATAGGAATTGAAGTGTTTTTTTATGAAATGAAACTTTTTTGCAGGACGATATAATATAGCTGATATTAGATAAAGCAGTTGAATATCGCCAGAGGCTGAAAATTCTAGGAATAATCGCAATGCATCAAGATATTCGCCAAAGGTTATATTGAGGAACTGATCTGTTGGTCCGTGGTATTTTTGCCAATGCGATATGCTTGAAACCGGATTGTTGATGTAGTCCTGTTTTATAACGTGCTGGTTGGTGTCGTTTATTTCGAAAAACGATTCTATCTTGTTGGCTAATGCTAAAACATTAACTAAGATTTGCAACTCGTCGTCAGCGTTTTTTGGTTTTGACGGAACAATATTGAGTAACTTATATACTGCGTGCACTTTGAACGTGTCGAAATCGATTTGCTGTGTTTGGTATTTGAATATGAGTTCCGACATATCCATATACTGTTGTGCGGTGCATTCTCCCAAATGATTAGGAAGGTACAATGTGATTTTTTCGTCTGGGATTTCGATAGTATGCATTATACTAGTTTAAAATCTTTGGTTAGTGTAATGTTGAGCATTTTCATTTGTTCGCCGTGACGGACATTGAGCATTTCTCTGACTTCTTCTTTGTTTTTGATGTCGTCTGGAATGTATTTGGAATGTGCGTCAATACGAAGTGCTTTGCGCATGTCTTTATTGATGAGATCCATATAGATGATTTTGTCGACGCGTTGATTGACTACAGCGTTTTTGGTTAGTTTTTCGACTTTGCGTAGTCTTACATATCTTCTGAAGAAAATAATGTGATAGATGAATTCTTTGAAAGCTAGGATTGATTTTTTCATATTGGTAGATGAATTTAGGTTGAGAAAAATTGGTCGCCATAGTTTATTGATGGCTGTATTGGTTCGGTGATGTCTGTTGGCAATGGTTCTGGTTCTAGTTCTTTTTCTATAGCCGACAGCATTGCTTCATAATCTAGTTTGAATGCTTGGCGTGCTGCTTCGGGTTCTGCATTGAGCGCTGGTTTCAAACCTCTGGTTGTTGCTCGGTCTGAGGTGTAGTGTTGCAAAACGCCTTCTGGAAATAGATTGACCGAATAGCGAAGCATTGACCACGATAAGGCATAGTAGGCGCAAGCTTCTCTGATGAGTTGTAATAGTTTTATGTCTTTTGCATCGGTGATTTCGGTACTGTTTTTTAGCTTTGTTTTTAACTCATCGAACTTGGCTTGTGTTATTCTAGGAATGATTTCTTCGTTTTCGCATTTCTTTATTCCAGGTGTTAGCTTGAGTAATAAAATTCTGGATTGAATTGGAAAACAATCATCGAATTGTGCTACGGTTCTGATGAATAAGGCATTTGAACTTTTGAAAGCTTCCGATGTTTTCCAAAGTGCTGTTAGTATATTGGAATAGGTTTGCTCTGGTGTTGCTGGAACGGTATATGTTTTTAATCGGTCTAGGAATAATATTAAATTATCCAGTGCTAGAAAGTATCTTTTTTCTTGCGCGGCATTGTCTCTGTCTAACATCCATTCGAATGGTGTTTTTTCGGAATCGTCAGAGCGCATTTTGCGTCCGTTATTGGTGTGAGACAGGTCGTTTGTTGGTGCATATAGTCGGTAAGCGTTTACGCCTATTGGATAACGAACCACTCTAAGGAATTCCTTTTGTATTTCATTAGGCGTTACTGCCGCATAGGCTTCTTCGGCTTTGGTGTAAATTTCGGGACCAATTAGAGAATAGACTTCGTTTGATGCGGTGATCAAATCTGGCATTAGATTTTTGATGTCTAAATCGGCATCGATATAAGGAACTACTTCTTTTAGTTCGTCAGATGAATTGTCATCTGCATCGGTATTTTTTTTGAATAATACTTTCATTATTTCTGTAAATTATTGGATGATCTATCAGCTGGAGAAATGTCTTGTTGTTTTTCAACTACATTGTACGAGAATCCTATTTTGATATTCTTTGTTGGCCAATTTGCTTTAATGGCATAGTTTAACGCTTTGAGGATAATCATTTCTGGAATATCGACTCCAGTGTTTAAGTAACCGATTAATGCGTAGTATTGTTCGGAACCGCTGTCTGATTTTCCTGTTTCAGATACATTTCCTAAAGAAGTATGTAGTCCGATACCAGCAGACAAGGCTTGGTCTGCTCTTTGTGATATTTTGATTTGAGCATCGACAAAGTCTTTTACTTTTTGGTCTACTACTTCGATGTCCCAACCGTATTCAACAAGATTGATTCCGTCTACTCTAAGGCTTTTTACTGTGTGAAGGTATTTACCTGAGTTTTCATCTCCAGATAATACTTCAGCAATTTTTTTGAGGAATTCGTTTTGATAATCAATTAGCATTTTCTCGGTGTACTTAACACTTCTGGCAGTACAGTTTTCTTTCATCTGTTCACGCTTTGCATCCCAATAGGCTTGTGGTGATTTGATGTGAAACTTTAGGTTGATAGAGTTTTTTGACATTGCTTTGAATATCAATGGAACTGCGGTAGACCTTTTTAACCATTCTAACGAACCGTATATTTCTGGCACTGAGTAATAGTCAGAGCAGAAAGAATAGAGATTGCTGTATAGTATTGAGTTAGGTTTCTCGAATGGATTGGTATAGTTGAAAGCTTGATATACTTTGTATTCGGTTAAAGAGTTTGGTTTATCAAAAGACCAATCGTTTGTAATGATATGTGTTGCTTTTCTATCGGTAGCATTCTTTAATGATGCCAGTCTGGCTTTATCAGGTTGGATTGCTTCTAGCTTTTTAAACTTATTAGTTCCAACAGCAACAGACTTTTGTACTTCGAACTTAGTGAAACATCCTTGTATGTATTGGTAGTCTTCACAGAGCCGCATTATGTAGGCAAGGTAATTGAATGATTCTAGCCAATCTTGTATCTCTACATCTTCTACTAATTCTCTAATTCTTACATTGTTTTCAATCTTCTCTTTATATTGTGATGGACCTGTACCCCATAGTAGATTGATTTTCTTTCTTAGTAATCCAGGAGCGATGTAATTCCTTTGAACGACATCTTTGATTATGCTAGGCAAATCATTGTTAACTCCATATGGATGTAGTATATAATCTCCAATGTAATTGGATTGATTGTTCCAGTTTAAAGTCAAATCGTTTGATTTGTTAAACCTATCAAAGTCTCTAATCTTATCATCTACTTGGTAGGTGAAAGCTACTTGTTCATTAGATACTATTAGTCCGTTATCGTGCTGTTCTATATTCATTGTGTAATTGATATTCCGTTAAGTTTCATTAATAATGGTAAGTAAAAGAATTTAGGTGTGTTGGATGTATAATTGGTGTAAGCTATCAACACTTCTGATTTATCGCTTTGGTCTTGTCTCAACCCTAATCTCAATAAGGCTTTATCTACTTTTTTTAATCCATAAGAAATACCCTTAGTGGAGTTATAACTATAAAACTCAAATGAAAAAGGCACTCCTAATTCAGTTAAGGTTCTCATCTTTATTATAGCGTCATTGATAGTCATTGAATAGGTAATTACCTTTATTGTACAATTTTATAACTTATTATAAGTCTATGGTGTGACATGAAACACTAACAGCCTTATGATACGGTGTAGCCTACCTATGGTGGGCTACTGCCTTATACGGTGGGCTCTGTCATATCTCTTTTAAATAAACAGAAAGGTAACGACCTATTCAATTCTCAGCGGGGCGGTAATTTCTCTAAAACAACATCGATTTAACCCTTTTTTGATAGGGTTAAACGATTGTTTTTTAGATTTTTATGTTTTTTGTTGTTTTTTTTACGGTTTTCTCTTATCTCTTTTTATATCAATTAGTTATTATTTAGAATGATTCTATATTTTGATTTTTAGATGTAATTTAAATACTTTTTTGTGTTAAATATTTCCGTATGTGTACGGTTTTTATTATCTTTAAGTATTATTAACAATCTAAATAAGATTAATCATGTTAGCATTAAAAAAAGAAAAAAGCACGGAAGTGCAAGGAGAAACAACTCCTAAAAACGTAGTAGTTGCAACAGTTGCACCTGTAGAACAAAAAGCCGACAAAACGGAAGTTTTGAAAGCAAATTTTGAAAAGTTCAAAGAGGAACCACCAAAAACCGCAGAGGACAGAATTCAAAGTGTGAAACATTTTGAAGCATTAAGTACGAGGTTTTCAATTTTGAAAGACAAATCAAACGATTTGAAAATGTTTGAAGCAGGGAACGACAAAATAGGTGCAAAAATTATTTTTAAAAATACCGCAGGTTTTGAGTTTGAAATTCAAAATAGTAGTGTTTTAGAAATCTTAAAAAATGCGGCTAAAAATGAACTTCAAATTTTACTGAAAGAAGCAGAAAATGAAATTTTGACTTTCGATATCTAAAAACAAAAAAGCCTTATTTCAAAAGCGGTAAGGCTTTTTTTAAACTTTTAACACTATATACCTTGACAACTACAAAATCCAAAAGCCAAAAAATTTCAGACCAAGTAAAAGAGCAACTTCATGAAAAAGGATATTCTTTTTTATTTAACTATAACGATTATGCCTCTTTTAAAAAACAATGCAAAAACGCATGGAACAAAGCGCAGGCAATAACGGAGAAATTTATAGAAGAAAATGTAAACCAAAATTCTGATTACAATGAGTACATTTTTTAAAATTAGAAAACTAAAAATCTCGTCCTATTATGCAAAAGCACTTTGGAAGAAATCGACAAACAAACCAAAACTTATTTTATCAGGTGACTGGATGCAAAAAGCAGGTTTTGAAATTGGCGAAAATGTGACCGTTTCTGTATCACATAATTTATTAATAATACAAAAGGTTGATTTATGATTTTACACCGTTTCAACCCCAATAAAGTAAGGAAAGAAACTGTGTTTTATATTCAATCTCACGGATTGCACGCAGGACGACCGCTGAAAGAACCAATTCCCAACAGTTGGGAAATGGATACCGAAACACAATACGCTTTTGAAATTTGTTTTATGGTTTACAACTCCAAAATTTTAGACAATTATATTCGTGGTTCTGTAATTCCTTTTTTAGCATTGCACGAATACCGAAAAATTATAAAACCTCTTTTCTCTAATCCTATGCAATTTGAAGAAATGACTATTAAAAAACTTAAAACCTTCCAATTGCTAGACGAATCTATAAAAGTGCAACAAGATAAGTATAACTATTACAAACAACTAAAAACCGCTATAGCACACGACCTTTTAAAAGCATTCCAAAAAAAAAGCCACTAATATAGATAGTGGCTTTTTTGGCGGTACTAATAATTAAGTTGTTGAGGACTTCTCTATTTCGTTACTGCAAATATAAAAAAAATCCGCCCATATGGGCGGGAGTTACTTCTTTTTTTTCTTTTACCTAAAAACTAACGTTTTTTATTCCTCCTGACTATCTTCCCAAACAAAATATTCCTCTAGATACTTCCAAGCAGCTTTCAAAACTTTATCCTGGTTATATTCAGTAGCCTCACAATTATTCTGAACAAAAACGCCAAACCAATTTTCGTCCAAATACTCAAAACGGTCTTGCTTGCCAATAAACTGAAAATCCTTGAAATCATCTACATTGATAAATTCAATAAGCGAAAGACTAGGCTTGTGATAAATCCAAATCCTATCGTCGTTTTGGGAATCATCTTTAATCACGATTTCACAAAAAAGGAAATCAGGCTGGGTAAACTCAAATTTTTTCATTTCCTATTTTTAAAGTTAGATCCAATACATCCAATAATTGATATAAAATATCACAATTTGGCGAATATCTGCTTTGCTCAATTTTTATGATAGTTTGTCGTTGACAGCCAATTCTATCTGCTAAATCCTGCTGTGTCCATCCTTTTTGCACTCGTGCAGTTTGCAGCACACTGGCTACTTTGTTTCTCTTTTCTTCAAGTAAGATTGTTACCACTACGTTTTCTCTCATAATTTATAATAATTGCATCCATTTCTGAATTATTTCATCGCTTTTTCTTAATCCGTTTCTTTCTATAAGTTGCTCCTTGGTATAGTTCACATTTGCTCCAAAAGTCCATTTCTTATTGGTAATGTTTCCTTCCCAATCACAAAGTAAAATTCTTTTTACCATATATTTAAAACAATCTTCATCATCGACATTCTGCAATCTTAACCACTGATAGTCAAAAATACGCTTTAAATCTGGGTGAATTGATGTGAGTAAGAAATCCTTGTATTCTTTCCAGCTCTTAAAGTTCTCAGGCAAAGTCCTAATCGAGTAAATTAAATTTTCTTTGCCATAAATAGCTGCAGTATGAACACCTTTTAACCTTCTTTCCAGTTTATTATAGGTTTCAGGCTCTAGTTCCTGCAAGTCGGTAAGGCATCGAAAGGCTTTTTCGTGTACCAAATTTGAAACCCTGAAACTCCTTAAATCACCACCAAGCATATACATTTTATCATAAATCCTGTTATACTTGAAATTATTTTCAATAAGATACTTCCAAATGTCCTTATACTTCCAATCAATGATAGGATAGGCTTTGTGAGGCGTGTTTTTTCTTCTTAACCAAAACAAATCATTATTTTCACCAAACATTACAAACTTCCTGTCCGGACTTTCTTCAGCTCTCAATCCAATAATCGAAACACTTTTACCAGGAGTATTCTTTTCCAAGTTCTGACCTACCCATAAATTGAATTTATGAAACCGTTTTGGATATACTTTATCAATGCTATGAATAGCCATTGGATGTTTCTCCCTCACCCATTCTTCATTTTCGCCCCAAGCCCAAAGAAACAATTGCTGATGGCTAGCCGCATTGGTCATAAATATAGGAACTTGATACCACAACGGAATTACATTAGGTTGTGACATTGCCCATTCTACAAAATCAACGGTTCCTTGATATTCTGCTTCCTGGTCCTGAAAGTATAAAATAAATTTTCTATCCCTTTTTTTCGCCTCTTCATTTATCAAATGAAACAAAGCCGTACTGTCTTTTCCTCCCGAAAAAGACAGTGAAATGTTATCATAATTGTCAAACAAAAAGGAAATCCTTTTGTTTACCGCTTCCAAAACATCGACAACACCTCTTACTACTGTTCTTGCCATTTTAATCTAATTGAGGAGCCACATCTTCTTCCACTTCCTTGATTTGTCGTTCGATGGAGTAAGGAACACCTTGTATTTCGGATGCAATTCCTTTCAGTCCGATTAGGCGCTGCACTTCTTCGAGTGTCATTCCCAATTCCTTCATAATCTTGATTTCGTCCCAACCCGATTTCAACATTCCAACCAGCGAAGCTTGTAGTTCTACTTCGTGTTTTCCTCTCGCTCGGTTGTGGCGAATGGTCGAAGCCATACGGTCTGAAATATCTTTTTCAATTACCGATACTGGCAACATTCCTTCCTCACGGTCAAAAATGTTTTTGTACTTAAGCATAATCGTATATCGGTGAAAACCATCTACAATTACATATTTATCCCTATCAGCATCATAAAAACAAACAATTGGCATAGTGTATCCATCGCATTTAATGCTTTGATACAATAGGTCCATTTCTCTTTTGGCAACGTGATTTGGGTTATAATCGTTTGCTTCAATTTTGTCCATTGGCACAGCTATCACATTATAAACTGGGCTCTTAAATTTTTTACTCATAATTCTTTCTTTAAATTTTCTCTTCCTACTTTTTTAAAATACTCTACCATACTTGTTTTGGCTTTCACGTTCTTATCAAACAATGCTTCAAGCCCTACATTTCCTGTCATATCCCAATAATAACAATCTTCTAGGTTTCCTGTTCTGTAATTGCGGAAACTTCCCTGTTCTCGCAAACCCCAATCAAAGTTTTTATCCCAAAAAATTGTATAAGGATAATTTTGTAAGTTCAGACTCATTGATTCCTTTTGGTAACTCAAAACTTGTGCTTTCGGGAAAGCGGCTTTCACTTCTTCCTGCGAACGAATGAACTTGCAAAAAATGATATGCTTTTCTTCTGGCCATTTCTTGAAGTGCTCTTCCAAAACTTCAAACTTATTGGGAGTGCAACAATACACGTGCTGCATCTTTTGGGTTAATTCTAGGAAGATATTATTGTTCTTTTCTTCGAGTGTTTTATCGTCTAAATACTTTTCTTTCAGATACTCATATTCTTCTTTGGTTTCGTCGCAAAGGCTATAATTGTAATTGTTCCAGTACTGCTTGATGTCCAGATTCAAATCGCACTCAAAAACATATTCCCCGATTAAAGAATATAGATAGTCAATATTCTCAATTCCTGTGATGAATTCCTTAACGTAGCTGCTGCCATATCCTCCAGTCTTGGTGACTTTTGTATATTTCAAAAACGTGGCTTTGAATTCTGCATAATCCATTCGGAGGATTAATGGAGAAAGAAAATTAATCTGGCTCCACAAATCCAATAAGTTCTTTGTGATGGGAGTACCGTTCAATATCAACTTATATTCCACCATTGCCCCAAGATTCAACATTCTTTGCGTTCTTTTGGCTTCAAAGTTTTTCATCTTGATACTTTCATCCACTACCAAAAAACAACGCCAAGCAGTAGCTATTTGTTTGTATAATTGCAAATAACTACGGTCTGATGCCTGAATAGTTTCAATTCCCATATAAACCACATTAGGACAATTGAACCCACCCCATTTATTGATTTCGTCAATAATACTAGGCAAACCATCTTTAGGCTTAATACTTCGTAAAGGACCAACCCAAACCACTAAATCCAATCCGTCAACGGCATTGACCATTTCAATTGTTGGTCTAGTTTTAGCCGTCCCCGGTTTCATAAACAAAGCCCCAACCTTATTAGGCATTAGCTTTGTTTTTACTTCTATTTGTTGTTTTAAGAGTTGCATATTGCTAAAACTTTTTTAACAACAGTTAGAGTAGAATTAGACACTCTCTCAACTTTTAAAGTTTGTTTATTTAAATAAACAAATTCATTTTCTGAATACATCGAATTGCCCTCATAAAAGCCAATATAATCCCAACGAATTGAGATTCCTATTAGAGTTTTAGACCACGCATCACTATTACTAACATTAATTTTATAAGTGTCTCCTAAAGTTTCTTTTATTTCAGCTTCTATTTGTTCTATTGTTTTCATCGTTTCAGTTCTTTAATAGTGTTATTTTCTAATGGTTCTAGTTTTGTTGGTTCGTGGTGCTCTACTATCCAAGTAGGCTTTATGTTGTCTGGCAATTCGTCCATTTCATTAATATCAATATCAAACATTTTATTGATAATGAAAGTAGGAAGTTCTACGTGACCACCTAACTTTTTGTTAGTTGTAAATCTTCGGCATTGGCTTTTTGGAATCCAATGTTCTTCTCTATTGACTTGGATAAGAAAAGCTTTAGGGGTTTCCCCCTTTAGCTTATCAAATTTTATTCTGGCGGACTTAATCAACTTTTTGAAGATTTGCAAAACGTTCTAATAATTCTTTTTTAGTTCCATCTTCAAAAAGTATTGGTAATTTTCTAAAGGCTGGATCTGCATCTACTATATCAAGAATTTCGCCTTTTCCAAAACGAGAGTGAACTACTTTTGTTCCAGGAACAAATGTTAGGTTTTGTTCTGTTTCAGTAAGAGGTTTTGAAACTGGTCTTGAAATTACTTTTTCTTCTACAACTGGAGCAACATAGTTTGCTTTTTCGATAGCATCCAATTCAGTAACCTGTCTGTCAAATGCTTCTCTTGAAATCAATTGGACAGAATAATTACCGTTTAATTCTTTTTCTATAAAACGTTCAGCAGCTCTTCTTGAATGATGAAGGTCACTTCCGTAGATGTCGTTCATTGCTTTATCAGTTCCGCAATCATCAACGAATAATGCAGTATCTTCATTCATAACCAAAAAATATTCAGTTACTGTAGCTTCAGCAATTTCTTTGTCTACGCTTTCAACAACCATTTCAGCTTGAGAAGCACACCAGTTATAATCTTGGCTTGGACATTCTACGAAACATTTCACATTAAAATTTGCTTCTGATGTTTCTTCTACATAAGTTTTTGTAGACATCTTTTTGGTATTATAACCTCTGTCTAAGTAGATTCTTTTCAAATCTCCTTTAGTCCACATTTTACCGTTAAGTTTGATAGCTAAATCTTCGATTGTAATTTTTGGAGTAGTTTCCATTGTGATAATGCAGACTTTTTCGTCCTGCGCCGGACTCTTAAATTTATATAAGCAAATGTACGTTAAAAAAAACTATAAAACAAACTTTATTTAAGTTTTTTTCCTAATTACTAAACATTTTATCCTCTACAATTTCCATCAAAGCAGATGAAAACAACGCCGATGCATTTTTTTTGTCATACAATGTCGTTGTGTCTTTTATTTTTTTCATTGCAGTAAAGCAATCGATTTGGTTGGCCTGCATTACTTTTTGGATAATCTTCGCAAAAGGCACTATTGTTTCTATATACTTTTCTCCTAACTCTTGTTTTACAATCGTTCTTGTTTGCTCAAGCACCGCTAAGTTTCTAAATGTTCCCATATTCAAAGATAACAAATTAAAAGATACCAGCGTCCATAAATTCCGTACCATTACTGTTTTTTAACTTATCAACCCATTCTCTTCTGTAAATTAGGTATTTGAAAGCATCCGAAAAGTTGGTAGAAAACATCGGTCTTAAATGCATTGCCAATTTTTCTGACGATTTATCCTTATGAAGTGACTTTGAACCCTTTTTGTCTATAATCGTTCTGATTTTGGTTAACTCTAACGAACTTTTCAAACATTTGCACTGTAACTTGTCTATCTTTAATTTCGGCAGCTCTTTTGACATTTCTCCCATCAAATTACGCGCAAACGAAAACTCTTCTTCTTGATAAATGGTCGATTGGTTTTGTGATTTCAAATTTACAGTCCATCCAGAAGCCACACCATTAGTAAACTCTATTTCTCGCTTCAACTCACTTGCCCAATCTCGTTTTATTTTTGCATATTGATTTCCGGAACGATCATAATACATATCGATTTCTTTATGCTTATGATGTTTGTAAAAATCTTTTATTTTTTGTGCCAATTCTTTGCTACTCTCTGGTGCCAAAGTATAGAATTCCTTATGGCAATATAAGTAGTTTCCTCTTGGCTGTGCCATTACCGCACTACACATATCGCCAAAATCTATACCCATTTCTAGTTTCGCATTGTGATCAAGATACTTCAATGCCAAACAACTTTCCTCTATTTCATCGGTGAGCATATACTTGTCATAATAGCTGCTATTCACACCATCATCATAAAAATGATGCTCTCCAAGTTGTCCGTAGAATTTTTCTCCTTTGGTAATATTGACTTTAAAAGACAAAATCGCACTTTTAAACTCTTCAATTCCTAACGCTTTGAGCGTATCTCTAAAAAATCCTTCTTGTAGAATATCAGCATTCACAAACGAAGATACACTATAGTAAAACGTAGAGTTTTTGCGAACTCGTATCCATCTTTCTGTCCAGCGAACCAAGTTTTTACGTACGAGTTCTACTCTTGCCTTATCTCTATCCATTTGGGCATTGTACAGCTCACATCGTATTTCGTTGAGTATTTTACCTACTTCAAGTGCCATCTTGATTTGCTCAAGGTTCATTTCTTTCTCCTGGAGCGTAATCCAATCATCATCACCATCAATAATGTTTGGCATATCCGAGAAAAAGGTTCTCCCACGATAATATACCGAATGTCCAAACTGTGCGTGCTCTCCACGAATAGCAGGATTCAGTTTTTTTAATTTATTGAATTTTAAAATTCTGGCTTCGTCACCATAAATATGTTGAAATGAATTTCCTGCCAAGCCACTCATTTGGTCCAAGCTACCCAAAATCAATCGTACTCCTGTTTTTACAGAAACCGTATGATGATAACTGTCTGTAGGTTTATAGCATTGTTTAAAATTAGATGGTGGTCTTTTGTCGGTAACATAATCTACACCATTTTTCCATCCTTTTCTTTCCCAACCTTCAAACAAAGTAGGAGTGATGTTTTTGATACAATTGACATAGGTATCAGAAATAAGCACTTGCTGTGAATGTGGCATATCAAACATCGCATTCATCGAGCGTTGTGCCATTATTTCGGAAGTTTTTGCCATACCACGACCACCAATAAAATACAAATCCTTGGGCTGAATCAATTCAATCATAATTGAAACCCAATTGGCATATACCGGATTGATAAAAGGATCGTTATGCCTTACGTGGATTCTCCGACTCATCTGGGAATAATTTTAAAGGAAGAATTAAGGTTTCTTGTTTTATTCTGATTTTCTCTTTTTCTGTCAAGTCAGGCATACTATCGATAAATTCTTCTAATCCTTGTCGGTTTGCCTTACCAAATTCAAAGATTCCAGCGTCCAAACTCATTAAATTAACAGGTTTGTCAAAGAAATTATCGGGTAATTTTTCAGCATCTGGAACGTTTACTTGTCGTAGCGTAGCCACATCCAATAACATTTTAACTACTTTGGAAGCATCGGCAACATCTTTCATTATCAAAGTAGAAAAGTTAATCACTTTTTCCATCTTGTCTGCATAGAAATTACGCCAGGCATCTTTAGAGATTTCATTATCGATATTGAAATACTCAATCGCTTCATTGTATATTTTGGATGCTTTGTAGTCTGACAATCCATCTACAAGGCGCAAATGTTTGATAACAGCTTCACGATTGCCATACATATCAATACGGCGAATCATACCCATTGTTTTGTCTAACAACAAAAGATAATCTACTATGTGCTGTGGCGCATTGTTGACATTGCCACGTTCCATAAATTCATAAACTTGATCTAGTGTAACATCTTCTATTTTCATTAGCTAAAAAGGCATTGTTTACGAATATTATCTATTTTTACTTTTTCGCTTTCTTTCAGAAATATTTGTGCTGCAGTAATATTTCCGCTTTCGGCTAATTCTCTTTGTTTGTTGTTGATGTTGAATTCTGCCAATAATTGTCCTTTGTTGTAACGAAGTCGTACTTCGCTTTCGTGATTATACCATTCTTTTAGAAAGTCGGTTTTTTGCACATCCAAAAACAAGGCAATTTTTTCTGGTGCATAATTGGTCGCCGCCAAATGCTCTACCTGATCTAATTCATCATCAGATAGTTTGAGTGCGTTGTATAGTAGTTTTATTTCTGACATAATTCGCGATAGTCTAAGTATATCCAGCACGTAAGAACAAAAAACATAAACGATAGAAAAATCATAAGTCGTCTAAGTTCTATTGGTGGCATTACTATAGCAGCTATAGTAAATCCTATAAAACAAAGTGCAGTTATGGACATACAACATAAAATAAATATTTTCATCAGTATTTTTTTAGATTAGAATTGGTAAATAATTGCAATCTGAAATCATAAACGCCTTTTGAGTTTGCCAAAACATATTGTTCGTAATGGGCATTGTCGCTCCAATTTCCAGAACCTTCTATAATGAAATGCTCTTCGTGTGTTTTTAGCAAGCATACTTTTGCGTGAGACCAAGCAAAAAGGACTTTTATATTTGGTCTTGTGGTAATCATCGCCATTAGATTGTCTATAACAACAGGATTCCGTTTGATCATACTGTCAGAAATCAATAAGGTGATTTGCTCAATCATTCCGATATCGTGCATTTCTATAAGTGCATCAATAACTTTGCGCGAAATAGAATAGGTGGAAGCATACAGTTCCTTTACAGGAAAATGTTTTGCTATAAACGGAATAAAAGTAAAAGCGTTAAAAGCATTATCTGATTGAAGGAAGAAAATTTCTTCTGAAGTTGGTAAACGCACCAAACTTTCTTCGAGTGATTTTAGTTTTTCAAAATGAAAGACCAAAAATTTTGAAGCATAAAGTTCAGAGATCTTCTCTTCCTTTTTTTCAGTTTGCTTTTCTAAGCTAAAATATTTATTAGACACCCAATCTTTTGTTTACTAATGCTAATTTTTCGGTTCTGTTTTTTACAGAAGCTTCAATTTTAGCCAATTTCACAGCATCTTTTTTGTTTTTTTCCGCATCTGCTTTCTTAGTCGAAAAGAATTTAGGAGACGAAGTTCTAAAACTCAACAACTCTTCTTGAGACATTGCGTTTACTTCACGCTCAAGACTCAATTGTTTAAACAAAGGATGTTTTCCTAATACTTTACCGTGGGCTTTGTAGTAGTTCAACTCATCATAAATCCCACGATTTTCTTCATAGGCTGCTACTGTTTTTTTGGTCAACGCTTGAAATTCTTCGTCAGTAAGAACCAATTCTCCGTTGGAGTGTTTTACCAAATCGTTTTGCCCTTTACAGTACTCTTCAAAAGCAGTCATTTTATCAGCTACTAAGGCTTTTAACTCAATAGGACAGTCTTTTTCTTTTAGGAAAGGAAAATCATCACGCATCGCCACTCTGTCTGCTGTTGTTGGTGCTGGTGTAAATTCGTCTGTTGCTGTAGTTGTTGTAGAAACAACTTCTGCATCTACTACATTAATATCTTCTACTTTTTTCACACCTTCCAGCAATTCTAAATCTGAAATATGATATGCTTTTTGCAAATCATACTTAATATTTTTTAAATTGGTTTCGGTGTACCCTTGATTGTAGGTTCTCTCTGATGACATATCTGAATTGCCACTTTTACGATAGAAATCAAATGCTTTGTTGTATTGCTCGTAAGCATCAAGAGGTAGATTTTTTAAAAAATCAATAACTTGTTGTTTCATAATACGGTGTTTAAAATTATTTATTATTTTCTTTAGAATGTAAATTTGGTAATTACCTTTTTTTAATGGTGTGACATGAAACAAAAAAGCTCCCTTTCGGGAGCCTTAATGACCAATCTAAAAATCACAAAACTAATTTCTAGCCAATTCAACTAAATATTTAGTTGCACCGGCATTCACATATTCTAAAGTAATAGAAGCACCATCGAGAGCAACCCAAGTAGTTCCACCTCTTAATACTACTGTTACTGTTCCTGCTACACCTTGTGTTAAGTCTGCTGGATCTGATCCTCCAGAACCTATTAAGGTTACGTGGTCTTTATCTTCTAGTGCTACAACATCGGTTCCGATTGCTGCACCTGTAGTGTTCGCTGCCAATTTAAATTGAGAACTTCCTGCAGGCATATCGATTGCTGTTACATCGGCTACTGCTGTAGGTAAATCAACAGGTAATGTACCTAGATATTGTCCTGGCAAATAACTTGATTTTGCAAACGCTTCGAATTTCAACATATGAAAACGACCATCGTTGTTGTCTTGTTTCTCAGGTTTCAATTGTAGTGGAGCACAAGGCGTTCCTACAACTTCTTTTTCTAATTCAGCACAAGAACCGTGAATAACAATTACGTTTTTCCCTAACCAGTTTTGAATAAATTCTCTGATTTCTAATTTATTCCCTGGATGCTGTCCTTCAAATGATTGTTTGATAGAAATACTATCCTCGTCACCGTCTGAAGAATACGGCGTAGATATTTTAGACTTCGTCATATATATCTGAATCATTCTAGCATTTGGTTTTAGAACAAAGTCGCCAACCATAGCAATTCCCTTACTGTCTCTTTTTGGGAAAACTAAAATATCCTCTACATCTACTATTGTAACATTAGGATCTTTTGCTGCAGCAGAACCAGCGGAAATTCCGCTTGGTTTGCTTACTGATATTTTTGTGTACATACTTATTTTTTAAAATATTAAACTAAATTAAACCGTAATAGAAGCACCTACTTCATACCACACACCGTCAATTAATGTTAATTGAACGTAGCTTACACTATCCGGCAATACTCTAGAGGCTGGTACATCAATAACATTTGCAACATCTGCAATAGTAATTTCTACGTTAGCAGCATCAGTACCATAGATTCTGATCGTTTTTCCTTCTACACCGTTGATGATGTTAGCCAATGTAGCATCGGCAACGCCTTCGTATCTGAATGCTGTTCCTGCGCTTGCATCAATAGCAGTTCCTGTAAAAATAACGTCTGTTGTTGGAACAACATCTGGAGCTGTAGTACGTTTGATTTCTTTTACTGTACCATCGGCTAAAACCTGAAGTGTTAAAGTACCACCTGATTTTAAATTAAAATCTGATGTTAAACTTATTGAACCACCATCTTTCACTTTAGTAGCACTTACCAAACGAGTGTCACCCGTAATTTTGATAATCGTGTCTTTTGGTGCTTTTTCAATTGCAGTAATGTCTGTTTTCCAAGCTTTGTCTACAATCATATTTTTGTAGTGAAACTGAATAATTCCTGTTTCATCATCAAATAATGGCACCATACTTCTGTTGCTAAAAATTGGAGTTTCGTTGGTCCATACTTTTTGTCTTTCAAATTCTGAAGGATCACCTGCTTGTAATTTTGTTCCAACAAATTTCAATCTGATTCCTAAACGATAATCAGCAAAAATGTGTGTTTCTCTCTTGTCGTGAGTAACAGTGAATTTCCCTTTTTCGTTGGTGTTGTAATCTAAAATTTGAATGTTTTTTGAAGCCGTGATATACATAAAGTCTGTATCCGTCATATCTCTTAATGGCTGGAACTTGATGTTTGGAAAATCAACTGGATGTGATTTATCATAAATAGCAGTACCAGAATCGGTTGTTTTATGCATTTGATAAAGTAATCCTGCTTTAGTACGGTAACGGTCTAAATTTGCTTGAGACATACCTAATTCTAATCCTTCTGCAAAACGTTCTGTTTCTGGAAGTGATTTGATTAACTTGTCAATTTTGTCCACAATATTAGCATCTCTAATAGGTCCTAAATAGGTTGGACGGAATTTTTGAGACACTTCTCTGTGGTACCAGAATAAGAAACGCAAACCATCTTGAGAGTTTACAGCTGCTCCTGGAGTGTCACCTTCTGGAGATTCTGCAAAAATACCGTTGATTTGTGCTTTTCTGTCATCTAACATTTGTTGTTTTACCAATTCTGATAAAAGGAAGAATACAAATGTCATTTTCCAAGGATGTGAACCATCAGAACCATTGTAACTTCTTATCCAAGTGTTTTCTATTTGTTGTAATTCATATCCATCAAAAGTGATGTCTATTTTTTTACGGAATACTCTACCTTCTTCGGCAACGATTTTAACTTCGTTTTTAGGACTCCAGCCTTTTTTTCTACCTTGAACTATTTCGGCAGGAATAATGAAACCATCGGCAACTCTGTCTAATACACCAGAGCGTCTGTCCCATTCTGATGGCAACTCTAAAGTATCGTTGAATAACGAGTTTAAAGCATTTGGATTTTCACGTACAAAGTGCGCTAAATCATCTTGCAATAAAGGAATGGTTCCGTCTGTATTAAAATCAGTTGCTTTTACATCATTGTTTTTCAAACGTTGATTCCAAGCACGAGCTTCTAATTTGTTCCAATCTTTATTGTCTGCAAATAAGTGTGTTGCTGAGTGAACTACTTTCATATTCTGAGCGTTGTTAATAATTGCTTCTGGTTGGTCACCCACACCTTCGTTCATTAATTTATCAACTTGCGCCTGCAATTTTACACGAAGTGCTTTTTCTTCTGAATGTGCGTTGGCTAATAAATTTAATTTTTCCGAAGTATCGGCTGCTTTTGTTTCTGCTCCTGAATTATCATCAATCGCTTTTGCATTTAAATCTTTCTCTTTTACAAGAGCATCGATTTCGTCTTGGATGGCTTTCATATCCGTGCTGTTTTCTAAATACGCTTTAATCTCACCGTTTACGGTAGACATTAACGTTTCGTAATTCTCGCCAAAATGTGCTTTCAATTTTGCGATTTCATCCTCTTTGAACTTTAGCGATTTTGATTCGGCATCTACAGGAAATTCCTTTTCTGCGCCATAGCCTAAAATCATCATCATAAAGCCCATTGTTGCTTTAAGTTTGTTGAACATAACTTTCTTTTTTGTTTGTTAATAATTATTTATATAGTGACTTCATTTCACTCAAGCTCTGGGAGTACATAATGGCTTCTGTTAGATTTCCGATTTTGTCGGCAAAACCTAACTTTACTGCATCTGCACTAAAATATGTTTTTCCTGTAATAACGCCAGGAACATCGTGTTTTAAATTTGGGCGCAAACGCATCACATCGGTTTGGAATTGAATAGCCAATGGTGACAGCATTTCTTTTTTAATCATTTCTTCTTTGCCTTCCAATAATAAACGGAATGCTAGATTTTTGTCTTCGCTTTCGTCAGGATAAACTTCGACCATTTTAAAACCGTTTAGTTTTAAATATTCTCTGTTGTCCATAAAGGACAATACTACACCAAGACTTCCTACTACTGATGAAATATTATTGGATGCCCAAACAAAATCAGGCTGTAAACCGTACATAATATAAAGGTGAGCCGAACAGGACATTTCGTATACTACGCCTAAAGGTTTCTTTTTGTTGCGCTCTTTTCCGAAATCTAGAAAAGGCGCAATTGCCGAAACGCTTCCACCTGGACCATCAACATAAACGATAATGGCTTTGATATTGCTATCTGCATCTAGTTTGCGTAATTGTGCTACGATATCGTCAGAACCATACGTGCAATAATCACCATAAGGAATTATTGGACCAATCATATTGACTACTGCTGTACTGCCTTTTGGAACAGAAACAACACCTTCTCTATCAGCTGGAATTAAATTATTATTAGAGTCAAAATAATCAATAATACTTTTGGCACTAGGTGTAAAATCTATTGTTTTTCCCTTGAGCATTTTGTTTGCCTGTGGGTACCAAAACCGAAGTGCTTCTGCGGACATTGCCCAATGGCCTTTGGCTATCTCGTTAATTAGCTTATTGAATTTCATTTTTAAAACAATTTTAAACAAATATAAATGAGTGCATTTGTTTAGCGTGTGACATACTTTGCTAGGTATGGAAATTATGCACTCTATTGCTTGATTTGAATTGCACACGACATAGTTTTTGCCCTTTTTCTTTATCTCTATAAAACAACCTTCTAAGACTTTCGTTGCTGAATCCGAATTCGAGTAAGTCGTATTTGTCTATAAATAGATCTATTGCTTTTTTGATGTTTCCTTTTTCTGAAAAAGAAAGGAATCCATCGATGAAATAAATAAAGGAAATGCGGAAAATGTCTTCAATAAGATTGTTGATCTCGTTGATTTGCTCTTCTTTGAGGTAGATGATTTCTTTGATGTTTTTGATGGAAATGTATAGTGTTCCTTCGTAAACGTTAAATTTTTTGGTTTCGATGGTAAGGTAAATAATGAAGCGGTCACGTTTTCCGATTATTTTTTTTTCTAGAAACTGCACATACAAAAACTTACCTAAAGAAGATACTGGCGATATCTTTATTGATTTAGCAGTTTTATTCATATACGATGCTTCTGTGCCTTCCATTTCTTTGAAAAGAAACGGAATTAAATGCGGACGAATTTTTACAGGAAACAAAGCAGGATCAGTTTTCAAGTGTGTTTTGTGTTTGTCGAACGATTTGTATTTCTAATTTTTTGATGGCGATTTCTAATTTTCCTAAACGGTAATAGTCAATCACCTTTTCTTGGTCGGATTCTAAAATAGTATTGATAAGGATTGCTTTTTCTAGTTTTGCTTCTCTGAGTTGATTATCTGGCATTGTTCTGTATTAGATAAGCTCCTGTGAAAAAACCTGCACCTAGATAGTACCATTTGTTGTTGTACCAGGGCACTTTTTTAGACTTCAACGCTTCCAATTCATTATTGGCTTTTAGTGCGGCTGCTTCTAAAGCTTCAAGAGCATCATTCAGTTTTTTGGTTTTAGCTGCAAAATCGACAATGCTGTCGTGCTGATCACTAACAAGCCTATCCAAACTTTCGGCAATCTTGATGGCTTTTGGTAAATCATTTTTTCGACACCAATCGCCTTGTACCAAACCGAGATAAATATCTTTTTTATTTGTCAGCGTACTTATATCCTGTGATGTACTTATCAATGGAATCATAAGCAGGAATATTAACAATGTGTTTTTCATAAGGCAATTTTTGAATTAATTCTTTGGATTTGGAGTAGGTTTTGGTACTATTGGCAACTAGAGCATCGAGTTTATCATTTCGTTGCTGGACAAAACTGTCTTTCTTTTTTTCAATGGTTTCGATGGTGTTTTTTTTCTTTTCGATACGCACATCAACTGCGGTGTTTCGGATGTAAACAATGCAACCAATTAAGGCTACAATCAAACCCAGTAGAATCCATTTGAACCAATTGGGAAGTTTGTCTGTAAATTTTATCATAAGGAGATCATTAAATTAAAATAGTAATTGGTCCAGTGCAATCGTTTATCATAACCAATAGGTATAATTTCAGTATCTACTTTTCCAACATTTATTAATCGAGAAACATTAAGAATGCTTTCTTCATTAACACGTTCAGCATATTTCCATACACTTCTTGTCTGATAATACCACAAAGCACTTTCGAAAGCATATTTAGTAACAATGAGTTCTGGAAGAACTTTGATTTGTGGATTCTGAACGAAATCAGCAAAAGCATATTGTGTTTCTTTTCCTGTTATCATACTGATACCAAATCCACGATGTTTAAACCCATCACCAGAAGCTTCAGAACCATTACCCATTCTATTTGCATAATAATTATTACCTACTTGCATAGGTTTTCCTGCTAGTTTTTTAGCTAATGCATTTGGAACTTTTATTCTAGCCTTAGGATTTAGTGCATATCTTTTAGGAGAAACTTCCGCCAAACCTTGTGCAGAATAATTCAAGTTTTCCACCAATTTAGTAAAGGCTTGACTTTCTACGTGCGATTGTCCAAGAAAATGAGCCAATTTTGGAATAGATAAATGAAATACTTCCGCCATTGTCATCATTGTTTTTTTACCAATAACGCCATCTGGTTTTAGATTGTATTTTTCTTGAAATAAGATTACTGCATTCATCTATAATTGGTTTTAATTATTCATTATTAAGCTGTGCAAACTTGCTATCAAAGTCGCTATTTATTATATTTATTTTATTGTAGTTTAATTGAAGCTGTTGTTCATATGTTGGTCTTTTATCAGGAACATATTTTATAATAACAATATCCTCTTTTACTGTTATTCCAAAAAGAGGAAACAGCACCATAACCATAACTACAAAAACTAAAAACCTTTTCATTTCTTCTGATATGAATTAATTATTATTAAACTATCAATTGTTTTATCTCTTTTATAGCCATCTTTAATTGCTTTTTCTTGCATATCTAAAGTCAATTTTATAAAAATATTTTTCTCTAATTCTACTTTTTGAAGATTTGAATTATTCTTTTTTTCTTGCGTAAGAAAATCGGTGTTTAACTTATCAATATGAACAATTAAAGTATAGTTTAACAAAATTGATAAAGCCAGAAGTAGTTTTATTATTTGAACAAAAGTTAATTTTGTAATTTTATCAACAGTTCCTTCTACTTGCATTGGCTTTTAATTTAATCTGGAGAACTATTGGTTCTCCAGAAATTTTAGTAACTTTTTGTTTTTATTTGCTAGAACTAATTTTAATACTTTGACTATTCAACTGGCGTTTTTACAAATCCATATCTAGTGTCGTTTGGATTTGTACTATTTACAATTACTGTAATAACAGCAACAAATCCAGCATTTAATAACGCACCCCAATTTAATCCGATAAAACCACCGTGATCTATAACATAGGCTATTCCAACAGTAATAAATGTTTTAAGCAAACCTCCATACCATGTGTTAAAAAACCCACCTTGAGCACCACTTATCCATTTAATAACAAAAGGTAAAAAAGAAGCAGAAATAGCACCAAGCCAAGCTGATGTTCCAAGAGTAGACAATGTTCCTCCATTAGCAAGCATATAAGCTAATACTATTCCTAGAAACGCTTTTGCGTAACTACCCCATTTAGTGTTTAAAAATTCATTCATATATAATTATTTAATAGTTACTATTTTTTTATTTTATGTTATTTACTTTCTATCTTTAATTATTAAATATTTCACTAACTCGATACTTACTAAAAGTGCCGATATTGCTAACAATACATTGAAAAATACCATATTCTTATACATCCAACATAAATACCCACCAACAACTCCAAAGGTTACTGTCCACGCAAAATGACTCCAAGTAGGCATTGCTTGAAATAGTAAGTTTTGAAAGAAATCCCAAAACCAAGCTATTGCACCAACGAAAAGAAGTGTTGCAAAAAAGATAATTACTGCTTTTTCTTCAACTATTTTCATATCTAAAATGTAGGTTCTTAAAACTATCCAGTAACCAATAGTTAGTCCTATAAATGCGTGTTGAAACACTCGCATTAATTCTTTTTCTAAAAATGTAAAAACTTCTTTCATATTATGTTTAGTTTAATTGTTAAAACGTCATCCACATAGTGCCATTCCATCCTTGAAATACATCCAATGTTGTATTGTATATTACAATTCCTTTTTGAAGCAAATCCATTGATAAAACAACAGTAGCACTCGAAGCAGTTCCATCACCTGTAAAGGTTACTGTAGGAGTTGATGTATAACCACTACCACCGTTTGTTATGGTTATTCCTTGTATTTGTCCAATTGATATAATTGCTGTTGCTGTTGCACCTGTACCACCACCACCAGAAAAAGCAACTGTAGCAGTAGTAACACCGCTTCCTAAACCTGTCATATAACCACCAATTACACTACCAATCAAATCTCTATTTGCACTAGTTATATTTGGAACGGTAACGCCAGTACCAAAAAAAGAAGTCCTTCCTTTTGCATTGGTAGTTTCGGCAAGCATTTGACCATCATCAGTACCATTTGATACATATTTATCTATTTTACCTATTCTACTTTTGTTACGAATTTCGGTAGCGTAATTTGTAGTAAAAGGTAATATCTGAGCCGTTTGTCCTACTGAACTTTGACTTGTAGGTGTATATGATGAAGCTATACCACCACCAACATCTGTTAAGTACATTCCTGATGTTGGTAAATCTGTTCTAACTAACATATTTGGCGAAGCATTAGGTTTTAATATTAAATTTCCCCTATCTGTTAATACCATCGTAGTAGTTTCTGTTCCATTACTACCATTACTACCAAGCCATTGGAAACTATATTTGTTTGATGCTGTGTAGGAGTTGATAAATTTTGCTGTTCCTCCAGCAAACGGAATATATTTTCCATACCAGCTAGGAGCACCTTGATATCCCGAAATCAATCCGCCACCATCAGGAACAATAACATCGCCAGCACTTGATGTTGTTGGTTTTTGAGTAGTACCACCACCAGCAATTATTTGTCCTGTATAACGCAAATCGGTAACACTTTGGCTTGGTTGTTTTGAACTATTATAATTTGAATAATCAACAATAAATCCACTTGCTATAATAGCATCGGCGGTTTGTTGATGTCCTATAATACTTGGATGTATTCCATCAGCAGAAACGCAAGCAGCATAATCTGTAGCTGCATAAGTATTTATTACCCTACCAGCAAACGTAGTCGCAATATAATCTCTTAATGAGGTTTGTGTAGTCGACGTTTCTTTTATTCCATTAGTCCAATAAACAGCTATTCCTGCTGCTGTAAGTGTATTATCGATAGTTACTAAATTTGCCTGCCAAGTTCCTGTAGCTATACCAGTCATCACATCGTTTCTACCAATAGCCAAAACTATTTGTTTAGGATTCAACGCTAGTATTTCAGGTAATTTATTGATTACGCATTGTGTAATATCAATTGGTCCACCGTTCCAAACCACACCTTCATATTTTCGCTCTAGTAATTGTGGAAAAGCTAAATCTACTGGTGCATTGTAAATTCCTTTACTATCGGTAATGAGCATTAAATTTGCTCTTTTTACAGCAGAAGATTTTACCTTAATATCATCAACAATAAAACTTCCACCGTGTTGTGCTATAACAAATGTTCCGCTATTTGGCAAGAATGGATTTGTTGTACCATCTGCAAAATTGGTATTATAGTTGAATGTAGCAGTTGTAATTCCGCTATTTGTAGTGATGTTTCTTGCAGAAACTTTGATATTACTCAATTCTCTCTCTACAATCAATTCGATATAATCGTTTTGAGAAAACGTAATAACCGTATTGGAACTAGCAATTAAATTGTTTTGTGTTCCTAATATCAATGAAACTTTCCCGGTTAATGTTCCGTTTGAAGTCATATTAAAGAATCCTAATGCAGAACTTTCAGAACTATTACCTAATGATGTATCACCAATCACTCCAACACTAAACCCGTATGATGTAGCACTTGGTACTTGATTTACTTTTACTTTCACAGTCATTGACCATCTGTCTAATCCTGTATAGTTATTCAAACGTAAAAAACTTGGTAGTTGAGAATTTCCACCAGCAACTGAATTTTGAGCAGTTCCACCCGTAAACGAAAGTTTGTTTGAAACAACTGAAACACCAGCACTATTACTTGTAAAATCAGTTAAATCAGTCCAGGAGTTTTTATTGTAAATATCACCATATTTCTGAAAAGCAGCAGCAGCGTTTATATTTCCTGCACCTAATATAGAAGTACTATTTACTGTTTTAAAATCTGTTCCAGAAACAGCTGCACTTATAGTAGTTCCGTTGCTTTTTACTATTCCTGAAATTGCTTTTACTATTGGATCCGTTTCTGTATATGATGTTAAATAAGGAGTTAATGCACTTGCTGTAATATAGCCTGCTCCATTTGTAATTTGATTGTTATTGGTAGGAATAGTAATGTTTCCAGTTGCACTATTGTAAGCTCCACTTCCTGCAACAAAAGCCAATTGACTTTTTACACTAGCAGAAAAATCTGAAATAGTAGTTGATAATTGTGTGCCTGTATGATTGGCTCGTAATGTAGCATCTGTATTAGGTACGTTTCCAAGTCCTATCATAGAGGCAGTAATGCCACCAACTGTGCCTGAAAAAGTTGGCGAAGCTAAATTTGCTTTTAAATTTAATGCTGTCTGTTCTGCTGTTGAAATTGGCTTATTCAAGTCGCTTGTGTTATTCACATTTTGTAAACTCAAATTTGTTTTTGCAGTTGTAATGTTCCCTAAATCAGATAAATTATTGCTAATTTTTAAAGCCAAAGGATCTGTTTCCGTATAACTTGAAATATATCCTGCTGGATTTGTAGCATTATAAGGAGTAAAGCCTAACGCATTTTGTTTTCCATTAAAAGTATTCCAATCGCTTGGACTCAAATAACCCGCTGTTGATGTTGTTGCTTGAGTAATTCCAACTACTGGAGTTGTAGTTCCGTTGGCAATTGTTATTGGTGAACTTCCTGTTACTTCTGAAATTCCACCTGTAGAAATACTAATATCTCCTGTAGTTGCATTTGGATATTGACCGTTTACCGATATAGGTAACGTTCCTGCATAGTTAGCAGTACCAACTGGATAACTTAATTCGATATTATATAAAGAGTTTTTGTTGTTTAAAAAACCTCTTTCACCGTTGTATTTATTTTTAAATAAAACACCATCTTTTGATATTTCTGTATATTCTGTAGTAACACCATTGCTGATTTTTAAACTATTCGGATCAAAATATGCAGCTGCACTTGTATTGGCATCGTAAGCTAAAATTGAACCGTTGGAAGATGTGAAATCTATAGAATAAACACCTGATAATAACTTCATATTATTATCAGAAATATTACCTAATGTTAATGTTTGATCTAAATCTTGTGTGCTACCAATTCCAGATAAGAAAACGCTACGTTTCATGTTTCTGTGAATTCCGTCTGAACCTACTACTCTAATACTGTCGTTTAAATTTTCGCTTTCTTCAAAGCAAGTGGTTTGAATTCTGCTGGAACGCACTGGTTTGTCCAAACACGAGATTTGAGAATTCATAGATAAACTCATTAAAAACATTACAAATGCGACTACTTTTTTCATTTTTCTATATTAAATTAAACCTGTTATTTTTATTAAATCGTCGACTGCACAATTATCAATTAAGGTAATTGTGGTTGGCGAGTCTTCTGTAAACTGTATTACTTTGCTCGGATTGTTTAGATTTTCGATATCTAGAATCTTTAATCCTTCTGGAATAGTAACTTCTGGAATACTATAATTGAATGTTATTCTTTGAGGTGTCATAACTGCTATAGGTATTTCTGGAACGTATTCTCCGTTTTCTGATGTGGGCATAAATCCTGCAGGAAAAATAGATTGTGTTTCTATTTCTAATTCGGTGGTTTGCTCGTTTGATTTTATCTTGAATGTTGGAGCTGAGTTTTGATAATAATCATTTCGGCCAATGACTAGATCTAGTCCGTTGGTTAATTTTAGTTTTATGAATTTTGATTTTTGGAGATAGGCTATTCTTTCTGATCGTTGTGCATCGGCGTTTGGAAAAGAAAAAGAAACTTTTTGTTTGTAGGATGTTCCGGATGTTGATGTGATGCTTTCTTCACTGTACTGTATGCTTGATAAACTGGCATAGGATTTTAGAAAAATAGCGTCTGGGAACTGTGTATTATAGAATAATTGCCAATTGGTGATTGCTGATGGTACCGCTGCTGTATCAAAACATAGTCCGATACTGCATATATGTACTCTATCTTGCACTTTTTCAAGCATTTCAACCTTTTTTATATTGAAGCGAAGATATAAAAATATTGTCTAAAAAGACAAATAAATTCTTTGTAAATTATCTGTTTAGATAATTAAACTTCTCAAAAAAGTCACTATTTTTTTGTAATTATGTAATTTATGGGTTTTATATGGTGTTAGATACTATAAACACTAGGTTTTTAAATTACAACGGTTTTGTAATTTTGGAGAAAAAGAGAAATGTATTTTTGTACGCTCTGAATTAATTACATTTTTTTTGTAATTTAAGTTACAAAATTACAAATAGAATGTAATTAAAAATACTATAGTTTTAGGCACTTCGCACCATAAATTACAAAATTACATTTTTTTTATGCGTTTTTGATAATTGTGGGAGTAGGGAGTATTTCGGGGTTTTGAAAAGCCGTTTTGAACTTCGTTTTGGAGAAAAAAACAATTATGTTATATAGGGTTAAAAACAAGAAAAACTACTCTTAAAGTGGCTCGTCTTAGTTGGTTTGTTCTGTATAATTTGTTTGCTTAGTTCCTGTCGTCCTAATTGCTTAAGATTCTTTAAAAAACGGCACTAAGTCTGTTTATTCTTGTTTGGTGATGTTGCTCCAGTTCTTGAGGAAGTGATCAATGCTTCTGTAGGGAATGACATCTAAACCGTTTTCTTTGCAAACGATGTTTGAATTGTTATTGATTTTGATTGAGTAATATTCGTTTTTACTATACATCGGTGTCGTAACGCCTATGTACTGTGCAAAATATTTATTCATTTTCTTTTTATGCTGTTTTTTTAAAGGTGAATGATTCAAATAATTGTTTGTTTATGGGAACTAGTATGTTCCCGGATTGCATTTGTGTTTTCATAGTTTCGATATTTGTGGATTCATAAATATATAGTGGACCTGTAATGGTTCCTTCTTTGTTGATGATGTAATACACCGTATTGGTTTTTAGGAATTTTGGTGCATAAAACAGATCATAGTCAATGGCTGTTTTTAGATATAATTTGAATTGATAGTTTTGTGCTGAGTGCAGCTCTGACAATTTATAAATGAGTTTGTTGTGTAATAGGAAAAGCACTTCTTTGAACATATACTTTTCGGTAGCTATTTGGTGCTCGTTTTTATGAAACGAATTGACTCCGCGTATTTTGTATACGGAACAGAAATTGGTTTCGTTTAATTTTTTGATGAAAAATACTTTTTCTTCAATAAAATTTCCTGTACTGGTGATTAGATCCTCTTTTGAGCATTGCACCAGTGTTCCTTTTGTTTCATAAAATTTGATTTCCATATTATTCTGTATTACATATTCGTCTGAAGGCAATTTGACTTAACTCGTAAATGGCGTTTTCTTTTTCTAGAAAATGATTTTCTATAAGCCAAGCAAATGATTTTGATATTTTATACAATTCTTCCATCGATTCGATGTTGTCGAATATTGCTTGTAGGAGTTTGTTGTTGTCTTCCATTTTATTTTTTTTTATTTTTTTTTCTAAAAAAAAAAATTTTTTTTTTGACCATGTTAAGTCATTTTTCGTCTTTTACTTTCCCGACATCGCAACACTTGATTATCAGATAGTTATCTTCTTTTATGTCGGGAATGTTACAGAAAAAAATAAATAATTCCCAACAGTCTGCAACATTCCCGACATTTTCACAACCTTAAATAATTAAAAATCAATAAGTTAAATCGGTTGGGAATGTTGAGACACTTTTTTACCCTTTCTTTTCCGCTAGACATACTTTTTAAAATTATGGGTCGCAGGGAAATTTTTTTAAAAATCGACAAAATCGCCATCAACCTCTTTAAAATCAAGTGTTGGAGCGTCAGATGATGGTGTTTCATCAGCTGGTGTTTTGTTTTCCCAGAACGTTCCTTCATTTAATTGATACATTATTGAACCTGTAATGTCTTCTCTAATATTTTCTGATAACTCTGCCATATTGATACTTGTTGCGCTAGAACGGTTGGCATTTCGTCCGCTGGCAAAACTGTGTGACTTTAAATCCTCTATCCAAACACCTGATTTTTTTAGCTCATCTTTGAACGTAGCTCTACTTGGTGGAAGTTCATGATATTGTGTCCACCATTTGCGTTCTATTTTGTCCATTGTGTGTGTCCATTGAATATAAAGGGTTGTTTCTTCAACACTAACAATATAGTTGGCTTGTAATCTTTCGTCTTTGTTTCCTCGCAACGATGCGATGAAGCAATCCCAGAAACGAATCATTATTGATGCTGAATTTATTTTGGATGTTTGATGTTCAACTTGACTTTTAAAATGTGCCATCATTGCATTTTGGTCAAATGGGAATGTCAAATCGGTCATGTCCCGAACGATTTCAAAAGTGGTTGCCAAAACTGCGAGATTTGAAATTATTCTTCCTTTGGCGGTTGGAAAGTTCTCTTGTAGAATTCCTTTCCATTTTCTATATCCTTTAGAATAGTTTTCTTTATATACTTTACGATGCGTTAATAAATGATGAGAATATCCGCTTACTCCTTTTGTGGTCCAATCGTTGAGCTCATCAAATTCCAACATTTCTTCTTGACTAAAAACATTTTTTGTCATTTCGTTCCATATTAAACGAATGATTAATGGTTCTGAATTTGGATAATCGTTTCCTGTGAGTATCACAGATGATTCTATGTCCACCGTATCCATTGCGATGCGACTCTCGATGCTTCCTTTTTTATATCCAACTCTATCCCAAATAGATTTGATGGTTCCGTCTAGCTTACTGTCACCGCGTTTGTATTCTGATAATTGAGAAATTCCGTTTTTAAATTGTGCTAACTCAATAATTTTTGCTTTTAGTGTAGATGCTCCAGCTTCAAGATTAATTGGGATTTGTGGAATTCCTGCAAAACTTTGAACGATATAAGCTAACTCATCTTTACCTGATCCTCCTGGACCATAGAAAAACAAGATTGGGAAACTTCCTGTTTCGTCTACTGCAATGTCTTGAAATAGGGAAGCGATGGCGAAAAGCAAAGCGGATATTCCGTGTTCTCTGTGTACTTTAATTACTTTTGCCATATAGGATTCGAAAGAAATTGGATTTTCCATTACTCTGAATTGCTTTTGAGCCTTGTATTTTCCTGACGTATGCTTATAAATTTTGTTGGCCGAAGCGATGTAGTAATGAATATCGTTGAAAACAAAAACACCGTTTTCGTCTAAAGGTATTTCTAGTCCTGCTTCATTGATTATTCTGTTGTTCCAAACCCAAATGTTGGCGTCTGGTTGCCATCCTAATACTTCAATCTTACGACCATCACCCATGTTGTCTAAAAGGAATGTTCTTAAAATTTGCAAGTCATTGTTACTCCCTTTAAAATTGAAGTTTCCGTGACCTGACATTGTGTTGTAAAAATTCAAAGGTGTATTTAGGTTCTCTGAATTGGTATCAAAAATGACTTCTTTATTGTGAATGTTCTTTAATCGAATGAGTTTTCTAGGAAACTTTTCGTCATTCATATGTTGCAGCACTTCAATTGAAAAGTTTGATATAGAAGTGAAATATACTTTTCCGTCACGGCTTTCTGGTAACGACATATAAATTTGATTGTTGGCAATAAACATTCCGTAATACTTAATGTTTTTTTCCAATTCTTTTAATGGAACTTTCACATCAATAGGTAGAACGTAATCAATGTTATATTCTTCTTCTGGAGTTTCAACTTCAGCGCGTAATTCTTTTATCCAAGTATTTAGTGTACTTTTTGGTAATTTGCTTTCTAGCTGAATCCAGTTTAAATATATTTGGAAATAGGCATCGTCTTCTATATTAATAATTACTTTGCATAATTCTTTTGCTCCTGATGCTCTATTGATTTCGGAGTTTTTATAAGCAAGATCTAAACGAGCGGTTAAAATCAAAACTAAATCTTTTTGTTGTTTTAGCTTAGGTGATTCCTGTAGGTTTTTGATTTGGTTTTTTATTTTATCCAAATCACTTTTAACAGCTGATGTTTTAATTTGTTGCTCTTTGTATTCTTCTGATTTTTTACCTTTTGTAATTACAATTTCTTTTAGCAAATTGTCAACGGTTATAAAATCAGTTTCAATTCGGATTCTTTCTTGGATTAAGGATTGCTTCTCGGTTTCAAATTCAATAAGCGTGTTCTGAAGGATTTCTTTTTCAAGAATTAATTCTTCTTCAATTTGGTAGTAGTCTTTTTTGATAAACTCATTTACTAAAATTCCAAATCCATCTTTACGAATACCAGGTACTTTAAACATTTCGTTAAGTCCGCCAGCAAGTGCAATAACATCAGAATATTTTCGGCAGTAATCATCAGGATCAAAGTCTGTCATAATTACTTCTGTGCGAAAACCTTGTTTGATAAATAAAGGTATTTGTTTGAGCACTGCTGCTTTTCCTGCTTTATCTGGATCCATCCAAAAAACTACTTTTGTACATAGTTTTTTGATTTCGTTGATTTGCATTTCTGTAATAGCAGTTCCACAGCTGGCGATGGTGTTTTCTAATCCGTAAAGATGAGCTGCAATAACATCATTATAACCTTCGCTTAAAAAGGCTTCGCCTCGTTTGCGGATTTCCATTTTTGCTTTATGCAATCCATACCATACTTTAGATTTATTGTAGAGTAAATTGGATGCGTCCACGTTGGGATTAATCCATTTGGCTGTATTTGATTTTCCAGATACATCACGACCAGCTAATCCTATAATTAATCCGTTTGCATCGTGAATAGGATATACTACTCGATTGGAATATTTGTCCCATTGATTTTTAATCAAACCTAATTCCTCACCGATGTTTACTTTTCCGGATGCTGATAATTTATTGTATAGGAAATTATCTGGAGCAAAACCAATTCCCCATTCTACAATAGTATCATCAGTATATTCTCTTTTAACTTTTACTTCTTGTAAAGCATAGTGATCTTCTGGAAGTGTGGCTAATTGTTTTTGATATAATTCGTGAGTTGCTTTTAGAACTTTACGTAATTCTTCTTTCTTTTCTAAAACTTCTTTTTTCTTTTCTGCAAATTCTACGGCTTCATATTCTACTGTTTCGTTATAGATGGATGCGATTTTCTCAATTGCTTCTGGATAAGAACAAGATTCTTTTTCCATAACAAAAGAAACTACGTTTCCACCTTTTCCTGTAGAAAAATCTTTCCAGATATTTTTTACTGGTGATACCATTAAGGAAGCTGTTTTGTCTTCGCTAAAAGGAGACTTTGCCTTGAAGTTGGCGCCAGCTCTTTTTAGGTCGATAAACTTGCCAATGACTTCATCAATGTGTGCTCGTTCTAAAAGTTTGTCAATAAAGGTGGATTTGATGTAACTCATTTAGGTTAATTGTTATTAATTATGTTTTATATTGTTTTCTAAAAAAAAGGATTTTCTTTTTTGGTTATTGGTTCTAGATGTTGATTGATGTCTTTTCTTTTGACGAATGTGTTGCTTATCCACCAACCTATTGTTCCTCCTTTTATTCTCTGGTTTAGTATTGTTCCTTTTTTGCTATTGATGATTTTCTTGCACTTGGTTACTTTGTAAATCTCGTTGCCTTTTATTTGCCAATACACTTTATATTTTACATCTATAATCTCCATAAAAGGCGTTGATAATTAGTTGTTTAAAGTGTTGGAAAATCAGAGATAGTATATAGTTA
>JAYVHB010000016.1:0-93888 GCA_043771555.1 Flavobacterium sp. | reverse complement strand
CTTTCAAATCAAATCAAAAAATCAAAGAACGTCAATAAACCTAATAAAATCAATGCGTAACAAACAAAATTATAAAGTTAACGCACCAACACTAATTTAGAATTATAAAATAAAAAAACAAACTGTTAAAAAAAAATGATTATTTTTTTTTAACATATTCTAATTTTTATTAATATTGGAATAAATTTTGAATTGAGTAAAAGTAGAATAAATTAATTAAGAATGAGAAAGAGTAAAATAGCTGATTTAGACTCCGAAAATCTAGAAAGACTCATCAGCATGGCGCAAGAAGAACGCAAACCATTTGAGGCTATCAAAGAAGAATTTGGCATTTCTGAAAATGAAGTTACCGAATTAATTCGAAAAAAATTACCAAAAGATAAATTTGAACTTTGGAAAAAGAAAGTTACTGCTTCCAAACCAAAACCAAGACCTATCGATGACGAATTGGAAGATTTGGATGATAGATATTATATGAAAAATAAATTTGATTAATAATTATAGAAAAAAACCAATTTAAATACTTAAGTTGGTTTTTTTCTATAAATAAATTACTTTTTTCCTTTCAACTTTTTTTGCTCTTCAGCTTGTTCCATCACTTCGCGAAGACGTTTCTGGAATTTCCCTTCCTTTTTTGGCTCTTTCAATTTATTTTCTTGAATTTGAGCATGAATTTTATCGTTATCTACGATGTAATTTTTGATTACAAACATGATACCTATCGTAATAAGATTCGAAATAAAGTTGTATAAACTCAAACCAGAACCGTAACTATTAAAGAAAATAAGCATCATTATTGGCGAAACATAAATCATAATTTTCATGATCTTGCCCATATCTGGCATTCCTTCTTGTGCTGGAGCTTGCATTTGTTGATCGCCCGAAGTCATTTTCATGTAAAAGAAAATTGCAATGGCTGCCAATATTGGAAACAAACTAACGTGATCTCCATATAACGGAATATTAAACGGAAGTTTGAAAATTTGGTCAAATGACGACAAATCGTCTGCCCAAAGAAAACTTTTTTGACGAAGTTCAAAAGCAGAAGGAAAAAACTGAAACGACGCATACATAAACGGAAGCTGTATTAATGCAGGAATACAACCCGCCATTGGGTTGACGCCTGCTTTATTGTACAACTTCATAGTTTCCTGTTGTTTTTTCATTGGGTCTTTGGCAAATTTTGCACCAAGTTCTTCTATTTCTGGCTTCAAGACTTTCATTTTGGCGGAAGACAAAAATGATTTAAATGTAATTGGCGACATGGCCAATTTGATTAGAATCGTAAAAATGATAATCGCAATTCCGTACGATATATACGAACTCAAAAATCCAAATAAAGGAATAAAGATAAATTTGTTGATCCATCCAAATATACCCCAACCTAGTGGAATAATTTTGTCTAGATTTTTGTCATAGGATTTGAGCGTTTTATAATCTGTTGGGCCAAAATACCAGTTCATTTTATAGTCTAGCTCACCATTTGTATAAGCTAACGGAATATTCGCTTTGAATTGTTTGGTGTAAATGGTGTCTTTTTTGTCATCATTTACCAAATTATTAGCATACAATTTGGCTGAAGCAAATGGTGTTTTGGTTAACAATATAGTTGAGAAAAAATGTTGTTTGAAGGCAATATAAGTTACTTTCTCGGGTGTTTCTTCTTTGTCATTTCCTTGCCCTACGTTGTTATCTTTGCCGTCTTCATACTCAAAGTTGATATCTGTATACTGGTTTTCGTAACTTATACTTTTTTCGTTTCTGGTGGTTTTGAGATCCCACTGCAAATCAACAAGTTTTGAGGCGTTAACCACTTGATTTAATCCTTGCGAATTGATATCAAAGTCGACCATATAGTCGTTTGGTTTTAGCACATATTGGTATTCAATAAACTGGTTTTGACCTGCCATTAAACGCATAGTTAACAATTGATTGTTGCCAACTTTTGACAGCATTGGTTCAAATCGTAACTCTTTGGTATTGATTATTTGATTGGTTTTGGTTTGAAATTCTAAACCAAAATTCGAATTATTATTTTTTATTAGTTCGACTAATTGTTTGGAGTTTTTTCTGAATTTTTCGAATTTCTTTAGTGTTACTTCAGCTATTGATCCGCCTTTTGTAGCAACCACTAATCGTAATACTTCATTTTCGAGCGTTACAAATTCGTTTTTATCTGTTGAAACTATTCCTGATGAGGAAAAACTTCCTAGTTTTTGGTTTAAAGTTGCTATTTCGGCTGCAGTATTTGCCGCTGTTGGTGGCAATGTTGCTGTTTTAGCAGCATTGATTTTAGCTTTCTCTTGAGCGATTACTAGTTCTTTTTTGGCTTTTTCGGCTTTGAGTTGGGCTTCGGTTGGCTGGTTTTGATACATGATCCAAACGAGTATTCCGAAGATTAAAATGAATCCTATAATTGAGTTTTTGTCTAATTTTTTATCTTCCATTATTGTTTATTTTATTTTATTTGTTTTTTAAACGCAAAGAATCATAGATTTTTTGGGTTTAAAATTAGAAAACTACGTTTTTAGATAGTTTTCATAGTGTTTTGTTCTGATGTTAAAAATATTCGAAAACCATTTTATTTTAGCCCTGATGGAGCCGATATCCTCGTGTAGCAAAGCGGAACGAGATAAAGGCGAGAGCAGGAATTGGGTTTCGGATAAAGCCCAAGCGTTTTGCTCCTACTTTTTATTTTTGACGGCTGCCGCAACGAAACTTACGAATAGCGGATGAGGATTGGCAACGGTGCTTTTGTACTCTGGATGGTACTGAACACCAATAAAGTAGGGATGATTTTCTATCTCTACGATTTCGACCAAACCAGTTTGCGGGTTGGTTCCTGTTGCTTTTAATCCTGCTTTTTCTAGTTGGTCACGAAAATTGCTATTGAATTCGTAACGATGTCTATGTCGCTCTTTTATGGTTGTTGTTTTGTATATTTTGTGTGCTAGTGAATCTGGTTTGATGTCGCATTGCCAGGCTCCAAGACGCATAGTTCCGCCTTTTTCTGTTACTGTTTTTTGATCTTCCATGAGATTGATTACTGGATTTGTGGTCTCAGGATTCATCTCAGAAGAGTTGGCGTCGGACAGGTTTAGTAGGTTTCGAGCATACTCAATTACTGCCATTTGCATACCGAGACAAATGCCTAAAAAAGGTATTTTATGTTCTCGTGCATAGCGAACGGTGGCGATTTTCCCTTCTATTCCTCTTGCTCCAAAGCCCGGTGCAACAAGTATGCCATCGAGGTTGTCAAACAATTTGTCTGCCGATTTGGCATCGATATATTCTGAATGAATACTGATTACATTCACTTTTGTTTCGTTTGCAGCTCCTGCGTGGATAAAGGCTTCAAGAATGGATTTGTATGAATCTTGAAGTTCTACATACTTGCCAACAAGTCCTATATTTACTGTGTTTTTTGGATTTTTATGACTGAATAAAAAAGCGTTCCAGTTGGTAAGATCTGGTTCGGTTTTTTGTGGTAAATTTAGTTTTTTGAGTGCCACAACATCCAATCCTTCTTCAAGCATAAGGTTTGGAACTTCATAGATTGTTGAGGCGTCTATAGATTGGATTACTGCTTCTCGTTTTACATTACAAAAAAGTGCCAATTTTTCTCGAAGTTCGTCAGACAATTCATGTTCTGTTCTACATACTAATATATCGGCTTTAATACCGCTTTCCATAAGCGTTTTTACAGAATGTTGTGTTGGTTTGGTTTTAAGCTCGCCAGCAGCTGCAAGATAAGGAATTAGGGTAAGATGAATTACAATGCCGTTATGCTCGCCAAGTTCCCATACTAGTTGACGAACCGATTCTATATAAGGTAGCGATTCTATATCACCAACTGTTCCTCCAATTTCGGTAATTATAATATCATAATCGCCAGACTTGCCTAGCAATTGCATGCGTTCTTTGATTTCGTTGGTGATATGCGGTACAACTTGTACTGTTTTGCCTAGAAATTCGCCACGACGCTCTTTCTCGATAACCGAAAGATATACACGCCCTGTTGTAACATTATTGGCTTGTGAAGTTGGTACGTTAAGAAAACGTTCATAATGACCAAGATCAAGATCTGTTTCGGCACCATCGTCGGTAACATAACATTCGCCATGTTCATAAGGATTTAATGTTCCTGGATCAACGTTAAGGTAAGGATCAAATTTCTGAATGGTAGTTCTATATCCTCGTGCCTGCAATAGTTTTGCTAGAGATGCGGCTATAATTCCTTTTCCAAGAGAAGAGGTTACGCCACCAGTAACAAAAATATATTTTGTTGGATTCATGTTTGTAGTTATGTTGCAGTTGTGTAAAAAACGAGGCAAAAGTACAATTAAATTAGCTAATTTCTTGAATTGAAATGGAGTTATTTTAAATAAATTAGATAAAAAATTATGAAAAATTTAAGAATCGTTAAATTTTTATTATATTTGTTATCTAACTAATTAAAAAACTTAAAAATTATGGAAGCAGTTTCTAAAGTAAATCGTTTTGTAGGGAATTTAATTGATGGTATTATTGCGTATATACCACTAATTATTTTAACATTTATTGCGGGTGCAACTGGTATTGACGCATTGATGTATGTTGGTTATGCAATCTATTTTGGATACATGTTACTTCGTGATGCCCTTTTTGGAGGACAAAGTATTGGAAAAAAAGCGATGAAATATGTTGCCGTTAAAGAAGATGGATCTTCCTTAGAAGGGGATTACGGGGCAAGTGCTACAAGAAATATTAGTTTGATTATTCCATTAGTTGATGCTATTTTAGTATTAATGGATAAGCCAAGATTAGGCGATGGTTGGGCAAAAACAAAGGTTGTAAATAAAGCCTAATTTTTTTTATAAATTAAAAAATCCTGAGTCGAAAGTTTCAGGATTTTTTATTTTCAGGATTGGGATATTTTTCTCTTATAGTTCGAATCATGTCTTCAAGTCCGTTTAGTTTTAGTTCATAAACTAACTTAAGCTGTTCACCAAGTTGCCCTTTCGGGAAGCCTTTGTTCTTGAACCAAACCACATAAGGTTCGGGCAGACTCATAAGATACCAACCTTCGTATTTGCCAAAAGGCATTTTGGTATGAGCCAATTTTATAAGCTGTTCTTGATTTGAATCCAAAGTTTATTCGGTGCCAATTTTATCTAAATCATCATCTTTATCTGGATTTTTTGGATCCTTTCCATACTTATTCGTAAATTTATCACTCTCAAGCAACGTAAACACAAATACCAACAGTGATATTAGTGGCAAAAAATTAAGTAGAAAATACCAACCACTTTTTCCAGTATCGTGCATTCTTCTCACAAAAACTGCTAAGGTTGGCATTAATAAACCAAGTCCAATAATAGCCAAAACGACACCAGAAACTATCATAATAATAGTCGACTCTTGTATTGCTCCCACAATAAAGATAATGTAGGGAGGAATAAATAATAACATCGCACACAAATAAAAATACCAATATTCTGCTCTGCGAGCTCGACCTTCAAAATTGGCGTAATTTAGGAATACTACCTTCTTGAACCAATCGATCATGTTGTAGTCTTTTTCTAGCTTTTCCATATAATTATTTAAAGTTTATTGTGCAATAAAGTATCTGAATTAGAATTTTTAGGGTCCAAACCATACTTATTAGTTATTTTATCTCCGTCCAAAAGTGTAAATGTAAATACGATAGGAAAAACAATTGGAACAATAGCCAACATAATGAAAAAACCACTTTTGTCTACATCATGTAATCTTCTAGTAATTACTGCTCCTAGAGGTAGTATTAGTGCAATAAGAAATAATGCAATTGTTATTTGAACAATAGTGTTGAAAATTAAAAATTGATTGTAAGCTGCAATAAATTGAAGGTAAACCAAAGGCAAAACCATCATAACTGTCGTCATAATAAATCCCCAAAACTCAGATCGACGAGCTCTTCCAGCAAAATTTTTGTAGTTTTTAAGAACTACCAATTTCCACCAAGAAAACATACTAATATCAGTTGAAGTATCCATGATTATTAAGTATTAAATTCGTCTAATTTTCCTATTTCTTCAATTTCAGATTTGTTTCCTTCTCCTTTTGGGTTATCTCCATAATCATTTTCTCCATATTCGCTTTCTGCAAACAACATCCAAAAAATATAAAAAGGAACTATCAAATACCAGCCAGGATTGTTTCTGTCATGGCATCTTTTTGTTCCTTGTGCAAAAAAAAACCACAAACAAGGAATTAACAACACAAGACCAAAAACCGAAAATACTTCATTTCCTTGACCTAAAGCTTTAGTCAATGTTATTATTGCTGTATAGCCTATGATATAAATAATATAACTCAAACCAAACTCAAGCCTACGAATTCGACCATTAAAACCAAAAGGATTTTTAAACATTTATTTCCAATTTATAGTAATTTCTTTTTCAATATCAGGGTTCAAGCTCAATAAAACTGGGCAGTTCATTGCGGTTCGTTCCATGATTATTTTGGTTTTATCATCTGCGCCGATAGCCATATTCATAGTAATTATAAGTCGAGCAATTTTGCGTGGTTCAGCTTGCATAATTTTGGTCACTTCAACTGTTGATCTGTCCAAATTTATATTCAAATCTTTAGATTTGATTGCCATTATCGATATCATACAACTACCAAGTGCTGTTGCCACAAGATCGGTTGGCGAGAAGGCTTCGCCTTTGCCGTGATTATCTGTGGGAGCATCAGTAATAATTTTTGTTCCAGATTGCAAATGTGTACATTCTGTTCTTAATTCGCCAAGATATACTATTTCTGATGTCATTAGTTTACAGGCTTTACTGTTAGGTCATCTTGATATTCTAGAATATAAACTCCTTTATTTATATAACCTTCGGTGTCTTTTTTCTGATATTCAAATTTACTTTCTAACTGTTGTGTTTTGTCATCATTAACCGATTCTACAAAACTTTTACCTTGAGACAATCGCAACATGGTATCAAAAGTGATGTCGAAACCCCGCGTAGCAAACTGATTTGGTAGGATTTTATTTTTCTTTTTGAAATCGGTTTCAAACAATATGGACTCTGGCGAATTGTTTTCTCTAGCAAGCGAAGGATAAAGCATTTTCAAAACCGTTAAACGCTTCATCGTTATTTCTTCAAAATTCAATGTTTCGTTAGGTTCAATAATAACTAGCTGCAATTGATAATTTTTCATTTCGTTCATCATCAAGTTGGTTGTAGACAATATCATTCCGGTTTTTTCTGTATCTAAAACAATATAGTTAATACCATCTGTTTTGAGCAACGATTTAAAGCTTGCAATATCCAACGAACCATTTTCAGTCATTCCTGCAAAAAGTACAGCTGGATAATTTTTGATAATAAAATCTTTGTTAGCTTGACGTTTTACATCACTTACAACAATAATATTTCCTTTTTTGGCTAACATAAAATCAAACATTGCCGATTTGGCAAAATCTGCTGGTGGCATTGATTGGTATAAATTTGGTAATGATTTTCCGACTTCTTTAGACAATGGAGAAATCACGGCTACATTTTTGTCTTTTAATAATTCGGCTGCTTGCTCTGCATATTGTTGGTAGAATGGTCCAATTATGGCATCCATTGTATCTAGATTATTATCTTTAATTAGATCGGCAACATTGGAACTTAGTTTACTTTCTTGCGAATCTAAAATAGTCACATCAAAATTCAATCCCAAAGCTTTTCCATACTCAACAGCAATTAAAGCACCTGCGTAAAAATCTAGTGTCATATTAAGAAAAGCATCTTTTTTAAGTCGAGAACTTTCAGAATTGATGGTGTCGTTTGCAATTTTTGTGGCATTAAATGGCAACAACAAAGCCAATTTTTTTCTAGTTTGTGTTTTTACAGATTTGGTTAAATCTTTAAATTTAGAATTTCCGAAAACGGTGATGGAACCTTTTCCTGGAACTACCAAAATCATTCCTTCTTTTACGCCGCTTTTGAGAGAAGGATTTAATGCAACTAGCTCATCTTGTGTTATTGCCAAACTTTGGGATAAACTATATAATGTTTCGCCTGCTTTAACTTCATAATTTGCCATGCCTTTTTTGCGCGTAGGAATAGTTAAATTTCCAGAAGTTGGTGTAGGCGTACTTTTTACTTCATAGTCCACAACAACAGGCTTTGGTTTTTCAGTTTTTGTAGCTTCAGATGAAGATTCAGTTTGCAGCAAAACTTCTGGTGTTTGGTTTCCAGGAGTAACTTTCAGTCTTGCACCAATTGCCAATCCAGAAACTATTGAAGGATTCAAGGCTTCGAGTTGACCAATTGACATTCCGTATTTTTTAGAAATCCCGAATTTTGTTTCCTTAGGAGTAACAATATGAAAAGCAGTGTTTTGAGAAATTATTTTTACAGTAGTAGCAATTTCTGGACTAGCAACTGTTGTTTGTGCTGCTGTACCTGGAATTTTTATAAGCTGACCTATCTTTAATCCCTGAGTAAGTTCTACTTCATTGAGTGTTTTAAGATCGGCATAGGCTACATTATAATCTCGTGCAATACTATATAAAGTTTCTTTAGGTTTGGTAATGTGAGTTTTAATACTTGTTACTATTGTTTTATCTGAAGAAACAATTACAGCAATTGGTTTTTCTGTTGTTGCAACTACTTCTGGAGTAGCAGGTTTTACATCATTTGTTTTGTCTATGATTATTGGAGTCGACTGTGTGTTTTGAGGAATTTTAATTGTCTGTCCGATTTTTAAACCTGTTTCAAGATCGTCTTCGTTGAGTTTTCTTAAATCGCCGTAGGATACTTTATAATCTCTCGCAATACTATATAATGTCTCTTTTGGTTTGGCAACGTGTGTTTTTGCACTGGCTACAACTGGTCTTTCTGAAGACAATACATTAGCATTTGGAATAAACAGAATATCGCCTTCAACAACGCCCATCGATTTTTCAGGATTAATATTGATTATTTCGGCAATAGTCATGTCGTATTTTACTGAAATACGGTATAAATTTTCGCCTTTTTTAACCATATGTTTTTTAAACTCCAATTGCCCAAATGATGGATAAGAAGCTAAAAATAAAATACAAAAGCAAAGTAGAAACTTGATTAATTTCATTATAAATTTTTATATTATTTGGTGATCGTTAAGACCATCCCGATTTTCAAACCAGCAGTATTTAATAATGGATTTTGTTTTATGATATCTGCCAAAGGAACTTCATATTTTTTAGAAAGACTATACAGGGTTTCTTTTACAACAACAGTGTGGGTTATAACAACTGGAGGCATTGCAACTTTTGGTTTTGCCTCTACAACTGGAGTTTTTATACTTCCAATTGATGTTTCACTATTTGATAATGTTCTAGTTGAAGGTATTTTTAATAACATACCTATTTGTATTCCAGCAGTTTCAATAGAAGGATTAGCTAGTTTTAATTCGTCTGCAGAAATATTAAATTTTTTAGATAAACTGTATAATGTTTCTTTTGGTTCTACTGTATATTCGGTTGTTTTAGAGTTATCGGTTACAACAGGTTGTGCTTTAGCTGGAGTTTTAGAAACAAACTTTTCATCGGCTGGAGTTTCATCTGTAGTTTCAACCTTTTTTGGTTTTACTTTTTTATCCGTAGCTGCAATTGGATCTTTTACTGGAACCGGAATTTGTAATGTCATTCCTTGTTTTATTCCGTTGACAGCATATTTATTAAATTGATAAATTTCGCCTGGTTCTACCAAATATTTTTGAGATATGGTTCTAATGGTTTCGCCCATTTTTACTTGATGCGAAATCATTTCAACTTCAACAAACTTTCCTTTTTGAGAAAATAAATTTTGAACTGACAGTAATAAAAATAAAAAAAATACTATTCTTTTCATGTTTTAAAATTTAAAATTATTCCCACTCTATGGTGGCTGGTGGTTTCGAACTTATATCATACACCACTCGATTAACTCCTTTTACTTTATTTATAATATCGTTGGATACTTTCATTAAAAAATCATAGGGCAAATGTACCCAATCTGCCGTCATTCCATCAGTAGATTCTACTGCTCTTAGTGCTACCACTTTTTCGTAAGTGCGTTCGTCGCCCATAACTCCTACACTATTTACTGGCAATAATATGGCACCAGCTTGCCATACTTTGTCGTACAAGTTCCATGATTTCAATCCGTCTATAAAAACGGCATCAACTTCTTGCAATATTCTTACTTTTTCGGCATCAATCTCCCCCAAAATCCGAATCGATAATCCTGGTCCTGGAAACGGATGGCGACCTAATAACTCAGAGTCTATTCCTAATGTTGCTCCTACTCTACGCACCTCATCTTTAAACAACATTCGTAGTGGTTCTACAATTTTTAATTTCATATAATCAGGCAAACCGCCAACATTATGATGCGATTTTATAGTTGCCGATGGCCCTTTTACCGAAACCGACTCGATCACATCAGGATAAATTGTGCCTTGAGCCAACCATTTTACATCTTCAATAATTTTCGACTCGTCATCAAAAACCTCAATAAAAACGCGACCTATGGCCTTTCGTTTCGTTTCAGGATCGCTAATTCCAGAAAGTGCTTCCAAAAAACGTGCCGAAGCATCTACGCCTTTTACATTCAAACCCATTCCTTTATATTGATCCAAAACGTTTTCGAATTCGTTTTTGCGAAGTAAACCATTATTAACAAAGATACAAAATAAATTTTTGCCAATAGCTTTGTGTAACAAAACCGCCGCAACCGTAGAATCTACGCCACCCGAAAGTCCTAGAACAACCTTATCATTTTGTAATTTTTCTTTTAAATCATTGATACAATCATCTACAAATGCATTTGGAGTAAAGGTTTGAGGAACTTGAGCAATTTTGACCAAAAAATTTTCTAATAGTTGTTTGCCATCAGTCGAGTGATACACCTCGGGATGAAACTGAATAGCATAAGTCGTTTCGCCTTCAATGCTATACGCAGCATTTTCAACATCGTGCGTACTTGCCAATCTTATTCCGTTGGTTGGCAACGATTTGATCGAATCGCTATGCGACATCCAAACTTGCGAATTAAGTGAAATATTTTCAAAAAAAAGTTCGTTTGTTTTAATATAATTCAAATTGGCACGACCATATTCTCTGGTGTTGGACTGTCCCACTTCGCCACCCGAAAAATGAGCCAAATATTGTGCCCCATAACAAACGGCCAACAAAGGTAATTTTCCTCTAATTTGAGATAAATCGGGATGCAACGCTTCTTCAGATCGAACAGAAAAAGGGCTTCCGCCTAGAATTACTGCTTTGTAGGTAGTTAAATCTGCTGGTATTTTATCAAAAGGAAAAATTTCGCAAAAGATATTTAATTCTCGAACACGTCTTGCTATAAGTTGTGTGTATTGAGAACCAAAATCTAAAATTAATACGTTTTGTTGCATACGCAAAAATAGATTTTTTTTTCAAAACTAAAAAATCGAAATTTTAAAATAATTAAAACCCAATCAATTAAGATTTTTCTTAAATTTGATTTCTAAAAATAAAAAGAAGCATGAACCATAATATTGAAAATCTTTATAAAATAGCTCAAAAAAAATCTCGAAAAATTATTGGGTTAATGTCTGGAACTTCACTTGATGGCTTGGATGTTGCTCTGTGCGAACTGTCAGAATGGGGCGAAAACACCAAAATAAATTTGTTGTATTTTGAAACCGTCGATTATACTGATGAAATAAAAACCGAAATCCGAAAAGTTTTTGCAAAAAAGGAAATCGACTTTCAGCATTTGGCGTTACTAAACGAATGGATCGGAAATTTGCATGCCAATATGATTTTGGAATGCCTTCAAAAATGGAAAATTCCAACTTCAGAAGTTGATTGTATCGCATCGCATGGACAAACGGTCATGCATGCGCCAAAAATTTTGCACCAGCAAGAAAAATTTCCAAATGCTACTTTGCAAATTGGCGATGGCGATCATATTGCAGTAAAAACGGGTATTATGACGATTTCAGATTTTCGTCAGAAACACATAGCAGCCGGCGGAGAAGGTGCACCATTAGCGGTTTATGGTGATTATTTTATTTTTAGCAAAAAAGACGAAAACCGCATAATGCTTAATATGGGCGGCATTGCCAATTTTACTTTTTTATCAGGAAATTGTAATCCTGAAGAAGTTTTTGTTACTGATACTGGTGCTGGAAACACCTTACTTGATGCTTTTATAAGACTACATTTTCCTGAAAAAAATTATGACGAAAATGCGTTTTTAGCTTCAAAAGGAAACGTAAACAAGGAACTTTTAGCAGCCTTAAAAGCCAATGATTTTTTCTCAAAACCATTCCCGAAAACAACTGGACCAGAACTTTTCGGAGTCGATTTTGTGCAGTTGGCTCAAATAAAATCAAAAACCGAGAACATTAATGTTGAAGATTTATTGGCTTCATTAACCCGTTTTAGTGCAGAAACCATAGCTGAAGCGATACTGTTTGCCACCAAAAATTATAAAGATGAAGTTTTTACTGTATACATGTCGGGCGGCGGAATGCACAATCCATTGCTGGTAAAATGGCTGAGAGAGTTGTTACCGTTTCAATTTCAAAAAACGGACGATTTAGGTATTTCTGGCGATGCTAAAGAGGCAATTTTGTTTGCAATTTTGGCCAACGAAACGCTTTGTGGCGGAAAATCAGATTTCGGAATTCGAAAAGGAATTCCATCAGTATCTATGGGTAAAATATCATTTCCAAATTAAAAAATAGTAGTATGAATTTTTATTGGGTTTACGATTTGCCGAACTGGCAGTTTTTTACGATAACCGTTTCTGTTTTTATTATTTTCTCGCTTTTGGGTGCTTTTCTATTTAGCGATAAACTTGAAAAAAAATTAGATTTAACGGCAGAGCACAACTCGATTGTATCAGTTTTTTTAGGATTAAGTAGCGTGTTTTATGGCATAACTCTTGGGCTAATTGCAGTTGGCACTTTCGAAAATTTTAATGCCATTGAAGATAAAGTAAATAATGAAAGTAGCTCGCTTGCAGCAATCTACAGGGATGTTTCCATACTTGAAAATCCAGAAAAAAAACTACTACAAGCAACTTTAAAGAAATACACTCAAAATGTAATTGAAGAAGATTGGTTGCTACAACGCAAAGGCATAATTCCAAAAAATGGTACTAAAATCATTGATGAATTTCAAATTCTGTTCTCTAATTATAACCCTGAAACTGATAAAGACAAAATAATCTACAGCGAAGTTTTTGATCAATATAATGTACTTATTGAAAAAAGGCGTTTACGATTAAATGCAATAAATTCAGGATTGCCAGCAACTATTTGGCTTGTTTTATTTTTGGGTGCTTTTGTAAATATTGTTTTGACGTGGTTATTGGTCATAAATAACCGAAAACTTGATATTGTAATTAATGTCTTAAACGGATTATTGCTTGGCTCCTTAATATTCTTAATTGCAGCGATGGACAATCCTTTTCGGGGTGAATATTCTGTTTCGGCAGATTCTTTCCAATTGTTATTGGATGGATTAATGAAATAAAACTAAAAGCAAATTGTGTGTCTAATTTAAAAATTATTCTATGTGCCAAGCAAGAGATACCTTTTTTGAAATATTATGCCCAAATATCGAGCCGTTTGGATATGTTTATAACAAAAGTAAACGCTATTTTTCTAAACCTCTAAATAACCTTAATTGCAGTATTGAGTTCAGTTGGGATGGTCGTGGCGGAACAACTTATCTAAATCACGTTGGCACGAAAATTAGTTGTTTGTATGTAGCCAAAAGTATCAAATTGTTATTAAATGTTAAAGACTATCCATTTTATTGGCGCAAGACAAGTGGTGGACATTTTGATGACAGAATCCCACAAATGTATAGTGCGGAATTGATAAAATTAGGGAACGATATGGCTTTCAAAAAAATGGCTGCAATGTCGTTTGAAGAAAAATATCCATTAGAAAAAATTAAAAAAACAGTTACGGTTGTTCAAGAAATAATTACTTCTGAAGTTATTCCTATTCACAACGAAATGGCAGATGAATATAAAATATTACAATTTAAAATTGATGCGTTATTAGAAAAATTAAATGATTTAGACACACATAATATCATGTGGGAAATATTGATAATAAAAATTATGAGTAAAAAACTGAATATTCCTGAACCAAAATTTGTATCTGACATTACTATATTTTCTAATAAAACGATAGACGATTTATGGAATATGCAAGACTATGATTTTGAAAATATGGAGGCAAAATTTAATCAGTTAAAATTTTGATATGAAAACAAACTGGGAAGCATTATCTAAAAAACTTGGTGTACTACAAGCAAATGGTAGCGAATTATACACAGGGCAAAGTATGCAAGCATTAGAAGAAATTTTGGGTGATGAATGGATAGAACATGCTATAGATTATTTTATGGAAGGCGGCAAAGGCAATGAATTGGCTATAAAAACAATTAGAAGAATTGGGAGCAACAAAGCCGCAGATTATACTTTTGATATTTTTAATCAAAATAAGGAAACCAATATACAAAAAGCAAGCATGGCTTTATGGGCAATGAATGAAGTTAGAATGCCAAAATGTATCGATTTTGCCGGAATCGCAATGAAAAATCCACAATTTGAAGGAATTGCTTTTAGTATTGTTAGGAACTTGATTTTTGATAATTGTTTGGCTTTCGAAGAGATTAAACTTTACGAAATTTTAAATAAATTTGATAGCGGTTTTGCAGAAGATATTGCAGTATTGAAAACATTTATAAACAATGAATACAGAAGATATGAAAACGGAAATTAAACTGATTTTGACTTTTATTTTATTTATAAATGTAATTTTTGCCCAAAATAAAAATCAAACGAAAGAAAACTGCGGAACAACTTCAAATAAAGATTCAAAAGTAAAAAAAATGGAAGCTACTCAAAAAAATGTATTAGGTACAGATTTAAAACTAGCAAGTATAGACCCTATGACAGGCTTTTTTAGAACAGGTTATTGCAATACAGATGCCAATGATAGAGGCTTACATGTAGTAGCAGCAGTGGTTACAGATGCGTTTTTGCAATATTCATTATCTAAAGGCAACGATTTAATATCACCATATCCGGCAAGTGGTTTTCCTGGATTGAAAGCTGGAAATGTATGGTGTTTGTGTGCCCTGCGATGGAAAGAAGCTTTGGAAGCAGGTGTTGCGCCGCCAGTAATTTTAGAAGCCACAAACATAAAAGCAATAGATTATATAACACTTAAAGAATTAAAAGAAAATGCCGTTAAATGAAAACTAAAGCTTGCGACATTTGTAATACTGAATCTTCTGTGATGTTTCGAATTCAAATAGAAAAAGGAAAAATTTGGATTTTCGTGTGTAAAAATTGTTGCACAAAATCACAACCGCTAGAAAATTATAAATACGGTGGCACATGGAAAGGATAAAAAAATAAATTAAAAATATATGAAAACTAACGATTCAATTTTCAGCAACTTCAACCAACCATTTGAAGCAACCGATTTATTTAAAACTCACAAATTTATACTCACTAAAAAAGCAAAAAAAAGCGACGATAGTGGTGCTATTTATGCTGATAAAGAACAAGGCATAGAAGTTCGGCTTGATTTACAAGACAACACTATTGAAACCATTTTTATTAAATATTATAAAGACGGAAAAGGATGGCAAGAATTTAGTGGAACCGCACCTTGTGGTTTATCAAAAAATAACAGTCGTGCTGAAGTTTTAAAACAATTAGGTAAAGCGGATTGGAGTGTAGAAAAAGGAGGTATAGGTTTGATGGCTATTGCCAATAGTGCCGATAAATGGTTTGATGATATTGGAAATGGCATAAGAGTAGAATATGCCGAAGATGATTTGACCATTAAACTAATTAGTATTCAAAGTAAAAAATTAGAAGATAAATATAGATAGAATTTTTACAACATGGACATACAAGAATATTTCGATGCCCTAAAAAAAGTAATGCCCAATGTGATGGATAGGGTTAATCCACCAGCAACGGCAGAGCAACTTCAAAAATTAAAAGCATTATACGATTTTGAAATTGATCCATTATACATCGATTTTTTAAACGTGTGTAATGGCGAAAAAGATGTATTAATGATGGGCTTTGGCAATTGGATGCAAGATATTGATAGAGCATGTTGTTACCATAGTACCGATTGGATGAATTGGCACAGCACTGCCGATAATCCGCATTTGTGTAAAGATCAATATTACGGAAATAAAAGAGTACCGTTTATGGAAGATGGTGGTGGCAGCCAATGGTTTTTAGATTATGACCCTGCGCCAGAAGGAAAAATGGGACAAGTAATTTGTGTATTTAGAGATCAACCAGAAATTGTTTTGAATTGTTTTGAATCTTTTGAAGAATTATTACAAACTGCTATTATAGAAATTAATGAAGGCAAAGTAGTAAATCAAGATCCAATGGGCAGCTTTAATTTTGGAGAAAATAATATGGGAATAGGCTATAATTATTATGTAAATAAAAGTGCCACTTATCATAAAAATAAAATTATTATACCTGATAATTTTTTTACAAACTTAACGCCAGAATGGTTGTGGGCAGTAAGTGAAGCTCCGCATAATCCAATTATTAATAGAGGTGGCATTACTGCAAAACCACAAGAAGCATTGGCAGTAAAAGAAATCGTAATTAGAGATGCCAAGATGATGGATACGTTTGTAGAAACGATGCAGTACTTGCCCAATGTGCAGTTTCTTAGTATTTATAATGTGGCTAATCTTACAGATGAGCATTATGCTATCATCAAAAAATTAAGATTGCATGCTTTAAAAATAGAATGTCCCGTAAAAAATATTGCTACTTTGTGTGATGCAGATAGTTTGCGAAATTTAAGTCTAGCAAGAATGTATGATGCCGATATTAGTGAAATTGCCGTATATAAAAATATAACAAAATTAGATATTCAACGAAAAAATGATGAACCTTCACTTGCATTTTTGGAAAAAATGAATCGTGTAGAAGAGTTGCAATTATGGCACGAGGAATCTACAATTGTAAAAAATGAAAATGTTGAATCTATTGAAAAAATGAAAAACCTAAAAACACTTACAGGCTTTAATACTAAAAATATCAACTTCGAAAATATAATAATGCGTCCTGAAAATAATTTCTTTTCGATGTTTATTGAAGAAGCTGGACACGTTAGATAAATAATTAAATTAGGAAATAAAATGTATCAAGAAGAAAGTTTAAAAGAAAAAATAGAGAGCACTTGCAAAGGCAAAAACACAATGCCTGCTGAATTGATAGAACTAATAAAATTTGAAGCCACACAAGAAGCTAGCATACAAGGCTATTTTGAGTTGCATTGGTTTGATGCAGAAGTGCTAAGTAATTTTATTAAAGACCCAAAAATGCAAGAACGTTTTGTAGTATTTGGTAAAGCTGCCGATGGCTATCCGTATGCATTATGGCTTGATGATAATGATGTGCAACGTGTAGTAAGATTTTATAGTGGCGATTGTGCAAACTATATAGCAGATAGCTTTATGGATTTTATGCTGTTGCTATCTATGGGGCATTTTGAAGAAGAAGGTGAAAAGAATGTAAACTTTCAACCTTGGATAGAAAAAACATTTGGCATAGAAATTCCTAAAACTGATACAGAATTAATGAAAAACATCAAAACAAATGACGAGGTTTTTGTAAAATGGATGCATGCTAATTGTGAAGGATTTTAATAAAAAAATTAATTATGATTGATAAACTACTTGAACAAATTAAACTCGATATTCAAAATCTTGAAATAAAAAAACTTTTCAAGATAAATGAAAATGGTAACAAGGTTAAACTAAGACGGAACGCTGAAAATGAGTATAACGTATATCTAAACGGGCATCAAGTAAATACTGAAAATAATTGGGAAGATGCTTATAAAATGGTTTTAGCTTTAATTAAATCATAAAAAAATATGCACGGCACTTACAAACCAAACACAATCAGCCCAAGGGGCAACTACGAAATTATTTATGGCGAAACCCACGAATACGGCATGGGTGGCCCATATGCTAGTAGTATCTATTTAAAGCAAAAAAATAAAGCGCCTTTTTTTATTGAGAATATGTGCTATGGCAATTTGCGCTTTTCAGATGATGAATCTTGCTTTTATTTCTTGCATTTGAATATGAAACGACAGATTCAAGTAATGCAATTTTTATTCGAAACGAATGAGTTGAAACTTTTTTACGATGAATTTGCAATAGCCGAATTTGAAACTACATCAACAAAGTACGGCTATTCAGTAAATGGTAAAAATTGGATAGAATCTGAAAATAAATACAATGAAGGATTAATTATTTGCGATACCAATCATGAAAATGTACAAAGCAAAAAAATAGTAGAACCCCTTATTAGAATACTACCAACACATGGTATCGAAATTGTTACATTTTTTATGGATAGAAAAATGGTAAACGAAAGATTAGGTGCATCAGATTTGCCGAATCAACCAATAGAATATTATACAAAATATGGTTATCATATTCATTACACCGAAAAAGATGTGGTAAAGTTTATAGAAATAATGGGCGACATGCAAAGCAAATTTGAATTGTACGAACAAAACCCTTTTACAGCAAATACAGATGAATTGGTAAAACTATTAACAGAAAAAAATAATGGTGAAATTAATTTGATTGAAGCACCAACTGATTATATGTTTTTGGAATTAGGCTTGGGGATATTTAGAAGTAGTACCCCAGAAAAATACCAAGCTTACATGGAGCAAGCCAAAAAGGACGAACCTGAATATTTTATAAACGGCACACCCGAGTGGATGTTGGAAGAACTAGAAAAAACAAAACATTTTCAAACCATTGGCTTGGGTGATGCAGCTTATTTTAGAGATCCTATTTATTTTATAAAAGAATAAAATCAAAAGATTATGTGTCGTTATGCTCAATATAATTACAAAATTACTTATGCCTGTTTCAATTGCCAAATTGGCTTCAAACGTCGAAACTTATATGATATTGATTCGGAAGCCAAAACTGTAAAAGATTTTCATTGTCCAAATTGTCGCACTCTGATGGTCAATTTAGGTCGCGATTTGCGTTTGCCAAAAAAAGACGAAGACGAGCAATGGCAGTGCATTAAATATTTGGTCGATAACAACTACAATATCTACAGTTGTGGTTGCCAAGGTATTGGTTTTATTCCGCACAAAATCGAAGATGCCATTGAGCTTGTAAAAAATGATAAATTAAAAGATAAGCGATACTCTTATGAGCAAGCCTTAGCAGAAAAAAAAGAAGATTTAGCCAAAAAGAGGAAGAAAAATGCGGATGCTTTACGAACAAAATTATTGTTGAGAGAAGTGAAAAAAGGAGAAAAATGAATAATGATATACAAGTATTTAAAAGCTCCCTTTTTCAAAAGCAAGTAAACAGCTTAACTTTTAAAGAGAATAATTTTGTATTCAAAAAATGTAGAGCATTAGTTGAAATGATAAAAGCGGGTTTGAACATTTCGAATTTAGAAAAAATAGAAAAACAGGGCTTTGAATTGCCACTATACTTAATGAAAACACAAAAAAATTGGCGAGTAATATTAACTTTAGACCAAAATAATAAATTAACTTACTTGAGGTTAATAGAATTGAAAGATTTAGAAAAAACTCTTGAAGCACTACATTTGGATGACATTTTTCCTTGTGATTTTAAAGTATTTTGGTAAAATTTTGTAGAATAAAAAAGCAGTATGATAAATTTAGAAGAAATAAAAAATCGTTACCAAGCTACAACCATAGCACCTTGGGTAGCATCTATTGAAGGTAGAGACCATGAAAGCGGTAGCCATTTTATAATGACGGGTATTGCCGTAGGCGAAGATATTAAACAGGCAAAAAGAGGAGAAGATTTTGAAATACATGGAGCCACTATTGCAGATTTAGATTTTATAGCACATGCTAGACAAGATATTCCTGTATTGGTGGAAGAAGTAGAAAGGTTGCAAATATTAATTGACCAAAAATGAAAAAGTTTCCATTTGAAGTATTGCAACAAAAAAGCGGACATCTCAACTATTTTTAAAAATTATTTTCTTTGTAATGTATAAAAAACGCTAACTGCTATTTTAAAAAATAAGTAAAAAATGGTAAACAAAAACGTATTCAAACTTTGGCAGTCTATGGACGATCATAATCAAACCCAGTTATATGGTGGTTTAAATGAAGGTATTGATTGGAGTCTATTTAAGAGCATTAGCGAAGGCAAAATGCCCGCAACTGATTACAAACCTGTACATCTAAAATTAGCTACCAATAAAATTCTTAAGAAAGATTTTATACAAGCTCCAGCGGATATTTATTTTATAAGCGAAAAGTTCAAAAATTATTTTGATGCAGCCGTTTTTAAAAACACAATTCTACTGCCAGCAACTATCAACTATGTGCCGTATTTCGCTTGGGTTTTTCTCTCCAAAAATGATTGTTTAAACCTAGAAGATAGCCAATTAGAGGATTTTAAATACAATGAAAACATGGAACAAATTCCGTATAATTATGTTTTTTACCAAAGCAAAATCAAAGACAATCGATTCTTCAAATTGCCAAATGATGTGTATGAAGTGCCATATTGTGATGAAATCATAGGCAGAAAAATCCTAGCAAGCGATTTGAATATTATGGCGCAACCTTTGCTATTTGAAGAAAAAGATGTAAGAAAAAGAATGCACTATCATAATCCAATTGTAGGCATTGACTTTGAAGAACCAGAAGATTGGCATTTAGATTGTAAGCAAATAATCAAAATCAAACAAGAAAAAAAGTTGACCGATAAAGATTGGGAAGTGAATTTTAAAAATGATGATGTTGATTTTCCCCTACTTTCTATGTATCGAAAACAACTATTAATTTCTACTAATTGGCTGCAAAAAGCAGAAATACATATTGGGGTAACCAAACGCTCAGCGGAGGCGATTTTTACTGAAAGAAGCGCCGTAAAACCAATTGATTTTCAGCATGATGATATAAAATTTGAATGTAGAATTAACGAATATGAATGGGAAAAGACTTTAATTGCACCGCACAAAGATGGATTAAATTTATACATAATTATAGTAAATAGAACCTCTTTAAAAATAGATGAAATTTATAAAAATGAAGCATTACAAGTAGTAAAAAATATGCGTTTTACTCATAATCTAAAATAAAGAAAATCTCTAACCCTCTAAACACTATGTCAAAAAATATAATAGCATCCGAAAAAAACCATTATAAAAAGGAAAATGACATACGGTTAATTGTAGTAGAAATTTTGCAACCCATTTTAAACAAAAATGTTTGGGAATGTACTTTAATTATGAATGGCTATGGCGAAGTAAACCTCACATTATTCGGGCAAACATCTATGCAATCCTTATCATTTGCGATGCAACACGCCAAATTAAATTTGACTTTAATGATAAATGATGGCTATTGCTATTTTGATAAAAATGAAAATGATTTGCTTTCAAATCAAGAAACTTTAGAACTTTTAGACGCAACTTATGGAGTTGGAACAATGCTTGACGAAGCCCATAAAAAAAGTATTTATTTACAATGCATCCGAAGATTACAAAAAGCAAATGGAACCGAAGACGAACAAGAAACAGACATCAATTACTTGAAAAAAGAATTTCTTGACCCACAAATTATTGATTATATTTATCACCACAAACCCGAATTATCAGCCGAAGAAATTTATGAAAAAGCAATGATTTACAAACCAATTCAATTGTAAAATACTTCAAAATAAAAACATTTGAAACTTGCAAAAACTGAATAAAAATGAGAGAAAATCAAGAATTTTTTGAAATTTATATCAAATTATAGCTTGCGGAATCTATCGAAATAATAAAGATTCCGCACACTATAAAAAATTTTTACTTTAAAAAAAAAATGAAAACTCATTGCTGATTGGTCATAAAATATAATAAGGGAGTAAATAATTAAGTAAAAAAAATATTTATGAAAACCTATAAATTAAACTTCACTACAGATTATTACCAATTTTACATTCTCGATTCGCAAACCAAAGCGACTACTGATGCTGATGATTTTTGGAATGATGAAGCCAACGAAAGACGCTTGGCTATTGGCGAAGGTTTACTTGGTGTAACCATTGGAACATTTGGTAAGGTAAATGCAGAAATTCGACTTTTGGATAAAAAATCAGTTGAAAACCCGAACGCAAATCATTGTGTAGAAGCAAGTATAAAATTGGTTTCAAACAAATTACAGTTTAAAAACTGTTCTAATTATGAAACGCAACTTGAAATTGAATTGGAAAAAGAAAACTATCGAATTCGAATTGCTTCATTTGGTCTTGATACAATTTCGGGCGAAGAAGGAAATGATTATTACGAAATTGAAATTTGGAAAAGCAAAATAGCAAAACCAAAATTGCTAAAGAAACATACTTAATTTCAAAAAAAAACGTTCTATAAAAATGTTAATCAAAATGTTTAAAACTAGTTTGATTTTCGATAAAAATCGGGCAAAAAAATACTCATTTTTGTAAAATACTAACAAAGACTTTATATGATTCTTTTAAATTTTTTCTTACAAGCAAAACCAGTCATAGATTCCATAGCCAATGCAGTTGCAACGCCAGTTACAGAAGGAACCGTAACACAAGAAGTTTCCTATTGGGAATTTGTAATGAAAGGCGGAATCATGATAATTCCGATTCTGATTTTACTCTTCTTTTGCGTTTATGTCATCATTGAACGCTACTTATCTATTAAAAAAGCTACAAAACAAGATTCAAATCTTATAGCTGACATAAAAATACAACTAAAAGCTGGCAAAATCGACAATGCCGTAATGCTTTGCAGTCGCGAAAATACCGCATCTGGCAACATATTAAAAAGTGGTGTAGCCATTGTTGGACGTCCAGTTAGCGAAATAGAAAGCGTGATGGATCGAACTACAAATGTCGAAATTTCGCAAATGGAAAAAGGACTTGGCAATCTCGGATTAATTTCGGGTATTGCTCCAATTCTTGGATTTATAGGAACCATTTCTGGAGTTATCAAGATTTTTCATACCATTTCAAACACTGGAAACTTAAATATTCAAACTATTTCGGGCGGGTTATATGAAAAAATGATTAGTTCGGGAGCAGGTCTAGTCGTTGGTGTCGTTGCCTACTCTGCCTATCATTTGTTTAATATGATGATCGATAATTTTTCGTTGAAAGTACAAAAACAAACCCTCGAAATTATCAACGCAATACACGAACCAGATGGCAATTAGAAGATCCAAACGTTTTCATGCAGAAATTCCAACAGGATCGTTAGCCGATATTATGTTCTTTTTGTTTTTGTTCTTCTTGATTATTTCGACTTTGGCTAACCCAAATGTAATTAAATTGACGTTGCCGAAAGCAAAAACAAATCAAAGCACAAACAAAGATCATATTTCGCTTTCGGTTACCGAAGATAAATTGTATTATATTAATAAAGAGCAAGTTGCCTTTGAGCAACTCGAACAAATGTTAGCTCAAAAAACAGCTGGAACTGATGATAAAACTGTTGTTGTGCGTGTTCCAGCCGATAATAAAGTGCAAGATTTGGTCGATTTGATGCAAATGGGAGTCAAACTAAAACTCAATTTTGTAATTGCAACTACCAAATAATAATGCTTCGAACACTATTATTGATAGCAATTGGAGGCGCAATCGGAAGTGTTTTTCGCTACCTGATTAGTTTTACAGTCCAAAAAACATACAATTCAATTTTTCCGTTAGCAACATTTCTTACCAATATTGTTGGCTGTTTGCTCATTGGATTATTATTTGGATATTTCGAAAAAAACCAAATAGGAAATTCCAATCTCAAGTGGTTTCTTATGACGGGTTTTTGTGGAGGATTTACCACTTTTTCGGCTTTCGGATTAGAAAATTATTCCCTTTTAAACTCCAATTCTATTTTAATTTCGCTATTCTACATAGGTTTAAGTATTTTTTTGGGACTACTAGCCGTTTGGATCGGAATTTCTATAACTAAGTGATTTAATCTGCAATAAATTAAACTAATTTGCTTAAATTAATAAGTGATATTAAATTTCAAATTAAAAAATTGGTAAAAATTTGTGTAATTCGTGGCTAAAAATTTTCGATAAAGAGTCGTTAAAATATTTCTATTTTCTGAAAAAAATGTAACTTCGCACACTATGAAAGAAAATGAAGTCGAAGCAATTCAAGCATTGCTTAAAACACCAAAAAAAATCGCTATTATTCCGCATCGTAATCCTGATGGTGACGCAATGGGTTCTACTTTAGGATTGTATCATTTTCTGAAGAAACAAAATCATGAAGTTACTGTTATTGCACCAAATATATTTCCAGATTTTCTGAATTGGTTGCCAGGATCAGAATCGGTTTTGATTTTCGAAAAAGATGTAGAAAACACGACCAAAATTCTTCAAGAATCCGAACTTATTTTTACTTTAGATTTTAATGCCTTTCATCGAACAGGCGATATGATGGCGGCAATTTTAGAAAAGCTAAATGCGCCATTTATAATGATCGATCATCACGAAAGTCCTGATAATTTTGCTTTTGTAACTTATTCAGACATTCGTTTTGGCTCGACTTGCGAAATGGTATATCATTTTATTTCTTTTTTAGATCAAAAACAATTGCTCGACAAAACAATTGCGACTTGCATTTATACTGGAATTTTGACCGATTCTGGTGGTTTCAAATACCCAAAAACAACAGGAACAACCCATCGAATTATTGCCGATTTGATAGATTTTGGTGCAGAAAACACGGAAATTCCGAACCTGCTTTTTGATAATAACTCCTACGATAGATTGCAGTTATTAGGCAAAGCACTTTCGAATATGAAAGTTTTTCCAGAATATAAAACATCCTACATTAGCTTAACACAAGACGAATTGGATGCTTTCAAATTTGTAAAAGGCGACACCGAAGGCATTGTAAATTATGGACTTACCATAAAAGGAATTAACTTTACAGCTATTTTTATCGAAAATAAAGAAGAAGAAATGATCAAAATATCGTTTCGATCGCAAGGTAATTTTGATGTAAATCAGTTTTCTAGAAATCATTTTTCGGGTGGCGGACATAGCAATGCTGCTGGAGGAAAATCGTTGGAATCTATGAGCGAAACCATCAAAAAATTTGAAGCGTTGCTTCCGACAATCAAAATATAAATTATGAAAAAATACCTACTTATAATCTCAATTCTAATTCTTGCAAGCTGCTCGCAACAGCAAGGTGCTCGCCGACCAATATCACAATCGTCGGGAACTTTCATGAAAGAATCGGTGGAACGTAATAAAAAATTGGTCGCTGGCGAAGAAGGTCAAATTGCCGCAATTATCAAAAACAGTCCCGAAAAGAAATATATTGCATCCAAAAAAGGTTATTGGTACAGTTATATTAACCAAAACACAACCGATACTTTATCGCCCAAAAAAGGCGATATTGCTTACTATGACTATGAAGTTACCAACTTGAAAGGTGCTGTAATTTACTCTACTGATGAGCTTGCATCGCAAACTTATTATGTAGATAAAGAACAAAAAATAATAATCGGGTTACGCGATGGAATTAAAATAATGCATAAAAATGAAAAAGTGAGCTTTCTTTTTCCGTCGCACATGGCCTTCGGGTATCACGGCGATAATAACAAAATTGGGCATAACGAACCCTTGATTTATACGGTTACATTAACCAATTTTGAAAAAGATCCTAATCCAAAAACCAAATAATAATTATATTAAAATCAAAATGAAGAACAGAATTTTACTTTTTGCACTTATTTTAACCACATTAATTTCTTGTAAAAAAGAAGAATATCCGAAACTTAAAGACGGAATCTACGCAAAAATAAGCACCAATAAAGGTGACATAATGTGCCAACTCGAGTTCGAAAAAACACCAATTACAGTTGCCAACTATATCGCATTAGCCGAAGGAAAAAATACCTTTGTTGTAGCAGAATATAAAGGTAAAAAGTTATACGACGGATTGAAATTTCATCGTGTCATCCCGCAATTTATGGTTCAAGGTGGCGATCCTTTAGAAAATGGAAGTGGCGATGCAGGCTACAAATTTAAAGATGAATTTACCGATTTGAAACACGATGTACCCGGAATTATGTCTATGGCAAACTCTGGTCCTGGCACCAACGGTTCGCAGTTTTTTATAACACATTTGGCAACGCCTTGGTTGGATGGCAAACATACTGTTTTTGGTCATGTTGTGGAAGGAATGGATGTTGTAAACAAAATAGTTCAGGATGATTTTATCAAATCTGTACAAATTATCCGAAAAGGAACTGCCGCCGAAAAGTTTGATGCTCCAAAAGTATTTTCAGATTCTTTTGCCAAAGAAGCGGAAGTAAAAAAAGCAAATGACGAAAAATTTAAAGTTGTAAAAGATCAAAAAGTAACTACGCTAAACGCTATTAGAACAACTGCTACAAAAACGGCAAGCGGACTGCAATACAAAATTACAAGTAAAGGAACTGGCAAAAAACCAGCCAACGGAACCAATGTTTACATACATTATGCAGGATTTTTAGAAAATGGCGAACTTTTTGATAGCAGTTTAGAAGAAGTAAATAAAACCTTCGGAAAATTCGATCCAAATCGTGCCGCACAAAACGGCTACATGCCAATTCCGTTTCAATATGGTAGCAAAGATGGTATGATTCCTGGTTTTATAGAAGGATTAGAAAACATGAGTTTTGGTGACAAAGCCACTATTTTTATCCCTTCAAATCTTGGTTATGGAGCTCAAGGTGCAGGTGGCGTTATTCCTCCAAATGCGAATATTATTTTTGAAGTAGAACTGTTGGAAAAGCAGAATTAGACGAATAGATAAAAGACGAAAAGAATAAAGACTAAAAGCGATTAACAACTATTAAATTAAAACAAATTAAAAATGAAAATTAAAATTTTAGCCTTCCTTATTTTAGGATTTATGAGCACAACAGCTCAAAACAAAAAGAAAGTAACCACCAAAAAAATCGTTACAACAAAAGTGGTATCGGCACCAACTACAGCAGCATCTAATGACGGAATGTTTGCTGAATTTGAAACTTCAAAAGGGAAGATAATAGTACAATTAGAATTTGTAAAAGCGCCAATAACGGTAGCCAACTTTGTAGCATTAGTAGAAGGAAAACAAAACTTCATCACCGACGAAAAGCTCAAAAACAAACCATTTTATGACGGATTGAAATTTCATAGAGTAATCAAAGATTTCATGATACAAGGTGGCGATCCAGCAGGAAACGGATCTGGCGGACCAGGTTATAGCTTTAAAGATGAGTTTGATCCAAGTTTGGTTCATGACAAAGGCGGTATCCTTTCGATGGCAAATTCTGGACCAGGAACCAATGGTTCACAGTTTTTTATCACGCACAAAGAAACACCTTGGTTAAACAACAAACATTCTATTTTTGGACATGTTACATCAGGAATGGATGTTGTGAACGCAATCGTTCAGGACGATATTATAAAATCAGTAAAAATTACTCGATCAGGAAATGCCGCAAAAAGCTTTGATGCCGCAAAAACATTTACCGATTATTACGGCAACAAAGCTGATGACGACAAAAAACAAGCAGCTTTAAAAGCAGAGGCACAAAAGCAGGCTGCTGAAGCCGAAGCCGAAAAAAACAAAGTTTATAATACGCAATATGCACCCGTAAAAGCTGCAAAAGTGGCGCAATTGGCTACTTTGAAAGCAAAAGCAACCAAATCGGCAACTGGGTTAGAAACTACAATTATCAATAAAGGAACAGGAATAAAACCAGCCGTTGGTACAAATGTACTAGTGAATTATGCAGGATACCTCGAAGACGGAACCTTGTTTGATAGCTGTATTGAGGCTGTTGCAAAAGAATATGGCAAATATGATGCAAATAGAGCTGCAAGTCCAAATGGCTATAAACCAATGCAAGCCCAAGCAGGAAAATACAACTTTATTCCAGGATTTGCAGAAGGACTCAACAGCCTAAATTTTGGTGACAAAGCTGTATTTTTTATTCCAGCAGCTCAAGCCTATGGCGAGCGTGGCGCAGGAAATGTTATACCGCCAAACTCTAATATTATTTTCGAAGTAGAATTTCTAGAAGCACCAGCAACTCCTGCTGCAACTCCTATGATTCAAGAACAAAAAAAGTAATAGTATTCAATCAAAAAAATAAAAAATGGACAACGTATTTAGCATTGTCCATTTTTTTGTTTTTGGCGTTTCCCTTCGGGTCGGGTTTTCCGCTATATCTTTTATCTCGTTCTGAAAAACGAGACAAAAGGATAACGCTTCAACCCCTAACGCAGGCAATCGCAACCTGAAATAAATTCCTTCCTAGAAATAACTTTGTGACCTTCGTGATAACTTTGTGCACTTAGTGGTTAAAAGCTAAAACTTCCAATCAAACTCGTCATTTACAATCATACAACCCAACTCTACTTTTACAATTTTATCAAATTCAGAAACCAAAATCAACCAATTGTCTTCATTGAAATAATTTTCCGCTAAGTCGAATTCTTCTTTTTCCCAAGTTTTATATGTTGGTAATTCGGTTTTTAAAGTTGCAAAACTACTTCCAATAATTATTTTATCATTTAATAATAAGGAAGCATTTGCCGAAATAATATAACCCAACTTAAAATCTTCTTCTTCATAAAAATTGAGTTGCAACTGCAACTTGTTAAATACAAAAATGATGTTACTTTCGTCGTCTTCAAATTTTTTATCAGGCAAACCGTAAATTTCCATGACGTCTTTTTGCTTCATGCCGAAAAGTAGTTTGTCAATGCCCTTACTTGGTTTTATTTTCATTTCTTATTTATCTTATTTTAAATATTTAAAAAAAAACTACATACTCTGCGTATAAAAATTATAATCTTTCAAAACTGTTTTTATAAAATCAACATCATTGCCCGACTGATTTTTGATACCGGTTACCGTTTCAATTTTAGTACAAAGTTTAGTGATAGTTGCAACATCATTTTTAGCTTTAGATTTTAAAAAAGTTTCTTTAATAATTCGCATATCGTTATCAGAAAGTTTGATTACCAATGGATAAATCGGAACATATTCAGTGCCAATATCTTCTAAAATTGTGTTGCTTATAGAAATAGTATTTTTTAATGTTATAACAGAAGTTCCAGCCACCATATCGCCTAGTCGCTGACTTTTTTTGGAAGAAATAACAGTTATTAAAGCAATTGTTCCGCTGAAAAGTGAAATATCTATAATCCGAAAAAACCAACGCATCAAGTATTCGGCAAAACTAGCTTGGTAGCCATCAATTTTTACTACTTTTATTTTCATGAGCTTTTTTCCTATGGTTTGCCCTTCCAGCATACTTTCTAAAACAATTGAATAAACAATAATAGGTAATGCAAAAACTGCTATTGTTGCCATAACCGACCATTGATCCATGGTGTCAAACAATTTATTTATGCCAAGTGCATAAAAAAAAATGCCGTAAACAACAATTGCATAAGCACCTTTTATGAGCAAATCTAGCAGATAAGCAATAATTCTATCACCAACAGTGGCGGCTGTAAAATTGATTTGCACATTTTGTGTTGTATTTATTGCTAATTGCGTCATATTTTATATTTTAGCATCCAATGAGAGAAATTGCCTTCATAAAACAAAATAAAGAAAAATGGCTTGAATTTGAACAAGCTATATTTGGCGAAAGTAAAAAAAATCCAGACGCAATGGCAAATTTATACATTCAATTAATGAATGATTTGTCGTATGCGCAATCTTATTATCCCAAAAGTAAAACCGTAGTTTATCTTAATCATCTTGCTTCGCAAATTTACCAAAAAATATATAAAACCAAACGCACCGAAAAAAATCGCCTTGTATTTTTTTTCAAAACAGAAGTTCCGCTGGTTGTTTATGAATATAAACGTTACTTGTTTTATGCGTTTGTCTTGTTTTTTGCTACCTTAAGTATAGGCGTTTTTTCTGCAAAATATGATGTTGATTTTGTTCGCTTAATCATGGGCGACGAGTATGTAAACATGACTTTACAGAATATTAAAGAAGGAAATCCTGTAGCGGTTTATAAATCTGGAAGCAATTGGGGGAGTTTTATTGGCATAACATTAAACAATCTTTATGTAGGAGCCAAATGCTATTTGTATGGTATTTTTTTGGGCATTGGCACCTTTATGATTTTTTTACAAAACGCCATAATGCTGGGTTCGTTTCAATACTTTTTTTACCAACAAGGTGTTTTTTGGGAAAGCGTTCGAGGCATTTGGATTCATGGTTCTATGGAGATTTTTGCAATTGTAATTGAAGCCGCTGCAGGTTTTATTTTGGGTGCTTCCATCCTATTTCCGAAAACCTATTCGAGAATAAATTCGTTCAAAATTGGTTTCAAAAATAGTTTAAAAATATTTTTAAGCACCTTCCCGTTTACCATTTCAGCTGGTTTTCTTGAAGGTTTTATAACGCGCTATTCGGTGAGTATGCCACATTGGTTGAGTGTTTTTATTATTTTGACAACACTTGCAATCATTTCGTTTTATTACCTTATATATCCATTTATTGTTCATCGTCAAGTAGCTAAAACCAATGCGTAAACTATTTTTTCTTCTAGTATTTGTTTTTTATACTGCTCTAAATGCGCAAGATACATTGGCTGTTGCCGAAACTAAAAAAATACCTTTTACTGAAAAAGATGTTGTTGTGGATACCGATTCTATTTCTGAAATAACTTTTTCTAAAGAATTTAAAAAGAAATATAACGATGAAGACTTTGTTTATGAAGAAAAAACCAAAGAAAAAAATGCTTGGGATCGATTTAAAGAATGGTTGGCAGATTTACTTCAAAATATTTTTAACTTTTCGAGCGAGCATACTTCCGCAAAAGTAGTGGTAATTATTCTAAAAACCCTTGCTGTACTAGTAGTTGGATTTGTAATATACCTTATTGCAAAAGCTATTTTAAATAAAGAAGGACAATGGATTTTTGGCAAAAACACCAACAAAAAAGTCATTTATGATACCGACATTGAAAAACAATTGTTTGTAACCGATTTTGAAAAACTAATTCAAGACACACTTGCTTCTGGACAAACACGATTAACAATAAGGTATTACTATCTTTGGTTGTTAAAAAAAATGTCTGAAAAAAATATCATCGAATGGGATCTCGAAAAAACAAACTCGGATTATCTTTATGAAATAAAGAACGAAAATCAAAAAAGCGATTTTGCCTACCTATCCTATCTATACAATTATATTTGGTATGGCGAATTTGAAATAGATCAAACCACATTTGAAAAAGCAAAAACTGCTTTCGAAAAAACAATTCGATCCTTATAATTATGGATAAAAGTTTACGCATCTATATTTTATTATTAGTGTTGCTTTTGGCAGTAATTATTGCATTGGATGTAAGCAAGCCAAAACCAATAAACTGGGAACCCACTTTTGCCATAAAAGATAAAATTCCTTTAGGCTTGTATATTTTGGACCAAGAATTACCCAATTTGACCAAACAAAAAATTACAAAAATTGGCACATCGGCCTACGAATATCTCGAACCGCAGTACAATTATGATTCGTTAGTAAACAATTATAAACTCAAAGGAACCATTTTTAATATTTCTGACTTTGGAGCTATAGATTCTGAATCGGCAAACGAAATTTTGTATTTTGTAACGCATGAAAATTCAGCCTTCTTGAGTATGAAGCAGTTTCCAGAATCGCTATTGGATAGCTTGAAAATAAAAATGGATGCCGATTATAATTATCAAGACAGTATATATAATTGGGTAGCCAACCCTAAACTTGGTAGCAAAAAGTATAAAATAATTGAAGGTCTTAGCAATGATTATTTTACCAAATTTGACAACTTAAACACCACTGTTTTAGGATATCAAAGTGGCGATTCGGCTCGAGTAAATTTTATAAAAGTTAAGTATAAAAACGGAAACGTATTCTTGCATACGCAACCATCGGCGTTTACAAATTTTCATTTATTAAAAAATAATCATCACGAATATGCCGCAAAAGTCTTATCCTATTTGCCCAAAAGTGAAATTCATTGGTTAACAAATCAAAAAAATACAGATAAAATTTCGAAATCTGAATTGGATTTTATTTTCAACAATCCAGCACTCAAGTGGGCTTGGCTGTTATTCCTTTTCGGAATGTTGTTATTTATGATATTTAATGCCAAACGAAAACAACGTATCGTTCCAATAATTAAACCATTAGAAAACACCACTGTAGATTTTGCTAAAACTATAGGAAATTTGTACTATCAAGAAGGCGATCACACCACAATAATTGATAAAAAAATTATCTATTTTCTAGAAAAAATACGCAACGAATACTTGATAGATACTAGCAAGCTAGATGCCGATTTTATAAAAAGATTGCAACAAAAATCAGGCAAAAGTCATTTTGACATTGAACGAATGGTTTTCTTGATAAATACGCACAAGCGAAGTCCGCATAACAGTATTGAAGACGATTTGATTAATATAAATAGTGCTATTGAAAAGATTACAAATTAGAAGGTAGATTTTAGAAAATAGAAACCAGTAACTAGAATTTAGAAAACAGAAATTAAAAACTATAAATACTTTGAGCCTTTAAGCCTTAATCCTAAGAAACTTTTGAAAAATTATGGAAGAAAATAACAACATTGAAACTACTGAAAATGTAAATTTTGAATCTCGAATAGATTTAAAACCACTGCTAGATAGTATTTCGGCAATAAAAAACGAATTGGGAAGCGTAATTGTAGGTCAAACCAAAATGATAGATCAGCTTTTGGTCGCAATACTTGCTAATGGTCATGTGCTGCTTGAAGGTGTGCCAGGAGTTGCCAAAACAATTACCGCCAAATTGATTGCCAAAACTTTGCAAATAGGTTTTAGCCGAATTCAGTTTACGCCCGATTTAATGCCGTCGGATATATTAGGAACATCGGTTTATGATTTGAAAAAAACGGAATTTGAATTTAAAAAAGGGCCCATTTTTTCGAATCTTATTTTGATAGACGAAATCAATCGTGCGCCCGCCAAAACACAAGCAGCACTTTTTGAAGTTATGGAAGAACGCCAAATCACTATGGACGGAACACGTTATGTTCTCGAAGCTCCTTTTTTGGTCATTGCTACTCAAAATCCTATTGAGCAAGAAGGAACCTATCGTTTGCCAGAAGCACAATTAGATCGTTTTTTATTCAAAATAACGATCGATTATCCAAAACTTGATGAGGAAATCACGATTATTCAGCGCGAACATGTACTTCAAAGTCAGAGCAAGCTCGAAAACATAAAAACAATACTTACAGGACAAGACATTCAAAAATACCAATTACTTGTAAAACAAGTAATTGTAGAGCCAGAATTGATCGAGTATATCGCGAAAATTGTGATGAACACCCGTGAAAATGCATTTTTGTATCTAGGAGCATCACCAAGAGCTTCTATTGCTATATTAAACGCTTCCAAAGGTTTTGCGGCACTTCGAGGTCGAGATTTTGTAACGCCTGAAGATATAAAAGAAGCAGCGATTCCGGTACTTCAACATCGAGTTATTGTTACGCCAGAAAGAGAAATGGAAGGTATTTCAAGTGTAGAAATTATAAAACAAATTATCGAATCGGTTGCTATTCCCAGATAGTAGGAAGTCTCCGTTTTTAGTTTTAACATTTAATCCTTTCAAGTATTGAAACAATTTTTTAAAGATTTTTATCTTAATAATTTATTCTTTTATTTCGGAATCGGAATCATCGGATTATTTGTTTGTGCCTTTATATTTCCATTTTTATATTCAGCTGTTGGTTATCTGGTATTAATACAACTTCTATTTTTAATGCTCGATATTTTTATATTGTTTGTAGCCAAAAACGGAATCGAAGCCAAACGAACAACTCCAGAAAAATTATCCAATGGCGACCAAAATCCAATAGAAATTACCATACAAAACAACTATACTTTTACTATTAATGCGAAAGTTATTGATGAAATTCCGTTTCAGTTTCAAACACGAAATTTTGAAATAAAACGAAAACTTAAAACCAATACAAAAATTGATTTTCTGTATCAATTACGCCCAACAGAACGTGGCGAATACTTTTTTGGCACACTCAATATCTATACTTCATCGCCTTTACTGTTAGTTTCTAGACGCTATCGATTTATACAAGACGCAATGGTACCAACCTATCCGTCGTATATTCAATTACGCAAGTACGATTTGATTGCTTTTTCGAATAATTTATTCCAATATGGAGTCAAAAAAATTAGACGTATAGGGCATACAATGGAGTTTGAACAAATAAAAGAATACGTTCAAGGCGACGACATTAGAACCTTAAACTGGAAAGCAACTGCCAAGAAAAACAGCTTGATGGTCACCCAGTTTCAAGACGAAAAATCACAATCGGTGTACATGGTTATAGACAAAGGTCGTGTCATGCAAATGCCTTTTAATGGTTTGAGTTTGCTAGATTATGCCATTAATGCGACTTTGGTTTTAAGCAATGTGATTTTGAAAAAACAAGACAAAGCGGGTATGTTTACTTTTTCAAAAAAAGTAGAAAATCGAGTTTATGCCGAAAAAAGATCATCGCAAATGCAAAAAATCCTAGAAAGTTTGTATGCCATAAAAACAGACTTTTTTGAAAGTGATTACAGTAGGTTGTATGTAGATATCAAAAAAAATATTACACAACGAAGCTTGATTATCTTGTACACCAATTTTGAAACTATGGATGGCTTACGCAGACAATTGCCTTATTTGAAAGGCATTGCCAAAAATCATTTGCTGGTAGTTGTCTTTTTTCAGAATACAGAGTTGAACCAACTTATTGATAAAAAAACCGAAACCATACATGAAGTTTATGATAAAGTGATTACCGAAAAATTTAACTTCGAAAAACGATTGATTGTCAATGAACTTAAAAAATATGGCATCTATTCGGTTTTAACGCAACCCGAAAACCTTACTTTGGATACAATTAACAAATATTTAGAGGTTAAAGCAAGAGGTATTTTGTAATATTGTAAGTTAAAATACCTTACAACCAAAAAACCACCAATGAAAACCAAAATAACTTCATTATTTTTCTACCTTTTTTCAGCAATTTCATTCAGTCAAACCCAAGCAGAACTTCAAAAAATAATTGCTTCTACAAACGTATTTGAATTAAATAAAATAAGTCGAGAATATGATTCTATTTTTAAAGTTCAAAAAATAATTGCCAATGAAATGGCTACAAGAAAGGGTTGGCCATTAACTACCAAAGAAAAAAATGGTGGTATGTCAGAGTTAATTCGTTTGGATCAATTTGGCAATCCTGTTTATTATCAAACTCATAATGCTGGTGCAGCGGTTACAACAAGAGCAAACAAGCTTAATACTGGTGGTAGTCTTGGCTTAAGTCTTGATGGACAAAATATGAATATTGGCGTTTGGGATGGCGGAAAAGTTAGAAACACACATAACTTACTAATTGGTAGGGTTACACAAGTAGACAACTCGCCTTCATTATCGTCTCATGCTACACACGTTGCAGGAACCATGATGGGCAATGCAACGGCGAGTGCTTCTGCAAAAGGGATGGCTTCTCAAGCAAATTTGCGTGCTTACGATTGGGCTAATGACAACTCTGAAGTGGCTTCTGCTGCGGCAAATGGTTTATTAGTTTCTAATCATTCTTATGGAAATGGACCAGCAAATGTTCAAGTATATGATTGGGGTAAATATGATTTTGATGCTAAAACTTTTGATAATATAATGTTTAATGCACCCTACTATCAATTTGTAAATTCAGCAGGTAATTCTAGAAACGGTGGATATAATTCAGACAAAGAAGGATTTGATTTATTGTCAGGAAAAAGTACTTCTAAGAATGGAATTATTGTTGCTGCAGTAAGTAATGTCAGTAATTATACATCTTCCTCAAGTGTTGGCATGTCAAGCTTTAGTAGTTGGGGACCTACAGATGATGGTAGGATTAAACCAGATATTTCTGGCAAAGGTGTAAATGTTCGATCTTGTGTTTCTTCTTCAAATACTGCTTATGATTTTTACAGTGGAACCTCTATGGCATCGCCAAATGTAGCTGGTACATTATTATTATTGCAACAACATTATAATAATGTTAAAGGAAATTTCATGCGAGCTTCTTCACTTAGAGGGCTTGCGCTTCATACGGCAGATGAAGCTGGCGATGCCATTGGACCTGATTATAGATTTGGTTGGGGATTATTGAACGCCGAAAAAGCTGCCATACTAATTACTAATGAAGGAATAGAGTCAAAAATAAAAGAATTGACACTTAACCAAGGAAATAGCTATTCATTTAACATAGCTCCAAAAGTATCAACAAAACAATTACAAGGAAGTATTTGCTGGACTGATCCAGCAGGAGTAGCTGTAACAAATAATATTATTGATTATTTTTCTCCTAACTTGGTAAATGATTTAGATATCAAAATTATTAAAAATACTGAAATTAACTTACCATGGAAATTAAACCCTGCAATTGTAGATGATCCTGCTCAAAAAGGAGTTAATAATGTAGATAATATAGAGCGTGTAGATATAAATAATCCTTCGGGCACCTACACTGTAAGCGTTAGTCACAAAAAAAACTTGACAAATTCATTACAGAAATATTCTTTGATAATGAGTAATGTATTTATTTCTCCATTGTTGTTGTCTACAAATTATGATTTGCAAAATCAAATTTGTCAAGGAACTACTTCCACAACATTCAATTTTCAGATGGAAACTAGAACACCATTTAATGAATCTGTAAATTATACTGTTTCTGGATTGCCAAGTGAAGCTATAGGAACTTTTGCTTCATTAACCCAAAACACAGAAGGCGTTAATAGCATTACTATTTCAAATTTATCGAATGTAGCTTCAGGTGTTTATTCATTAATTGTAACCGCAACATCGGCGACTGCAACATCAAATTTATTTTTTAAAATAAACATTCAAAACGCATTTTCAAGTATCCCAGTTTTAAATTCTCCTTCGAATAATGCAACTCAAATAGAACCGAATTTAAGCCTAATATGGGGAGAGATGGGTTCAAATGTTTCTAATTATCAAATAGAATTAGCAAAAGATCCAAATTTTGTTTCAAGTCTTCAAACATTTACTTCTTTAACAAACAGTATTGATATTTCAGGATTGGATTTTGGAAGTAACTATTTTTGGCGAGTTAAAGCTAACAATATTTGTGGTGAATCTATATTTTCAGACACTTATAATTTTTCAACGCTTTGTAGTGCTACTATTGAATTAACTGTCTCAAACACCACAATTAATGGCGCAACAATTACTTGGACTAATCCAAATGCTTCCACAAGCTTTCTGATACAAGTTGTGCCGCAAGGAACAATACCTTCAAATGTTTACGAAACTGTCTTTACAAATTCATATACATTTACAACTTTAAACTCTAACTCCAATTATGATATTTATTTAAAATCTAGTTGTAGCGGTAATAGCTTTTCAGATTCGGTTTCAAAATCATTTACAACCCAAGTAAATCATTGTTTGGATGGAGTATTTTTCGATTCAGGTAATACAACTGCCAATTACAGTAATGGTGAGTATACACAAACTACGATGAGTCCAATAAATCTAGGTGATCAAGTAAGTGTTACCTTTACTTCTTTTAACTTAGAGGATGGTGCTGATAATTTAAGAATTTTTAATGGTCCAGATACATCGTCTCCTTACATTCAAGAAGAATATGGCTTTACTGGAACTAATTCTCCTGGTACAATAACTTCTACTCATCCTACGGGTAAACTAACTTTTTTGTTTTATTCAGACGGATTAAATACAGCTTCTGGCTGGAATGCCTCGGTTAGTTGTGCCAATTTAGAAACTATAAAAAGTAAAAACCAAACATTTACTTATTATCCAAATCCTGCTTCAAATTTAATTCGATTTTCTGGTTTAGAAAATATTAAATCAATTGAGATTTTCTCAATAGTTGGTCAGTTGTTAAAAGTTGAAAAAATGAATAAAAAAGATTTTTTAATGGATATATCAGATATTCAGGAAGGAAATTATTTATTTAAAGTTACCACGGAGTCAGGAACAAGAACTATTAAAATAGTAAAAAAATAATCTGAAAATTAACTAAAATAGCCCCCAAATTATTAATATAACTTGGGGGCTATTTGAGTTTAAAAATTTATTTTTTTCGACCAAGTACTTTTTCAACAGCAACAACTATAGCTTGGTTATTTAATTTATATTTTTCCATAAGTTGCTCGGGTGTTCCAGATTCGCCAAAACTATCGTTAACAGCAACAAACTCTTGAGGCGTTGGATTGTTGAGTGCTAATGTTCTTGCAACACTTTCTCCCAATCCGCCTAAAATATTATGCTCTTCAGCGGTAACTACACATTTAGTTTTCAAAATTGACTTCAAAATAGCTTCTTCGTCTAGTGGTTTGATAGTATGAATGTTGATTACTTCTGCTGAAATTCCTTTTGCTTCTAATGTTTCAGCGGCTAGAAGTGCTTCCCAAACCAAATGACCTGTGGCAATAATGGTTACATCAATTCCTTCTTGCAGTAGAATCGCTTTTCCTATTTCAAATTTTTCTTCGGCAGGCATAAAGTTAGGTACAACTGGACGTCCAAAACGCAAATAAACTGGACCATGATGCGCTGCTATGGCTAATGTAGCTGCTTTGGTTTGATTATAATCGCAAGTATTGATAACAGTCATTCCAGGTAACATTTTCATCAAACCAATATCTTCTAAAATTTGATGTGTTGCTCCATCTTCGCCAAGAGTAAGTCCTGCATGCGAAGCGCAAATTTTAACATTTTTATCTGAATAAGCCACGCTCTGCCGAATTTGGTCATAAACTCTTCCCGTAGAAAAATTAGCAAAAGTTCCTGTAAAAGGAATCTTTCCGCCAATAGTTAATCCAGCCGCAATACCAATCATGTTGGCTTCTGCAATGCCGATTTGAAAAAAGCGTTCCGGATGATTTTTTTTAAAATCATCAAATTTCAAAGAACCTATCAAGTCGGCACAAAGTGCCACAACATTTTCATTTTTTTGTCCCAACTCAGTCATTCCGGCACCAAAACCAGAACGGGTATCTTTACTTCCTGTATTTGTATATTTTTTCATGTTATTTTTCGCCGCTAAGGCTCAAAGTCTCGAAGTTAATAATTATTGTCAAGTGTTAGTAATCTCCTAACGTTTCTGGATTTTGACCCAACGCTGTTTCAAGTTGTGCATCATTTGGTGCTTTTCCGTGCCAAGCGTGACTGTACATCATATAGTCTACGCCATTACCCATTTCGGTATAAAGTAGAACACAAACTGGTTTTCCTTTTCCTGTTCTGGATTTTGCATCGGTCATTCCAGAAATAATGGCTTCAATATTGTTGCCTTCTTTGATATCGATTACTTCCCAATCAAAAGCTTCAAACTTTGCTCGAATACTTCCCATCGCTAAAACTTCGTCGGTAGTTCCGTCAATTTGTTTTCCGTTAAGGTCAATTGTAGCAATAAGATTATCAATTTTTTTTGCAGAAGCATACATGATGGCTTCCCAGTTTTGTCCTTCTTGCAACTCGCCATCGCCATGCAGCGTATAAATTAAGTGTGCATCTTTATTTAGTTTTTTGGACTGAGCTGCTCCAATTGCAACAGACAAACCTTGTCCTAATGATCCTGAAGCAATACGAACTCCTGGAAGACCTTCATGAGTTGTGGGATGTCCTTGTAATCTGGAATTTAATTTTCTAAAAGTTGCTAATTCAGAAATTGGAAAATAACCACTTCTTGCTAAAACGCTGTAAAAAACTGGAGAAATGTGCCCGTTAGACAGAAAAAATAAATCTTCACCAATTCCGTCCATAGTAAAACCTTCTTTTCTATTCATTAAGTTTTGATATAGACAAACAATAAATTCTGTACATCCAAGTGAGCCTCCAGGGTGTCCAGAGTTTACTGCATGAACCATTCGAAGGATGTCTCGTCGAACCTGTGTTGTTAAATCATTTAATTGTTGTGTGTTTGGTTTCATTGTGTAGTTTCCATTTTTTAATTACAAATATATTGCGATATTTCGAGAATTCTATTTCATGAATATTGGAGTTATCAATAGTTATTAAGACTTTAAATTTCTTTAATAAACCCTTCATATTCTTCATAGAAAGCTTCAAAAAGTTTCATTTTTTCATTAAAAAAATAAAATATATCGTTCCATTGGTTTTTATTGCTATTGCTCACTCCTAGTTTTTCAATCCAGATTTGGCTTATAATCTTACCGTTATCGCAATAAAAGTTTTTTTCGAAAACTAAATTTTGAATAAACTCTTCTTCCAATATATTTTTTAAAGCAACAATTTTTTCAAAATAGGCAATTCTTTTGTCGATATTTCTATTTTCAATTGCAATAATAACTTGTGCCTTTTTGTTATCAACATAAAATTTAAAAGAAAAATCCTTTATTTTTGTATCATGTAACAACCACTTTCTTGGGTATTTTTCTGCAAAAGCAATCCAAAATTCATGTTTTAAAAGTAATGTTTCTTCTCGACTGTACATTTTTTTATTTTATTAAAATTAATGATTACTTTTAAAGTATCAATAATACTGATTTATGGAATTTGACCTATTTTTAAAAAACATTTCAAAAATACAAAATGTAGCGCTTCTGGGAGAAGATGCGCATAAAAAAATGGCTCCAAAAGAACGAATTGCATTTATGAAAGATTTTGATGCATTAGTAGCAAATCCAAAAAAAGCAGCCGTCTTGATGCTTTTATATCCAAAAAATAAAAAAACACATCTAGTATTAATTATGAGAGCTTCATATAATGGTGTTCATTCTTCTCAAATTGCTTTTCCTGGCGGAAAAGTAGAAATTAGTGACATTAATTATAGAGCCACTGCTTTGAGAGAAACTGAGGAGGAAATAGGTGTAATTTCAAATAAAATTACAATTATTAAAGATTTTTCTGAAACTTATATACCACCAAGTAATTTTATGGTTTATCCATTTTTAGGTTATAGTAAAGAACTACTAATTTTTAAACCAGACCCCAATGAAGTTGATGGAATTATTGAGTTATCTATAGAAGACTTGATTGATGAAAATTTTATTACTTCACAGGTTATTAATACTTCTTATATGAATTTTATTGAAGTTCCTGGTTTTCAAATAGAAAACAACTTTGTTTGGGGAGCAACAGCAATGATGCTTAGTGAGTTGAAAGAAGTATTGAAAAGTACCTTTTGAAAGCTAGATTTTTGTATGTTTGCTTACCAACTAATTATTATTATTTATGGGATTATTGAAACGAAATCCTTTTGGACACCTACTTATTATAAAAAAATGGTTAATTCGAATTTTTGGAGCTGTTACTCACAGGCGTTATAGAGGCTTTAATGAATTGCAGATAGATGGCTCTGAAATTATAAAAGCATTGCCAGATAAAAATGTTCTTTTTATTTCTAATCATCAAACATACTTTGCAGATGTTGTTGCTATGTTTCATGTTTTCAATGCAAGTTTATCTGGAAGACATGATAACATAAAAAATATAGGGTACTTATGGAGCCCAAAACTTAATATTTATTACGTTGCCGCAAAAGAAACTATGAGTTCTGGATTGTTGCCAAAAATTTTATCTTATGTTGGATCGGTATCAGTAGAACGAACTTGGCGTTCTAAAGGAAAAGACGTTACAGAAAAAAAAGAAGTAAACCCCAATGACACCGAAAATATTGGTATCGCACTCAATGATGGATGGTTGATTACTTTTCCGCAAGGAACAACCAAATCTTTTAAACCAGTAAGAAAAGGAACAGCACACATAATAAAAAAATATAAACCAGTAGTTGTTCCCATAGTTATTGATGGCTTCAGAAGATCGTTTGACAAGAAAGGGTTGCGTCTCAAAAAAAAAGGAATTCTTCAGAGTTTTACAATAAAAGAACCTCTAATAATTGATTATGAAAATGATTCCATTGACGAAATAGTAGAAAAAGTTGAATATGCTATAGAACAACATCAGTCTTTTTTGAAAGTTATTCCTGCAGAAGAAATTGAAGAACAAGATAAATTAAACAAACTACGACAGTGGGAATATTAAAAGAAAGGCTTTCAAATTGAAAGCCTTTCTTTTTATCTTTTCATTGCAAAATGAGATTTAAATTCTTTTTCAATTCCATCTTCAAGATAACGAACTACAAACCAATAATCGTTAGATGGCATATCAACACCATTATAGGTTCCGTCCCAACCATCACTATTTGGACTTATTTGCTTGAGTAGTTTTCCTGTTCTATCATAAATAGAAATTTTAGAATTTATTTGATTTTTTAAACCTTTAATATTCCAATACTCATTAAATGAATCGCCATTAGGAGTAAAGAATTTTGGATAATTTATAATCAAAGCATTTAAAGGAGGTGCATCACCACAACCATTTTTATCTCTAACTATAATAACATGATCTCCATCAGTTAAGTTTTCAAAAATATTAGAATCTACAAAAGGAGCTCCATCCAGCGAATATTCAAAATCATCATTAGCACCTGAGGCTATAACTACTATAGTTTGATTGTCTTCAAAATTTTGCGTGACGGTGTAACCCGTAATTGCAATTGAAGATGGAATAACTGATGCAGAAACAGATTTTGAAACACACCCAGTTGTCGTATTTGTTGCAATAACAGAATAAACTCCTACAATACTTGTGGTCAAAGTACTTCCGAGTTCTGTAAGCATTATTCCGTTTTTATCTTTCCATTCAAATGCATGATCAGCTAAAGATAGTGCTGAGTCGAGGGTAACTGTTGTTCCAGCTTGAGCCAGATTAGTTTTATTATCCACACAAATAATCTTGTCTTCTAGTTTAGGTTCAGGTACTTTATTAATTACAAAATCCAATTGATAGGGTGCGCTAAAACAAGTTGTTGATACAGAATTACGAACAACGGCAAAAACAGGAGTAATTGACGAAGCAGTTATGGCATTATTATTAGTGGCACTATACGAACTAACATCTGCTAAAGAAGTATGATATGTAACACTAAATTGATTACCCGCTTGCGAAAGACCTTTTATTGTAGCATCATATTGACTCAAAGCTACATTATATATACCATCGTTTTGATTATCAAATTCATCACAAAACGTACGATCAACCAGAGCTACAGGAAAAGTAACTGGAACTGGATTTATAGTAATTGTAAATGTAGAAAAATCTGATTGACATTTACCAGCAGGGAAACCACTTGATGCATAAATATAGACTGTTCTAACTATAGGTATTGTGGTAGTATTTTCAAGATCTGTTTGCGATAATGGACTTGTACCAGTTGAATTGGTAAAATAACCACCAACTGTTAGCGTAGGTAATGCTGCCAACGATTGACTTCCGCAACTATCTATATTAGAACCTGTATCTACTTTAAAAATATTGACTTTAAATGATTTTTCATCAAAACAACCTGCAAAAATAGAGTTAGCAACGATAGATTCATTTTTTACATAGGCATAGACCGTTTGACCATTCGTTAAAACTGTAGTAGGTGTTATTTCAATACCGCCAGTTCCTCCAGCCAAATGTGATTGTGTATAATATTTCGCAGGTAGATTGGCAGAAATATTAGGGCCGCTCAAAGTAGGCAAATCAGCTCCAGTTATTGGTGTTGGACCACAAAAGTACATGTCGTTGAGCACAGTTGTAATTTTTGGTTCTTTGTATAAAATAATGCGTGTAACTTTAGAATCATCAGTAGGGCAATATTCGCGAACACCTACTAAAAAGGAGTTATAAATATATATCGTTTTATCATAAAAATTTAAAGTTGTAGCTGGAATAGTCAAATTAGTGCCATTTGGAATAAGCACACCGTTTCCTGCTATAGGCAAAATAGCCGTTCCTTGGGGACCACCTGGTCCTTCATAAAATTTACCATTAATAGGCGAAGGAAGAGTATAAGAGGTACAACGCTCAATAATATTATTTGTAGCATCTGCTAAAGGATAATCGACAGTAATGTTTCTAAATTCTAACAAAATAGCAACTTCTTTAGGAGGACAATTATTTACAGTGTCTTTATTAAAAGCATATATAGTTATTGGTGTTGGAGAACTTAAAATTTTTCTTAAAGCATCTGTATTTAACAATGTTCCTGTTTCTCCAGGACCAGTATAATAATTTCCATTAACCAGCGGAGGCAAATCATAAAAAGAAACTCCACATAGTGATGGTGATGCGTTAACATCATCTAAAAGAACCTCAGGATTAATAATTATTTTAAATTTTTTTTCAAAAGAGCATACTTCAGGTGGTGTTTTTGTATTGTCAATAATCTCTGAATATCGATAAACAAATCCTGTTTCGGTTATTTTTGTAACACCACCAACTAGCAAGTTACCTCCAGTTGGATCTGCACCATAATGTGAGTCGGAATAATATTTCCCATTGGTTAATACAGGTAATGTAAATGGTCCGCAACTTGTTACTTGTTTTTCTCCAGTGGTAAGAAGTGTAAAACCAGGAATATCATCTATTGCTGGTTGCGTTACAGTAATAGAAATAGCTATTTCATTTACATAGGATGGATTACAAATTACACCAGGAGGAATAGGAGTATACAAATAAATTATTCCACTTTGTTCAACTTGATAACCTACTGGATACTCTGTACCAGTTCCTCCAGGTCCCGAATAATATTTACCTATATTAGGTTCTGGCAAGGTGTAATTACAATTAAGGATAGGTGCAATAGGCTCAATCCCCAATACAACTTTGTATCCTTGATCATTTGGACATGCAAGAGTTCCAGTACCAGCTAAGAATACATGAATCTGTTTAAAACCGTTAGCGATCAACTCACTAGTAATGTCCAAATTGGTAATCTCAACTCCAGAACCACTGGCGCCACCAGAGGCAGTATAGTATTTTGCACCAGGATAGGCAGCTAGTGAGGGCAAACTATATGGTGTGTTACAAACAAATAGGTTTTCCCTTATTGGACCTAAATCAGGTTTATTTTCTATTGTTATTGTTATCGGTCCAGCAGTTACCGTACACGCAGGATTTATAGTTGTCCCGTCAGAAACAAAACTGTAACCAACTTGTGTTGTTACAGTAATACTACTACCTTGTGGTATTATGGCTCCTGTTGTTACATTAATATAATCTCCGTAATCTAGATCAGGTAATGGATATTCGTCACAAACTGTTTTATTAGTTTCTGTAAAAATTTCAGGTTTAATGAGTGTAATCTTTAATTCCCATTCTTGACTACACACATCAGCAGTTGTTATCAAGTTTGATATGTAAATAGTAACAGTATTTGATCCAGTCGGTGCTGTTATAATAGTACCCGCAGGTATTTCTGTTCCCTGGCTACCTGCAACTCCTTCAATATATTTATTTGGAAAATATTTTCCATTAGTTAATGGAGGCAAAGTATAACCTGGATTGTTACAATATACAACATTAGCAAGCGGCTTGTCAGCAACTAATAATGGCTTAACTACAAATTGAACACTAGTAGTCGTGTAACAACCTGGATTACTTATTACATATACACGAATATAAATTGTGGAAGTTTCCACTATAGAAAATCCATTAGGTGCAGCTGGAAAGAGACCAGTATTATTATCTGCACTTTGTTGATTCAAGTGATAAGAAACTCCATATATTAAATTTGATTGTCCATTAAGTACAGTAGTGTTAAGAGTTGACAAATTAAAAGGAGTGCTTTGCAAAGTAGCTGATCTACCACATAAGTCATCAATTGGTGCTGGTTGTGTTGCTAACGGATCAGATGCAACTCCTAAAACAAAAGACTTTATAACAGGACAACTAATACCAGGGTTTAAAATTCGAACAAAAATTGGTGAAACAGAACCAGTATAAACCGTTGGCAATACTCCAATATTATTATCTGCATCAAACTGAGAAACATGATAACTTACAAGGGGTACAAAACTTAAACCTTGACTTATAATATTGGTATTAGTCAAAAAATTATAGGAAGCACTACTTCCCGTACATTTATACAAACCAATAGGATCAGGTGTTACAGGCAAGGGCAAAAACTCTATCAAAACACTATCTCTCTTACCATCAAAAACCCCACATAATCCGGTTAAGTAAGTAACTTTATATACATGAATACCAAAAGTTTCTGCTACAGGAATAGTATAATTTGGACCAGTTGCACCAGGTAAAACTACACCGTCTTTTTCCCAAACATATGTATAGGTTGCTGGTAATCCTGTAGACAATGTATATGTATTACCTTGATTTCCATTACACAAAGCCGTATTGTTTGTAGAAGAAATATCGGGACCTAACCTGTTTGGATCGTCTAATATAACAGGAGCATAATTCATAAATAGTGCCGAATCATTCTGTCCATCATTAGTGTCGGCAATTACAATTTTGAGTCGGTATTGCTGGTTAGGTATTAGAGTTGCACTTGCTGACATTAATACCGTTTGTCCTAAAAAATTTATTGGCGCAGTTGCCGTATCCAAACCGCTATAAAATGTTGAGAAAAAACTAGGATTTACATCTCCACAAGTGGTATTAAAAATATTTTTACGAATAGTAGCTACAGATACATTTTGGTTTACAACTGGAATTTTAGCAAGATTTTGGGTTACTCCAGTTGCAAGATTAGTTAATAAAATTACAATCCCGTCTCCAGAAGTACATTGGTTATTGCCATACTCATCTGAAGCAAAAACATAATTAAAATTAAAAGCACTTACTGTTGATGAAAAATTAAACTGGATTGACGAAGCATTTAAAAAATTTGATGCACCCAAAGCAAGATTCATATCGGCATCTCCAGCCCAACCTAAATTACCGTCACCGTTTGTAGGCACTTTTGGGCCTTGAACATTTGTTATAGAGCCGGTTGACATAATAATTCCATTCGCAAAAGGAAAATTAGGGTTTGTATTTGTAAAACTACCAATACTAGAAGCAGGGTTTCCAGGAGAAGTTGAGCCAGAGTTAACAGACCAATTGGAAGTTGTAACACAATTAGTGTTAACTATTTTATTCGCTAATTGCTGAGGAGAACTCGACGCAACGTTTATAAACTGTGAATAAAAACTTACAGTAAAAAAAACTAAAAATAAACATAAAACTTTTTTCATAACTTTATATAACAAATTACAACACAAATAATTTACAAAAATAATAATTTAATCGATAAAAAACGTTTTTTAACGACAAAAGTTATTGCTTGATTAGCTATATTTATGAACAAATTTAAAATTTATCAGTAAAATCAGACGTAAATATAGCAATCATAAGTTTTCATCAAAAAGCAGACCAATCAATACCTTTTTAGAATTAATTCTTAATCCTTATCTTTGCACTTCAAAAATAAATAAAAATGTCGATTCAAGAAATTCTGAAACCAATAATAATAAAAGCCACTAAAGAAATTTTTGAAATTTCAATAGAAAATTTCGAATTTCAAGCTACTCGTAAAGAATTTGAAGGTGACGTTACCCTTGTCATTTTTCCTTTACTAAAATTTATTAAAGGAAATCCCTCAGAAATTGGGACTAAAATTGGAACCTTTCTCCAAGAAAACGTAACCGAAGTAACAAAATTTAATGTGGTTGCTGGTTTTTTAAACCTTGTAATTTCAGATAAGTATTATCTTACTTTTTTTAATGAAATAAAAGAAAAAGAAAATTTTGGTTTCAAAACAGAAGCAACATCTCAAAAAGCGGTTCTTGTAGAATACTCTTCACCAAACACCAACAAACCGCTCCATTTAGGTCATGTTCGTAACAATCTTTTAGGATATTCAGTAGCCGAAATCATCAAAGCTTCTGGCAGAAAAGTATACAAAACACAAATTATCAACGATCGTGGCATTCATATTTGCAAATCAATGTTGGCTTGGCAAAAATTCGGAAATGGGGAAACTCCGCAAACTACTGGATTAAAAGGCGATAAATTGGTTGGAAATTACTATGTTCGTTTTGATCAAGAATATAAAGCACAAATTGCCGAAATAATCAAATCAGGAAAAACAGAAGACGAAGCTAAAAAACAAGCTCCAATAATTATTGAAGCCCAACAAATGCTTCTCGATTGGGAAGCTGGAAAACCTGAAATAATACAGCTCTGGAAAACCATGAACCAATGGGTTTATGATGGTTTTGAAACAACATACAAGAATCTAGGAGTCAATTTCGATTCCTATTATTACGAATCAAATACCTATTTGTTAGGTAAAGAAGTAGTACAATTTGGGCTCGAAAAAGGTATTTTCGAGAAAGATCCAGATGGTTCGGTTTGGATCGATCTGACTTCTGACGGATTAGACCGTAAAATCGTATTACGATCAGACGGAACCGCCGTATACATGACCCAAGATATAGGAACCGCTATTCAACGCTCAAAAGATTTTCCAGATGTTGGTGGCATGGTGTATACTGTTGGTAATGAGCAAGATTATCATTTCAAAGTATTATTTTTAATTATCAAAAAGCTAGGATTTGATTGGGCAGAAAACCTTTTTCATCTTTCCTATGGCATGGTCGAATTGCCTTCTGGAAAAATGAAATCACGAGAAGGAACCGTCGTAGATGCAGATGATCTTATGACCGAAATGACCGAAACTGCTGGCAAGATAGCCTCCGAATTAGGTAAGTTGAGTGATTTTGATGATTCCGAAAAACAAAAACTGTATACCACAATAGGTCTTGGCGCACTCAAATACTATATTCTAAAGGTTGATCCCAAAAAACAAATACTTTTTAACCCAGAAGAATCCGTTGATTTTGCCGGAAATACAGGACCATTTATTCAATACACCTATGCCCGTATACAATCTATTTTACGAAAAGTAGATTTTGACATTTCAAATACTATTGTAAGTAATTTACATACAAAAGAAAAAGAATTAATCAAGCAAATAGCCCACTTTCCCACTGTTATTCAAGAAGCGGCAAGACAACATAGTCCAGCTCTAGTGGCAAACTATACCTATGATTTAGTTAAAGAATACAACTCATTTTATCAAACGGTTTCAATTTTGGGAGAAGAAAATCAAGACAAAAAAGTACTTCGTGTGCAATTATCAAACAAAGTGGCACAAACAATAAAGCTCGCCTTTGGATTGCTCGGAATTGATGTTCCCAACCGAATGTAGTTTTTCTTGGGCGTGACCTACTTCCGCAAGCTCCAGAGGTCAGGCTCTCGGCACTCGCTTTTATGGCGCCACTGCGTTATGCCATAAAGAGCTCAAACAAAGCCTCGATCCTTCACGCAGTTTCCGTAACCAATTAATTTTTATCTAAAATCCACGTTGCCTTTTGGCTTCAAAAATCAAAATCGCCGCAGCAACAGACACATTCATCGAGTCAATAGCACCTTGCATCGGGATAATGATGTTTTGAATAGCTTCCTCACGCCACATTTCAGACAATCCAGTAGCTTCAGTTCCAACGACTAGTGCTGTGGCTGTAGTATAATCTTGGGTTGTATATGCAGTTGCGTTTTGCAAAGTAGCACCATAAATTGCTATTTTTTTCGATTTCAAAAAAGCAATTACAGCTTCGCTTGATCCTACAGCAAGTTGGTTAGTAAACAAGCAGCCAACACTTGATCGAACGGTATTCGGGTTATAAACATCACTTTTTGGGTTTGCAATAATAACTGCATCCAACTTGGCAGCATCCGCCGTACGAAGCATTGCACCCAGATTGCCTGGTTTTTCTATCGCCTCAACAACCAATATAAGTGGATTTTCAGAAAGCTTCAAATCTGACAATAACAACGACTTTGTTTTTGCAACAGCAATAACACCTTCAGTAGAATCTCGATAAGCCAATTTTTGATAAACTTCTTTGGTAACAGTAATCAAATTGGCATTTTTTACTAACTTTTTTATGTCAATTTCCGAAATCATTTCTGGTAAAAAAAGCAATGTCTCAATATCATAATTTCCCTTTAAAGCCAATTCAATTTCACGTTTTCCTTCAATCAAGAAATTACCTGATTGTTTACGAGCTTTCGATTTTTCTTGCAGTAAGGTTAATTCTTTTATTAAGGAATTCTGAATTGATGCTATTTGTTTCATCATTTTGTTTTAAAATAAAATCATAAAAAATCCTGCAAAAGCAGGATTTTTTTATGCTATTTACAACTACTGTCCAAATGTTTTTTAATTGATCCACCCGGTGAGCAACTAGGAATATCTATAAAATTATAAAACGTTCCGTCAAGTTTTGTTATTTCATTTAGCGTAGGAAAACCATCATTATCATCGTCAATGTCTGCATAATCTGGTGTTCCGTCGGCATCAGTATCTGTTAATGTAAAAGTGTCATCGGCATTTCTTATAATTTCGTTCATGGATTCCACTTTATCGCCATCTTGATCTGCTCGTTTCAAATCATATAATTTTATTGTAAAAACCAGTGGTGAGTAACTCGGAATAGTTACACCAGAATTGGTAATTTGAGAAGTATTAAAATAGGCCAATCCTGAAGGAATAAAAATTGCACCAACTCCGTAATTTTGATAACTTGTTGGTCCGTTTGGGTTTAATGTATCCACAGTGCCTGCTCCAAAAAGCGGAAAAATTTCTCTCCAACCTCGTATTACAGATGTTAAAGAAAATAAAGATGTAGGATATGGTGTTGTTTCAAATTCCTGATTAATACCTAAAACTCCATTGTTATTTTCTAAATAAATTCCTCTGTAGGCTGTAAATACTTCATCCAAAATTGTTGGTCGTTTGGCTGTATTACCTTCGTTAAATACTAAATAATATACTTTATAACCACCTTCAACATCATGCAAAGCAACATTTTTGGATCTTAACTGCGGGAATGTTGACCCAGAAGTTGGTAATTCCTTCAATCTTGCTGTACCTAAAGCAACGTATGGCTTAAAAACTATATCTTGATTTGCGTTTATCTCATAGGTGTTTTCATATAGAAATTTTTCTATAACATCCCTATCCGAATTTCGTTGTACCGTAAAATCTCTTGGTGGTGTTACAGGCACCGCATCTTCATCTTTAGAACAAGACAAAGACATAAAAAGTATCAAAAGGCAACAAACAGATAACGTATTATACAACTTCTTCGAAAAATTCATATTAATAGTTTAAATTTGGCGCAAGATACATTTAATGTTTATTTTTAGTAAACATTTTAACTACTATTTTGGAAAAAAATGAGAGTCGATAAATATTTATGGTGCGTTAGGTTTTATAAAACCCGAAATATGGTTACCGAAGCTTGCAAGAAAAATCATATTACCGTTAACGGGCTAGTTGCAAAACCTTCCAAAGAAGTCTATGCAACCGATACGATTACGTTTAGAAAAGACCAAATTACCCAAATAATTAAAGTGCTAGATGTACCCGAAAGCAGGTTGAGTGCCAAATTAGTCGAGATATATTGCACCAACGTAACTCCGCCAGAAACCTACCAACATCTTGAATTATTAAAGTTATCTAAAGAACATTACCGAAAAAACGGAGAAGGTCGCCCTACAAAAAAAGACCGACGTGATATCGACGAATTTGGTAACGAAATTATTGACGAAGATTGGGAATAAATTGAAAAATAATGACTAAAAAAATCATCTTAAACCATCAAGAAATTCAGCATAAAACCAAGCGAATTGCCTATCAAATTTATGAAACTTTTGTAGACGAAAAAAGTATCATAATCGCTGGTATAGCTCAAAACGGATTCATTTTTGCCAATAAAATCGCATTAGAATTGAGTCTAATTTCTGATATAAACATAACACTGTGTGAAGTCTTTATTGATAAAATCAATCCGAGTTATCCAATAAAAACGTCTATATCTAGTCTCGAATATCAAAACAAAGGATTGGTATTGGTAGATGACGTACTTAACTCTGGAACTACGTTAATATATGCCATAAAACACTTTTTGGATGTGCCATTAAATAAATTTAAAACTGCCGTACTTGTAGATCGCAATCATAAAAAATATCCCGTAAAAGCAGATTTTAAAGGAATTTCGTTGAGTACCTCATCGCTTGAGCATGTAAAGGTAATTTTTGAGAAAGACAATGATGGAGCGTATTTAGAATAATATTTTTTGAATTTCGGCAACAATTTTTTCTGGCGTTTGATCATCTACAACAATTATATGTTGGGTTTTATGGTAAAAAAAACTTCGTTCAAAAAGATGCTTCGCAATAAATTCTTTTTTTTCGGTTTCCTCAATACCAGATAATAATGGTCTAGAATTATTTTTTGTATTTAATCGATCAAAAAGGGTATCAATAGAAGCTTTCAAATATATTGAAATTACATTTTTTGCACTTAAAGATTCATGATTGTTGAAATAACATGGTGTTCCGCCGCCTAAACTCAACACAAGGTTTTCATTTTTTGCTAAAATTTCTGCAAACAATTGATGTTCTACTTTTCGAAAAAACAGTTCGCCTTTGAGATTAAAAATTTGAGAAATCAATGAATTTTGATTTTTTTCGATACAATCATCAAGGTCATACGATGGAAAACCAATTTTGTCGCCCAATAGTTTTGCAATTGTAGACTTTCCAGAGCCCATATAACCGACTAAAATAATTTTTTTCATGACATTAAAACCTTACAAACTAGCACATTAAACATAATTGCTTAAAAAAGACAAATTTATACTAAAATTGATTTGAAATATAAATAATATCGCCTTATATTTGCACCCGCATTGAAGAAAAGAAAATGACTCGATAGCTCAGTTGGTAGAGCACATCACTTTTAATGATGGGGTCCTGGGTTCGAGCCCCAGTCGGGTCACTATTTTTAACACTTTTCTTCAAGCTAAGACTCGATAGCTCAGTTGGTAGAGCACATCACTTTTAATGATGGGGTCCTGGGTTCGAGCCCCAGTCGGGTCACAATTTCAAGACGTTGCAATGCAGCGTCTTACTTTTTTTAAGTCAATCGGCCACGTGGAGAAACGGTAGACTTGCCAGCTTGAGGGGCTGGTGCTCGCAAGGGCGTGCGGGTTCAAATCCCGCCGTGGTCACAACATTAAATCGTAAAATATTGAATGTCAATGTTTTGCGATTTTTTTTATATTTGTAATTTAACATTTGTCAATAAAAATGTAAACAATTTTAAACAAAATTAGTATAGTCTAAATTTAATGCTTACTTTTGTTTAATCTTTAAATAAAAACAATGAACAATATTAAAGCAGTTTTCAGCATTAAGGATTTAGAAAATCTTTCAGGAATTAAAGCGCATACTATTCGGATTTGGGAAAAAAGATATGATGTCTTGAGTCCATTGCGAACCGACACAAATATAAGATTGTATGATTTAAAAAGTTTGCAAAAGCTATTAAACATAACTTTATTACACAACCACGGATACAAGATTTCTACAATTTCTAAGTATAACGAAGCCGATCTTCCTGAGTTGGTCAACGATATAATTTCTAAAAAAAGTGTAAAACATCATGCAGTCAATGCTTTCAAAATGGCCATGATGCATTTTGATCAAGTATTGTTTACCCAAACTTATGAAAAACTTCTATCTGAAAAAAGTTTCAGAGAAATATTCTATGAAGTATTTATACCATTAATGACAGAGCTAGGATTGCTTTGGCAAACCAACACCATCTCGCCATCACATGAGCATTTTATAACCTATCTTATAAAACAGAAAATAATTTCCAATACCGAAAAAATTCAATACAACGATCCTACAAAAAAAGATCGACTTTTTGTTCTTTTTCTACCCGATAACGAGATACATGAGCTGGGACTTTTGTATTTGAATTATGAGATTATAAATGAAGGATACAAATCAATTTATCTTGGCGAAAGTGTACCATTAGATAGCCTATCAGACATTCGTAAGTATTTTGATAAAGTTACTTACATTGCTTACACTACAGTAAAACCTGAACAAAATCAAATTAATGACTATATTGATTATGCTAAAGATAAAATTTTGGCAGCAGACTCTGAAATATGGTTTATCGGAACCATGACGCAACATATTGATGACGCCCAACTAAGTGATAAAGTAAGAAAATTTGGCTCGATAACCGATTTAATTGAAGAATTGTAGAAAAGAGGTTATATTAATATGAAAAAAAACATTTCGATAATTGGCTCCGGGTTTTCTTCAATTGCTGCCTCGTGTTATCTTGCCAAAAAAGGAAATTCAGTAACCATTTTTGAAAAAAACGATACTATTGGTGGTCGAGCTCGTCAGTTTACTACAGATGGATTTACTTTTGACATGGGACCTTCTTGGTATTGGATGCCAGATGTATTTGAAAAATTCTTTTCTGAATTTGACAAGAAACCCTCAGACTATTACAAATTAACAAAGTTGTCTCCAGCTTACACCGTATTTTTTGGTATAAATGAATTCGTAACTATTGCTGACAATCTTAAAGAGATTATTGCAACCTTTGAAAGTATTGAAGCTGGAAGCGGAAAAAAGTTAGAGAAATTTATAAAATCTGCTCAAGAAAATTATGATATAGCCATTAAAGAAGTAGTGTATCGTCCTGGAGAATCGCCTTTTGAGTTGGTAACAGTAGAAACAGCAAAAAAAGTCGACCAGTTTTTTAGTACCATATCTAAAGACGTTCGGAAAAAGTTTAAAAACGAAAAATTGATTCAAATTCTTGAATTTCCTGTTTTGTTTCTGGGTGCAAAACCTTCCAAAACACCTTCTTTTTATAGTTTTATGAACTTTGCTGATTTTGGTTTAGGTACTTGGCAACCTACCAATGGTTTTCATGATGTCATTATTGGAATGGCAACCTTAGCCAAAGAACTTGGTGTTACATTTGAAGTTAATGCCAATATTGATCAAATAGTTGTTGAGGAAAATAAAACAACAGGAATTCGTTGTAACGGAAAAATTATCCCTTCAGACATTGTTCTTTCTGGTGCCGATTACCATCATACTGAAACTTTATTAGATGAAAAATACCGCCAATACTCTGAAAAATATTGGAACAGCAAAACATTTGCGCCTTCTTCCCTACTCTTTTATGTAGGTTTTGATAAAAAATTGAAAAATGTAACCCATCATAATTTATTTTTTGATACCGATTTTAATCGTCACGCTTCAGAAATATATGATGAACCAAAATGGCCAACCGAACCACTTTTTTATGCCAATTTCACATCATTAACCAACTCAAAGACTGCTCCTGAAGGTTGCGAAAATGGATTTTTCTTGGTTCCAATTGCTCCAGGAATAGAAGACACACAGCAATTGCGTGACACTTATTTTAAGAAAATAATTACACGATTTGAAAAAATCACACAACAAGAAATTGAAAAAAATATTATCTTTACAAAGTCATTTTGTGTAAACGATTTTGTGTCAGATTACAATTCCTATAAAGGAAACGCCTACGGAATGGCTAACACTTTGTTGCAAACCGCTTTTTTGAGACCAAAACTGCGAAGCAAAAAAGTAAAAAATCTCTATTTTACTGGTCAACTTACCGTTCCAGGTCCTGGAGTACCTCCAGCCTTAATTTCTGGTAAATTAGTAGCCGATTTGATAGAAAAATATAACTAAGTAGTTGTTTAAAATTTATGAAGGCATTATTTGATAAAGTTTCCAATGATTGTAGCGTTAATGTTACCAAATCCTACAGCACTTCTTTTTCCACAGCTGTCAGGATGTTGGCACCATCTATTCGACAAGACATTTATAATATATATGGTTTCGTGAGGTTTGCAGACGAAATTGTAGATAGCTTTCATGACTATAACAAAGCCGAACTGTTTGATCTATTTGAAAAAGATTTAGAACATGCATTAAAAAATAAAATTAGTTTAAACCCTATTTTAAATTCTTTTCAGCATACGGTAACAAATTATAGTATTCCGAAAGACATGATTGATGCGTTCATGAAAAGTATGAAATTGGACTTGACCAAATCAACCTATGCAACGCAAGCAGAATATGAAGAATACATTTATGGATCTGCCGATGTAGTTGGTTTGATGTGTTTGAAGGTTTTTGTAAAAGGAGATGATAAACTTTATGAAAAACTGAAAGCCTCTGCAATGCGATTAGGATCCGCCTTCCAGAAAGTGAATTTTTTACGCGATCTTAAAGCTGATTTTGAGGGTTTGGACAGAACTTATTTTCCTAATACCGATCTGAATAAACTAGATGAAGCTTCAAAAAATGAAATAATTAAAGAAATAGAAGCCGACTTCAAAGCTGGTTTTGAAGGAATAGCCAATTTGCCTATTGAAGCCAAATTTGGCGTTTTTACAGCCTATTCTTATTATAATAAATTATTATCCAAATTAAAAAAAACACCTTCAACCGAAATAAAAAATACAAGAATTCGCGTTCCAGATTACCAAAAATACGGACTTTTTGCAAAATGTTATTTCAGTTATAAGTTGAATATTATTTAGTTAGAAATTAAAATTTCATTTTTTAAAAAATAAAAATTATGTGGTTACATCTAGTAGTTTTCTTGATGACTTTTGTAATTATGGAGTTTATGGCGTGGTTTACTCATAAGTACGTCATGCATGGCTTTTTATGGAATTTGCATGCCGATCATCATAAAAAAGACCACGATTCATGGTTTGAGCGCAATGATACCTTCTTTATTTTTTATGCCGTAGTCAGTATTGGTTGCTTTTTGCTTTGGCAAAATAAAATTCTTGAAATTGGCATATCAATAGGGTTAGGGATTTTTGCTTACGGTCTAGCCTATTTTATTGTTCATGATATTTTTATTCATCAACGTTTTAAGATGTTTCGCAACGCCAATAATGTATATGCAAAAGGTGTGCGGCGTGCACACAAAATGCATCACAAGCATACAGGTAAAGGCGACGGCGAATGTTTTGGAATGTTAATGGTACCTTTTAAATATTTTAAAAAATAGAAAAAGCTTTCGAGAAATCGAAAGCTTTTTTTGCAAAATAAGTAACCTTCCTATTTATTTTATAGCATCTTTAGCGAAAATTGCCTTTAAAGGCTTGAGTTGCTCCATGTCAATTTTGGACTCTTTCATTGCTGAGATCATTTCCAAAATACTCGTTGGGTTCATGTCCTTTCCAAGAATTCTGATTACTGCAAATCCATTTTCTTTTTGATTGCCAAAGACTACAAACTCTTCAATTTTATCATCGGTTCCTACGAAACTTATCGATGCGCCTTCTTTTCCCGAGCCAAACTTCATGAGTTGTTGGTATTTTTCATCTTTAAGGATTGAAGTAACTTTACTTTTTTCTGCTTCGTAGGCAGCTTTATTTTTATCATTGATTTTAAAAACCAAAACATTCATTTTATCAAATGTTTTTAATGCTTCGGTTTGCGATAAACTCAATTTGGATTTGTCAATATTCAAGATACTTGGCGCAATATCCATCGTGACAAAATCTTTATTTTCAGAATTTTCTACAAAATATTTTTGTAAACTAGGCTCTGATTTGCAACCGGTAAGAAGCAAACTGTAGCTTAGTAATAGGCAAACTACAAATAGTTTCATGATCTATTTTTTTACTTTGGTAGCTTTTTTCAAATCGTCGCCACCAGGAATTTTCATTCTGTCGGTCAAAGTAGAAATTTCGTTCAAATCGAAGTCGCCAAGTAATGACATCAAAACCGTTTGATTGCCTTTTCCAGAACCCTCAATAAACATCAAGAGTTCTCTTATTTGCGTATCTGTCGATCCCGATTTTACCATTATTTTAATGTTTTTTCCGCTATCGTTTACACGCATCAACTCTTCCAATCCACCAGTTTTCATATAGCTTGTGGCAGATGCCTTCATCTCTGATGCTGCTCGAACGCTTGTTGTTGTAAAAACGCGAAGGTTGTCTAGTTTTTTTATCAACTTCAAGTATTGTTGTGCTTCTTTATCAGAAGCTTCCATTTTGACTTTGCTCATCAAGTCGAACATTTTTTTGTTTACGATTATGGAGGTTACATCGTCTTGACCGTCAAATTTATCGAACGTTGTTTGTGCAAAAAGAACACTTGTAAAAATTAATGTTACTAAGGTCATTATTGTTTTCATAATTTTTTTATTTAAAGATTAAATTTTTTGATTCTTGGTATTCCTCAACATACTTTACACTTTCTATGCCAATATTTACACTTGTAGATAATAATTGCAATGCCTTTTGGGTTTCTTGAAACGCAATTTCTGGATTGTCATACGTCCCGAAACCTTGCTCTAGCATTGTTGCTTCATTGTTGTAAAAATATAAACCGGCACCAAACAAAACTGCCAACGAAGCTGCAATTGATAACCACATAACGTTATTTCGGTTTTTATCCCGAAGCATCGGTGTTAATAGAATTTCTTGCGAGAACGTTTCTTGTTTTGCTTCTTCAAAATAACCAAATAACGGTTGATACTGCTTCAAATGCTGCGGAACATTTGATGATGAGAAATAGTCTTTCAACAATTTTTCGTCTTCCGTACTCGAGTTACCTTCAAAATAGTGATCTAGTAATTTTTCTATTTTATTCAATTCCATAATTATTGGTTTTAATCATAAACTGCCTAATCGTTTTGCGAGCTCTCGATAAAGCTACTCGAATAGCGGTTTCGTTCATGTTCATTATTTTGGCAATTTCTTCAAATTCATATTGTTCAATATCACGCAATTGGATAATCAATTTTTGTTGTTCGGGCAAGTTGTTTATACTTTTTTCTACCCAAGATAAACTGTCTTTGGCTTCAACTTGTGTTTGCAAACTGGCGTCTGATGCTACAAAATTAGAATGAACTAAAGATAAATTATTGGCTCTTTTTGACTTCAAGACATCCAGACATAAATTTTTGGTCATCGTCATAGCAAAAGCTTCAACACTAGAATAAGCAGCTAGATTTTCATTTTTGTTCCACAATTTTATCAAAATTTCTTGTGTGGCATCTTCTGCTTCTTCAACACTCACGAGCAATCGCTTGGACAATCGAAAGACTTTGTCTTTGAAAGGTGTAACCAATTGTATAAACTCGTTTTGATTCATTTTTTGATTGTAATTGAAACTGCTTGATTAAGGCTTATATAGTCAAGACGAAGTAGTTTCAAATTTGTTACAAATGAAAGTATTTTTTTCTTATTTTTGAATAAAATTTAAAATTATGAAATTCAAAAGCTTGCTTATTATTCTTTTTGTTAGTTTGTTTTTTGGTTGTACCAAAGACGATTCGAACTCCGTGCCAAGAGATATAGAAATAAATAATTTTGTTTGGAAAGGGCTCAACCAATATTATTTATGGCAAGCCGATGTACCAAACTTGTCAGATAGTCGTTTTGCAAACCAAGGTGATTTGAATGTTTTTTTGAAAGGCAACTCCAACTCTGAAGATTTGTTTTATAATTTACTCTATAAACCATCGCGTTTAAATTCAACTGGAGCAGTGGATCGTTTCAGTGTTATTTTTGATAATTACAGTGAGCTTGAAGGATTATTGTCTGGAAATACTTTAAATAACGGTGCCGATTTTGGTTTGAAGTATAAAGATGCTTCAAGAACAACTATATTCGGTTGGATTAGATATGTTTTGCCAAACTCTGATGCGGCTTCAAAAAATGTTGTTAGAGGCATGATTTTTTCTGGAATAAACGGACAAACATTGAATGCTTCAAATTATCAAAATTTACTTTCGGCAAGTACTTATACGTTAAACCTTGCCGATTATGATTCTGGAAATATTACGCCAAACAACCAATCCATAACGTTAACAGGAACACAAATAGCTGAAAATCCTGTATATAAAACCAATGTAATTACAAACGGAACACACAAAATTGGTTATTTGATGTACAATGGTTTTTATTCGGACGCAGCAAATGAAACCGCACTTAATAACGCTTTCGGTCAATTAAAATCCGAAAATTTAACCGAATTTGTTTTGGATTTACGGTATAACTCTGGCGGATCCATCGCAACAGCTACTCGATTGGCGAGTATGATTAAAGGAGCGTATGGCCAAGTTTTTGGAAAACAACAATGGAATGCCAAAGCCCAAGCCTACTACGAATCTAGCAACCCAGACGATTTGGTTAATTATTTTACAGACAAAATTGGAACTGGAGCTGCAATAAATAGTTTGAGTTTAAATAAAATTTATATTCTTACTTCAAAAAGTACTGCTTCTGCCAGCGAATTGGTTATTAATGGATTAAAGCCGTACATGACTGTTGTGCAGCTTGGCGATGTTACTGTTGGTAAAAATGTAGGATCGGTAACGTTATACGACTCTCCAAATTTTGGAAAATCTGGAGCGAGAACTACGCATAAATATGCGATGCAACCGCTTGTTCTTAAAATAGTAAATAGTCAAGGATTTGGCGACTATACGTCTGGTTTGCTTCCTGATAATCCGTACGTTGAAAATTTTGGCAATCTTGGGATTATTGGCGATGCCAATGAACCCTTATTGAAATTGGCAATTGATAGAATCCTTGGTGGTAATAGAAATGCACCAATTCAAGGAAAAAAATTCGAAGAAGTTATCAATCCAAAAGCTATAGACAATTTGAAAACCGATATGTATTTGGATAAGGTTCCTAATGGATTTTTAAAATAAAAAAAAGCTTTCAGAAATTCCTGAAAGCTTTTTTTTTGAAGAATTATTACTTATTGATTGAAGTAAAAACCTGCTGGTGCAACTCCTACTCCAGTACTTTTAATTAGCTTGCCCAAAGGAAAAGCTAAAGTTGTTCCATCAGTAGTTTCTGTTCTATCGCCATTCGCATAAATTTTCACATTGCCATTGTTAGTAAAACTTGGCGCATCACCCACATAGATATAATTATTTTTTACTGCAAAGGCATTCATCGAAACTACATCTGCTGTAAAAGACTTAGTAATTGGCAATGCGGTTGCAGTGGGTAACATTTTATAAATATCATTACCGACAGTAAAGTATGCTTTGTTAGAGAAAAATTCAAAATTGGTAGGAAATTTAGATGCATCTGCAAAATTAATATTGGTACTAACTGTATTTGTTACTAAATCTATCTTAGCCAATCCTCCTGCTGTAGCAACACTTGCAACTGGAAAATAGTTGCTATTACCTCCATACATAACCCATAAAAATCCGTTGGCTATCTGTAAAGAGTTTGGAGCGTCACCCACTTCAATACTTTTATCGATTGCATTGGTTAACAAATTTATTACCACAACTTTATTTCCAGTTCCGTAGGCACCACCTTGAGCCACATATAGTTTGTCATTATTAACAATCATTTTTTCGGCACTACCACCAGCTACATCAATCTTTGTAATAAATGCGCCAGTAGTTTGATTATAAACAGCCACATAATCATCAGTTAAACTTTCAAAAGTAGCAAAATTTGTAACATAAATTTTATTGTTATAAAAAACAATATATCTTGGATTATTAAGCTCGGTATCTATTTTTCCAAGCGAAACAGCCGTATATCGATTAAAAATTTGAATGGCGTTTACGCCACCCATAACTGCGTATGCTTTGTCATTTATAAAACCAATGTCTTGTCCAAATTTCCCAAAAGGTACTGTTGGATTAGTTGTTGTAAAAATATCATTTATTGTTGTATTCAAATCAAACGAGATGAATGACAATGTACTTGCTGCACTGCCTTGATTGAGAACTAAAACTCCCGAATCGAAGCTTCCTACTTCATTATAAATTGGAATGTCTTCGTCTTTAGAGCAAGATAAAATCAGAGTAGCACCTAAAATTGTTGTTAAAAAAAGTTTTGAAATTTTCATTGTATTAAAGTTTAAGATTAAGATTTATAGAAAAGTTTCGACCAGGCATTGGCCTAACAGCCGTATTTTGATATTTTTGGTTCCCTAAATTAAGTATTTGAAAACCAATTACCATTTTATTTTTTTGCAATGCTGAATAATACAATCCAGTATTTATTATTTGAAATTCTTTCAAAATGCCTTGATTATCCGAAGTCGTAAATACATAACCAGTAAAAAGATATTGAATATTAAATTTTATTTTTTTGTAATCCAATTCCATTTCACTATTCAACTTATGTTTTGGCACAAAAATTAATTGCAAGTTTGTCGCATCATCAATTGCTTTTGTATAACCATAACTTGAAGTAAAATTGAATAAAAAAGGTTCTAGATTTTTTTTATAATTACTATATATTTCAATACCACAATTAGTTGTATTAGCAACATTTTCAGGTTTTAAAAGCGTATTTATTTGTTGCCATTGTATTAAATTTTTAGTTTTAATAAAAAAATTTGTTACCGTAAAATGGAAATTTTTTATTGCAACCGAATTACACAAATCTACTTGTAATGCGCTTTCGGGTAATAAATTAGGATTTCCGTAATTTCCATAATACAAATCATTAAAAGTCGGAATTCTAAAATTTTGAGAACCATTAATTTTTACTTGATACACATCGTTAATCTTCAATTTTGTTCCAACAGAAAACAAGAAAGGGCTTTTATAGTTGTTTGTATATTCTTTTTTAAATACCAAATCAAAGTCAATATTAGAATTTATTTGTTGTTTTAACATTATACTTGTTCCAAATATTGTTCTTCCAACTTTTGCAATTTCTGATCCTTTTCCTTCATTATTTGATGCGTCAAAAACAACACTTAATTTTGACTTTTTATTGATTTGATATCCAAGTGTATAATTAGATAATAAAGATTTGACAGCACCAAAACTAAAATTTTGGTTTCTAATATCAGAAAAATAGTTAAACTCTTCTGATAAGTATGCCATTCGAAAATCGGACGTAAATGAACTGAACTTTGATTGCCACAATAATAAATTTCTAAAATTGAAATCTTTGTATTTTGTCTTATTTTCAGATAGGAAAAGCAAAGGGAAATTTCTATCACTTTGATAAAATTGACTATATAATTGAATTCTGTTGTTTGAATTCAATTTATATCCAAATCCAACATTCAAACTCGAATTTACAAATTGTCCGTTTTCATTTTTCAAATCGGTATCTAAATAAGTATAATCATTGCGTGATTGGTTGCGAGATAAGCTAATATTCAAACTTGTTTTATTATCCGAAATTGTAGTTTTATTATTAATCCCGAAAGTCTGGAAACTTCCATAATTGAGAAATAAATCGTTTGAAAATTCGTTTTTGAAACCCAAATCGGTATTGAGATGAATACTGCCACCAATAGCTCCGCTACCATAAAAAGTACTTCCGCCACCAGCTCGTACTGAAATCGAATTGAAATCGCGTACTGATATGGTATTAAAATCGGTTTGACCCAAAAGTTGCGAATTTATGTTGATTCCGTTCCAAACAACTGCTGTTTGCTGTGCCGTTGTACCACGAAAAGAAGGTGAAGAAACCATTCCTAAGCCGTTTTCTTTAAAATAAATAGTACTATTATAGTTGAGTAAAGACGTCAAAGAAGGCTGGTTTTTTTTGATAATCGAATCTGATATAATAATAAGATTTTTTGACTTCGAAAATGGTTTTAGATTGCTATCTGAAACGATAACTTCACGCAACTTTTGGATGCTATCTATTTGTGCCAATGAAAATTGACAATAAAACCAACAAAAAACAACCGCAATTTTTTTAGACATAATTTCTGAATCTTTTTTCCCGAAGATTCGATATTTGTTATAAAAAAAGGCAGGTCTCCTGGCTTGCGTCTTGTTGTTTACCTTCTCATTCGCCGCGGCGAACAATGGTTTTGTAGTAACAACAAGCTTTGTAGCTTACAGTTGCGGGAACAGCTCAGGATTTTAGATTTTAGATATTAGATATTAGATTTGATTATTCGAATCTGAATTCTGCTTTCTGAATTCTGGAACCTGATTCCCTTTTAATGCTCTTTTCAAATGAAAACAGCAACCTTAATTCGTTGCAAATGTAATTTTAAAATATTAGAAACAATACATTACTTTTGAAAAAAATAATTTCAATGAAATTTTCTACCATTTTATTAGCTTTAATTTTATTTGTTTTTGTGCAATGCAAAACCGATTCGGAGCAAAAAAATAAAGCTGTTGCGAAAAATGAAGTAACCTATGCTAAAGGTTTTTCTTTACAAAATTACGAGGGTTTTTCTGTTATAACTGTAAGAAATCCTTGGCCTAAAGCATCAAAAATCTACAAATATATTCTTCAAGAAAAAAACGGAATTATTCCCGATTCATTGAGGCAAAATATTACAATTCAAGTTCCCGTCAAATCGATTGTGGTTACTTCGACAACTCATATTCCGTCGCTAGAAATGCTCGGCGAAGAAAATGCATTGGTTGGTTTTCCGAATTTAGATTATATTTCGTCCGCGAAAGTTCGCGCTCGAATTGATGCCAAACAAGTAAAAGAAGTAGGAAATAATCAATCCCTAAACACCGAAGTCTTGTTGGATTTGCAACCCGAATTGATTGTAGGTTACGGCATTGACAATAACAATCCTGCGTTGGATAATCTTGCTAAAAGTGGTCTTAAAATTATGCTCAATGGCGATTGGAACGAAGAAACACCGCTTGGAAAAGCCGAATGGATTAAGTTTTTTGGCGTTTTATTTGGAAAACAAAAACAAGCCGAAGCACTATTTTCTGAAATAGAAAAAAACTATTTGCAAGCTATTGAATTAGCCAAAAAAGCCACCAACAAACCTACGGTTTTGGCTGGCGATATTTTTGAAGGAAAATGGTATTTGCCAAGTGGCACTAGTTGGGGAAGTTTGATTTTGAAACAAGCACAATCCAACTATTTATGGCAAGAAACCTCAGGAACAGGAAGTTTATCTTTATCGTTTGAAACCGTTTTCGAAAAAGCAAAAAATTCTGAATTTTGGATTACATCGGGTCAATTTGAGACGCTTGCCGATATGAAAAAAGCCAATCCACATTATGAAGAATTTACAGCTTTCAAAAATAAAAATGTGTATTCGTTTTGTGGTAAAAAAGGTAAAACTGGTGGTATTTTATATTATGAATTGGCTCCAAATCGTCCTGATATTGTTCTGAAAGATTTGGTGAAAATTTTGCATCCAGAATTACTTATGGATTACAAACCATTCTTTTTTGAGAAGTTAAACTAATTTTTTTTACCACAAATTAACACAAATTAACACAAATTATTTTGTGGAAGAATTGCACTAATTTTAAACTTTTTTGCAAATAAAATTTTAAAACTAAAATGAATAAAAACCGTAACCAAACTTTATTTTTTATCTTGTCATTGACATTGCTATTGACTTTGTTATTGAATATTGCTTTGGGTCAAGTTCAAATTCCGATACAAGAAATTCTGAAAGCGATTTTCGGGGAACATTCTAGCAAAACAACTTGGGATTATATCATTATTAATTTTCGCGTTCCGAAAGCGATAACGGCAATTTTGGTTGGTGTTGGTTTGTCGATCTCGGGATTATTAATGCAAACTTTGTTTCGCAATCCGTTAGCTGGACCTTATGTTTTGGGTTTGAGTTCGGGTTCAAGTTTGGGTGTTGCTTTGGTCATTTTGAGTTCTAGTTTTTTTGGATTTCAGATAGCTGATAGCGGCATCGGAATTATTTTGGCTTCTTGCTTGGGTAGTTTTGCAGTTTTATTATTGGTTTTGATTATTTCGCAACGCCTACGAGATACGGCTACAATTTTGATAATCGGATTAATGTTTAGTAGTTTTACTAGCGCTTTTGTAGGCGTACTTACTTATTTTAGTTCCGCAGAACAGTTACAAAAATTTACCTTTTGGAGCATGGGAAATATTGGGAATTTGTCGTGGCAAAACATTTTAATTTTAACGCTTTGCGTTTTTGTAGGAACGCTTTTGAGTTTGTTTTCAATAAAATCGTTAGATGCACTTTTACTAGGAGAAAATTACGCCAAAAGCATGGGATTAAACCTCAAGAAATCACGTTTTATTATTATTGTAGCCACAAGCATTTTGGCAGGAAGTATTACGGCTTTTGCGGGTCCAATTGCCTTTGTAGGATTGGCGGTTCCGCATTTAGCAAAACTACTTTTTCAGACCAGTAACCATAAAGTTTTGTTCTGGAGTACGATGTTGATTGGGGCAATAATTATGTTGTTTTGTGATACGGTTTCGCAATTGCCAGGATTGGATTTTACGTTGCCGATTAATGCAATAACCTCTATGATTGGTGCGCCAGTGGTTATTTGGTTATTAGTAAGAAGAAAAGGAATTTTATAGGCTTTATTAAACACATAGATTCATAGATCGAAAAAATGTTTAAGAAGTTATAGAATAAAAAGCGTTGCTTTTATCTAGATCGAATTAGGATTAAAAATTAATAATATGATTACACAAAAATATTTAGACGAATTGACATACGAAGTAGTAGGTTCTGCAATTGAAGTCCATAAAACATTAGGACGAGGTTTATTGGAAAGTGTTTATCACGAATGTATGAAAGAGGAATTAACGCATAGAAAAATAAACTTTATGAATGAATTAAAGGTTCCTTTAATTTAAAAAGAAAAAGAATTAAAAATAGATTTTAGATGTGACATGTTTGTAGAAAATTGTTTAGTAGTCGAATTGAAATCAATTTTGCAAATTAATCCGATAAGTGAAGCCCAACTTCCAACGTATATGAAATTATTAAAAGCACCAAAGGGTATACTAATCAATTTTAATTGTTTTAATATTTTTAGAGATGGACAAAAAACTTTTGTAAATGAATATTTCAGAAATTCGAATGAAAAATAATTAACTATATAAATGCTTTAGCACTATCCAATCTTTAAGAAACAAAATCCTATGATTCTATGTGTTTAAAAAAATAAACTATTTTTTTTTAAATTTAAATCGTTGACTAAAAAGTTTTTACATAAAAATATGAATGAAAAAATTCTTACAACCACAAATTTATCTATTGGTTATACAACCAAAGAGAAAACTAATTTCGTTGCCGAAAACATAAACTTGAAACTTCAACAAGGAAAACTTATCGCTTTAGTTGGCGCAAACGGAATCGGAAAATCGACACTCTTACGAACTGTAACAGGAATTCAGAAACCGCTTTCGGGATTTGTTTTATTAAATGAAAGAGATATTTTTACTTACAATCCAATCGATCTAGCCCAAAATTTAAGTTTGGTTTTGACCGAAAAATTACCCCCAAGCAATTTGACCGTTTTCGAACTTGTAGCATTAGGTCGGCAACCTTATACCAATTGGATTGGAAAACTATCCGAAGAAGATTTGAACAAAGTAAACACCGCTATTAAACTCACGCAAATTGAACATCTTACAGAAAAAAAACACTGTGAAATAAGCGATGGTCAACTTCAAAAAGTATTGATTGCAAGAGCATTAGCGCAAGATGCAAATTTGATAATTCTTGACGAACCAACAACGCATTTGGACATGATGCATAAATTTTCGGTTTTTAAATTATTAAAAAAATTAGCTTCTGAAACCAATAAATGTATTCTTTTTTCGACACATGATATCGATTTGGCACTGCAACTGGCAGACGAAATGATTGTCATGACAAATAAAAAAGTAATTCAAGACGAACCAAGCAAGCTAATTTCTGATGGCGTTTTTAACAACTTATTTGAAGATAAAAGTATTGTTTTTGATGCAATAAAAGGTAAATTTGTAATGAATATATAACATCAAAATAAATCATGAAAAAAGCAATCCTACTTTTTATAAGCTTCTCATTTATATCAATTTCTGGGCAATTAAAATCAGTTTCTTATACTGACGACCAGCAAAAATTGGAAGGATTTATTGCCAATCCGTCAAAGAAAATGGCTAATGGAAATGCTGTTTTATTACTTCCTGCTTGGATGGGAATTGATAATAATGCCAAAGAAAATGCTGCTGAATTGGCAAAATTAGGATTCAAAACTTTTGTGGCCGATATCTACGGAATTGACAAACGCCCAACAAACACATCAGAAGCTGGAAAAATTGCTGGCTCGTTCAAGAAAGATATCAAATTATACCACAAACGCATCCAACTTGCGCTTGACCAATTGATAAAAGCTGGAGCCAATCCAGATAAAATTGCGGTTATTGGTTATTGTTTTGGGGGCACTGGCGCTATCGAATCCGCACGAAGTAATATGAAAGTACAAGGTGTAGTTTCGTTTCATGGCGGTTTGGGTCGCGATGCGGCTAGAACAATTGAAACCATAAATCCAAAAGTTTTGGTCTTGCATGGCGCTGACGATTTTTATGTGCCAGATACTGAAATTAAAGCGTTTCAAGATGAAATGAGAACTGCCAAAGCCGATTGGCAAATGGTTTATTATGCCAACTCGGTGCATGCCTTTACACATAAAGATGCTGGAAACGACAACTCTAAAGGTGTTGCTTATAATGAAAAAGCTGCTAAAAGATCTTGGACTGCAATGCTTGCATTTTTTAAAGAAATTTTCAAGAAATAGAAAGCTGTCTTTTTGCTTCGCCAACTACAAAAGCAACGGAATTGGCGATATTAAAACTCCGAATTAAATTGGACATTGGGATTGTCAATTGGTTTTCTTTATCAAATTTTTGAAGAAATTCTGGACTCAATCCAACGCTTTCTTTGCCAAAAACCAACCAATCACCATCTTGAAATTGATTGTCATAAATAGATTTTTCGGCATGAGAACTCATCAAGAAAACACGCGATATATCTTCAATTTTTGACATCCAATCGTCAACATTTTCATATTCTGTAACATCAAGATGCACCCAATAATCAAGACCAGATCGTTTTAGATTTTTATCATTAATAACGAAACCAAAAGGATGTATTAAATGAAGACGACTTTCAGTACCAACGCACAAACGACCAATATTTCCAGTATTGTTTGGGATTTCGGGTTCTACGAGGACGATGTTTAGCATTAGCTTATTTGATTATTTGTTATTTGGAAATCGGAAACTTCCAAAACTTCTCCAGCTTGTAATTCATTCAAAAAAACATTGCCTATTCGAACACGAACTAGTCGCAAGGTAGGAAATCCAACAGCAGCAGTCATTTTTCGTACTTGACGAAATTTCCCTTCATTTATTGTTATCGATATCCAAGATGTTGGTCCATGACGTTCGTCACGAATTTTTTTTGCACGTTCGCCAAAGTTAGGAATTACATTCAAAATATAAGCTTCGCAAGGTTTTGTGGTATACTTTTTTCCGTCAAAACCAATTTCGACACCTAATTTTATTTTATCAATTGCTTCTTGATTTATTAAACCATCAACTTGCACAAAATATTCTTTTTCGACTTTTTTGCTCCGAACAATTTCGCTCATTTTGCCATCGGTTGTAAGCAAAAGCAACCCTTCTGAATCTTCGTCCAAACGCCCAATAGCCATAGTTCCAGCAGGAAAATCAAATAATTCGCCAAGCAATTTTTTCTTTCGTTTCAGTTCATACATAAACTGCGACAAGTAGCCGTAAGGTTTATGAATAATGAAATGTTGGTGCATGATTTATTTTTCGCAAAAATACATTTTTGAATTATGCCGTTTGATAATATTGCTTATTTTTACACAAACTTTTATTTCAAATGCCACAATATCTGCTAGTCTTCATCACTTTTACAATCGCTTTACTTCTCGGAATTTTTATCGGGAAACTTATTTTTTCTAACAAATCGAATGCTGAAAAAGCTTCATTAGATGAAAAAATAAAAGGTCAATTAGCTCAATTGGAGCAATTTAAAGCTACAATTTCAACTTTAAACCAAGAAAAAGAAACAATTAGATCAGAAAAAGAAGCCTTTGCAATTCAACTGTCTAAAAAAGAAACTGATTTCGAAAATCTTTGGGAACGAAACAAAGAGCAAAAACTAGAAGTAGAAAATCTGCAAGAAAAATTTAGTAAAGAATTTGAAAATCTTGCCAATAAAATTCTCGAAGAAAAAACCAATAAATTTACGGAGCAGAATAAAGAAAATATGAAAAATATCTTGATACCGTTGCAAGATAAAATCATCAATTTTGAGAAAAAAGTAGACGATACACACAAAGAAAGCATCGATTATCATGCGGCTTTGCGCCAACAAATTTTGGGTTTACGAGATATGAATGCGCAAATGAGCAAAGAAACAATAAACCTAACTAAAGCTTTGAAAGGCGATAGCAAAATACAAGGCAATTGGGGCGAACTGGTTTTGGAGCGTGTTTTAGAAAAATCGGGACTTGAAAAAAACAGAGAATATTTTGTCCAGCAAAGTTTTATTACCGAAGATAATAGTAGGGTTTTTCCCGATGTGATTATCAATTTGCCTGATGGCAAAAAAATGGTAATCGACTCCAAAGTTACTTTAACAGCCTACGAGCGTTATATTAACGAAGACGATGAAAATTTGAAAATACAATATTTGAAAGAGCATGTTGTTGCCATAAACCGCCATGTGGAGCAGCTTGGAAACAAGAATTATCATGATCTGTATCAAATGGAAAGTCCCGATTTTGTGTTGTTATTTGTTCCTATCGAAACCGCATTTGCATTAGCATCAAATGAAGATTTGACCTTATACAACAAGGCGTTCGAAAAAAATATAGTCATTGTAACACCGTCTACATTATTGGCAACTTTACGCACCATCGATAGTATGTGGACCAATCAAAAACAACAAGAAAACGCACTAGAAATTGCACGCCAAGCCGGAGCATTGTATGATAAATTTGAAGGATTTGTGCAAGATTTATTAAAAATTGGAAAGAAAATGGACGAAGCCAAAACCGAATATCAAGGTGCCATGAACAAGCTTGTAGATGGTAATGGCAACCTTATAACAAGCGTCGAAAAATTAAAAAAAATGGGCGCAAAAGCAAAAAAAGCACTGCCTGAAAGCATCATTAACCGAGCAGAAAAAGAAGAAAATTTGTTATTGTAAAAAAGTGTATTTTTGAAAAAAAATATAAAATAAAATGAGAAAAATTATAGTATTGTTGGTTGGTCTATTAATTATTGGTTTCGCAGGATATTTTACGGTAATGTATTATGCCACTTTTAGCGAAGGATTTCGATCTGGAGAACTGATAAAAATTAGTCATAAAGGAATGGCTTTTAAGACTTGGGAAGGCGAATTGAGTCAAGGAATTGCTGGTGCTCAGATTTTTAAATTTTCGATAATGGATAGCGAAGCTGGAGTAATCAAGCAAATGGAAGATTTACAAGGCGACTATGTGAAAATTACTTATGTAGAACGTTACACCACTTTTGCTTGGTGGGGCGACACCAAATATTTTGTGACTAAAGTAGAAAAAGAAGATTCTCCGTTTAAGGTAAAATAATGGAAGATTTTTTTAAAACCGTAAAAGATTCACGCATTACAATTTCCGAATTGATGTTGCCTTCGCATACCAATTTTTCTGGTAAAATTCATGGTGGTTATATTTTGTCGTTATTAGACCAAATTGCTTTTGCTTGCGCCAGTAAATACTCTGGTAATTACTGCGTTACGGCTTCTGTTGATACAGTTGATTTTTTAAATCCAATTGAAGTTGGCGAGCTCGTTACCATGAAAGCGAGCATCAATTATGTTGGCAAAAGCTCCATGATTGTAGGTATTCGTGTAGAATCTGAAAACATTCAAACAGGAAAAGTAAAACATTGCAATTCGAGTTTTTTTACGATGGTTGCCAAAGACGAATATGGAAATAACACGCGAGTTCCTGGATTAATTTTGTCAAATAATGTTGATATTCGAAGGTTTTTTTATTGCCTTAAATTAATTTCCACACGAAAAGATAAACAAGAGCATGAAGTAGTTTTTGATTATAAATCGGAAGTCGCTCTAGAGAGTTTAAAAAATTATAATGTTAAGATAGACATATGTTAAAATTTTAATTTTAAGACAATTATAATTTAATTTAATTGTTTTCTGTGTTTTTTTTATTACATTTGAATTCTAAAATTTAAATATGAGAATAACTTCTACCCTAATTTATTTTTCTTTATTTATTTTTCTTTTGTCATGTTCCAAAGAAGAAAATTATATCCCAATAGATGATGTACTCCCTGTAGCATCAGATGACATTATTACTTCTTCATTGTTAACTATAGTAGAAATTCCAGTTTTAGAAAATGATAGTACTGGAGATACGATGCTCTCAAATTCCTTAAGTATTGTTGGTGGAACAGATTCAGACGCAAATGGCACTTTTGACACTTTGGTAATTTCTGGAGAAGGTGTTTGGAAAGTTTCTAACAGTGGTGTTTTTAGTTTTTTACCCACAAATGGCATCTCAGGAAATCCAACACCTATTAAATATTTCGGAAAAGATAAAGAAAAAAATAAATCTAATGAAGCGAATGTAGTAATAAACGCAGTTGCTATTGCAAATGTCAATTTAACTCAAGTTTATACTAAACTATCCGATTATAAATTTTTTGTTGGCAACATGAAAGACCAATTACCATCATTAAACGTCTTACCTTACGAACCTGCAAGTTCTTTGTTTACAGATTATGCTAAGAAAAAACGATTTGTATGGATGCCTCAAGGCGCAAAAGCAACCTATAATGGTGATTCAAAATCTTTAGAATTACCTATTGGAGCAGCACTTATTAAAACCTTTTATTACGAAAATGTTCAAAATGTAACACCAATAGGAACTAAAAGAATTATCGAAACTAGAATAATGTTACGAACAACTACCGGTTGGATTTTTGCCGATTATATTTGGAACGAAAATCAAACGGAAGCAACATATAGTCTAAGTGGAAGTAATACTGATGTAACTTGGTTAGATGGAACCAATACTTTAAAGAGTGTTAATTATAGAATTCCTGCTGAAGTTCAATGTCTAACATGTCACAAAGTAAAAGTGAATAGTATAGAAGTAGTTACACCAATTGGAATTAAACCTCAAAACTTAAATTTTAATTATAACTACGGTAACGAAACAAAAAATCAACTTTCTAAATGGATTGAAAAAGGGTATTTAGAAAATAATTTTACTTTTCCAACTGCACAAAACACTACAGTTGATTATAAAGACACCAGTAAAGATTTGACAACAAGAGTTCGATCGTATGTAGATATAAATTGTGCACACTGTCATAAAGCCGATAGTCATTGTAATTATAGAGACATGCGTTTTTCTTTTAATGAAACAGCTCCTGAAAATGCGCTAGCACAAACCAACTTAGGAGTTTGTTTAAATACAGCAGATATGCAAGGATTACCACAACAATATGATAAAATAGTAACTCCAGCCAATATAAATGCTTCAATGTTATATTTTAGAATAAATACAACCAATGAAACTTACAGAATGCCATTGCATGGACGCACCCTTATACACAATGAAGGTGTTGCCCTAGTTGCTGAGTGGATAAATAGCTTAACACCTTGTCGATAATAAAATTAATCAAATAAAAAAATGAAATTTAAAAACTACCCAACAAGAAACTTTAGTCAGAAAGTAATTTTACCGTTTTTATTATTATTTGCTTTCCAATTTGCAAATTCTCAAAACACATGTGCTGAAGCTTTACCAATTACTTTTGGAAGTTTTACTGTTGATGCAGTAAATGGTACCCAAATTCCTCTGCCTGTATGTACTTTAAACGGAACTGGTGCTTCAGCTGGAGAGTGGTATTCCTTTACTCCCTCAGAAAATATATCTGTAACAGTAACAACTGATTTGGCAATTAATAATTGCAAAGACACACGATTTCAGATATATACGGGAACTTGTACTAGTCTTGTATGCTTTGGTGGCGATGATGACGCGGGTGTATTAGGTTGTAATGGTAATGGAAATAGTTACTTATCAAAAGATACTTTTGATGCAGTTGCAGGAACAACTTATTATATTGCCTTTGATAATAAATGGCAATCTTCGGGGTTTGAATTTCAAATAATTGAAAATATTCCTTTGCCTAATTTATGTGACTCAGCAATAAATACAACATCTGGAATAACTACTGTTGATGCTATTTCAGATCTTAGCTATTCTACGACATGTAGCTCTGCGTCTTTAGCAAAATGGTATTCATTTACTCCTGCGGTAACAAGTATGCTTACTATAACTTCAGACTTACAGCAGAATATTTGTAAAGATACCAACTTTAGTGTTTACAGAGGAACTTGCCCTAACGGCTTAATATGCGTTACAAGTGATGATAATTCAGGTAGTATTGCATGTAATTCTGGAAACACAAATTCTTTTTTGTCTAAAAAAACATTTGAAGTAACGGGTGGAACTACTTATTACATAGTTTGGGATAATAAATGGAGTGCTGCAGGTTTTGATTTTCAAATAACCGAAGTTCCAATTATTGTTCCAGTTAGTTACACAACTCAAACCTATCCTTCCATAAATAGTGGTTATGATATTTGTATAGTAGATTTGAATGGTGATGGAAAAGATGATGTAGCTGGCGTAAGTAATGGTAATCTTAGAGTTCATTATCAAGGAAATACAGGTATTACAACACCTACAGACATACCATTTACTGGAGCTACTCGTTTACCAAACTGGAGTATGGCTGCAGGAGATTATAATCGTGATGGATTTAATGATATCGTTTTAGGAAACGGAAGTGGTGTTTCTATTTTGACATCAAACACTACTGGAACAGGTTATACAGGTATTACGCCAAGTCAATATATTTTTTGTCAAAGAACCAATTTTGCAGATTTGAATAACGACGGAAACCTAGATATTTTTTCGTGTCATGATATTGCACCTAATGTGTATTACTTGAATGATGGTTCTGGAAATCTAACACATTACCAAACAGGAGTAACACCAGGAGCAATGAATCTCGGTGATAATGGAGGAAATTATGCTACTTTGTTTACTGATTTTGATAATGACAACGACACTGATGTTTTTATTTCTAAATGTTCAGGTCCACCATGTGAACTTTTGCGTAACGACGGTGGTGGAGTTTATACCAACGTATCTGCATTTGCAGGAATCAACATAACTCCTATCCAAACATGGTCATCTGGTGTTGCCGATTTTGATAATGATGATGACATGGATATCATCATTACAGCAAGCGCAGGACAACATCACTTTTTTAAGAATAACCTAGACACGACTAACACTATCGATGAAAATTTTACAGAAATAACATTGGGTTCAGGTTGGGATACTAATGGTTCTACTAACATCGATAACGTTGCTTACGATTTTGATAACGATGGATTGGTAGATGTTCTGGGTGGTGGTAACAAAATAATGTTCAACCAAGGTAATAATTTCTTTTCACCAACAAACTACCCAGCTATAGGTATTGGTGCAGTTGGCGATTTAAATAGTGATGGATTTCTAGATATTCAAAATGGAAATGAAATTCATTATGCAATTCCAAATGGAAATAATTGGCTAAAAGTGGGTCTTAAAGGAACACTAAGCAACGCAAATGGAATTGGTGCAAGAATTGAAATTTATGGTGCCTTCGGGAAAAAAATAAGAGATGTTCGTAGTGGTGAAGGTTTTAGATACATGAGTTCTATAAATGCACATTTTGGTATTGGTCAAGCAACTGCAATTGCTAAAATAATAGTAAAATGGCCTTCAGGAAAAGTAGATGAAATATTAAATCCTGCTATAAATCAGTTTATTGTGATTACAGAAAATGAAACTAATTTACAATCAAATTCAATTGAAACATCTGCCTTTACTTTGTATCCAAATCCAGCTTCAGATATTCTTAACATAACGACGAAGGAAAAAATAGAAATAAGATCTGCACAAATTACAGATTTGACAGGAAGATTAATAAGTGATTCAAAAATTTCAAACAACACTATAAATATTAAAGATTTAGCAACTGGAACTTATATTTTAGTAATAAAAAATACAGAAGGAAAACAATTTTCTGAAAAATTTATTAAGAAATAAAAAAAATATTCTCAAAAAAAATCCCAAACTTCAATTGAAATTTGGGATTTTTACTTTATAAACCTACCCTATTATAACTATTCAACTTATCAATGTGTAAAATGGTCTTGCTATCATCTGAACTCTTAGAATACATCAAATTGAATTTTGCGCCATAAACAACTTCCGCAAAAGTATACGAAGTACGTTTGACAACATTAGCACTATACATGTCATCAAACATTTTTACAAATACCAAAATTTCGCCCTCAATTTTAGCATAATCTTCGGCAGTAAATCCATATAAAGGACTATTTTCAGCTATTGGATGCACCAAAGTCCAACTCAAAGTTAGCGCATTTACAGTAGCATATTCCAAGTCCAACTGAAAAAATTTATTTACCAATTTTCCATTTTCCTCAATAGTCATGCCCAACGTAATTTTGGCTTCAGCATCAGTAAGATTCGTATTTTTATAGGGCGAAACCCGAATCATCAAGCCAGTAATATCCTTGTAAGGAGCAATCAACGCATTTTCAGAAAACAGTAAATGACCTTTCGGTTTACTAAAACGTCCATAAAAAAGTCCCGTGGCAATCGCAAAACTCAACAAACCAAACAACGCCTCAATAGCAGCAACAAAACTCGTCATAAAACCACTCGGGCTAATATGCCCATAACCAACCGTCGTAAAAGTTTGAATACTAAAAAAGAAAGCCTGACCAAATTTATCCAACGCCGACTTAGCGTTCACACCATTCAAATGCTCCACACCAATAATATAATACCAACTCGCAAAAAAACAGTTTACAAAAAAGTAAAATGCAATCACAATGATCATAAACTTCCATCTCGGAATCGTAAGCATCGTATGATACCAACTAATACTTTCCAGCAAACTAATACCCGTTTTACGCACATTAGCATTACCGCTTTTAGTAATAAAACGACCACCATAATTGGTAGCATTAGTTCCAAAACCAGTATTAATGTCCGATTTTGCTTTAGTATTTATTTTTTTAGAAAAAGACATTTCGTTTTTATTTAGTAGGAGCCAATCCAGCTGTGCGCTTCAAGTATTTCTCAAAAACTGCATTTTGTACGCCACATAAAGAGCTTCCTGCGGTCGCTTTTCTGTGACAACAAAAATAGCACTTTTTTTCAAAATACTTTTCGCTTCCATCTGGGCTAAAAAAAATCATCCCAAAATAAGGTTTTGGACTAAAAGTATGAATTAAAAAAACGAAATATTTTTTGTTTAACTAATAAAGTATTTTGTTAAACAAAAAACGTATTTTTACAAAAAAATAAAACATGATCCAAATACCAGAAAAATTTCAGATTACCAACCCATTAATTCAAGATACTTACCTCATTGACGGACAATTAAAAAAATGGACTGGTGCCACAACTTCAGTATATTCAACCATAACCTCAACCTCAAATTACGAGCCTACTTTTCTAGGCACAACACCTTCAATGGGCGAGCAAGAAGCACTCGAAGCATTAAATTCCTGTGTTGCAGCCTATAATAACGGACAAGGATCATGGCCAACCTCTAAAGTTATAGACCGCATCAAGTGCATGCAAAATTTTGTAATCGAAATGAAAAAAACACGCGATGAAGTCGTAAAACTTCTCATGTGGGAAATAGGAAAATCACTCGCAGACTCCGAAAAAGAATTTGATAGAACCATCGACTACATCAATGACACCATCGAAGAATATAAAATTCTAGACCGCAATTCGGCAAAATTTACTAAAAATCAAGGAATCAATGCAATGATTCGACGTGGACCATTAGGCGTAGTATTGTGTTTAGGACCTTATAACTATCCGCTTAACGAAACGTTTACCTTGCTTATTCCTGCTATAATAATGGGAAACACCGTAGTTTTTAAACCTGCCAAACTTGGTGTTTTATTACTTTCGCCTTTGTTAAAAGCCTTTCAAAATAGTTTTCCTACAGGCGTTATCAATATTGTTTATGGTCGTGGTCGCGATGTAGCGACTCCAATCATGCAATCGGGCAAAATTTCGATTTTGGCACTTATCGGAAACAGTAAAGCAGCAATTGCATTGCAAGACCAAAGCCCCAACAAAAATAGATTGCGCCTTATATTAGGACTAGAAGCTAAAAATCCAGCCATAATTCTCAAAGATGCCAACATGGATTTGGCCATACAAGAGTGTATTTCAGGAAGTTTATCCTTTAACGGGCAACGATGTACAGCACTCAAAATTTTGTATGTGCACGAATCAATAATAGACGAGTTTAATAAACGATTTGCAGCAAAAGTTGACGAACTCAAATACGGTAATCCTTGGGACGAAGCTGTTTTTCTAACGCCACTTCCCGAAAAAGATAAACCAGATTATATCCAATCATTAATTGAAGATGCACAACTTCATGGTGCAAAAATCATTAATACCAAAGGCGGCGAACGTACAGAAAATTTTATTTTCCCAGCAGTTTTATATCCAGTTACCAAACAAATGAGAGTTTATCACGAAGAACAATTTGGACCATTAGTGCCAATTATTAGTTTCAAAGATATTCAAGAACCACTAGACGATATGGCCGAATCTAATTATGGACAACAAGTAAGTTTGTTTGGCAAAGATATTAAAACTATAGCGCCACTCATCGATACATTGGTCAACTTGGTTACACGAGTTAACCTTAACAGTTCATGCCAACGTGGACCAGATATTTATCCGTTTACAGGGCGCAAGGATTCGGCAGTAGGAACATTGAGTGTTTTTGATGCACTTAGATCATTTTCTATCCGAACTTTTGTTGCCTCAAAAGACAACGAATACAACAATGAAATATTACAAGCTTTACTCAATAACAAAGAATCCAACTTTATAAATACCGATTACATTTTGTAAAATAGTATAATTCAAAGCAAAATAACTTTAATCTATAAGAGTAAAAAAAATCTATAACTCGCCAAATCAATACTTTTTTACATCAACTTGGCGAGTTATAGGTTTAAAATTTGATTAAAATTACATTGATTTGCAATTACCGAAAAGTAGTATTCATTGATCTTAACGTCATTTAAAGTCACCATCGTAATAAAAACATTTTTCTTAGTTTTTGTTTTTTCTATAAACAATTCTTTTTTATTTAAAAGTGTTTTATGGTAGTCTTTAGTAATTTCAAATGCTGCGTTATAAAATTTAACTTCAATAATATTGATGCAGTTATCACTGCGATCAATAACAAAATCTATTTGTGCGCCTTTATCATTTGAAGTTCCTTTAAAAAACCACGAATACTCGTTGGATAAAATACCCGAAATACCCAACTGTTTTTTGACTAAATGAATATGTTTTAATACAAAATTCTCAAAACTATAACCTTGCCAAATTTTTACTTCTTGCGAATTTGCAAATTGCAACCAATTGGATTTTTTCTTTAAAGTAGCTAAAAATTTAAAATGAAAAATGGTGAATTCATCCATCAATCTATAAAGTACCTCTTCTTTCTTGAAACCAATTGGCATAATCTCTTTTACAAAACCACATACAATCAATTCGTTTAAAACTTCAGTAAAACCGCCACCAGAAGTTAATTTTGTAGCCTTCAAAATTTCATTTCTAGTCAATCCTTTGTTTTTACTTGCCAAGGCTTTCACAACGCTCACATGATATTCATGATTTTTAAACAAAGAAGCATATAAGTTGGCAAACTCGTTTTTTAAATGCATATTTTCAGTAAAAAATAACTGATTGATAAACTGGTCTACACTAGTTCCTTTTTCGAAATAGCGCAAATAATAAGGAATACCGCCAATACACATATAGAGTTTTACCAAATCAGAATCGACAAGTTTAATACCTTGCTTGACCAGATATTTTTTGGTCTCTTGAATATCAAATGCTTGCAACTGTATTTGACATGTCAATCTATTATGCAAACCGCCTTTATTGTTTACTACTTTTTTGATAATCCATGATGCTGCCGATCCACAAATAACCAATACAATATCACTGCGTTTGGAACAAAATTGATTCCAAAATTTGTCTAAAGCAGCCAAAAAACCCGATTTTGGAGTTTCAAACCAAGCAATCTCATCCAGAAATATTACTTTTTTCTTGTTGCCTTTTATTGATAAAATATACTCTTTCAAATTCTGAAAAGCTTGCAACCAAGTAGTTGGCTTTTCTCGTTTTATTTTTTCAAAATCATATTGTGTAAGCCAGAAGTTTTCTAGTTGTTGGTCACGGTCTTTTTCATTAAGACCGCTTACTTCAAACACCATTTGCTTTGCAAAATACTGTCGAATCAAATAGGTTTTGCCAATTCGTCGTCTGCCATACATTGCCAAAAAATGAGACTCATTATCTTGTACTAACTTATCTAATATCTTTTTTTCGTGTTCTCTACCAATAATTTCCATAATTACAACAGATTTATTATTCGCCAAATGTACTACTTTTTTATATAACTTGGCGAATTATTATTTTATTATTCGCCAAGTTAATTATTTTTAATATTAACTTGGCGAGTTATAAATCAATTTTATATTAAAAAAACCAATAAAATTAGCTTTCTTAAAATTATTTTTAATAAAATTATTTACTCAAGTACATTTTTCGTCTACTATACAATTCATAAAACTGATCGTCTTTTAAATCATCGATAAAAAAGTGTTTTCTTAATTAATTTCATTCTTTTTAGTCAAAAATTATATCAGTATTTTCAATGGTTCGCTAGGATTCTATTACAACCAGTTTAACAAAGTTGTGCTTTTCAATCCATTACAATAAATTTGTAAAATAATCTTAAAACCATAAAAATGAATACAAAAACACAACAAAAAACTAATCAATTAAAAAACTTAATCAATATAGAGAATGATGAAATTGAAAAAATGAATGAAGAACAAAATATTTTTGAAAATTTTTTAATGGAAATAAACCAAAATATAATAATCCCATTTTATAAATTAAATTTTATAAAAAATCAAGCTAAAAATATTATTGGAAATTCATACAATCAAACTTTTATAGAAGTTGACTGTGTGAACTTTGAAAATTATCTAGAAGAAATGAATAATGGTACAGCTAAACTAATTTGTGAATACACAATCGACGAAAATACTATACCACTTTCTGAAAATTTTATTTTAGAATCAGTTATAATTAAAATAGGATATCTGTGGAGCGACAAATACAGAAAAAAAATAGCTGATTTTTCTAAAACAGAAATAAACGAAGTCACTAGCGACATATTTGGGGACATGGTCAAAATAAGAAATTGTATAATCCATAATCAAGGTTATATCAATAAAAAGTGGTTTAAGAAATTATATTTTTTCGATTTCAAATTTTGGAAATTGAATTCAGTAGTTAAAATTAACTACAAAATTTTTAAAGAAATTATAACAAATATTATAGATGAAATTTACAAATTATCATCAAACTATAATACTATAATCAATCAAAAACCGGTAATAGAATCCCCTAACAACCTTAAAACAATTTATTAAAGGTTACTTTGTAAAAATATTCATCAGCTAACTTATTATAATATAAAATTTCAAAAGTAGTAAATACTAAAATTTACAACCTAATTACAATCAAACTAAAACAAGTTTATATGGTATACCAATTTTTTATCATAAAACTTATTCTACTTACTCAAATACATCTTCCGTCTACTATACAACTCATAAAACTGGTCGTCTTTTAAATCGTCGATAAACAAAATGCTTTCGCCAGTCGATTTCATTTCTGGGCCAAGGGCTTTATTGACATTTTGGAATTTGCTAAACGAAAAAACAGGTTGCTTGATGGCATAACCCTTCAATTGCGGATTGAAAGTAAAATCGGTTACTTTATTTACGCCAAGCATAACTTTAGTAGCATAATTAACATAAGGTTCGCCATACGCTTTTGCAATGAATGGAACCGTTCTTGAGGCTCTCGGATTGGCTTCAATAATATAAACCGTATCGTCTTTTATGGCAAATTGGATGTTTATTAAACCAACTGTTCGAAGTGCCAAAGCAATTTTTTTGGTATGGTCTTTTATTTGTTGCATGACAAATTCGCCTAAATTAAACGGAGGCAAAGTGGCATTAGAATCTCCTGAATGTATCCCGCAAGGCTCGATGTGCTCCATGATTCCAATAATATACACATTTTCGCCATCGCAAATCGCATCGGCTTCGGCTTCGATTGCTCCGTCAAGATAATGATCCAGAAGCAATTTATTTCCTGGAATATTTTTCAATAAATCAATAACGTGTTCTTCGAGTTCTTGCTTGTTGATTACGATTTTCATGCCTTGCCCACCCAAAACATACGATGGTCGAACGAGTAACGGAAAATCCAACACATCGGCCAAAGCACTTGCTTGGTCGGCATTTTCGGCAATTCCGAATTGTGGAAACGGGATTTTAAGTTCGGTTAATAATTCTGAAAAACGACCACGATCTTCGGCCAAATCTAGTGCGTCGAACGAAGTTCCTAGAATTTTTATGCCGTATTTTGATAATTTTTCTGCCAATTTCAAAGCGGTTTGTCCACCCAATTGCACGATAACGCCTTCAGGTTTTTCGTGACGAATAATATCGTAAATGTGTTCCCAAAAAACAGGTTCAAAATACAATTTATCAGCCGTATCAAAATCGGTCGAAACCGTTTCTGGATTGCAATTTATCATGATGGTTTCGTAGCCACATTCTTTGGCAGCCAAAACGCCGTGAACGCAAGAATAGTCAAACTCAATGCCCTGCCCTATTCTATTTGGTCCAGAACCTAGAACGACAACTTTCTTTTTTTCGGTTACAATACTTTCGTTATGAACGTATTTTTTGCCATCAGCAGTTTCTATTTCTGCCTCAAAAGTGGAATAATAATAAGGTGTCAAAGCTTTGAATTCGGCGGCGCAAGTATCAACGAGTTTGTACACTCTATTAATATTCATTTGGTCACGCAAGTTATACACCTGACTTTCCAAGCAACCTAACATGTGTGCAATTTGGCGGTCGCCATAGCCTTTTTGTTTGGCTTCGAGCACTAAATCTTTGGGTAAAGTGTCAATTTTGAATTTAGAAATTTCTTTTTCTAAAGTATATAATTCTTCATATTGTTTCAAAAACCACATATCGATTTTTGTAATTTCGTGAATCCTTGACAATGGAATACCCATCGCAATAGCATCATAAATCACAAAAACGCGATCCCAACTAGCATACGTTAGTTTCTCGATAATTTGCTCGTAGTTTTTGTATCCTTTTCCGTCTGCGCCTAGTCCATTTCGCTTAATTTCAAGCGATTGTGTGGCTTTGTGTAAAGCTTCTTGAAACGAACGACCAATGCCCATAACTTCGCCAACCGATTTCATTTGAAGTCCTAAAGTTCTATCGGCACCTTCGAATTTATCGAAATTCCAACGAGGAATTTTTACAATTACATAATCTAAAGTAGGTTCGAAAAGTGCTGATGTTGATTTGGTAATTTGGTTTGGCAATTCGTCCAAATTATAACCCAAAGCCAGTTTTGAAGCAATTTTCGCAATTGGATAACCCGTTGCTTTTGAGGCTAATGCGGAAGAACGAGAAACTCTAGGATTGATTTCGATAGCTACAATATCCTCTTTCTCGTCAGGCGAAACGGCAAATTGTACGTTACAACCACCCGCAAAATTTCCGATAGATCGCATCATCAAAATGGCGAAATCTCGCATTTTCTGAAAAGTAGTATCTGATAAAGTCATTGCTGGCGCAACGGTAATCGAATCACCAGTGTGAATTCCCATTGGATCCATATTTTCGATGGAACAAATGATGACAACATTGTCGTTTTTGTCACGCAAAAGTTCTAATTCGTATTCTTTCCAACCCATCAAAGCCTTGTCTATTAAGACTTCATGAATTGGTGACATTTCTAATCCGTAAGTCAATTTTTCGGCAAAATCCTCTTTTTTGTATACGATTGCTGCTCCAGTACCGCCCAAAGTAAATGATGGTCGTATAACTAAAGGAAAACCAAATTCTTGTGCAATTTCTTTTCCTCTCAAAAACGAAGTACATATTTCGGCTGGAGCAGATGGTACACCAATTTTCTTGAGTAGATTTTTAAATTGGTCTCGGTCTTCGGTAATGTTAATCGCATTGACATCGACACCAATCATTTTGACATTAAAATCTTTCCAAATTCCTTTTTCGTCGGCTTCGAGGCAAAGATTTAAGGCTGTTTGTCCGCCCATTGTTGGTAAAACCGAATCTATTTGTGGATGTTCCTTTAGGATTTGAATAATAGATTTTGTAGTTAATGGCAAGAGATAAATATGATCTGCCATTGACGGATCGGTCATGATGGTTGCAGGATTGGAGTTGATAAGAATGACTTCGATACCTTCTTCGCGAATGGATCGTGCCGATTGTGAACCTGCATAATCAAACTCGCAGGCTTGCCCGATTACGATTGGACCTGAACCTATTATTAAAACCGATTTTATGGAATTGTCTTTTGGCATTGTAGTTAGATTATTCGATTATGCGAAAATGTTAGTTGTGAACCGTTCGCCCTAGCCCCGATAGAAACGAAAATCCTTTTTATTTTTTCTTTAAAAATAAAAAGATTGTAGTGAATAGCGGGAAATAGCTCCTAAAAATTATTATTACTTATGAACAGATAAAAAAAAGCCGCTACTAATAAAAGTAACGGCTTGATATGGATTAATGCTAATCATTATTTTTTGTGTCTTGGCTCTGAAGATACGGTCAATTTGTGACGTCCTTTGGCACGACGACGAGCAAGAACTTTACGTCCGTTTGCAGATGCCATTCTGTCCATAAATCCGTGTTTGTTTCTTCTTTTTCTTTTCGATGGTTGGAACGTTCTTTTGCTCATTTTGTGTATCTTTAAAAATCTTGACTATTTATCGTTTGGAGGTTGTTTTAAACCGAGTGCAAATATACAAGGATTTTTTTTTCTGGCAAGTGGTTTTATAAAAATATTTTAAATTCCTTTTGCTATATTTGTAATCTAATTAAAAAACGCATTATGTTTCACAGAAATATCAAACTTTTTATCGCTGCACTAATTGTTATTGCTGGTGTTTGGCAGTTTACGGAAGGAAATATCGGAAACGGAATTTTCTTAATATTGTTGACCGCAATTCCGATTTTTTTATACTTTAAGAATGAATTTATCTTGTTGGCTTTCTTAAAATTAAGAAAACAAGATTTTGCAGGTGCCAAAAGTTGGTTGGATAAGATTAAAAATCCTGAAACGGCATTGGTTCAAAAACAACAAGGTTATTTTAATTATTTGCATGGTATCATGGTGTCGCAAACCAACTTGACACAAGCTGAAAAATATTTCAAAAAGGCTATTTCGTTGGGTTTATCAATGGATATGGATTTGGCTGTTGCCAAACTGAATCTTGCTGGTGTTGCCATGACAAGACGAAGAAAATTGGAAGCCACTACCCTACTTAATGAAGCAAAAAAACTGGATAAGCAAGGTATGTTGAAGGACCAAATCGTGATGATGAAGGAGCAGATGAAGAAGATATAGTTTTCAGGTTTCAGTCATCAGAAGGCAGATTTCACAATTCAGAAATAAGATTATAATTAAAAAAGTTCGCTAATTGCTAACTTTTTTGTGTTTATAAATAATATTTAAACATAGCCTGAAAACTGCTTTCTATATTCTGAAACCTGACTTCTGAATACTAATATCCTTGCGTAGGAATATCAAAATAATAGGTTTTGCCTGTTGGATTATCCAATTTGGTATCGCGCAACCAAGCATTATGAATTTTTAAAATTTTATAATTAATTCCTTGATCTTTTGCAAATTGTGCCAAATCTGCAATCGAGGTTGTAACTTCTACTTTTTTGGTTGGAATGTTTTGATACAATTCATTCGGGCTAATAGTAAAGTTAAACTTTTCGGGACTTTTCATGATTTCTTTCAAAGCCAAAATCCTAAAAACATAACGAGAAGTTTCTTCATTTAATAACAAATCGTAGTAACTTGATACTTTTTGATTCTCAATTTGTTTATTAACTCCTGCCGACCCACCGTTGTATGCTGCTGCTGCCAACGTCCAATTTCCGAATTTATTTTTTGCTTCTATAAGGTATTTGCAAGCGGCTTCTGTAGCTTTTTCTAGATGGAAACGTTCGTCTACAGTTTCGGTTATTTCCATTCCTTTTTCTTTGCCAGTTTGTGGCATAAACTGCCAAATTCCTCTCGCGCCAGCTGGGGAAACGGCATTGGTAAGATTGCTTTCAATAACTGCTAGATATTTAAAATCGTCTGGAACTCCGTTTTGTTTCAAAATGGGTTCGATTATAGGAAAAACTCTATTGGCACGCTTGATTATCAATATTGTAGACGAATGTAAATTGGCGTTTACCAGCAATTCACGATCCATTCGTTCTCGTACATCGGCAATTTGCAGCGGAGCTTGCTCGCCAGCAAAATCGATTGTGACAGGAAAATAATGTGCTGTTCCTTCTTTAGTAATATCGTTTTTGGTTTCAGAGGAAACTGCATGAATCAAGAAACCACTTACTAAAACAGAAATTACAGTTAATCCGACTTTTTGAAGTAAATTCATTTTTTTATTTTTAGATATTGCAAAGTTACAAAAACCAAGCCGAAGACGATTATTCTTCCAAAATAATTTTTGGCAAATTAGCATTAAACCATTTGTACTTACTCAAGATCATGATATGCGTTCCGCCTTTTACAGATATGTATTTTTTGATATTTTTTATCGGAAAAACCTCATCAGCATCACCATGAATATGAATAACTTTGGGATCTGCTTTTTTCCGATTCCAGTGTAACATTTGTTCAATTGCCCAATCGAGATAGGTTTTTTCGCGCATTGCGAGATAACGTTCGTATAATTTCAGGCGTTGTTTTATGATAGTTCCGAACGAAAATTTCTGTAAAACTTCGATATTTTGCATCAATCCCGTTGGCACCAATTTGTAAGCTTTTGTCTGTTTAGCAATCTTCATGCGAAGTGGAATTTCGAGATTTGACTTTACACTAGAAACAATAATAAGCTTTCGCAAATCGAGAAAAGAAGCCATTTCTTGAACCAAAACACCTCCAAAAGAAACGCCCACCAAAACGGCTTTGTCATGCTTAACATCCATTGCCATGCGTTGCGCATAGGCTTCTAAGGTTTCTTTAGATTTGGGAATTTTCCAATCGAGCATATGTATTTCAAATTGTTCATCAGATAATTTTATCTTTTCGAAAATAAGCGAACTAGCTGCTAATCCGGGCATGAAATAAACTGGTATTATTGACATTTTTTTATCCATAGTTTGCCATGTAAAAGTAATTGTAAAATAAATGACTTGCTACAACTTACAAATTTAATTAACAGTTTATTAATGTAAGAAATTAACTTCAGATCCAAATTTAAAGTAACAAAACCTTGTAAAGCTTCAAAAAAAAGCGTATTTTTGCAAAATAATAAAAACTAAAATTAGACTATGGAAACTTTACAATTATTAGAAATCAAAGACAACACTTTTGCTCGGCAATTTGAAACTTTGGTTGATGAAGGAATGGTTTCTATAGAATATTCTTTCCAAGAAAAAAAAATATTTTTGACCAAAATAAAACATCCAGAAAACTTTGAAAACGAAGAATTCATAGCTTTATTTCTTAAAAATATTATGGAAATAGCCTACGAACGAAAATTGAAAGTAGTTCCGATTTTGCCAAAAATTGCTTTATTTTTTAAAAAAAACACCACTTACAGAGATTTATTGCCTCCAGGAATTAAAATATAAATTCCAAATTTTGTAAATTTCTAAATCCAATACAAAAATTCCAAATTCAATTTAACGATCGTATTTGGAATTTTTATTTTGGTATTTACTATCTTTATCAAATGAAGTCAGAAGAATTAAAAACCGCTGTTGTATCTTTTTTTGAAACGATTCAAAAATATTATGGCTCTAAAACAGAAATAACAGAAGGTTTATTTTCAGATTTAGACGCTTTGGATGCCAACTTAACTACCTGGAATTTGTCTGAATTTGATTTAATACGATCGGCATATCGCAATAACGGAAACCGATTTATGTTTGAAGGAAATACGATGTATTATGAAATTTCAGGCGAACGAATTATCGATTTCAAACAATTGGGGCGAAATAAATTTGAATTTATAGAACAATATAGTGAAACAGTTTTTCGGATAACCAAAATTCGGTTTCATTATAAGTATTAGTTTTTTTGAGAGATTTATTAAGTTATAAAGTATTAGCTTGTATGGAGAATTTGGGAGATATTTTGAAAAAAAGCGAAAATTATTCCGAAAATTCTTCTAACTTGCCTTTAAAAAATTGAGTTGGCAAAGTCAAAGTTGGAATTGTACCTAAATTTGATGTGAACATTGAAATAAAACTTCTTAAATAAGGAAATACAATCGCAGGAGCGTTTGTATTTATCATTTGTTCTTTAATGTTATCATTTTCCAACAATTCTTCACTCATTTCAAAATATCCTACTGCTTTTAATTGCAAAGTAAAAACTTCCTCAACAGACAAGTTTATATCATACACAATATTGAATTGTGTGGAAGTATTATACATTACTTTAGGAACAACATCTAAATCAATTTCAGTATTTTCTTTTGGATTACCTAAAATATCAAAATGCACAGAATAAAATTTTACACCATCAAATCTTAAATTATCTTGTTTTCCTATATTTGTTTTCATTAATTAAGCAGCTAAAGAATATCTGTTTGAAGGAGTTTCAGTTTCTTTAGTATGAAAATCTAATTTTGAAAAATCCATTTTGAATTTAGCCTCAATAGTTTTAAAAGACACAAAAGAAATCTTGTTGGTTCTATAATTTTCGAACCAATTTTCCATTTCGCTTTTTATAGAATTTGCTATTATTACATTAGCTAATTCCTCGAATTTATTTATATCTATCATAACCGTATGATTTATCAGTGTGTAAATGTACAAAATCTTTTATTGTTAATTTGTTAAAAACTGCTAATTGTATTCTTTTTTTATATTGCATTCCTTTTATAAGATAATGACTCTCATTACTTGAAATATCTTGAAAAATAACACCCTGAACGGATTTATACAAACCTTTGTTTTTAAAATATTCATTTAATTCTTTTAAAGAAAGTTCTTTACCAAGTTCCATTTTAAATTTTAAAGCTAACTTTTCAATCGAACTTGACCAAACTTTATAGTGCTGTTCATTGAAAACTGTATCTAAAAAATCATTAGAATTTACTATAGATTTATAAACATCATATTTTCCTGTAGCTCTTTTAGAAACTTTTCCCCAAAAATCTGAATCTTCAATACTTTCCCAAAAGTAATATGCTTCACCAAACCATGCATCATCTCTTTTACAAGCTATAGGTTTTTCTAATTTTTCAGTTCCTCTACACTCTTGTGTATGGTAACAAGTTCTTTCCATAAATTAAATAAAAACCAATATTAATCAAAAAATAATTAAAGTACAACTTTGATTAAAAAAAAACATCTTTCACATCGGTTTTCAATAATCTAGATTTTGTTCACGAATTTAGAACCAAAATAACCCGAAAAACAAACAAAAAATCGATTTATAACTATCAATTTTTTATAACTTTAATCACTTTTTTATTCCCTAAAATATCATAAATCGATACAAAATACAAACCGTTGTCATTATCTTTCAAACTAATTGCTTCATTAAAAAAAGTGGTTTTTGGAACTACCATTTTTCCCAGAACATCACAAATTTCAAAACTTTCAATATTTTGGGCATTTGTAATTTCAAAACTTGAAGTTACTGGATTTGGAACAATCGTAACTTTATCTAAAAACTTATTTTGAACGACTTCTAAAGTGTTATTTTTTAAAACAAAATGATTTACAGAAGCAGGATTCATAGTAAATGTAAACGTATTGCCACTGAATTGAGAAGCCGTTAAATTTTGAGTTACAATATTGGACGAAGCACTTTCTAGTTTATAAACCAATCCGTTGGTATACTGATTTGGCACACTAGAACTTATTGTAAATGTAGCGTTAATTGTACTTGTCAAACTTTTATTGGTGGCAACAATATGTAATTCGTTGTCTTGCAAATTATTGATAGATGCAACGACATTACTCAACAAATTGTTATTGCTTGTAGCCGTAATCGATGTATTTCCGAATTTATAATTTGTAGAATTAAAAAGTTGAATCGCACTCAAAGAATAGCCCGAAAGCGAATTCCATTTGAAAGCATAATCGGTTCCTGTTTTTATAAAACCCATTAATGCTTCAGCTTCGGCAATGCCGCCACTAAAATGATTATCGGCACCAAAATCGTACTCGGTCATGGCAAACTTAGTTCCTGGATAATAGCTCGAAATTTGGTTTTTCAAATACGGAATAATTGGTAAATAAAGTGCAAAATATTGTCCTATATAACTGTTTTCAATAAAAGTGGTATCCCATAACGATCGAGGAGATTGCATGCGTTCGAGAACGGTAGCGTTATCAGTATTTGCAGAAAAAATACTAACCGCATTACTTTCTGGATACCAATGCACCGACATTACATCAAGCAATCTCGATCCAGAAGTTGTACTTGCCACTTTCATTTTGTCGAGATAATTACTTAAAAAAATAGGATACGTCGCTGAATAAGATGGCCAATCTGTAGCCGTTTGAAAATTATAATACTCACTAAAACCATAGGATTCTGGACCCCAAATTTTGACATTTGCATCCATCGAACGTATTGTTTGTGCGGTTTGAATGCTTTTGTTTACAAAATTGGTGATATTATTTGTAGCAGAAGGAACTATTCTGGGATGTGTTCCGTTCCAAATTGCTGCTTCATTATCCAAAAGGAAATTCTTTATTCCGCTTGAAGTAGATGAATTTCCGTAGGTTGAAATTAAAAAATTCAAATATTCATCCGTATAAACTAAATTGTCTGTAAGATTCGGAGTTATGGAAAAAGCACTTCCTTTAATGTTCTGAATGGCACACCAGCGCGCACTTGGAGCAGTTTCGGCAACCGTTACAGTTGTACCGTTTTTATCCTTGGCAACATAACCAGCCATAGGAATTGTAATAGCACTTTGTGCATTGATTGCCAGTGCATTATTGTGTATAAATTGTGTAAATCGAGCAGGAATATTATATTCAGAACTAGGAATTCCTGCATTATAACACAAATAATCATCACTTTGATTGAAGTAATCTTCGCCAGCATTACTGGCATTGTTTTCCCAATTATAACCTGTCATTCGGTTGCCGCCTTGACGAACAATAGTTGCATTAGAGTAACCGCCATTGCTACAACCATATATAAACGGACTAATTAGTTGCTGATTGGTTTGGGTATTTATTGAGTATGAAACGGAAGTTTGCGAAAAACAGAAATTTGAAATTACTAAACTAAAAAATACTATAAATTTTTTCATAATAAATAATTTTAGATTAATGTATTGAAAGACAATGTAAAAATAGAATTATTTTAGATGCAAAAATTAAAAATTTCTAATTTTAACTATTGAAATTAAACCAAAATATTCAAAAATTCCATGCGCACACTTCCATCGTCATCAATTTTAGTCAAATTAATTTCGTGAAGTGTATTGACCAAATCCGGATTCCAAGGTGTTTTTACTTTTACATAATTTTCGGTAAATCCGTGAATGTAGCCTTCTTTATTTTCACTTTCAAAAAGTACTATTCTGCTACTTCCTATTTGAGATTCATAAAAAGCTCGACGTTTTTTTACTGATAATCCACGGAGCATTTTACTTCGTTTGTTTCGCACATTCATTGGAACCACATTTTCCATAGTTGCGGCTTCGGTATTATCTCTTTCGGAATAAGTGAAAACGTGCAAATACGAAATATCCATTTCGTTCAAGTAATTATAGGTTTCCAAGAAATGTTCGTCACTTTCACCCGGAAAACCAACAATCACATCCACGCCTATACAAGCGTGAGGCATAACTTCTCGAATTTTATTTACTCTTTCGGTATAAACTTCTCGTTGGTAACGTCGTTTCATTTTAGCCAAAATTTCGTTACTTCCAGACTGTAACGGAATATGAAAATGAGGCACAAATGTTCTACTCTTCGAAACAAATTCTATCGTTTCGTTTTTCAATAAATTAGGTTCTATAGATGAAATTCGCAATCGTTCAATTCCTTCTACTTCATCCAATGCTTTTACTAAATCGAGAAATGTATGTTCGTGTTTTTTATTTCCAAATTCGCCTTTTCCATAATCACCAATATTTACACCAGTAAGAACAATTTCTTTTATGCCTTGTTTTGAAATATCAGAAGCATTTTGTAAAACATTTTCAAGTGCATCGCTTCGTGAAATTCCGCGCGCCAAAGGAATTGTGCAATAGGTACATTTATAATCGCAACCATCTTGCACTTTTAAAAAAGCACGAGTACGATCGCCAATGGAATAACTTCCTACATAAAAATCGGCTTCTTCAATTTCGCAAGAGTGAATTTCGCCCAAATCATTTTTGGACAAATCATTTATATAATCGGTGATTTTAAATTTTTCTGTAGCACCAAGAACCAAGTCAACTCCATCAACAGCAGCTAATTCTTCGGGTTTGAGTTGCGCATAACAACCAACTGCGGCAACAAACGCTTTGTCGTTAAGTTTAAGTGCTTTTTTGACTATTTGTTTGAATTGTTTATCGGCATTTTCAGTAACAGAACATGTATTGATGACATACATATCTGCTACATCTTCAAAATCTACTCGTTCAAAACCTTCGTCTTGAAAATTTCTAGCAATTGTAGAAGTTTCCGAAAAATTGAGTTTGCAACCTAAAGTGTAGAAAGCAACTTTTTTTTTATTTTCCATAAGATTAATCAATTAATGAAATCGTTGTCAAAAAATTGAGAATGCAAATTTAGTGATAAAAATTAAATAAATAAAAACCGCAGATTCACAAATTGAGTTTCTAATCTGCGAATACGCGGTTTAGGCAATATACAGAAAATCATACTATCAAATCCATCTTTTTCCACCACCAAAATTCCAGAGGAAATTCAGGATAATTGCTGATGAACTTTTTAAATTTAGACAGTTTTGCTTCTTGTTCATTAAATTTTACTTCCACAGCAAAACCTTTTAAATATTGAGTTTCTACAATGAAATCTACTTCATTTCCGTCGGCAGTTCGCCAATATTTTATTTGATCTTGCTCATAATTTTCAGATAAAACTCTAAAACATAAATTTTCTAAAATCAATCCTTTGTCGGCGCGTTGTTCTAATGGTGAAAAATAATTAATCAAAATATTACGCAAACCTAAGTCATGAACATACACTTTTGGCATTTTGGTTAACTCTTTTCGTAAATTGTTATAAAATGGTTTTACTAAAGTGATGTGGAAACATTTTTGCAACACATACAAATAATTTTCTACTGTTGCATTTGTCATTCGCAATGTGTTTGAAATTTCATTAACGTTTAACATATTTCCCGATTGACTTGCCAAAAGCATTAACATTCTATAAAATTTAGTTTCGTCTGTAACTCCAGATTCTAGCAAATCTCTTTTTATGTACGAATCACGAATTTCGCGCAATAACTCAATCTTCTCTTCAATATTATCTTCTAAAACTACTGCTGGATATCCACCATAATTGACAAATTCATCCATATATGACCAAAGTAAATTTTCGTGAATGGATTTTTTTACTTTCTTGGATTTGAGTTTTAAAAGTTCATCAACCAAATCGTTTCGACCTTTAAAATGAAGAAATTCTTCGAAATCTAATGTTCCCATTTGAAAAATTTTCTTTCTTCCAACGAGCGAATCTTTAAATTGCTTGTCTATATAAAAAGCCGAACTTCCTATGGCAACAATTTTTAATTGTGTGTTATATTCATCAAATAATAATTTTAAAAACGTGGTAGCATCATCAAGATATTGAATTTCATCAATAAAAACAATAATTTTTTTATCGCCTACTAATGGGCAAATTTTAAATAAATTCTCTGGATTTATATTTAATTCATCTAAAATATCTTTTCTATCAAGATTTAAAAAATAGCACGTTTCACCTTT
>JAYVHB010000015.1:0-4371 GCA_043771555.1 Flavobacterium sp. | reverse complement strand
AAACGCCAAACGTAATTTTCCATATTTGTTCGTAATCGTATTTCTGTAAGAAATTGATTAAAACATTCGGTAGTTATTTGCGACGTTGGGTGCATTTGCGCGCTTGGTAACGTTAACGTTAGAAAATTGATTTTGAAATTGAAGATTTCTTTACCTGAATAGGTTTTTTGATACCTTGACTTTGCTAAAATATACATCCAGTTTATTTTTTCCTGTATTTTTTTTTGTCCCGATTTCGAAATTATAAAATCATGGTATCTCTTTTCTAAAACTGGTTTGTTATTTGTAACGTGCAAAGCATCAACAACACGCCTTTTTGAGATATGTTCTAGTGTTTGTGTATTGTAATTTCTTATAAGAACCTCATTAAATAGCGTTACTCTATTTGGTTTAAGTGAGATTTTAGGCATAAATAAGAACCTATCTAGTTTTGTTGTTTCCATAAATTTGAATCGTGCAAGCTTTAATAAACTAATATCTTACTGTAACTTATTACCATGCGGTTGTAATAGGTTCTTTATGTAATCCCGTTTAGTTTGCACCTCTTCGAGTTTATCTAACAAAATTTGCTTACCAGTATCAAAACAATCTATAGGCGCACCAAAACAAACAACAGTACGCAGTAATTCGTTAATCTGATTTATTTTGACCGTACACACAGCCTCTAACGAGTTTAACTGATGGTAACTATTCAAAGTTGGAGACCAACCTCCTAGTATTTTTTTTGATTCTGAAATTTGCGTATATGTTAACATGATTCCGTTATTTTTAAGGTTATTGATTTGAAATTTATATTTAGTATGCGCTGAAGCATATACTTTGAATTTGTTACTTGACCGTCTCGATAATCGCCAGTAACTAAATACTGTGAACCTACCAAAATACAGCCTAATGTATCTTTGAATTTGTTACCTGCATGTATTAAAATATGTGAACGATTTGGAACTGATTTAACATAAATACATAATCCAAATTTTGGCGAGGTATGTTTAACTAATTCGTAAATGCCTAGCGGTATGCAACTCTTTTGCACTTCATTATTACGATAAGGTAATTCTAACGTATAGCATTGCAAAATAATCCGTCCGTCATCGTCAATAATCTGCATTTCTCCAATAGTGTATTTATCGGTTTTTAAGAATCTTTTTAATATAGCACTGTAGTACATAACATTTCTTTTTATATTAAGTTGTGTTTTATAAGCTTTTCAATAAGTGTTTTTGAAGTGGAAACCTTTAACGTATATAAGTGCTTGCTATTGGTATGCCGTATTTCCAAATAGTGATTTTCAAGAATCCAAATCATGCAATGCGTGCCAGTTATTTTTGATTTTATTGAAAATAGATAATTACTTACAATTGAAAATTTAAAAAACTTTCTATATTTGCGCTGGAATTTTCGTATTTCAAATTCTTGATCATAACTATTGTTATTGAACTCTTGCAAATCTTCTACTGTCATTACTATTTTCATATTTTTACTATTACTAATTTGTTGTTTATCTGCACTATAATTTATAATATGATAAACATAAATTACATATTTAAAAAGCATTTAAGAAATAACTTAATCTCTTTTTTGTACGCTCCTAGAAGTACAGAGGCTATCCAAATAACACAAAAAACAAAAATTTCCATTAAATACTATTTACCTATTTGATGTCGCTTCGCTGACGGTTTTAGAACAAAAGCAATCAAGAACTTCTAAACTAAAAAAAATGTAACTCTTTTTATCGAGTTACATTTAAAAAAATACATTGTATGTTTTTGCTTTCGTTTGTGGTTGTACCGCTACAGAGCCACATGCAAATATTGTGAATAATTTTTTAAACTACCAAATTAATTCAAAACTATTTTTTCTAATCCGTAGGAATTTATAATATCTACTAGTATTTGTGGAGAAACTTCGAAATTGTAAAAACCATTTTGTGTAACATTTGTATTTGGTACTAAATACGCTTTTATGTTGTTACCGTAATAAACCAATTTATACCAATGCGTAGGAATTTGTATGCGCTTTAGCTTATGCCAATCGTATATCACACCAGTATATACTGTTACTGGATCATTTGCACTATATGCCGTATCATGTATATATTTTTCTAATGCACGCCACAAACCCCTATTTAGCGTTTTATTTTGAGGCGAAATATTTGTATAATAATTTACAGTTTTTAAAGCATTGACAGAAAATGAAAAATCTATAATAGGACATAAATGTCCTCTATCGAAAGTAATTGATTTTGCATAATCGTATCTATTACTTTGTTGTAATTTGCCAACTTGCGGGTTTTTTGTTATTGGTAATCTTTTTGTCGTTACAATTGTTGGTTCAACTACAATAGTATATTTAGTATACAACACATTTTTATTGGACAAATCCATTACAGAAATATAGTTTACCTCATTCAATTGAACCACTTGACCAAAGCACAACACATGCGATAACAACGTTAATATAAAAATTTTTTTCATTTTTTTTCTTTAATTTATTACTAATAAAAAAAGCGAGTTTTAACTCGCTTTTTACTTTTTTTTGATTAATACTACTATGGATTTATAATAGTACCGCCTGACAATATCACACTATTGCCACCAGTAGACAATAATTTGATTTGGTAAAATATTTTTTTACCTGATTGTAATGCGCCATACTTTGTAACATAAGCAGCTGTTACATTTTGAGCAATATTTGCTCCAGTTGCAACGTTTAACAAAATAACGAGTTTGTCGTTTTTTGAAGTTCCCGCTGATTTTTGCTTTGATACTGACAGTTGCAAAACGTTGTTTGCACTTGCAGTTCCAACAGTAGCATTCAATGTCAAAACCCCTGCAACGTTAACCAAACCTGATGTTGTAATTGTTGCCAAGAAGTTCCTGGATAACGGTACATTCGTTAATGCTTTACCTGCTGACATCAACACCACGTTAACACCAGTATAAAGGTTTTTGCCTGATTGTGCCTTATCGCCAAAAACGTCAGTCCCCGCCCAGTTTGGAGCATCTGCGTTCCATTGCGCTCTTTGTACTTCTGTTAACCCCGACCAACCTGCCGATGTTTGAGCAAACATTGCTCTTACCGCTTGTTGTGCTGATGAATTAGGGTTTACGCTTAAACCTCTTTTTTTCATCATGGAATAACTCTTCCCAGGGGTATATGCAAAAACTTTGTTTATCTCGCCATCTACTCCCGACATACCACCTGAAACGGTTGTATTTCTTACTTTAACTCCTGCCATGTTAATTGATTTTTTTTGATTAATACTACTTTTTGCGATTTCGCAACCACCACCCAACAAGAGCAATGATTTGAACAATAATGGACACAATTTGTGTTGTGTGATCTGGTTGGCTAAGAACTATTCCAGTACCAGTTGCAATTGCACTTTGTGCAATAGTTGACGTTACATTTAAACTATCATTCATCCTTTACCTTTCCTTTACGTTAATTATAAGCAAAGATAAAATATTTTTAATACCTAGATATGTTTATATTCGTTTTCGTTCCGCAAATCAAACAATATGTATAAAAAAAAGACAACAATAAACACAAAGTAACGCAGGAGCTTGCGGATGCGATGCTTTGTGTTTATTGTTGTAGAGTGGACGTAGAGTTAACGCACCCCAAGGTTTTACAGAAATAAAAAAACCGTTGGCCGCAATAGATCATAGAAAGGTTTTTTTATTTTCTGTAAAACCGCAGGCGGGAGTAGCGGCAACCCAGAAGTAGCCCTAGGGCGGGAACGAAGCAAGGGGCACACTTGCGTAGTGTAGCACTAGGAGCGAAGGGGTTATAGGTTGCTATGCCTAGCAACCGTACCCCGAAGTAGCTGGCTCAAATAAACAAATTCAGGCGTAGCCGTACCTTGCCAGCGTACTACTGGCGGGAAAAGCTACCGCCAAATAATGTGAGAGGTTGGATATTTTTCCTATAAAAAAGGCGCAACGAAGTGGAGCAAATAGACAAGAAAAAATATACAAGAGAACGAACCGAACTGTATTTTTTGCGCTTGTGGAAAGGTTTTTATGGGAACGGAGCTGGCACAGCGACTGGAATAAAAACTTGGAACAATGGCAAAAAATACAGTGAGACCGCTTGATAGCCCGACGATACTGGAACGTACTTGCGTAATAATAAGCACTTTTTTTTGACTTCGAACGCAGTGAGTTTTTAGTATTATATGCAGTTAACACAAAAAAATTTGAGGCACGAAAATTTTTAAGCCGAGGCGTGAGGCACGAACGCCGAAGGCGTTTGAATAAGCGAAGCCAATAGTTTCGATGCCATACCTACAGCAATACTACTTTTCTCTTCTAATTTTCTTTGAAATTTATGAATTGATTTATTGCTTTGTATGTTATTGTTTGTTGT
>JAYVHB010000014.1:0-9841 GCA_043771555.1 Flavobacterium sp. | reverse complement strand
AGATACAGAAATGTATCTCTTTTTTTGTGATTAATTTTTAGAAAAAATTAGGTAAAGCGATGTTCGAATCTGTCCCGATGCTTCGGGAGATGCCTCTAAACCTTCTTAGAAATTTGGAGGTTTTTTAGTCATTGTGAGGAACGGAGAATCTAAAAAATTCGTGAATTCGTGGAAAAGAAAAGAAACAATTCGAATTAAATTCTAAAACCAACTCCTACTTTTAGCAACAATATTTGCGTATTATAACTCGTATTTGGAACGTTGCCTTTTTTGCTTAAATTAGTAAAATCAAACTGAAAATTTATAAAAACTCTTTTGCTAACATCAAATAATGTTCCAGCAGTTAAGTTAATACCGCCTTGAACATTCGAATCATCTATTTTTATTGGTTCGCCATCAAAAGGACCTGTACTGCCTTTTGCAACAAAGGTCATAAACGACCATCCCAAACTTGCATACGGATGAATTTTACTGTTTTTTAATTTGAATTCAGAAAAAACTTTTGGCTGAACAGTATAATTCGTGGTTGAAAATTTTGTGTAATAACTGTTAAAATTCGCTTTCAACATTACGCCATTTACACCAGCACCAAGACTTAAAACATTTGTTTCGTAAAATCGATATTTCAAACCTAAATCGATAATTCCTGTATAATTTTGAAAAACAAAACCGTCGTCAATTGGTACCGGATAGTTAGCTTCTAGACTGAATTTTCTTTCTTGCGCTTGTGATAAAATCAAGGTAAATAAGGTTGAAAAAATGAGGAAATAATGATTCATATATTAGTTTTTTGTAATTTTTTGTAATTGCTCCTGTATCTTTTCTTTTTCTTCAGGGAAAAAACCTTGCACCATCAAGAAACTTCCAAAAATCATGAGTACAACACTAATAACCCGTTTTATTTTATAAATGTTATAGGGAGTTAGTCGTGTTTTAAGTTGTTTGGATACATTTATTTTAAGTAAATCAACAAGCAAATAAGTGATTAATATTGTGGAAATAAAAACCATAATTCGGTTGGTTTCCATGTTGAGTTTTGGTCCAAAAACAATGATAATTCCGAGCCAAAACGCCAAAACGCCTATGTTTATAAAATTCAGGAAAAACCCTTTAAAAAATAAACCTACATAATTGTTTTTTTGAAGGTTATCTTCTTCAATTTTTTCTTCCAGCTTCTTTTTGAAATCGTTTTTTTCTTTGATGTACGAGATAATTCCAAAACTAAGCATCACAGCGCCACCAAAAATAAATAATCCTGGATCGTTCTTGAGTTTTTCGAGAATGGTATTTGTACTAAAATAGGCAATGAGAATAAAAATCAAATCGGCAGTTACAACACCAAGATCAAGCACAATTGCAGCACGAAAGCCTTTGGTTATAGCAGTTTCTAGAATCACAAAAAAAACGGGACCAATAGTAAAAGCAAGCAGAATTCCCCATGGAATGGCAAGTAAAAAATCTTGAATCATTTATAAAAAATTTATAATTGTTTCAAAAATAGGAAAATTAATTTTGATTTTCTCGTATTGTTCCGCCCAAAACTGTTTTCTGGTTAATTTGTTTTGGTTTTCCGTAAATTGTAATTTCGCCACCAGCACGGGTTTTAGCATCTACAAAATCCAGCGCATAAACTAATGCTTCGCCGCCAGCATTTACTGAAATTGTAGTCTGGAAAGTAACCAGTTCTTTAGCATTCAATTCGCCACCAGCAGAAATTAGTGCGTCTTGATTTTTGGAAGATCCTTCAAGAGTAACTAGGGCGCCACTACTTACTTTGGTGGTAACGCTATCGGTTTTCAAAAGCAGTTTAATCTCAGAGCCTTCTTTGGCGATGATATTAAAATTAAGCCCTTCAAAAATTACTTCGCTGGAAATCCTAGAACCTTCATTGGCCTCGACTGCATCAATTTTCTTGAAATATACCGTTGCTGAAATTCCATCGCCTGTCATGGTTTTAGAAAACGGCATCCTAATTTTAAGCTCGCCGTTTTTATTAATTAGTTCCACTGATTCTGCATCATTTCCAGAAAGAATTATTTTATTTTCTGTTCCTTGAAGTAAGCGAACATCAATTTTATCAAAAGCGGTCACTTTGTTAAAATCGCCTGTGTTTTTTGTTATTTGTGCAAAGTTATTTTGAACTAAAAATAACAATGTAAGGAAAAATATTTTTTTCATAATTTGGTTTTTTTGAAAAACATAGATTCATAGATTTTATAGATGATTCTTAAAATGTAAAACATTACTTTTTATATAACGTAAATTTTAAAGAAAAATTATCGAATCATGCCGCCCCATACATAGTTATCAAACTTCGTGCTATTTTTATAAAATCAACTTATTTGTAAAGTTTTGATTATCAAATAAATAATTATTCTACTTTACAAATAGTAATACTATTTGCTAACTACACTTTACAAATAGTAAAGTTTTTAATAAAATAAAACTGAAAAATGAGACTAAAAACTACTTCTAATTTTTCCGTAAATAATAAAAATCCAATTGTTTTTTAACTAAATCGGCAGTTTTTACTTTCACCCAAATTTCGTCACCCAATTGCAAAACGCTTTTGGTTGTTTGACCCACAAGTGCATATTGTTTTTCATCAAATACGAAATAATCATCTTTTATTTCTCGAATTCGAACCATGCCTTCGCATTTGTTTTCGATAATTTCTACGAAAATTCCAAATTCGGTAACACCAGAAATTACACCTAAAAATTCTTGATCCATGTGGTCTTTCATGTACTTAATTTGCATGTATTTGATAGAATCTCGTTCGGCTTTGGTAGCCAAACCTTCCATTTGCGAACAATGCAAACATTTTGCTTCATACAATTCTTGATTGGCCGATTTGCCTTGATCGAGATAAAACTGCAACAATCGATGCACCATAACGTCTGGATAACGACGAATTGGCGAGGTAAAATGACTGTAAAAATCAAACGAAAGTCCGTAATGACCAATATTATCAGTAGAATAAGTGGCTTTACTCATCGACCGAATCGCTAAAGTATCAATCAAATTTTGTTCTTTTTGTCCTGCAACATCTTTCATTAATTGATTGAGAGCTTGTGCTACCGAACCCGAATTAAAATCGACAGTATAACCAAATTTCTTAACCAAATCGGACATAGCTAATAGCTTATCAGCATTTGGTTCGTCGTGAATTCTGTAAATAAATGTCTTTTTCTGGCGACCAATATATTCAGCAACTTTTTTATTTGCCAACAGCATAAATTCTTCAATTAAATGATTAGAATCTTTACTTTGCTTGAAGTAAACACCTTCTGGGTTTCCAGTTTCTGATAGGTTAAATTTTACTTCAACTTTATCAAATGTAATTGCACCATCGTTCATACGTTTTTCTCGCATGATTTTGGCTAATTCGTCAAGTTTTAAAGTTGCAAAAACAATATCGTCGCTAACTTTATACGAACTTCCTGTTATTGAGGTTTCTAATGGAATATTTCCGTTTTCATTTTCAATAATATATTGCGCTTCTTCATAGGCAAATCGTTGGTTGGAATCGATAACCGTACGTCCAAACCATTGGTTTTTTATGGTTGCTTTTTTATCCAATTCGAAAATTGCAGAAAAAGTATATTTTTCTTCATTTGGACGAAGCGAACAAGCAAAATTTGACAACACTTCAGGCAACATTGGCACCACTCGATCTACCAAATAAACCGAAGTGGCTCGATTGTAGGCTTCATCATCCAATATTGTTCCTTCTTGCAGATAATGCGAAACATCGGCAATATGAATTCCGATTTCGTAATTTCCGTTATCTAAAACTTTGAAAGAAAGTGCATCATCAAAATCTTTGGCATCTTTCGGGTCAATAGTAAAAGTTAAGGTTTGTCGCATGTCACGACGTTTTACAATTTCAGATTCTTGAATAGAAGTATCTATTTTCTGCGCAAAAGTTTCTACTTCAATAGGAAATTCTGATGGCAAACCATATTCGGCTAAAATCGCGTGAATTTCAGTATTATGTTCGCCTGGTTTTCCAAGAACTTTAATTACCGATCCAAAAGGCGAATCGGCTTTTTTAGGCCAATCTTCAATATGAACCAAAACGACATCGCCATTTTCGGCAGTTCCAATTTTATCTTTTGGAATAAAAATATCGGTATACATTTTCGGATTTGCCGTAGATACAAATGCAAAATTAGCTTGAATGGCAATCACACCAACAAAATCGGTTTTGGCACGTTCCACCACTTCAATTACTTCGCCTTCAGGCCTTTTTCCTTTACGACGGTTATAGATATAAACTTTTACTTTGTCTTTATCTAATGCACGATTCAAATTATTTGTCGGAATAAAAACATCTTCTCCAAATTCTGGACAAATAAAATAGGCTGTTTTTCGTCCAGTCATATCTATTGTTCCTTCATATAAATCTTCAGAAATGGCTTTTACAAGATATTTTCCGGGTTCGGACTCGATAATCATTTTTTGAGCGGCAAGAATCTTCAAATCATGAATTATTTCGTTTCGAGATTTAGTATCATCCACTTCAAGAAGTGCTGCTATTTGTTTATAATTAAACGGTCTATTGCTATTGGTAGTTAGAATTTTTATAATTTTGTTCGAGAAATCTTTGGTAGTATTGCTTGGTTTTCTTAGTTTTTTTGACATAATTGTTTTATAATTGATGTAAAATTAGTCAATAGAATTAATACTAGATAATTAAGTACGAAGATTTGTCTAAATAATAACTTCTTATATTTACAAAAACTTCAAAAAATGGAAGATTTTCAAACGATTGCAACCTTTACTTTTCCGCACGAAATAGTGGTTTTAAAATCTATTTTACAAAACGAAGGTATTGCTTTTTTGTTTCAAAATGAAAATCTTATTGCTACCAATCCTTTTGCGAGTTTTGCTTACGGAGGTATTATCTTGAAAGTACATAAAAACGATTTTGAAGTTGTACAACAAATTTTGAACGATTTGAATAATAGAATGGAAATTGTCTAAAAAAAATCTTTTTTTTAAAAATTGAAAGTTTTCAACATTTATTAAAAACAACAAAAAGAAAATTTAAATTTAAATTAATTCATGCTAGTTATTATAGCGTGTTAATAGTTGCAATAAAAATTTCTAAAAATAATAGAAAATAGAGTTATGCTTTTTTATATAAATTTATGAACATGTTTTTAAAATAGTAATCAAGTCATTTTTAGTCACTTTTATTTTTTTATAAACAGTTGTTGACAACTAAAAAACTGCTAAAATTGTAAATAAGATTTTTAAATTTTTCTGTTAACAAATTGTAAATTTATAGTGATAACTTTTATAAAAAAAAGACAAACTAAATTAGGATTTCTAGCATCAGTTTTTGCATTACGATTTAAAACAATACAACCAAAAAATAGTTCTAAAAATCTATCTAAAGTTGTTAACATAAGTTGTTAAATTACCGTTAACTGAATATCAATGAATTGCGTTTTTCTATTAACAATAAAAATTAAATAATTGATTTTGAGCTATTTATAAAAATATATAATTCAAACATTTGTAAATGAGTTATTTAGAAATTACAGAATTAAATCGAATTTTTTAAACAAAATATTCTATAATCTTCTTGATATAATATAGGATTAAATTTGCCTTTATTTCGTTTCAAATGCTCCAAAAAAACAAAGGTTTTTTCAATTTTTAATTGCGAACTTTTTGTTTTCGAAATAACATAAATTATGCTTCTTTTTCTTCCTGGCGTTAGTTTGTCAAACAATAATTTTCCGTCAGGATCGGATTCTAAAACTTCTAGAAACTCTTCCGAAATATCGGCTCCAAATTCGGAAGTATCAGGAACTAATTCTACCAAAAATTTTTCGTTAGGATTGAGATTCAAAGCTTTGATTTTGTCTTTTCCGAGCATCATAAAATGATATCCTTTTCTGGGCATCATTGCGCAATGAAAAGTCAACGTATTGTTGATTGTACAAATCAATCTTTTATTGGGCGCTATTTTTATCATTTCATTAAAAACTTCATCAGGAATAATAATGATAGAAGTCCAATGGATTTCGGCATCTTCAATTCTTGAAATATTTGCACTGAATTTCATCTATAAAATCATTATTTTTGTAAAGATAAACAACAAACTACAAAAAATGAAAATCGCAATAGGAAACGATCACGCAGGACCAGATTATAAATTTGCCATCGTAAATATGCTGGAAGCAAATGGTCACCAAGTCACAAATTATGGAACAGATTCAGTAGATTCAGTAGATTATCCCGATTTTGGTCATGCGGTTGGTACAGCCGTAAACGATAGTAAAGTTGACTTCGGAATCATCATCTGCGGAAGCGGAAACGGTATTGCGATGAGTGCCAACAAACACCAAAATGTTCGAGCGGCTTTGTGTTGGACAAAGGAAATTGCAAGTTTGGCACGACAACATAACGATGCAAATATTATTAGTATTCCAGCACGATTTACATCCATTCAACAAGCGATAGAAATGGTCGAAATTTTTTTGAAAACCGATTTTGAAGGCGGACGACACGCTACAAGAGTTGGAAAAATTAGTTGTTAATTTTTAAAATATTTTAATAATGGCAGAATCAAACGAAATTTCAAAATTATCTCAAGAAGAATTAGAAACAAAGCGAAAATCTTTAGCGAATTGGCAAAAAATATTTGTTGGTATTGCTGCAGTTTCAGTAGTTATGACGCTTTATGCGGTTTATAAAGACAACATTGACAAACATGCTTTTTTTATACTTGCTGCCTTATTATTAGTAATGAATAATGGTAATAAATTAAAGAAAGTTGATGAAGAAATAGCAAAACGTAAAAATTTTAAAAATTAACTCTAAATTTGTAAAATGTTAACTCAAAACGAAATAGATATTATTATTAAAACTTTACAACCATATAAACCAAAACGTATTGGTTTGTTTGTATCTGTAGCTCGAAATGAAGAAACTGAAAAAAGCGATATTGATATCTTATATAGTTTTAATACTCCAATTTCTCTTTTCGGATTAGTTGATATGCAGATGGCTTTAGAAAATAATCTAAAAAAAGGAGTCGATTTGGTTTCAGAAAATGCCATTCATCCTTTATTAAAAGAAGGGATTTTATCCGATCTAAAAATTATTTATGGATAAGGATAAAAATATTTTTCGTTTACAACATGTTGTCGATTGTATTGAAAAAATTGAGTTTATTACAGTTGATTTATCTTATGGACAATATATTGATGATTGGATAAAACAGGACGCAATTTTTAGAAATTTAGAAATAATTGGAGCAGCTATTTCTCACTTTGATGATATTTTAAAAAATGAATATCCCGACGTAGCTTGGGTTCAAGCAAAAGGAATGCGAAATTTTTTAATTCAGGAATATTTCAAAGTCGATCATGATGCGGTTTGGAATACTTTTAACGATCATTTACCAAAACTAAAATTTCAAATCATTTCAATAATAAACGACATTGAATAAATTTTAAAATGTCGAACAATCATAATCATTCACATCAAGAAGTAAAAGGTAAAAACCTCCTTTTTTCTATTATTTTAAATGGTGTAATTACTATTGCGCAAGTTGTGGGCGGAATTCTATCGGGAAGTTTGGCCTTAATTTCAGATGCGCTGCACAATTTTTCGGATGTGTTAACGCTTATTTTTAGTTATATCGCTAACGTTTTATCTAAGAAAAAAGCTTCGATAAATCAAACTTTTGGTTATAAACGTGCCGAGTTGATTGCGGCTTTTGTCAACTCATTAACGCTAATAATTGTTGCAGTTTATCTTATTTTTGAGGCATCGCAGCGATTTATGAATCCACAACCTATAAAATCCAACCTTGTGATTTGGTTGTCACTTTTAGGAATTCTTGTTAACGGAACTTCGGCTTTGTTATTAAAAAAAGATGCCGATCACAACATTAATATGAAATCGGCATATATTCATCTATTTACCGATATGATGGCGTCGATAGCCGTTTTGGTTGGCGGAATTTTAATGAAATATTTTAAGATTTATTGGATAGATAGCGCACTTACTTTGGCCATTGCCCTGTATTTAATTTATGTTGGGTATGATTTACTGAAACAATCTACGCAAATGCTGATGCTTTTTACACCATCAACTATTGATATTAAAGAAATAGTTCGCGAAGTGCATAAAATTTCTGGCGTAAATAAGTTGCATCATATTCACGTTTGGCATCTCAACGATCATGAGTTACATCTTGAAGCTCATTTGGATTGCTCTGAAGACTTGAAAATGAGCGAATTTAATATCTTATTAGATAAAATAGAAGCGGTTTTATTGGAAAAATTTGCCATAAACCACATCAATATTCAACCCGAATATCAAAAAATTGACTCCAAAGATTTTATAGTACAAGATTAGCCATTGACCGAATTAATGTAAATTCCGTCAACGAGTTGACGGAATTAACGTTTTATAACTTAGTAATCTTATAGTAAATGATACAACCCTTTTATTCCAAAATACCAAACCAATCCAATTTGTATTAATAAAATAAGAATAACAGGAATATAAAAACTCTTTTTAGCGGTTTTATGTTTAAAAATGACCATTGCAAAAATAGCACCAATACTTCCACAAAGGAATGCAAGTAATAAAAGCGAGTTTTCAGAAATGCGCCATTTGTTGTTTTTGGCAAGGTATTTATCGTAACCATAAACAAGAAAAGTTATGGTGTTTACAGCAAGCACGAAATAAGTATTCATAATATCTATTTGAGGTAAAAATACTATTTTTGTTTTTATAACAACCCAACAAATGACCAACATACAATTCATAAAAAACCAAGTTCCAACTTCTGATAAAAATATTGAAGCAACCATAAAATTGATCAATGAAGATTGCACTATTCCTTTTATTTCGCGTTACCGAAAAGACCTAACTGGCAATCTTGATGAGGTTCAAGTAGAGCAAATCGCTAAACTTTATAAGCAATATAATGAAATTATAAAACGAAAAGAATCTATCCTTAAAACAATAGAAGAGCAAGGTCAACTTTCTCCAGAATTGAAATCGAAAATTGAAAAATCGTTCGATTTGCAAGAACTCGAAGATTTGTATTTGCCTTATAAAAAGAAGAAAAAAACCCGTGCCGATGTCGCTCGTGAAAACGGATTGGAACCTTTAGCAAAAATAATCTTGTCACAAGGAAAAGACGATATAGAATTTTTATCGTCAAAATATCTTAATAAAAATGTGATTAATGAAGATGGTGCTTTACAAGGCGCACGAGATATTGTTGCCGAATGGATTAACGAAAACATTGCTGTTCGTCAGAGTTTGCGTAGACTTTTTCAGCGCAAAGCAACTATCGAAACCAAAGTTGTAAAAAAGAAAATCAATTCCGAAACTAACCCTATCAGGGTTCCAAACCCTGATAGGGTTGAGGAGTCGAATAAATACCAACAATATTTTGATTGGTCCGAAAATTTAACCAAAACACAATCACACCGACTATTGGCAATGCTTCGAGCAGAGAACGAAGGTTTTATAAAACTAAAAATTGAAACCGATATTGACGAAGCTTATAATATAATTGATAATTTAATAATAACCAACAGCAATTCGCCGTCGATTTCGCACGTGCAATTAGCAATCGAAGATTCGTATAAACGATTGCTAAATCCAGCAATTTCAAACGAAGTTTTGCAAGAAGCCAAAGCCAAAGCCGATAAAACTTCAATTGATGTTTTTGCCTCAAATTTAGGACAATTACTGCTTGCTCCGCCGTTGGGCGAAAAACGAATTTTGGCAATTGATCCTGGTTTTCGGAGCGGTTGTAAGATAGTTTGTTTAGACGAAAAAGGCGATTTGTTGT
>JAYVHB010000013.1:0-15172 GCA_043771555.1 Flavobacterium sp. | reverse complement strand
CCTCAACCAGTTCTTAACTATTTTTGAAAAAAGGGTTCAACTTTAATTAAAAGTCAAACCCCTATATTTTTAACTTACACACTTTTTAGGATAGTGTCTTTTATTTATTCAAAAATTACTTGCTTTCAATCCATGAATTAATTTTCTTTTCAAGTAGTGCTAAAGGCAAAACTCCAGACTCCAGTACTTTTTGATGAAAAACTTTTACATCGAAGTTTTTACCCATTTTGGTTTCGGCTTTTTTGCGAAGTTCCAAAATTTTGAGTTGTCCTATTTTATAAGATAATGCTTGCCCAGGAATTGCCATGTAACGTTCTATTTCGGCTATAATACTCGATTCGGTTTCGGCTTCGTTTTCTAACGAGTATTTTATGGCTTGCTCTCTTGTCCAGCCTTTGGTATGCAAACCTGTATCTACAACAAGCCTTATGGCACGATGCATCTCGCTACCTAACATGCCGAAATATTGATACGGATCTTGGTACAATCCCAACTCTTTTCCTAAACTTTCGGTATACAACGCCCAACCTTCACCATAGGCTCCAAACCAATTGAATTTTCTGAAATCAGGCAACGCTTGGTTTTCTTGTTGCAACGCAATCTGAAAATGATGCCCCGGAATCGCTTCGTGCAAGAATAAATCTTCGTCGGCATAAAAATTATACCCTTTTACATCTGGAATTGGCACATAAAATGTTCCTGGCCGAGATCCATCGGCTGCTCCTTGCACATATTCGGCACTAGCTGTTTTTTCCCTAAATGCTTCGGTGCGTTTTATTTGAAAAGCGGTTTTGGGTTGCAGTGAGAAAAGCTTGTCTACATTAGGTTTTATTACTTTATGAATTTTTTCGAAATTGGCAATTACTTCCTCTGGTTTTGTAAATGGCATCAATTCCTTTTTGGTTCTAACGTGATCAAAGAACTCTTTTATGGTACCTTTAAAACCAACTTGAGTTTTTACTTTTTCCATTTCTGATTGAAGTCGAGCTACTTCAGACAATCCTAGATTATGAATTTCGTCTGGTGACATTTGTGTTGTTGTCCATTGTTTTACTAAAGCTGCGTATAGATTTTTGCCAAGCGGCAAACTACCAATACCGCTAGTTGATCTAGAGTTTGGAAGATATTCTGTTTTCAGAAAAACTACCATTTCTTTAAATTTTGGCACTAGCTTTTCGTTTATCGTTTTGGTATAACTTGCCGTTATTGCTAGTTTTGCTGGTGCCGTTATGTTTGCTGGCATTTTATTAATGGAAGAATAAAACAAATTGTCTTTGATGTCATTTGTGCACATTTCTTCGAATTGTGGCACCAATTTTTGAGACAAGGCTTTTGGCAAAACAACTCCTTTAGAAATACCTTTTTTCATGTAAACCATTGCAGAATCAATCCAATCAACATACAAATCCATTCGCTTTTGAAAATTAAGATAGTCTTTTTCGGTTTTGAAAGGCTGAGCACTTTCGGCAGAAGCAAATTGTGCCATGGTAAGATGTGTTCCCCAAAATTGATGAATTGGCATTAGATTTGAGTTTTGTTGCAGCATTTGTTTGCCTACTTCTATTTCCCAGCTGATGATGTCGAAGCTTGTTTTTTCTTCATCGGAAAGGGATTTCTGATCGATTGTTGCTAATTGTGATTCGTATTTTTTATAGAAACTTGCTTGGCTGGCTCGATAGGAATCGGTCATTTCAAACTGCAACTTGTCGTCGTATTGGGATTGACCGTTTTGGGTTGCATCGAGCGGATTTAATGCATTTTTGTCATCAAAATAGCTTTCTGTTAGCGTTGTAAAATTATCATTTTGAGATTTTTGACAACTGGTTAATAAAAGTAAAAAGGCGAGAATTTGAATTAAATTTTTCATAGTAGTTTTGGTTTTAATGCTTCTTGGTTTTGCGTTAGGGATAGTAGTGAAAATCCTTTTAATTTGTAACTTTACTGCCATAGCAGTGAAGTTACAAATTAAAAGATTGCAACGTATAGCCCGACCCGAAGCTTTTTCTGCGAAGGGTAACGCCCAAAAAATTATCCTAATAAGTTGGTGATTAATGACGGATTTAGTCCTAAAATGATATTTATAATTGTTGCGATTATGGCGACAATGGTATAAATTATTGGTGTTGTTTGCGAATAGGAAGTTTCTTTGGTGTACATGGCAGAAATTAGCTTGAAGTAATATCCAACGCTGATAATGGAATTGATTACTCCAGCGATAACTAGAACTATGTAGCCTGCATTTAAAGTTTGATTGAACAACATTAGTTTTGCGAAAAATCCTGCAAATATTGGAATTCCAGCCATTGATAATAATGATGCTGTTAGGATTGCGGCCATTAGTGGATTGGTTTTTCCGAGGCCATTAAAGTTGGTTATTTCTTCGTTGTTTTTGGCATAGCAAACCGAAATAATTACAGCAAACGATGCGATTCCGGCTAGTGCGTATGCCGATGTGTAATACAACAAACTTCCTGCTGATGTTGACAAACTTAATAAGGTCATGAGCATAAATCCTGCGTGCGAAATTCCTGAAAAAGCCAACATTCGTTTGACATTATTTTGTCGTAATGCCATAATGTTTCCTATGGTCATCGATAATATGGAAACGATTACGATTACAATTTCAAGTTTATGATCTATTGTTGCTGTTAACGTACTTACTAGTTTGTATAATGTTGCTATTGCTACCACTTTTGCTAAAGTACTCATCGTAGCGGTTGTTAAGGCTGGCGAGCCTTCGTAAACGTCTGGTGCCCAAAAATGAAAAGGTACGGCGGCTATCTTAAATAACATTCCGATTATTATCATAATTATACCAATAGGAAACCAAGGCGGCAAGCCTGCTCCTTGTGATAGGTCATAAATTTCGGCAATGTCAAAATAGCCTGTTGCTCCGTAGATTAGGCAAATTCCGAAAAGAATTATTCCTGAGGCAAATGATCCCATTAGGAAATATTTCATTCCAGCTTCATTACTTTTTATATCCAATCTATTGCTTGCTGCTAAAATGTATAACGAAATAGACAATACTTCTATTCCGATAAAAAACATAGACAAATTTCCGAAAGAAATCATGGCTAAAGCTCCAGATAAAAGGAAAATTTTAATAGCGATAAAATCTGAAATTTTGGATGCTTGGTCTTTGTAAAAATCGTGACTTAATGCAACAAGAAAAATAGTTAGAAGTATAAATAATCCAGAAAATCCAACCGAAAAATTATTGGTTACAATCATATTATTATAGAAACTTGCTGGAACATTATATTGCGTAGCATTTAATGCGAAAATACCCAACAATCCTAATATTGCTATTGGTACGATCGCTTTTCGTGCATTGAAAATTTCAAATACAAGACATAAAACGCCTAATCCTATTGTTGCTATTAATGTATTCATTGCTGTAAGTAGACTAATTAAATCTATTAATTTGAGTTAAGATATTTTCGATGCTTGGCGTAATCAAATCGACTATTGGTTTTGGATACAATCCGAAGAAAAACAAAATGCCAATTATAAGTACTAATGCGAAACCTTCATGGAAAGTTACGTCTGCAAAAACTTTTGTATTTGTTTCTCCAAGCATTACTTTTTGGAACATTCGTAACATATAATAAGCTCCTAAAATAATTGTTAAACCACCAATTATGGCAAACCAAAGATTTACTTGAAACAAGCTGAACAACACTGTAAATTCGCCTACAAAGTTGAATGTTCCTGGCAATGCCACTGATGCCAATACCAATATCATAAACATAGAGGTAAACTTTGGCGCTTGTTCTCTAATACCGCCCATTTCGGAAATTTTTCTTGTTTGGAAACGTCGATAAATTATTTCGGCTGCAAAAAACAATCCAACGACAACAAAACCGTGTGCTAACATTTGCAAAACCGCTCCACGCAATCCGTCAATGGTTAGTGTAAATGCTCCAGCGGCAATAAGTCCAACGTGCGCTAAGGAGGAATATGCTAATAGTTTTTTTAAATCTTTTTGACGAAGTGCAAGGATCGAACCATAAATTACACCTGCAATTCCGATTGCGATATACCAGTTTCTATATTCTAAAGCTGTGATTCTGGCTATAGCAATTTGCCAACGCAAAACACTATACAATCCCATTTTTAGCATAATTCCTGAAAGTAACATTGTGCCAATTGTTGGTGCTTTTTGATACACTTTGGCTTGCCAAGAATGAAATGGGATTAATGGGATTTTAATTGCGTATGCCAAAAAGAAAGCTAAAAATATCCATGATTGCTCTTGTACTGTTAATTGCATTTTATACAAATCGCCGAGTAAAAAACTACCCGCTTTTTGATACATAAATATAAAGGCTACCAACATGAACAAAGAACCAGCAAGTGTATAAATAAAAAATTTAATAACTGCTTTTTTACGAGATTCTGGATCGCCGTTACCCCAAAGTAATGCAATAAAATAAATTGGAATTAATGCCAACTCCCAAAAGATATAATACAATAAGCCGTCTGACGCTAAAAAAGTGCCACACATAGCAAATGCCATAAATAGAACTAAAGCATAAAGACTTTTTGCGTTTTTAAAATAATTTTCGAAAGAGGAATAAATAATTATTGGAGTTAATGAGGTTGTCAACAAAAGCATGATTAACGACAAACCATCTGCATTGAGTGCAAAAGCTATTTTTGGTAAGTTGATCCATTGACTGAAATAACCAACATTTTGACCCGAATTAAATAAATCTAAAATATAAATTGTGGCTCCAAAAGAAGCAATACCAAATAGCAATGCGACTTTAGAAGCTAGTTTGTCGCCAGAAAAATAGGTTGCAATTGCACCTACAAAAAGTAAAAGTAATATGATTGTTACATCCATTATGTAAAAATATTAAGCTAAAAATAAATAAAATAAGATGGCTCCAACTCCGATAACAAATCCAAAAAGATACAAACCAACACTTCCAGTTTGCAATTCTTTTCCGGCGTTGCCCATAGCATTTGAAATTTCTCCTAATCCGAAAACAAAATCAGAAATTGCTTTTTCGACACGGTTTTTGAAGAAATTTGATAACTTGTTTAATGGATTTACAATTAATTTCATGTAAAATTCGTCTACATAATATTTATTATATAATACTTTAGAGAAACCATTTATTTCAGAATCTTCAGCAGGAACTTGACTTTGTTTTATGTATTTTGAATACGCTATTGCAATTCCTAACATAGCACCAATAGTTGCGACTGCCATAAGAATATATTCGGTTATGCCCAAATGATGTGCTTCAAGAGCAACTTTCGTGAAAATTGGTTCTAAATAATGATTCAACCAACTGTTTCCTGGAAGGCTAATCAATCCACCAAATGCAGCAAGTGTTGCCAAAATTATTAATGGAATTGTTATCAAACTCGGACTTTCATGAAGGTGTGCTTTTTGTTTTTCGGTGCCACGAAATTCTTTAAAGAAAGTCAAATACATTAACCGAAACATATAGAAAGCGGTCATTATTGAAGCGATACTTCCAACAACCCATAGTGCTTTATTACCATGAAAAGCGGTCATCAAAATTTCGTCTTTTGACCAAAAACCTGCAAACGGAAAAATTCCAGATATGGCCAATGTAGAAATCATCATCGTCCAAAACGTAATAGGCATCACTTTTTTGAGTCCGCCCATATTGCGCATATCCTGCTCGCCATGAAGCGCATGAATCACAGAACCTGATCCTAAAAACAAACACGCCTTGAAAAATGCATGTGTGATAACATGAAAAACGGCAACTTCATAAGCACCTAAACCTAAAGCCAAAAACATTAAACCAAGCTGCGAAACGGTAGAATACGCCAATACTTTTTTAATATCGTTTTGTACCAATCCGATTGAAGCAGCAATTATTGCGGTACATGTTCCAACAACAGCCATAATAAATTGTATGTTTGGAATTAAATCGAATAGAAAATTCATTCTTGTAACCATAAAGATTCCAGCTGTTACCATTGTTGCGGCATGAATTAATGCAGAAACAGGTGTTGGTCCAGCCATTGCATCGGGCAACCAAGTATACAAAGGAATTTGAGCAGATTTTCCGCAAGCTCCAATAAACAAAGCCAATCCTGCAACAGACAACCAATAAAGATTCGTGTTATAACCGCCACCAACTATTGCTTGTTTTAACTCCACAAAATTTAAAGTAGAAAACAAAGCTCCAAGAATAAAAACACCAATTAGTAATCCTAAATCTCCAATACGGTTCATTATAAAAGCTTTTTTGGCTGCATCATTATAATCTTGATTTTTATGCCAAAACCCAATTAGTAAGTAAGAACAAAGTCCTACGCCTTCCCAACCTATAAACATAACCAAGAGATTATTTCCAACTACAAGGGTTATCATGAAAAACACAAATAGATTTAAATAAGCAAAAAACTTATGCATGTTTTCGTCGTCGTGCATGTAACTTATCGAGTAAAGATGAATTAACGAGCCAATTCCTGTTACAAACAATAACCATAAAACCGATAATTGATCGAATAGAAAACCAAAATTAAGTTTGAAATTTCCGAGCTGAATCCAATCGAAAAGTGGTAATTCTGTTATTTGTTTAGAGGAATTTATAGATAAAAAGAAACTAACGGTAATTAAAAACGAAATCAAAACAGAAGCCGTACCGATAATGCCAGAAATTGATTTTCCTAATTTTTTTCCGAAGAAAACCGTTATCAAAAACCCTAAAAAAGGAGCGAAAACTAATATAAGAGCTAAAGTTGTATTCATCAATTATCCTTTTAAATTCTTTAAATTAGCTATATCAATCGATCCTAAATTTCTAAAAACAGCCACCAAAATTGCCAATCCTACCGCAACTTCTGCCGCAGCAACGGCCATCGAGAAAAACACAAAAACTTGTCCTTCGGCATCTTGATGGTAGGTTGAGAATGCTACAAACAATAAGTTAACCGCATTCAACATAATTTCTATAGACATAAAAACGATAATGGCATTTCTACGATACAAAACACCAAAAATCCCGATACAAAAAAGCAACGCCGATAGAAAAACATAGTTCTGGATACCTATTTCTTGTAATATATTTTGCATATTATTTTTTTACTTCTTCTTTTTTAGACAATAAAACCGTTCCAATCATGGCTACTAATAGCAAAATAGAAACAAACTCAAACGGAACCATAAAACCAGCTTCGCCATCCAACAGCACCTTTCCTAGCACTTTAATTGACTGATAATCGTTACCCGAATTATAATATTCTGGCACAAACGGCTCGGCAAGTTTAAAAACGGTAATCAAAATGGCGCAAATCATAACAAAAGAAACAATTGCTCCAAGTCTTGTAATTCTGGGTTTGTGTACTTCGTTTTCCTTATTCAAATTCATTAACATGATTGTAAACAGAAACAAAACCATTATCGCTCCCGAATACACAATAATTTGAACAATCGCCAAAAACTGTGAATTCAATAACAAGAAATGAAAAGCAATCGTAAAAAAACAAATCACTAAATAAATTGCACTATGTATAGGGTTTTTGCTGTAAATTGTCAAAAATGCGGTAGCCAAAGTAACGGCCGACAGTAAATAGAAAATAATTAAAAATGTACTCATTAGTTAGCGTTTTGTAATTTAGCGTTTTTCATCGCAATGTCCAACGGCATTACCAACCTATCTTTTCCGAAAATAAAATCCTCGCGTTTACTAGCCGACGGCACCAAAACCTTCGAAGTTGTCAAATAAATCGCATCTTTCGGACACGCTTCCTCGCACAAACCACAAAAAATACAACGCAACATATTAATTTCATAAATCGATGCATATTTTTCTTCACGATACAAGTGTTTCTCTTCTTTAGTGCGTTCTGCCGATGTCATAGTTATCGCTTCTGCAGGGCAAGACAAAGCACAAAGTCCACAAGCCGTACAGTTTTCACGACCTTGTTCATCACGTTTCAGTTGGTGTTGACCACGATAAACTGGACTCATTTCTCTAACTTGTTCCGGATAATGAATCGTTGCTTTTTTCCTGAAAAAGTGTTTTATAGTAATCAAAAGCCCTTTTACAATGGCTATCAAGTACATACTTTCAAAAAAAGTCATCTCTTTGTTCGAGACTTGTTTTTTACTTCCAGAAAGCGAAATTGTTTCTATTGACATTTCTTAATTTTTATTTTTTTTGGAGCTATTTCCTGCTATTCGCTACAATCTTTTTTTAAATTTGCTTGCTTCGTCGCAAACTTAAAAAAAGGATTTCCACTACTATCAGGGCTAGGGCTTTCCGTTTTATTTCAAGTTTTATTTTTTATAACCAATTTTTGTTCTTTCAACTTTATTTTCGTGCTTTTCCATCATTTCGTCTAGATAAGAAAAAAGTAATTCTGTGTTCTTATCATTATTATCTAATCTCTTTTTTATTTCTTCAATATCTACCTTCAAGGTTAAGTTATTTGATAGAAATTCTCTCATTTTTATAAATGCTTCAACAATTTTAATGCTAAACTCTATTGCTAGATCAGAACTTAATACATTTCCTAACATCATTGTTCCATGTTCTGTAAAAACGTATGGTAATGAAGATGAAAACTTTAATTTCTTGAGATGGTCGCAATTTGCAAGTACCATTTGTTTCTCGATTTCAGTCAATTGAAACATAAAGTTACTTGGAAATCTTTTGATATTTCTTTTTACTTGTTCATTGAGTCTTTTCGTAGTTACACCATAAAGTTTTGCTAAATCCGAATCAATCATAACCTTTTCATTTCGAATAAGTAAAATTTTACTCATTATAAAATCTTCTGTTATTATTAATTCCTTTGTCATCAATTTATTTTATCTAGTCGCAATTTGCGACCTCCTTTTTTATAGTTTTATATGTGGTCGCAAATTGCGACCGCCTTAAGTATTTTAAAACATTAGTTTTACGTAAAAACAGGTATATTCTCAAATACCTGGTAATAATTTGTGACCACTAGGTAATTAAAACCCAAAATAAGTTGCAATCTCACTTCTCAATAACACAATTCCAACAACAACAATATTTGCAATCGACAGCGGAATCAATATTCTCCAGCCCAAATTCATTAATTGATCGTATCTAAAACGTGGTATCGTCCAACGAATCCACATATAGAAAAATATGAAGCCGCAAATTTTTGTAAATAAAACTACAATTCCAAGTATATTTCCAATGTTTATCCCCCAGTTTTCAACAACCCAACTCATACCAGGATAATTATATCCTCCAAAGAACAAAATCGCTAAAATCGCTGACGAAATAAACATATTAGCATATTCTGCAAACAAGTAAAAACCCATTTTCATTGACGAATATTCGGTGTGATAACCGCCAATCAATTCCGTTTCGCATTCTGCCAAATCAAATGGTGTTCTATTGGTTTCTGCAAATGCACAAATCAAGAAAATCAAAAATGATAAAGGTTGATAAAAAACATTCCAATTCATACCTGCCTGTTGCGCAGAAATTTCTCTTAAACTTAATGTTCCTGTCATCATCAAAAGCGCTATGATAGATAATCCCATGGCAACTTCATAACTCACCATTTGCGAGGCAGCACGAACAGCACCCATCAACGAAAATTTGTTGTTAGAAGCCCATCCACCAATCATAATGCCATAAACACCAATGGATAGAATTCCGAAAATATATAACATCGCAACATCAATATCGGTGGCTTGTAGTAAAATATCTCTACCAAACAAGTGCAATCTATCGCCCCACGGAATTACTGCACTGGTCATTAATGCTGTGGTCATTGCAATTGCTGGACCAACCATAAATAAAAATTTGTTGGGTGTGTTGGGTTCAAATTCTTCTTTAGCAAATAACTTCATCCCATCGGCAAGCGGTTGCAATAATCCGCCCCAACCCGCACGGTTTGGTCCTACTCTATCTTGCAAAAAAGCGGCAACTTTTCGTTCTGCCCAAGTAGAATACATTGCCATTAACATTGTTATTGCAAAAACGGCAAAAATCACCACACTTTTTTCTATTATAAAAGCTGTTTCCATTTCTTAAGAATTTTTATTTATAACTAATGGAATGTTTGCCATACTTATTTTCTTTCGATCTTCTTCGCGACCTTCAAGAATGAATTCTTCGGTTGCTATTTCGACTTTTTCTAATTTTTGAGTATAATTATTTTGTCCAATTACCGAATCTTTTTCAACTTTTCGTGGACCTTCAATAATCCAATCGGCAACATTTTTATGGTCAAAACGACATCCGTTACATATAAATTCGTCAACTTCATGGTATTCGTCTTTGCGACCTGTAACTCTCTGGATTTCGCCACCGAACATCCAAGCAGTAACTTTTCCTGAGCATTTATCGCAATCTCTATGGGCATTGTATGGCTTATTGAACCAAACACGTTGTTTGAACCTAAAAGTTTTATCTGTTAATGCTCCTACTGGACAAACATCAATCATATTTCCAGAAAATTCGTTGTCAATTGCTTTGGATATCATGGTCGAAATATTCGAATGATCGCCACGATCCATAACGCCGTGAACTCTATCATCGCACAATTGGTCAGCAACTTGCACGCAACGTTGGCACAAAATACAACGGTTCATGTGCAACTGAATATTCGGGCCAATATCTTCTGGCTCGAAAGTTCGTTTTTCTTCTATAAATCTTGATTGTGGATTTCCGTGTTCGAAACTTAAATTTTGCAAATCGCATTCGCCCGCTTGATCACAAACTGGGCAATCTAGCGGATGATTTATCAATAAAAATTCGGTTACCGATTTTCTGGCTTCTTGCACTCTTGCCGATGCTTTACTGGCAATTTCCATTCCGTCTTGGCAACCTGTCACACAAGATGCCATAAGTTTTGGCATTGGTCTAGGATCAGCTTCGCTGCCTTTGGTTACATCAACAAGGCAACAGCGACATTTGCCACCGCTTCCTTTTAATTTTGTGTAATAGCACATTGCTGGCGGAACTACTTCGCCACCAATCATTCTGGCTGCTTGCAAGATTGTGGTTCCTGGTTCGACTTCGATGCTTTGTCCGTCTATTGTTACTTTCATCTACCGATATTTAACTCCTACGGAGTAGTTTTTTAAAATTTTTGAAATCCCAGACCAATGAAAATAAACGAAAATGTTTATCGCCTAGCCCCGATTGAAGGGAAAATCCTTTTCTTTTTTTTTTAAAAGAAAAGATTTGGAATGAAAAGCGGGAATTGCCTTTGTAGAAATGCCCGAACGATTCGCTCCTTAATTATTATGCTAATTGTTTACCTATTAAGTGCTTCACTTTTTCAAAAGGTTCGGCAACAAAATGTTCTCTATTCTTGATTTTTTCTGGAAAACGCACATGGTATTCGAACTCATCACGAAAATGACGAATTGCTGCTGCTACTGGCCAAGCAGCGGCATCGCCTAATGGACAAATGGTGTTTCCTTCGATTTTGGATTGGATATTCCAAAGTAAATCGATGTCTTCTTCGCGACCTAATCCGTTTTCGATTCGGTTTAATATTTTTTCTAACCAACCGGTTCCTTCACGGCATGGTGTGCATTGTCCGCAAGATTCGTGGTGGTAAAATCGGGCAAAATTCCAAGTATTTCTTACAATACATGCCGTGTCGTTATAGACAATAAATCCGCCTGAACCAAGCATCGAACCAGTTGCAAAACCCCCATCTGAAAGACTTTCGTAGGTCATTAATCGGTCTTCGCCTGCTGCGGTTTTGTATATTAAATTAGCCGGTAAAACTGGCACCGAACTTCCGCCTGGAACGAATGCTTTTAAAGGACGGTCGGATGACATTCCGCCTAAATATTCGTCAGAATTCATGAATTCATAAACCGATAATCCTAAATCTATTTCGTAAACACCTGGGTTTTTTATATGTCCAGAGGCAGAAATTAGTTTTGTTCCTGTCGAGCGACCGATTCCGATTTTGGCATATTCTGCTCCAGAATTATTGACAATCCATGGAACAGCTGCAATGGTTTCAACATTGTTTACTACTGTTGGATTGCTCCAAAGTCCTGAAACTGCTGGAAATGGAGGCTTAATTCTTGGGTTGCCTCGTTTGCCTTCTAATGATTCAATTAATGCTGTTTCTTCGCCGCAAATATAAGCTCCGCCACCAATTTGAACGTGAAGTTCGAGATCATAACCAGAATTAAGAATATTTTTTCCTAACCAACCTGCATTTTTTGCTTCGGCAATGGCACGTTCCAGAATTTTGTATACCCACATGTATTCGCCTCGTATATATATGTACGATAAATTGGCGCCAAGTGCATAACTTGAAGTTATCATTCCTTCGATTAAAAGGTGTGGAAGGAATTCCATCAAATAACGATCTTTGAAAGTTCCTGGTTCTGACTCATCTGCATTACACACCAAATGTCTTGGTTTTCCTGATTTTTTGTCGATGAAACTCCACTTCATTCCGGCAGGAAATCCTGCGCCACCACGACCTCGAAGCCCAGAAGTTTTTACTTCTTCGACAACTTCGTCGGGTGTTAATGTTTTGATGGCTTTTTCTACTGATGCGTATCCGCCTTCTCGACGATAGACTTCGTAGGTTTTTATGCCTGGAACATTGATTTTATCTAATAATATTTTTTGTGACATTTTATTTATCGTGTAAAACTATTTTTCCTTCTTTGCAATCTGCAATTAATTGATCGATTTTTTGTTCGTTGAGGTGTTCTTGATAAAAATCGCCCAATTGCATCATGGGCGCATAGCCACATGCTCCAAGACATTCTACGCCACGAACTTCAAAAAGCCCGTCTTGGGTTGGCTCGCCAACTTTCACGCCTAGTTTTGAACAAGTATAATCCATTAGATTTTCAACTCCGTTTAAGGCGCAAGGTCCAGTTTGGCAAAATTCGAACATGTGTTTACCAGTTGGTCTTTGGTTGTACATTGTATAAAACGTGACAACTTCATAGACTTCAACAGGTTTAATTCGAAGAATTTCGGCAACCTTATCTTGTAATTCAATGCTTAACCAATCGTTATGTGCATCTTGAACTTCATGCAAAACGGGCAGTAATGCCGATTTGCGTTTGTCGTCTGGATAATGACTGCACAATTCTTCGATGCGAGTCATTAACGATTCGGTAATGTTTATTTCTTGTTTATGATGTGTTCTTTCCATTTTTTTTCTTTTAACCACAAAGTGCACAAAGAATGCACAAAGTTCACAAAGATTTATTTGTAAGAATTAAATTTTTAATTTTTAATTCTCAATTTTTAATTAATTATGCATCTAATTCTCCTGCAATTACGTTCAAACTTGATAAAATTACAATTGCGTCTGACAACATAGCACCTTTTATCATTTCTGGATAGGCTTGATAATAGATGAAACATGGTCTGCGGAAATGCAATCTGTATGGTGTTCTACTTCCATCTGTTACGAGATAAAATCCTACTTCGCCGTTTCCGCCTTCAACTGGATGATAAATTTCGGCAACTGGAACGGGAACCTCGCCCATAACTATCTTGAAATGATAAATCAATGATTCCATCGAATTATAAACATCTTCTTTAGGAGGCAAATAATAATCTGGAACATCTGCATGATAGTCATTTCCGGCAGGCATTTTATCTAATGCTTGTCGAATAATACTCAAACTTTGCCAAACTTCTTCGTTACGAACGCAAAAACGATCATAAGTATCGCCTGATTTTCCTACTGGAATTTCAAAATTAAAATCTTCATAAGAGGAATACGGTTGTGCTTTACGAACATCATAATCAATACCAGCAGCACGCAAGTTTGGACCTGTAAACCCATAATCCATAGCCATTTCGGCAGTTATTGGACCAACATTTACGGTTCTGTCAATAAAAATTCTATTTCTTTCGAAAAGATTTTGAAATTCTTGCCAACATACTGGAAATTCTACTAAAAATTTATCTAACAGTTCGAATGCTTTTGGTGACCAATCTCTTTCGAAACCTCCAATTCTTCCCATATTGGTTGTTAAACGAGCTCCACAAATTTCTTCGTAAATCTCGTATATTTTTTCTCTAAACTGGAATACATATAAGAAACCAGTGTAAGCACCAGTATCTACACCAAGAATGGAGTTACATATAATATGGTCTGTAATACGAGCCAATTCCATTACGATAACTCTGAGATATTGAGCGCGTTTTGGGACTTCGATATCCAGTAATTTTTCTAAAGTCATCCACCAAGCCATGTTATTTATAGGCGAAGAGCAATAGTTCATTCTATCTGTTAATGGTGTGATTTGATAAAACGGACGGTTTTCGGCAATTTTTTCGAATGCACGGTGAATGTAGCCTATGGTTGGTTCGGCATCAATAATCCGTTCACCATCCATGAGCAAAATATTTTGAAATATTCCGTGTGTAGCTGGATGAGTAGGTCCTAAATTCAGAATAGAAAGCTCGCTTCCGTCTTCGTTTAGTTTCTCTTTTATAAGTTTAGCATATCGATGCTCTGGTGGTAATAATAGTTCTGACATAATTTAAATTACGAATTACGAATTAATCGTTGTTCTTCCAAAAAACCTATCGTCTTTATCAGTTCGTCCTGAATCTTCCATAGGAAATTCTTTTCGCATCGGGTGCGAAATCATTTCGTCCATGTTTAAAATTCGTTTTAATTGAGGATGCCCTATGAAATTAATTCCGTAAAAATCCCAAGTCTCGCGTTCCATCCAATTTGCCGATAAAAATATATTGCATATTGTTTTTATTTCAGGATTTTCTCCATTCAAAAAACATTTAATTCTGATTCTTTTGTTTTCAATCCAATTATGCAAATGATAAACCACTGCAAATTGCTCATTCAGATCACTATCTGGATAATGAATTCCGCAAACGTCTGTCAAAAAATGAAAGTTTAAACTCTCATCGTTTTTAAGAAATAAAATTGCAGCTGTTATTTTGTCCGACGCCACATCAAAAGTAAAAATATCTTTTTCTTGACGAAAATGCATCACACTTTCAGCAAATGTTTCGGTTAATTTATCTTGAATTTGAGTGTTTTCTAAAGCCATATTCTTATTTAATGTTATAAGATGCTAAAAGTTCTTGGTATTCTGGTGAGCTACGACGACGAACCGATTCTGACTTTACTAATTCTTGCAACTTCATTACGCCATCTACAATTTGTTCTGGACGAGGCGGACAACCAGGCACATAAACATCTACAGGAA
>JAYVHB010000012.1:0-19126 GCA_043771555.1 Flavobacterium sp. | reverse complement strand
CCGATTGTTACGGAATTGATATGGCGAAGCTCGAAGGACTCATCGCTTTTCAAGCTACAATGGAACTTTTAAAAGAAAGAAATTTGTATCATATTGTTGATGAAGTGTACACAAAATGCAAAGCACAAGAAAACTTAAAAGACTCAGAAGTAGTAAATTATGTAACAGATATCTATTCGCCATTTAGCGATATGGAAATATCTGATAAAATCGCAGCGTTATTAACCTCAGATGATATAAAAGCAGAAGTTAAAATCATCTTCCAATCGGTAAGCAATCTTCATATCGCATGTCCGAAAAACCTAGGAGATTGGTACTTCACCGGCGATTACCCAACTCCAGGAGGTAATCGTGTAGTTAACAAAGCGTTCATGAATTTTTATGAAGGAAAAAATGCAAGAGCCTATTAAAAAATTAACATAAAAAGTATTAAAAGTTAATAAAAGATGTAGTTTAACGAGTTTTTTTGCCGTTTATCCAATTTGTAATAGTGTTAAATATCTTTGTCTATATATTTGAATCACCATAGCATTAGTAGGTTAAGTTTATGGTAGATTTGGGGCAAAAAAGGTGAAAGAAATTTCACCTTTTTTATTTTCTTCTGTTTCCCAAATGTATTTTCAAGTATCTTTTTTTTTAAAAGGAAACTTATTTTTGTACTTCAAAAGAATCAGTTTAGGCAAATAATTTCCTTTAAAGCAACACTTTAAATTGTTGAAAACTCCTTAAAAATTGTTCATTTCTCTTGGGTTTCAAAATAAAAAAAGCTTTCAAATCGGACTTTCTACTATCATTTGAATGTATTTTAAATATAAATCGCAATAATTACAATTGTTAATAAACTTTCGATATACATTTGAATCATCATAAAATTAAGTAGGTTAATCTTGTGGTAGATTTGGGGCAAAAAAGGCGAAAGAAATTTCGCCTTTTTTATTTTCAAAAAAGCACAAAAAAAAAGACGAATCAACACAAGGCTTATTCGTCTACTTTAATTTTTCTAATTGTTTATTTTTCGGAAGCGTATCTTCTTGAAACTTCTGTCCAATTGATAACTTTAAAGAAAGCCTCAATATAATCGGGACGTCGGTTTTGATAATTCAAATAATACGCGTGTTCCCAAACATCCATTCCCAAGATTGGAGTTCCGCCACAACCAACGCCTGGCATTAGTGGATTATCTTGATTTGGAGTTCCACAAACGTCTAATTTTCCACCTTTTTGTGTACACAACCAAGCCCAACCCGATCCAAATTGTGTGGCACCTGCTTTTGTAAAACGCGCTTTAAATTCGTCAAAATTTCCAAAATCTCGGTCAATAGCTACAGCTAAATCGCCAGTAGGCAAGCCGCCACCATTTGCAGACATAACCGTCCAAAACAAATTATGATTATAAAAACCACCGCCATTGTTACGAACAGCTCCGTTTTTCAAATCCAAATTTAAAAGAATATTTTCGATGTTTTTTCCTTCCATATCTGTGCCAGCAACGGCCGCATTGAGATTGGTCGTATAAGCGTTATGATGTTTAGAATGATGAATTTCCATCGTTCTGGCATCAATATGTGGTTCGAGCGCATCATATGCGTACGGTAATTGTGGTAATTCAAAAGCCATGATAATTGCAGTTTTAATGATTATTAAATATTTTATTCAAAAATAATCAATTAACTTTGAAATTGAAAAAATACTTCTTACATAATTACTATATCATCATAAATAAAATTTATTTTTCTTACAATGAATCTTGACATTCAACCCATTCATCTCCAAAACGACGTCGTGCAACTTGTTCCTTTGCAAGAATCCGATTTTGATCGTTTGTACGAAGTAGCTTCTGATCCTTTGGTTTGGGAACAACATCCAAACCCAAATCGCTATCAAAAAGAAGTTTTTAAAACTTATTTTGAAGGAGCAATGCAATCCAAAGGTGCATTTATTGCTTTGAATCCCATAAACAATCAAGTTATTGGATGTTCTCGATTTTATGATTTGGATCCAAAAAGTAAGTCAATAAAAATTGGTTATACTTTTATAGGAATCGATTTTTGGGGAAACGATTATAACAAAAACATGAAATCCTTAATGATTAATCATGCTTTCGGGAAACTAGAAAATGTACTTTTTGAAATTGGAGCAACCAATTTTCGTTCTCAAAAAGCTATTGAAAAAATTGGAGCCGTAAAAATTGACGAACAAGAAATCTTGTATTACGGAGAAATATCAAAATTGAATTTTATTTATCAGATTAATAAATTTACCCGTTGGGTGTAATTAATAAAGTAGATATTATTTTTTATTTGCCACGAATTCTCGAATATTTAAAAAAACAAACGCAAAAATTAGTTCATCTTTGATGATAATTCGAATTAAATCGAAAAGTTAATCCGAAAAATTTGAAAATTCGTGGCAAAACTATTTTTAAATTATTTACAACCAACGGGTTAAATTAATATCCTAAATCTAATATTAAATGCAAAGACCTTCATTTTCCATTTACGACGCATCTGCAGGTTCGGGCAAAACGTATGCCTTGGTCAAAGAATACCTAAAAATTATTCTTTCTTCCAAACAAAATGATGCGTATAGAAACATTCTTGCCATAACCTTTACCAACAAAGCCGTTCACGAAATGAAATCTAGAATTGTTGGCAGTTTGTCTGAATTTACGAAAGACGAACCAAGTGCAAAAGCTTTGGATTTAATGCAGGATTTGTCTAGAGATTTAAAACTTTCGATAACAGAAATCAAAACCAAATCGCAACAAATTATCAAGCATATTATTCATAATTATGCAGCGTTTGATATTTCGACAATCGATAAATTTACACACAAAGTCATTAGGGTATTCGCTCACGATTTGGGCTTGCCAATGACTTTTGAAGTTACTCTCGACACTGAAAATTTATTGACCGAAGCCGTCGATGCCCTAATTGCCGAAGCTGGTAATGACGATGTTTTGACCAAGTTGCTCATCGATTTTACTATGGAAAAAACCGATGACGACAAATCGTGGGACATTTCCAGAGAAATTCTAGAAACTGGTAGGCTTATTTTGAATGAAAATAATCGGAACGAAATTTCGCATTTCGAAAATAAAAATATTGAAGATTTTATCGCAATAAAAACCAAATTATCTACTGAAGTTACCAATCTAGAAGCAGAAAATGTTGGTTTTGCAGCAGCTTCTTTGACAATATTAACTACAAACGGAATCGATCCAAAATCGTTTTCTCGTGGCACATTTCCCAATCATATTCAGTTTATTATTGATGGCGATAGTCGCGCCAACAAATATAAATTTACTGCTATTGAAGACATTACCATAAATAAAACAGCCAAAGATCGCAATCAAATTGAATCATTACTGCCAGAAATAATTGGTTTATTGTCAAAAGTATATGCAAATAATGAGAAGAAAGATTTCTACAAAGCGTTTCTTAAAAATATTACGCCACTTTCGTTATTAAACACCATTAGCGATAAGCTCAAAAACATTCAGCAAGAACAAAATGTATTGTCCATTGCCGAGTTTAATGCCTTGATTCATAACGAAATTCAGAACCAGCCAGCACCTTTTATTTATGAACGTTTGGGCGAACGCTACCGTCATTTTTTTATAGACGAGTTTCAAGATACATCAGAAATGCAATGGCAAAATCTTATTCCGTTAATTGACAATGCAACTTCTAGCGAAATCAATGGCGAAAAAGGAACTTTGATGATTGTTGGCGATCCAAAACAATCTATTTACCGTTGGCGTGGCGGAAAAGCAGAACAATTTATTGAACTTTCTAAAGACAAAAATCCGTTTAATAATCCCGAAAAAGTAATTACGCCTTTGTATCAAAACTACCGTAGTTACTCAGAAGTTATTGAATTTAACAACAATTTCTTTCAAATGCTTGCTTCAGAATTTGACAATCTAGATTACCATGATTTGTACAAAAACCATGTTCGTCAAGAAATAAATTCTAAAATTGGCGGTTATGTAAACATTTCTTTTCTTCCAAAAATTGAAGAAGTCGAAGTTGATTTTGAAGAAGAAATTGATAAAACAGATTTGTATGTTTTGGCAACTTTAACAACCATCAATAAATGTTTGCAACAAGGATTTGAATACAAAGACATTGTTATATTGACCCGAAAAAGAGGTCAAGGAATTGCAATTGCTAATTATTTGACCGAGCAAAAAGTGCCTATTTTATCTTCAGAAACTTTAATGATTGCAAACGCTACAGAAGTACGATTGATTGTGCACTTATTGCGGTATTTGCACAATAGTAATGACATTGAGAGTAAAGCAAATTTCCTTTACTATTTAGCAAAGAACGCAACTAATAAAACTTCAATTCACGACTTTATAGCCAAAGGAATGTCGTTTGCAATAGAAGCAGATTTCGAAAAATGGTTAGAAAACAGTAATGTAAATTTGAGTTTCTCCAATGTTAGAAAAAAATCATTATACGAAGCAGTAGAAATTATTATTTCAAAGTTTTTAAATCCAGAAAACTATTCGGCGTATGTGCATTATTTTCAAGACATTGTTCTAGAAAGAGATGTTCGTAACCAAGCAGGAATTTCAGATTTTTTATATTTTTGGGATAAAAATGCCGAGAAATTTAGTATTCCCTCGCCCGAAGGCACGAATGCAGTTCGGATAATGACCATTCATAAATCCAAAGGATTGGAATTTCCAGTGGTTATTTTTCCGTTTGCCGAAGAAGATTATAACCGCAAACCAAAATCCAAATTATGGCTTTCTGCCAAGGAAGAAACCTTCGGGTTGCCCAAAGTTTTGATAGACAACTCCAAAGCAATTGAAGGTTTTGGAGAAGAAGCTTCACAAGTTTACAATCAGAAAAAGCAAGAAGAATTGCTAGACAATATCAACGTTTTATATGTTGCTTTAACCCGAGCCGAAGAGCAATTGTTTGTAATTTCGGCAATGAATTTGGATAAAGACAAAAACCCAAGAAAAAACAATATGTCGTCGTTTTTTATAAATTATCTAATTAGCAAAAATGTTTTTGACGAAAACCAGCTTGAATATGAGTTTGGAGATTTAAAAAAGTTATCAAAAACCGAAAAACATATCGATAAGACCAAAACAATTCAAGCAGTTTCTGAAGTTTTGAATCCAAGCAACATAAAAATTGCCCAACGCGAATCGCTCATGTGGGGAACGCAGCAGCAAGAATCTATAGAATATGGAAATGTCATTCATGAAATTCTATCTTTTGTAAAAACCAAAAACGATGTCGATCTGGCCATTACCAAAGCACTAGAAAACGGATTGATTACAACATCACAAAAAAAAATTGTCAAAAAAACCATTCAAGAAATTGTAAACCATCACGATTTGTCAACTTGTTTTTCTGGAGAAATGATCGTTTTGAACGAGCAAACTATTATTCAGAAAGAAGGAAAAACCATAAAACCAGATCGAATGGTTATCAATGCAGACAAGGAAGTTTATCTTTTGGATTATAAAACTGGATTGCATCAACCCAAATACAAGCTGCAACTCGAAAATTACCAAATGGCAATCGAAAAAATGGGCTATAAAGTCATAAAAAAAGCACTCATATATATAGGAGAAGAAATTGAAGTTGTAAATTTGTAAAAAATTACAAAAAAAACGAATATACAAATAACTGAATTATTACAACATGTACGGAAAAATTCAACAACACCTGCAAGCCGAGCTTCAAACTATTGAAGAAAATGGCATTTTTAAAACAGAACGTATTATAACATCCGCTCAAGGTCCAGAAATTACTGTTAACGGAAAAAAAGTGCTGAACTTTTGTGCCAATAATTATTTGGGATTGTCATCACATCCAGAAGTAGTTCAAGCTGCCAAAGACACTTTGGATTCTCATGGTTTCGGAATGTCGTCTGTTCGGTTTATTTGCGGCACACAAGACATTCATAAAACGCTAGAGCGAAAAATTGCCGAATTCTACGGAACGGAAGACACCATTTTATATGCTGCGGCTTTTGATGCCAATGGCGGAATTTTTGAGCCATTACTAGGTGAGTTGGATTGTATTATTTCAGATTCGTTAAATCACGCTTCGATTATCGATGGCGTTCGATTGTGTAAAGCAGCACGATATCGTTATGAAAACAACAATATGCAAGATCTTGAAAAACAATTAATTGATGCTCAAGAAAAAGGATGTCGTTTCAAATTGATAGTAACAGATGGTGTTTTCTCTATGGATGGCATTGTTGCCAAGCTAGATGAAATTTGCAATTTAGCAGAGAAGTATGATGCATTAGTAATGGTCGACGAGTGTCATGCCGCAGGTTTTATAGGCGCAACAGGCAAAGGAACGCCAGAAGCAAAAGGTGTTATGGGCAGAGTTGACATTATAACAGGAACACTAGGCAAAGCACTAGGCGGTGCCATGGGCGGTTATACAACAGCCAAAAAAGAAATTATTGAGTTGCTTCGCCAAAGATCAAGACCGTATTTATTTTCTAATTCGCTTGCTCCAGCAATTGTAGGAGCATCAATTAAAGTATTCGAATTGTTAGAAAAAGACACTTCTTTGAGAGATCAACTAGAATGGAACACCAATTATTTTAAGAAAGGAATGATTGAAGCTGGTTTTGATATTGTAGATGGCGATTCGGCAATCGTACCAGTAATGCTTTATGACGCCAAATTATCACAAACTATGGCAAATGAGTTACTAAAAGAAGGTGTTTATGTAATAGGATTCTTTTTTCCGGTGGTTCCAAGAGACAAAGCACGCATACGAGTACAACTTTCTGCGGGACATTCCAAAAACCATTTAGATATAGCAATTGCAGCATTCATAAAGGTTGGAACCAATCTTGGAGTAATTCACAACAACTAAAATTAACAAATTATTTCGTTTTTTTTAAAATTCATTTTGAAATTAAAATATTAATATTACTTTTGTATTCTAAATTATTGTAATCTAACAAAATCAAGTATGAAACATCTTAACAAATTATTTGCTGTAGTAGTGTTGTTCATGGGATTAAATTCTCAAGCACAAGACAGCAACAATCCATGGGCTATTAGCTTTGGAGCTAACGCAGTAGACGGTGCAAGAGTAAGCGCTGCTTCTAAAATTGAAGACCAATTTTCACAATATTTTGATGTGAATAAATATTGGAACATTCTTCCATCAGTATCTTATTTAAACGTTTCTAGAAGCGTTGGAAATAACTTCTCTGTAGGAATTACAGGTTCTGTTAACAAAATCAACAAATTTGTTCTACCAAGAACAACTATTCCAGGAGATTACACAGTAGCAAATCCAGGAGATTTAGCTTACTATGCCGCTGATGGGGTAATTAAATATAGCCTTGCTAGCCTTTTAGGTTGGAAAACAGTTGAGCCTTCTGCTCATGTAGGTGGTGGTTACACTTCTTTAGGTGATGCTAGCTACGGTACAGTAAATGGTGGATTAGGATTGACTTTTTGGTTTACTGAAATGGTTGGTCTTACTTTAAACTCTTCTTACAAGTACTCTCTAGAAAATGCTGACGAAAGGGGTTTGTCTAACAACGTTCCTACACACATGCAACACTTCGCAGGTCTTACTTTCAAATTTGGTGGTAAAGATACTGACGGAGACGGAATCTACGATAAAGATGATGCTTGTCCAGAAGTTGCTGGTTTAAAACAATTTCAAGGTTGTCCTGATACAGATGGCGACGGAATCGTTGATAGCAAAGATTCATGTGTTGATGTTGCTGGTATTGCTGCAATGAACGGATGTCCAGATACTGATGGCGATGGTGTTGCTGATAAAGACGATGCTTGTCCAGAAGTTGCTGGTTTATCTAACATGAATGGTTGTCCAGATTCTGATGGAGATGGAGTAAAAGATATTGATGATAAATGTCCTACTGTAAAAGGTGCTAAAGATAATGCAGGATGTCCTTACGTTGATACTGACGGAGATACTGTACTTGACAAAGATGACAAATGTCCTACTGTAAAAGGAACTGTTGGTAACAAAGGTTGTCCAGAAGCTGCTCCAGTAGCAATTGTTCCAACTGAAGCTATCAAAAGATTAAATGACTATGCTAAAACTATCTTGTTTGACACATCTAAGTCTACATTCCAAAAACAAACTTACCCAGTATTGGTTGCTATTACTTCAATCTTGAAAGAATATCCAGCTGCTAACTTCTCTATCGAAGGTCACACAGATAGCGATGGTGCAGATGCTGCTAACCAAACTTTATCTGATAACAGAGCTGCTGCAGTTAAAAATTATTTGATTGATAACGGTATTTCTTCTTCAAGATTATCTTCTAGAGGTTTTGGTGAAGGTTCTCCAATCGACACTAACGCTACTAAAGCTGGTAAAGCTAACAACAGAAGAGTAGAAGTTAAATTAGTAAACTAATTTAAAACTAAAATATTTTCTGAAAACGCCTCGATTTATCGGGGCGTTTTTTTTATTTTTATAAAATGAAAACCAATTCATTTCTAGAAAAAATTGCTTCAATAATTATTGATAAACATGCTAATGATTTATCTAATTTAATTGTAGTTCTTCCAAACAAACGCGCCAAAATCTTCTTGATAGAAGCCTTAAAAAAGCGAGTCGAAAACAATATTCTAGCTCCAGAGATAATTGCGATTGAAGATTTTATTCAAGATATTTCAGCTATTAGAACTATAGATCCAATCGAGTTGTTGTTTGAGTTTTATGAAGTTTATTTATCAATTACAGACAAGAAAAACCAACAAGAGTTTGAGCTGTTTGCCAACTGGGCAAAAACACTTATTCATGATTTTAATGAAATTGATCGTTACCTTCTTGATCCAATTCATGTACTTACTTATCTTAAAGATATTGAAGATATTAAAAAATGGGGAATTGAAGTAGAAAATAAAACGAAACTAATCGAAAATTACATCGATTTCTGGAAACTACTGCCTAATTATTACAAATCTTTTTACGAGCATTTACTCAATAAAGGCATAGGCTATCAAGGGTTAATATACAGAGAAGCGATAATTAACCTAGAAACACATTTAGACAAAACTCCAACTACAAAGTATGTATTTGCTGGTTTTAATGCTTTAAATGCCTCTGAAGAAAAAATAATCCAGCAGCTTATTGCAAATGACAAAGCCACAATTTATTGGGATGCTGATTTGTCTTTTTTAAATGATCCTTATCATGATGCAGGTTTATTTTTACGCAAATTTAAGTCTAGCTGGAAACATTACAAGTCAAATCCATTTGAGTGGATTGTAGATGATTTTTCCAAAGAAAAAAACATACAAATTATTGGAACTCCAAAAACAGTTGGTCAAGCAAAAATTGTAGGCAACCTAATTGAAAAAACGCAAGCAGACAATTCTAATGTTAATCTTACCAATATTGCCATAGTTCTTGGAGAAGAAAATCTGTTAGTGCCACTTTTACATGCCTTGCCAGCTTCTGTTGGGGCATTAAATATTACAATGGGATATTCTGGCAAGAACAATCCTGCCCAAATATTGATCGCCAAATTATTTAAAATGCATACCAATGCAGTAACCAGAAATCCTACTAATTATGTCTTTTATTATAAAGATGTATTGGATGTTTTGACGCATCCATTGGTGGAACCTTATGCAAATACAAATAAATTAGTTCAAATAATTAAAAATAATAATTATACTTTTATTTCTTTCAAAAAACTCCAGGAATTAAATGCTATTCCTAGTGACTTTGTTGATTTGCTCTTTAACAAATGGGAACATGGATCGGTGAAAGTTTTAGAAACACTTACCTTGATTTTGCAAAAAATTAAACTGTTTTTGAATACTGATAATGAAGAAGAAAAAATAACGAAAACCTTTGTATTTTCTATTTTCAAAATAATTAATAAACTGATTAATTATTATAGTAACTACCAGCATATTGACAAACTTGAAACACTTCATGCCATTTATAAGCAAATAATTGATCTGGCAGAAGTCTCTTTTGAAGGCGAACCGCTTGATGGATTACAGATTATGGGCGTTCTTGAAAGCCGTGTATTAGATTTTGATACAGTTATAGTTACTTCTATGAACGAAGGAAAATTTCCTGCCGGAAAATCAATGAATTCTTTTATACCTTATGACGTGAAACGCGAATTAGGATTGCCAACCTACAAAGAGAAGGATGCCATTTATACCTACCATTTTTACCATTTATTGCAACGTGCCAAAAATATCTATTTACTTTATAATACTGAAAATGATGGATTAGATGGCGGCGAAGTTTCTCGTTTCATTACTCAATTGGAGGTCGAAAAACAAAAAAACCATCAAGTATCGCATGAAATTTATAACCCGAAACTTCCAGAAATATCTTATACGCCAATAGAAATCCCAAAATCTGAAAGTTGTATGTTGCGACTTGCAGCAATTGCCGAAAAAGGATTTTCGCCTTCAGCTTTGATTAGTTATATCCGAAATCCGATTGACTATTATTTTCAATACATTCTCAAAATCAAGCAAGTAGATGAAGTTGAAGAAAACATTGAGCTCAATACACTTGGCACGATTATCCATAAAACCCTCGAAGCACTTTATATTCCTTATTTAGACCAATTTCTGACTGAAAATAGTATTGCAGATTGTTACAAACGTCTTGATGATGAAGTGCTTAAGCAATTTAAAGTTATTTATAAAGAAGGCGAAATCAAGAAAGGCAGAAACTTACTCGCATTTGAAGTTGCCAAACGCAATGTTTCTAATTTTTTAAAAATCGAATTAGAAAACATAAAAAATGGAGATCTTGTTAGAATATTATATCTCGAAAAACGATTTGAAAATGTATTGGAGCATCCCAATTTGCCTTTTCCGATAAAAATTGGTGGCGAAGTAGATCGCATTGAAGAACGTAATGGAATTATTAGAATCATTGATTATAAAACCGGAAAAGTAGAAGCAAAAAACACGACGCTAAAATCATGGAACGGCTTAACTAACGAGATTAAAAACGACAAAATAATTCAAGTTTTGAGCTATGCTTTTATGATTGCATCACTTAATTTTGACAAACCTATTGAAGCTGGAATTATTTCTTTCAAAAACCTTAAAGCTGGCTTTATGCCTTTTACTTTTAAAGAAGATAAAGTAACAACGACAGTTATTGACGCAACAATTCAAAATAATTTTTTAGAAGAAATTGTGGTTTTGCTATCTGAGATTTTGGATAAAGCTATTCCTTTTAAAGAAAAAATTTAGTTTATAAAAGCCAATAAAACTTCTAGCAACGAATTTTTGCTTTCTATATGGCTCATGTGACCGTACTCTAAAGTGGCTAGTTGTACAGACGTGTTTTCTATTTGTTTTTGGTGTATTTCATAATCTAAAACAGGATCTTTTTTGCTCAATACCAGTAAGATAGGGTATTTTGCTTTATAAAGTACTTCAAGTCTATTTTTTCGAATTTTCATGCCTTCTAGTGCGGCAATAATACCTTGTAAAGGTGTTTTAAGTGCTTCTAGTTTTACGTTTTCGATATCGGCTTGCAATAATTCTCGGTTTTCGTTGCTAAATAAATTTGAAATTGACAAACGCACAAAACTTTCATAATCTCTTTTAACCATTTTAATAGCTCGATCCCTGTTTTTCTTACGTTCGTCATTATCGTCATAGGCAGTCGAGTTGAGTAATACCAGTTTGGAAATATTGCTAGGATATTTTTCGGCGAAAGCCAAAGCAATATAGCCGCCCATCGAATGACCTATTAAAATAATTTTCTGAATTTTAAGATGGTTTATAACAGTCAAAACCAATTCTGCTTGCTCTTCCATGGTATGAATGTATCCCAAGCAATCCGTTTTACCATGACCTAACAAATCAATACTTACAACCCTGTTTTCTTGTGTAAATATAGGAATAAAAAAATTCCACATACACTTGTTTTCCAAGTATCCATGAAGTAATACAATTGTATTTCCTTCGCCGGAATCCGTATATGAAACAGTACTGTTTTTGTATGTAATTTGATTTTCTTTCATGGCATACAAAAATAGTTTTTATATGTTGACTTCTATTTTTGTTGTTTAATTTTTTTTCATAAAAAAACGCCTCAAATAATTTGAAGCGTTTATTGTTTATGTTGCATTTCTTAATTAATTACCAAAACCAATTTTAAAACCTAATTGAAAGTTTGGAGCAGTATCTTCAAGTGATTTAGGCATAACGGAAACTACATTACCACTTACTGGATCAGTAATCGGGGTAAAATATTCTCTAGTGGTTGTAGCAAAACCAATACCAATATAAGATTCGAAAGCTATATTAGAGTCTTGAAACATTTGTTTTCCTATTATTAACGAAATTCCTGTTTTTGTTTTTTTGCTATTTTTTCCCACAAGTGATTGTGCTAGCTCAGAATTGTTTTCTGATCCATATTCGCGAACGTTCGTTTTAGAAAATAGCTGAATACCAAAATTCCAACCTTCAATGGCATCATAATCGCTTGATGGATAGTATTTTATTGTTCCTCTAAAAACATTTCCTATACCTGGCTTGCCATCCTTTTCATAATTATCATCCTTTGCATCTTCAAATATTCCGGCATTCGAAAAAAAGGAGTACGTTGCACCTACTGCTGCTTCTACGGCTAATTTTTTAGTTAGTCGGTACTCTAAACTTAACGGAAACTCGCCAACTACATAAGCAAACAAGTCGGTTTTTACAGCCCATTTGTAGGAGTTGTCATTTTTTGTAGATTTCCCTGCTGATCCCGTTGGCGTGTATACTTTGATTCGAGATTGTGTTTCTGGTTCTTTTTTCTCTTCTTCTTTAACTTGAGATTGAATTGTAAATGTAAATAGGAATAAAATAAATAAAAGTAAATTTTGTTTCATAATAAATTTGGTTATTTTTGGCAAACTTAACTTTTTTTAATAAAAAAACACTTCTTAATTATGAATTATTTTAAATTTTTATTTTTGCTAATTACCTTTACTTTTTCTGCTCAAAACATTGAATTAAAGTGGGCAGAAAAAATTAAAACCAAAGGCAATGTTAGCATTCTTGGCGGAAAAGGCGGCAAATATTTTACTTATCATACCAACAATGATAAAGAACTCCTGTGCCGTACATATGACAAAGGAATGAACATGACCAATGAAAAAGTGGTTGATTTTAATTTAACTTCCAAAAAATATGGCTATCAAGGAGCCTATTTTGTTAAGGATAAAATTATTCATTTTATATATGATAAAGACAGAAAAGCAGATAAACAAATGCTTTATGGAGCAACTTCTGATTTTAACTTAAAAACTTCTGACAAGTTATTTGTTCTTGACGAAGCTGATGAAGATGCCATAAATTTCGGTGAAAGAAGAATTTCTCCAGATTCGACAAAAATCTTAGTTTATAACGAGCTTATTGGTAAGAAGAAAGATCCAAGTAAACTTCATTTTAAAGTGTATGATACTGATTTGACTACTAAAATACTCGACAAAGAAGCGCAATTACCTATTAAATCTAAAAATTTCCTAACGGTTTCTAAAAGTGTTGATAATTATGGAAACGTTTATGTTTTAGCAAGAGTTGATAAAGAGAAAGACGAACAAGCTAAAGATCAAAGTAAATTTTACTACAAACTTATTGCTTTTAATAAAGAAGATAAAGCTAAAGAATTTGATTTTGATTATCCTAACAAAGACATTGAGTCAATTGCAATTATCCCAGGAGAAAACAATACGCTTATTTGTACTGGTTTTCTCAAAATTTTAAACTCTGGTTTTTTCGGTAAAGGAAAAAAAACATTAATCTCAGACGAAATGTTTACGTCCATTATAGATTGTAAAACATTAACTTTAAAATCTGCCAAAAACTTACAACTAGAAGGTTTGTATCCAGAAAAAATGAAAGGTACTTCAGATTATGTGCCTTATGAAGTTCGCGAAATTTTTCAAAGAAAGGATGGAGGTTCGGTGGTTGTTGCAGAGCAATATAAGTTGGTGGTACACACAAGCTACAGTCCACAAGGCGGTTCAAGAACAACCTATTACTATTATTTTTGTGATATTGCAATTATAAATGTAAATAACAAATCTGAAGTTGAATCGGTATCAAAAATGCCCAAATACCAATTGAATGCTGCTAATCCGTCAATTGCTGCAACTTATTATGATGGAAAAACATTTATAATTTATGAAGATTTAGAAAAAAATGCAGATGCAGAAAGCGATAAAGATACCAAACGAAGTACGAGATCTATGTTTTCTTCTAGCAAAAATAATGCGCTATTTTTATTAACCGTTGCCGCTAATGGCGAAATGAAAAAAGAGATTATTTATTCTTATAAAGAAAGTAAAATTAGACCAAGAATATCGTCTAGTTATGTAAATAGCCCTAATGAAATTATTATGAATGCTGATGATCAAATAGGGCTTTTAAAAATTTCAAAATAATTTGTCCTTAAATTTTAATGTAGCAATCTACTAAATTTTAAGTAAAATACAATAAACACTGATTTTAATCGCCTTGGGTTTACTTCAAGGCGATTTTTTTTATTTTTTCGAATTTCATCAACTATAAAGAATAAATTTGCAACATTTAAACTACTTTTTAGATAAACAGATATTATAAATTTCCAGAAATGATAGAAGACAAAAACCCGCAACGAACTTCAATTGCACAATTGGGCGAATTTGGTTTGATAGACCACTTAACTAAAAAATTTCAATTTAAACAAGCCTCGACAATTAAAGGAATTGGTGACGATGCCGCTGTTTTGGATTTTGGAACAAAAAAAGCGGTAATCTCTACCGATTTGCTCATAGAAGGTGTGCATTTCGATCTGGCTTATATGCCGCTTCGCCACTTGGGTTATAAAGCCGTTGTGGCCAATATTAGCGATATTTGTGCCATGAATGCTAAGCCTTTGCAAATAACGGTTTCGGTAGCGGTTTCCAATCGTTTTCCACTAGAAGCTATGGAAGAATTGTTTGACGGAATGGCACTTGCTGCCGATTATTATAAAATTGAAGTTATTGGCGGCGATACAACATCATCTCAAAAAGGTTTGATCCTATCAATAACAGCAATTGGCGAAGCAGATGATAATGAGTTGGTGTACAGAAACGGTGCCAAGCAAACCGATCTTCTTGTTGTATCTGGCGATATTGGCGCTGCCTATATGGGCTTGCAAGTACTTGAACGTGAAAAACAAGTTTACCAGGTCAATCCAAACAGCCAACCCGATCTAGATGTGTACTCGTATCTTATTGAAAGACAACTTAAACCCGAAGCCCGCACTGATGTGAGAACCTTGCTTTTTGCTTTAGAAATAAAACCTACGGCAATGATTGACATTTCAGATGGGTTATCGTCAGAGATTATTCATATCTGCAAGCAATCCAAAGTAGGATGTAATTTGTATGAAGACAAACTTCCGTTGGATCCACAGTTTATATCGGTTTGCGAAGAATTTAATATCGATGCAACAACCGTTGCCATTAATGGTGGCGAAGATTATGAACTGTTGTTTACGATTCCGTTAGAAGATTTTGAGAAAATTAAAGCCAACCCAAACTTTACCATTATTGGTCACATGACGCATGAAAGTGAAGGCGTCAATTTGATAACTCGTGCCAATACACAAATACCATTAAAAGCTAGAGGATGGAATGCTTTGGAAGAATAATATATCTTTATTTACACAACAAAACAAGCATTTAAATCAATTCTATTCGTCTTGCTTTTTCATATAAAGTAGTGCGTTCTTGCTTTATAAACATGATATGCTCCATGTGATGAAATCTTTTTTCGATTTCTTCCTGAAGTAACGGAATATGTTGATCTAAGTCTTTAAGCTCAATTCCTTTTTCTAGAAGCAAAATGATTTCTCTATCAAATTGGTCAAAAGTAAATCGTTCGCTAATAGGTGTAGCAATCATCTTGACAACACCAGCACTATAATACCGCTTGTTGCGTATTACTTTGTCCAATCCAGACAACATTTCTTTATAACCCAAATCGTTTTTAATCGCAATTCCTTCTGGATTGAGCTCGTTTATTACATTCAAAATAATTTCTGGATCAGACTCCATTGTCATGACTAGAATCTTACAATTGGGCATTTTTTCTTTTAGAAAAATAGCCAAATCTTTTCCAGAATGAATGTTTTTTTCGGGATAAGTAGGCAAGTTAAGATCAAAAAAAGCAATGTCAAATGGTCTTTCTGCTTTTTCTATAGCATGATATCCACGCTCACAGGTGCGTACTTGTGTTGCAGCAAACTGAAAATTTTCGGGCGATTTGTAACCCGCAATAGTGGTTTTGTATGCTTCTGCTATAAAGTGGTGGTCTTCGGCAATAAAAAGGTCAAGAATTGTAGTCATTTTAGCTAGTAGTTTGTTGTTTTAGGTTAGTAGGTAAGGTTACTGTTGTTGTGGTTCCAGCGTTTTTTGCAGATACAACTTCATAAATTCCGCCAGATTCTTCCGCTCGTTCTTTCATATTAGACATTCCAATACCTTTTTTGCCTTTGTTTACATCAAAACCTTTTCCGTCATCGGTTATGGTAAGGACAATTTTTTCATCGATTTCTTTAAACAAGACTTCAATACTTTTGGCATTGGCATATTTATTACTGTTTTGCAAACTTTCCTGCAAGATACGATATAAGTTAATCTTGGCAAAATTATCTAGCTTGTCCCAAGTAATATCCACGCCAAAAGAGTAATGCAACTCACTTGGATAGGCTTTTTTCTGGTTTTCGAGTAAATCAATAACGATACCCACAAAGTTATTAATAATTTTTCCTTTTTCGCTATTCATATCATGAGATATTTCGCGAATTTGTTGTTCTATGCTTTGCATCTCAACAATGGCAGCACTTCGGCCTTCTATTGCTTCTTTAGAGTTCGACTTGTTTACGCTATCTATAAACAATCGTGTGCCAAAAAGCCGTCCTAAAACCCCATCATGAAGCTCTTTGGCAATGCGTTTTTGCTCCTCAATACGAATGTTGACACTATTTTCTTGCTGGCTTATTAGCAAATTAAAAATTCGTTGGTTGCTTGCTTGTTGCTCTTGCTTGAGGATAAATATTTTTTGTTTTTGTTTTTCGTTATAAGTGTAAAAGCCTGCCGAAAATAATAAAATTGTACCCAAAAGATAGTATATGAGGTTTTGGTTTTTGTTGTCCAAAATTTTATTTTCTTTTATTACCTCGTCGGTTTCGAGTTGTATGCGGGCAAAACGGTCTAGGTTTTTGCGCTCGGCAGTAAGCAAGCTGTCGTTGATGCGGATGAAATCTTGAGTATACGCCGAGGCATTGAGTTTGTTTACTGCGGCAGCTTGTTTTAGGGCGGCTACAATATCTAATGGGTTTTTATTTTGTTTTGCTAATTGTAATGCCTTGTTTGCAAAATCTATTGATGTTTTTGAATAAAATAATGAATTATTGTAATCATTGAATTTTTGATAATATTCAGATATATGAATGTAACTCAAGATAATGTAAGAAGGATCATTAATGCTATCACGAATTTTTAAAGACTCTAAAAGTAAGTTTAAAGTATTATTTTTATTCAACAATAACACATTTGAATAAGCATAGTTGTCAATATGAATTGCATAAAGCAGAGCGTTATTTTTTTTTACATCAGGATTGGATAAAGATTTTTTATAAAAATAATTCGCTTTTTTGTAATCTTTTTTATATTCATATACTAATCCTATATTGCCATAACAAAGAGCTTCTTCTTCATTTTTATTTAATTTTTCTTTTGTTATGATTTCTAAAGCTTTGTTATGATAATCGATAGCTTTATCAAAATATTTTAACTCTCGATAAACTAAACCTAATTGATTTAAGACTGCATATGTTTTATAATAATTATCGGTTTTCTTAAATATCAAATATGCTTGGTTTAATGATACGTCAGCGCCAGTCAAATCATTTACATTGCTTTGAACTATTCCTTTGTAAAGAAGAATATTAGCAAGATCAAGAGGTTTATTAAGTTTGCGATAAAGTTTTTCGGCACGATTATAATAAAAAAACGAGCTGTCATATAATTGAACATCTTTATTGTAACCACCTAAACACCTATATGACATAGCTAGCATTAAACTATCATTTGCTTCAGTCGAATTTTTCAGTAAAATTCTTGAACATGTTTTGTAGCTTTCTAATTCATTTAGATCGTAAAATTCAAATCCAATTTCGGAAATTAATTTTCTTTTTTTAAATGAATTATTGAATTTTTCAATATTTTTCAATGAGCTTTTTAAAATATTGAAATGATTAATTTTAGTAATTTTAGATTCGCTTAATTTTGGAATCGTTTTTGAAATCGAATCTATTCTATAAGATTCGGATTTAACTTGTTTGTTATGTTTTGAACAACAAACAAAAAAAACGAGAAAAAATAGAATTGGATAATGATTCAAATTGTAAAAGTTAAAGTCAAATGTAGTTTAATAAAACAAAAAAACTACCTCGAGGGTAGTTTGTTATGATAAAAATAAAATTATTAGTTACCTCCAACTTGACCTCCTCTAATGTCCATTGTTGAAGAAATTTTATCAATCTTCACATCTTCTTTAGTTGATTCAACATAAGAAGTCAATACAATTGCGGTAATAAATAATCCGAAAGTTAAAATAGCTTTTTTCATGATAATAAGTTTTAAAGTTTAGGTTTTGTTTTTAAAATAATTTATGGTTGTTTCACAATCAATATTAACAAGAACTCTTCAAAATTTTAATATATTTTTTGCGATATGCGTAAAAACTACTTCTTAAAATGTCATATATACTAGAAATAAGGGTGTAAATAGTGTTTTTTGGCACTAGTTGGTTTTTTAAATTTTTGGTTATTGACTATTGTATTGCTGTCATTTACCCTTATTTATGAAATTGATTTTTTATTGGAGTGTTTTTTTGAAAGAAAAAAAATAACTGGGAAATGAGTTTTTTTAGATTCCTACGGAATGACAAACTAACCGCAAAGGAATCAGGGGGATATTAGTCAAAGTCCAATTTGTAAAGGCTTAGTATGTCAACGCAATATTTGTTTCCTCCCGTTTTGTCATTCCGTAGGAATCTAAAAAAGCTTGCCTTGTTTACTTGTGATTCCTACCGAATGACAAGGATGCTTTTAAA
>JAYVHB010000011.1:0-67647 GCA_043771555.1 Flavobacterium sp. | reverse complement strand
AAAAATACTATTTTTGTTTTTTATAACAACCCAACAAATGACCCAAATACAATTCATAAAAAACACCGTTTCAACTGCCGATAAAAATATTGAAGCAACTATAAAATTACTCATTGAAGATTGCACGATTCCGTTTATTTCTCGTTACCGAAAAGACCAAACGGGCAATCTCGATGAGGTTCAAGTGGAACAGATAGCCAAACTTGCTAAACAATTCGACGAAATCGTAAAACGAAAAGAAAGCATACTCAAAACTATCGACGAGCAAGGACAATTATCGTCAGAATTGAAATCGAAAATCGAAAAAAGTTTCGATTTACAAGAACTTGAAGATTTGTATTTGCCATACAAAAAGAAGAAAAAAACCCGTGCCGACGTAGCTCGCGAGAACGGTTTGGAGCCTTTAGCAAAACTAATTTTGTCACAAGGCAAAGACGATGTAGAATTTTTATCGTCAAAATATCTGAATAAAAATGTGATTAATGAAGATGCTGCTTTGCAAGGCGCACGAGATATTGTTGCCGAATGGATAAACGAAAACATTGCTGTTCGTCAAAGCTTGCGACATTTGTTTCAAAGAAAAGCAACCATCGAAACCAAAGTTATAAAAAAGAAAGCCGAAGAAGAAGCCGCTAAAAAATTCTCGCAATATTTTGATTGGTCCGAAAATTTATCTAAAACGCCATCGCATCGATTATTAGCCATGCTTCGCGCAGAAAATGAAGGTTTTATAAAACTAAAAACCGAAATCGATATTGACGAAGCTTATGATTTGATAGATGAATTGATAATCACAAATTCTAATTCGCCATCCATTTCTCATGTACAATTAGCCATTGAAGATTCGTACAAGCGATTGTTAAATCCAGCCATTTCCAACGAAGTTTTGCAAGAAGCCAAAGCCAAAGCTGATGTTACGGCGATCAATGTTTTTGCAACCAATCTTGGACAACTTTTACTTGCGCCGCCATTGGGCGAAAAACGAATTTTGGCAATAGATCCAGGTTTTCGAAGCGGTTGCAAAATTGTATGTTTGGACGAAAACGGAGGTTTATTGTATAACGAAACCATTTATCCGCATGCGCCACAAAAAGAAGATGCGATGGCAATGAAAAAGATAAAATCGATGGTAAATGCATATAATATTGAAGCTATTTCTATTGGAAACGGAACAGCAAGCCGCGAAACCGAATTTTTTATTAAGAAAATTGCCTTTGATAAGCCCGTTCAAGTTTTTTTAGTTTCCGAAGCGGGTGCATCGGTGTATTCGGCAAGTAAAATTGCTCGAGAAGAATTTCCGAATTATGATGTAACCGTTCGAGGTTCAGTTTCTATAGGAAGAAGATTGTCAGATCCATTGGCCGAATTGGTAAAAATCGACCCAAAAGCAATAGGAGTAGGGCAATACCAACACGATGTCGATCAAAATAAATTGAAAGAAGAATTAGATGCGACGGTTATTCGCTGCGTAAATTCGGTTGGAATAAATATTAATACTGCTAGCAAACATTTGCTAAGTTATGTGAGTGGAATAGGCGAGAAGTTGGCTGAAAACATAGTACAATACCGAGCCGAAAATGGCGCATTCGAAGACCGAAAACAACTTAAAAAAGTGCCACGATTAGGCGACAAAGCTTATCAGCAAGGCGTGGCTTTTATCAGAATCAAAGACGGAAAAAACCCGTTGGATAACTCCGCTGTGCATCCAGAAGCCTACACAATTGTGGAGAAAATGGCAAAAGACCTTAAACTTTCTGTCCATGATTTAATTGCCAATAAAGAGAAAACCGCTTTAATAAAACCTGAAAATTATACGACGCCTGAAATAGGTTTATTGACCTTAAAAGACATCATCAAAGAACTCGAAAAACCGGGATTAGATCCAAGAAAATCTGCCAAAATTTTTGAGTTTGACCCAAATGTAAAAACCATAAAAGACTTGCGAGCCGGCATGATTTTGCCCGGAATTGTTAACAATATTACTGCTTTTGGTTGTTTTGTAGATATTGGTACCAAAGAAAGTGGCTTGGTGCACATTTCGCAACTCAAAGCAGGATTTGTAAGCGATGTTAACGAAGTTGTCAAGTTACACCAACATGTTCAAGTTAAGGTTGTTGAAGTTGACGAAGATAGAAAGAGGATTCAGTTGACAATGGTGATTTAATTTAAGTCAATCCAGTAATGGATAAGTTTTATTTTTTCAGAATTAGATTTTAAATGCTCAGAGGTATATTTTGTAATAAGCTCTTTGGTATTAAAATTTAAATCTTTTGAAAGCATATCTTCTTCAATCCATGATATGTTTTCATTTGAACTTTTTTGAATTTGTTCACTAATCCATTCATTGACTTTATTGTGCCAATGGTTTTCATTTTCTTGTTGAATAAATCCAACCATTATACTGAAAGGAAGTTTGTTGCCGTGTTTAGTTGTTTTGAAACGTTCAATGCCATTTAAAACATATTCTTTTTCTCGAATTCCGCCAATTACATCAGTTGGCAGTCTTTTCGCTTCAATAAAACATATTACTAAATGTTTATTATACTTCTTTGAAATAACACCAATGTCGGTTTTTTCATTCTTTTCAGTTACCTTATATTCATTTTTAAAATGAAATTCAAACGGGCTTTCTGGCAGTTCAAAATTAAAAAAACTGTCTAGAGAATTTGAGATGTCTGGCTCGCTTTCCAATTTGTTTTTTTTCATTTCTCCAAACTCCTTTTTTACAGTTTCAGCTTCTTTTTTGAAGGATATGAAATGCTCTAAATTAGCATCTATTAAATGGAACAGATTTAGATAAATATCATCAATCGAAAATAAATTATCATTTAAAATGGGTTTTTCCTTTCTCATTTTAATCCATTTTCAATAATATCATCAAAAATCTCATCTGAATCCTGAAGAGCAATTGATTTTAACCAAAATCTTAGTTTTTTTGGTTTGATTAAAGTTATTTTATTAGGACTATAAATTCGCAAAACTTTATTAATCAATGGGTTTTTGCCATATTGACTAACTATTAGACTTTCTATTTGTTTATCCGCTTTTGTTTTATCTATTTGTTTTGGTTCAGTAATTTTCTTATTTGTAAATTCAAATTCTAAAGCAAAAAAGGTTGTGCCTTCATAAATAACAGCTAATTTTTGTTCTTTATTCTCTTTTTTATAAATTGAGTTGAATGAATGATTGAATACTTCTCCAAATTCAATTAGTTGTTCTTTTGAAGTTTCTTTTTTGTTAATTATTGGTTCTTTTTCATACCACGAAGGATAAATAAAATCCAAGACATCATTCATTATTATTTTTTCGGAATTAGAAAGTTTTATTTCGTCTCCATCTAAAGGAATTGCCCAGCTGTCTGAGTCTTGTTTTTGAAAAGGCATTGTTGAACCAAGATAAAACATTGCGGATGTTGAAATTGTTTGTAATGAGTGAATATCTCCATTGTTTATCAATACATTATAAAAATTATTCAATAATTCTTTTTTATCTTGAGGAGCACTAATGCCAATTATTGTTTCATTAAAGGCAGTGTCCTTGTTGTGATTAATAATTAAGATTTTACTTTTCTCAACGGTTCTTTTAATATTTATTAATGGATATTCAAACAAAATAGGTTTTCTTGTTCTATGGAATTTTTGATCTTCTTTATATTTCGTAAATTTTATATTTTTTGAGTTAAAATTCGATCCTAATAGAATTCTTTTTTCTGTTATAAAAGGGGCAATTTCTTTTTGACTTGCGATTTGAAATCCAACAGCATAACGTTCCTCTTCAATTCCTATATAATTATACAAATAGTCCTCTAAATTAGTTTGAGACTTAGTTTTTTTATTTAATTTTTTTATCAAATGATTCAAACGATTTCCACCTAATAAGTTACATCTCCAAATCGTATCGTCTTCTAAGACTGTTTGTCTCGGGATTTCATAAAAATCATAATAGTCAAACTCAAAAGACAAACCATCTTTAGTGTTTTTTAATAATCTTGAAACGATGTGATTCGTAACATAATCATCTTCTCTTATTTCTTTTTTATAAAACACCGCACAAGATTCTACAGATGTAGGTTTTCCTTTTTGAGGTTTTCCATTTTTATCAAGTTTTGGCTTGCCATTTTCTAATATTTCTTTGCCTTTTGACTTGAACAAGTCATTTTTTAGTAAGGTAAAATCTATTATTTGATGAACATAAAACTGATTAAACAATGAATTTCTAAATTCTTTAGAACCACTATTATACAAAAGAGAAGTTGATTTTTGAATAAAACACAAATCGCCTTTTGGTTTTAAAAGCAAACTACTCGATTCTAAAAACATTAATGCCAATTGGTTGTCAGGTATTTTTACTGAAAACTCGAAATTAATAGGTTCTGCTTTTAATTTTTTTGTAATAGTAGAATATTCCTTATTTACTTTATCTTCTTTTAAAGACTGAAAAGGTGGATTTCCTATAATCAAATCCAGACTATTATGAAATGATTTCTCTTCAACCAAAAAATCAAAAAAATCGGAACTAAAAATATTAGCATCTTGTAAATTTTTAAAAACTCTATCTTCATTCCAAGTCCAAAGTTCATTTTTAGGAACTAATTGACAAAGAGCTAATTGTAAACTAAATTTTGCTAATTTGGTTGCTGTATCGTTTTTGTCAACTCCAAAAATATTTTTTGATAAGATTTCTTTAACAATTTCTAAAGAAGGCGTTGCCAATTTACCTGTTTTTTGATCTCTGTTTTTAACTCTCCAGCGTTGCACCAATCGTTTAAAAGCGGTAGTTATAAAAATACCGCTACCACAACTTACATCTGCCAAACGAACATTAAAATTTAAATGATCTTCTTTTGTTGATAAAGGCAAACATTCATCAATTAATAGGTTTACTAAATGAGTTGGTGTATAAACTGTTCCTGAATTTTCTTTATCTTTTGGTATGAATTCTTCATAAAAGTTACTAATCAATTCAATAGGAATGTGTTTAAAAGAATACATTTCCCATATATAAATAGAACTATTACTTCCATATTTTCCATCCAAGCATAATGCTAAAGCAGATAAATTCAATTTTTCAAGTATTTCCCTTTTGTCTTTGTCTATAAAAAAAACATTTCCATTGAAATGAAAGTCTAATGCATCTAATAACTTTATTAATTGCCCTGAATCTAAAATTCTATTTAATGAATTTTGTTCTATACCATTATCATTATAAAATTGTTGGGCAAATTTTAAACCGTTTTCTTCTAAATATTTGATAAGAATACATTTTAATAAAATTTCATCTGCAAAATCAGTTGCTGCTTTTTTATTATTCTTGAAATATTCGAAATTTTCAAAAACAACATGAAAATTTTTTCGAATTACAGATAATGCTTCTACTAGCTTTTCATAAACTGATTTATTGTTCCTAAAATGAGTAGATGCTTTATCGGACTCCCAAAAATCGCCACTATTTAATTTTTTTGCATTGAAATATTTTGATAATAATTCCAACTCTTCAAATAAATATGTCTTATCAATTAAACATTCTTTATTAGAAATTTTTTCGTTTGTTATCTCAATGGGTTTTCGAGTGTCAAAAAGTGAGACACCAACTTTGTCAATTATACAAATTAATGGAACTTGACTACTACTATATATATTTCTATGTATTTCAGCAATTTTATTTTTATCATAAATTCCGTTTGAATTATCATAAAAATAAACTTGCGGAATACAAAAACGATTGTCATCGTAATATTTGAAATAAACCGCATCAGCTTCAAGAATTTCAGCAAATTCTAATGCAATATAATGTTTTGGATGAAGATTTGAAGGAGGATTTTCAGTAAAAACAATTTCAGGAAAATCATTTTCAATAGCATTTTCTGAGCTAAAAAAATCTAACTTTTTTAGCACATCAACTAGAAAATCATTTTCTTGAATTCTTCCCATTTTACAAAAATAATTTTTTGATATGTAAAAAACTATTAATAAAAGAAATTTAATTAACAAAGTTATAGTCAATTCTAAAGCAGGTTTTGTTTCCGATGTAAAAGATGTCGTAAAACTCCACCAACACGTTCAAGTAAAAGTTGTTGAGGTTGATGAGGAAAGAAAATGTATTCAATTGACGATGGTGATTTAGAAAAAAATAAAACCAGTTTCAAAATAAATTGGAACTGGTTCTTGAGGAAGAATAAATAAATTTTAAAGTTGTATCACTGCGCCCAAATTATATCCTCCACCAGCATTTTTAAAATCTTTGTTGGGAATATTAGCTATTTCAGTTACACCGCTAAAAAATTGTGCATCAATAAGAATTCCAAATTTTTTATTGATTTCAATTTTATAACCTATACCATAACTTACTCCAAGTTGAAAAGATTTTATGGCATCTTTTGGAATGTCTTTTTCAACGCTATTAGCTATATATTTTGCACTAGTCAAAAAAGAAGGGCTTAATCCAAAATTCAAATTCCACTTACGAGTACTTCCAAAATGCCAATTTGCATTTACTGGAATACTAAAATAATTTAGTTTGTCTACATATTTTTCTCTTTCAATGGTATATTCTGCACCCATTTTATCGATAGAAAAACCAGATCGCAAACTCCATCTATTGTTAAAGTAATAATCAATAGTTGTTGCTAAAGCAAGTCCAGACAAAGAGCCAGTATTACCATCTTTTGTAACTTCTGCAAAACTAGAATACCCAATTTTAGGGGTTATTTCTACAGCCCCTTTTTCTTTGATTTGGGCATTTGAAAAAGCAAGTGTAAACAACGAAACAATTATAAGTAAATTTGTTTTCATTTTATGAATTTATAAATTATAGTACAAACATAGTAAGTTAAATCATGTAAACAAAAAACATTTTTTTATAATTTTCTTTGAAAATAGAAAAAGCATACGGTTTACGATGGTAATTTAGAAACAAAAAAAATCCCAAACACCAACAAAATTGGAATTTGGAATTTTTAAAAATTTGGAATTTTAAAAAACTATTTAGCTTCTTCTTCTTTTTTAGTATCTGCCGGTTGTTCACCTTTCGAAGCTTTCTTAAACTCGTTCATGCCGCTTCCTAATCCTTTCATTAATTCTGGAATTTTTTTACCTCCAAAAAGTAATAAAACAATAACAAGGATGACAATAATTTCTGTTGGTCCTATTCTGCCCATGACATATAATTTTTTGCTTTCGCAGGTTGTTTTTAAATAATGTTTTGCAAAGATAAATATAAAATGAATTAGTTTTTTTAATTGATATAATTATTTTAGAAACATAAGGCTAACGGAAAACTTTTTTGTTTTAAGAACTTTTTTAAAGTACGATTTCGAATCGAATTTCGTTATATTTGTAATTGTATTTTTCAAAAATGGCCAAAAAAAGATTAAAAAATAAAGAAATCAAGAAACACCTTTTTACCAAAAACAGGTTGTTAATTTTAAACGAAGATTCGTTCGAAGAGATTTTCTCGTTACGACTCACACTCATGAACGTACTGGTTGTTCTTGGTTTTGGCGCCATTGCCATTATTACGGCCACTATTTTCCTAATTGCTTTTACGCCGCTCAAAGGCTTTATTCCCGGATTTTCGTCCACACAACTCAAGAAAGACGCTACCGAATTGGCTTTAAAATCAGATTCGCTCTCGTTAGCCATAAAAAAGAACGAAGTCTATCTTTCGTCCATAAAAAAAGTGTTAAACGGCGAATTGGAATTCGAAAAAGTAAACAAAGATTCCATTCTTGCAGCACCAATTGCTATTCCAGAAGCCGATTTAAAAGCCTCCGAAGCCGAGCTCGAATTGCGAAAAGAAGTTTTAGAAATCGAAAAAGTCGCATCAAAAGCTAAAAGCAAAAAATAAATGTCCTTAAAAGCAATTGCAGCCAAAATTTTTGCCAAAAAAATTCATGATCAAACCCAAAAATGGGCTTCAAATCCCATTGTAACCCAACAAAAAGTTTTTGCTTCTTTAATTCGACAAGCGAAAAAAACGCAGTTTGGTAGCGAGCATAACTTCAGTAAAATAAAAACTTTTGAAGATTTTGCCCAACAAGTTCCCGTTCGGGATTATGAAGCCCTGAAACCTTACGTTGATAAAGTTGTACAAGGTCAAGAAAACATTCTCTGGAAAGGAAAACCGCTGTATTTCGCCAAAACGTCGGGTACAACGTCGGGCGCCAAATACATTCCGCTTACCAAAGCTTCCATGCCAACGCATATCAAAGCGGCAAGAAATGCGATTTTATCGTATATTCATGAAACAGGAAATGCCGATTTTGTTTCGGGCAAAATGATTTTTTTGCAAGGAAGCCCAATTTTAGAAGAAAAAAATGGAATAAAATTAGGGCGATTATCAGGAATCGTTGCACATTTTGTTCCAAAATATTTACAAAAAAACCGACTACCTTCCTGGGAAACCAATTGTATTGATGATTGGGAAACCAAAGTAAATGCAGTTGTCGATGAAACTTTTGACCAAGATATGAGCGTGATTTCGGGCATACCGAGTTGGGTGCAAATGTATTTTGAAAAATTAGAAAAAAAAGCCCAAAAACCCGTTGGTGAATTGTTCAAAAATTTCAATTTATTTATTTATGGTGGCGTAAATTATGAACCCTATCGAGCAAAATTCGAGAATTTAATTGGTCGTAAAGTCGATTCAATTGAGCTTTTTCCAGCTTCTGAAGGGTTTTTTGCTTACCAAGATTCGCAACACGAAAAAGGAATGTTGCTGCTGCTTAATTCGGGAATTTTTTATGAATTTATAAAAGCCGACGAATTTTTCCAAGAAAAACCAAAACGATATACGATTGGCGAAGTCGAATTGGGCGTAAATTATGTTTTAATTATCTCAACCAATGCTGGACTTTGGGCGTATAATATTGGCGATACGGTGCAGTTTACAAGCCTAAAACCCTATCGAGTTATCGTTTCGGGGCGCATCAAACATTATATTTCGGCTTTCGGCGAGCATGTTATAGGTAAAGAAGTGGAGCAAGCCATTGCAGAAGCTATTCAAGACACCAATATTCGTATCAACGAGTTTACTGTTGCACCACAAATCACGCCAAGCGAAGGTTTGCCGTATCACGAATGGTTTATTGAGTTTGACCAAGAACCTGAAAACGAATTGGAATTTATTTCTAAAATCGAAAAATCGATGCGTAAACAAAATAGCTATTATGACGATTTGATTGTTGGCAAAGTCTTACAGCCTTTAAAAATAACAAAAGTTACTAAAAATGGTTTTCAAGACTACATGAAATCGATTGGAAAATTAGGTGGACAAAACAAGATTCCGAGATTGTCCAATGATAGAAAAATTGTAGAATTGTTAGAAAAGAAAATAGAATAAAGATGAAAGAAAACAGATTTTTATTGCTGTTGTTTTTAGTAAATTTTTATATGTTTTCTCAAATAAAAGGGAAAATTGTAGACGAAAATAATAAACCTATTTCCTATGTAAATATTTCTGTAGAAAACGAAAATATTGGGACAACTTCCGAAGAAAATGGAGAATTTGTAATTCGAATTTCAGACCTAAATAAAAACATCATTTTTTCATCCATTGGTTTTGAAAGAAAAATTGTGAAAGCTTCAGAAGTTTCTATTGTGGTTTTAAAACCCTCTGAAACTGAATTGAAAGAAGTTGTAATTGTTAAGAAAATGGGAACCAAACTTCGAGAAATTGGGAAAACCGAAAGTGGTATTTACCAATCATTTGATAATGGTCCAAGAATAGACACTAAGTTTTTCCCTTTTTTGTCAAAATATAAGGGCACAAAATTTATTAAACAAATAAGCATTCAAACCGATTCAAAAATCGAAAATGCAACCTTCAAAATTCATTTGTATGCTGCAAACGAAAAAGGATTTCCTGAGGAAGAATTGCTTCACAAAGATTTTATAGTTTCAGTAAACAAAGGTATCAAAAAAACTTTTTTCAACATCTATGATTTGAATCTAGTAATGCCAAAAAACGGTATTTTTGTTGGTTTCGAAAAGCTATTAATTGAAAAGAATAAAACCGAAAAAACAACTATCGACCTCAATTCGGGCGATTTGAAAACTACTATAATTTACGACCCATTTGTCTTGTACAATTATGTAGAAAGAGATTTTCTGTTTGTATTATCTGGCGGAAAATGGATCAATAAAAACGAAGGTAAATCGACCAAAATTAACATTTACGAACCCGCAATTAACCTTATATTGACCAACTAAAACATAAAAAACCTATATTTGCAGGTTATTACAGTAAACAAATGAAAGAAACCAAAAACATATCACGGTCACGAGCTCAAGAATCTTCTGGTGCCATCGAAAAATTGTATATTACGATGCGTCATTTATTCAATCGTGGATTTTATAAACCCATGGGCGTTTCGGGCGAAACTTTGCGCGAAGCTTTATTGTCGTTGCGACCAGAAATTTACGGGAGCATTGCCGAAGAAAAGGTGGAATTGTCAGGGCTTTTGTATGTTATAGAACGACTTCCTGTTGGTATTGAAGAATGTCGGTATATCAATTTAACGTCGGACGAAGGCTATTCCAAATCACATTTTCAAGCGATTGTGCCACCAAAAAGAAGAAGAAATTGCTACCGAATTGACGACGAGCAAATGAATATTGAAATCACCCGTGGACGGTCCGACATTTATGATATTTTGACGCATTTGACCTTTATTTTTATCGAATCGCACAAAATCAAAAATCGGGTTTTGATTGATGATATTGAAGTTGAGGTAACTCGCGATTGGCAAAAGCTGGAGCAAATAATTTTGCAAAACAAAAAATTATCACAAGTCGAAAAAGAGCAGGCCATATCGCACGTTTCTAATGTTTTAGGAAGAACTTTTATTGAAGTTTTGGATATTTATGACGCTTTTGGTACCAAAGAAAAACCAGATCGGTTCCTTCATATTATTTATTGGTTAGGAAAATTGGCAATAGAAGAAATTGTAGACAATAACAAACGCACGATTACTTTCAGTCCCATTTTGCGTGAGCGATTAGGACATCATATTCATGGCGAGATTTGGGCTACAAACATCAAAAAAGTCTTAGAAGAAAACCAACTTTTGGATAGACCAATTCATGTTATTAGTGCCAATATGCACTCGGTAATGAACTCGATTTTCGCTACCAATGTTTTGAAAACCAAGTTCAAAGACAAGTCAGATTTCTTTATATATGAAGAGTTGAGTAAGTCGGGCGCACATGATGTTCGGGACAAAGTTACGGCAGTTGCGCTCAAACAAGGCATGATAGCATTGGATGACACCTCGGGAACAAATATCGATGTTCAGATTTTTGATACCGCTAAAATTGAATTGAAAAACTCCTCATTTCCAAAAGCGAAATTTTCTGCAAAACCACCAGTAATCATCGTTATGGATTATGCGTTTGGCGAGCAAGCTTATGAAACTATTGACGAATTATTGAAACCCTATAAAAAGGAAACTTTGCTTAATGTTGAGTCGGTTTCTATCATGGGAAAAGCAGGAATCTTGCAAGGTGGTAAAGGCGATATTATGATCCCGAATGCGCATATCAACGAAGGAACGGCCGATAATTATCATTTCGAAAACGAACTTACAGCTGAGATGTTTGAAGGAAATGACATACCCGTTTTTGCCGGACCGATGGTTACCGTTTTAGGAACATCGTTGCAAAACAGGGATTTATTGAAATTTTTTCATGAATCGACCTGGAAGGCTATTGGATTGGAAATGGAAGGATCGTATTACCAAAAAGCAATACAATCTGCATCCAAAATCAGGAAAAGCATTAATCCAAATGTAAAAGTGCGCTATGCGTATTATGCATCAGACAATCCTTTGGAAACAGGAAGTACTCTGGCTTCTGGCGGATTAGGAACAACAGGCGTGAAGCCAACCTATTTGATTACTATAAAAATTTTAGAACAAATTTTCAATATTAAATAATTATTATGAGCACAAACACAAATCAAGATCAAGAAATAGATTTAACCCAAGTTTTTAAAAAAATAGGTGGTTTTTTTGATAGTATTGCAATGACTATTTTTAAGGGAATTTTATTTGTAAAAAAGAATATATTAATCTTTATTGGATTGTTTATTGTTGGAGCAGGATTGGGTTATTATTTGGATTATTCCACAAAGACTTACAAACATGATATAATTGTTTCACCAAATTTTGGAAGTTTAGACTATTTATACAATAAAGTAAATTTAATTAAATCTCGAATACAACAAAAAGACACTTTATTTTTAAAGTCTATTGGAATATCAGATCCGCAAATAATTTCGAATATTACAATCTCACCAATTATAGATATTTATAGTTTTGTAGGTAATAAAGCTGCTGTTGCTAATAATGCACAAAACTCACAAAATTTTGAGTTAGTAAAATTATTATCTGAAGATGGTGACATTAATAAAGTAATAAAAGATACCTTGACTAGCCGAAACTATGGAAGTCATAAGATAGGTATTTCAACTAACGGTTTTACTACAAACAAGAATACGATAGATCCTATTTTGAAGTATTTAAACAATTCTGAATTTTATGAAAAAATCAGAAAAATCACAGTAAGCAATACAAACACACAAATAATTAATAATCAGTTAGTTATTAATCAAATTGATGGATTGGTAAATCAATTTGCGTCATCAATTAATAATTCTAAAAATGATAAACTAGTATACTATAATGAAAATACACAGCTTAACGATTTCATTTCTAGTAAAAATACTTTAAACAATGAAATATTAGATTTAAAAACAAGTTTAATAACATCTGATAAGATAATTGTGGATACCAGTAGAGTCATTAATGTTTTAAATAATAAAGGAACAAATGGTAAAATGAAATTAATTTTACCGATTTTATTTATTGGTTTATTTTTGTTGTTTAGTCTTTTAAAATCTTTTTATAACAACCAAAAGGCAAAGTTAGCTTTAAAATAAATAGAGATGAAAGGAATAATTCTCGCTGGAGGATCAGGCACAAGATTGCATCCGCTTACAATTGCAGTAAGTAAGCAACTCATGCCTATTTATGATAAACCAATGATCTATTATCCTTTATCGACCTTAATATGGTCAGGAATAAGAGAAATATTAATTATTTCGACACCGCACGATTTACCTTTATTTAGAACTTTACTGGGCGACGGAAAAAAATTTGGTTGTCGGTTTGAGTATGAAGTTCAAGAACATCCAAACGGTTTGGCTGAAGCCTTCATTATTGGAAAAGATTTTATTGGAAAAGATAAAGTAGCGTTAGTTCTAGGCGATAATATTTTTTATGGAACCGGTTTGGCCGATTTGCTTCAGGCAAATAATAATCCCGACGGCGGTATTATTTACGCCTACCATGTGCATGATCCTGAGCGTTATGGAGTGGTAGATTTTGACAAAGAAGGAAAAGTATTATCCATAGAAGAAAAACCTGAAGTTCCAAAATCCAATTATGCCGTTCCTGGAATTTATTTTTATGATAATGATGTTGTTGAAATAGCTTCTAATATAAAACCAAGCCATCGAGGCGAAATAGAAATAACCGACGTTAATAAAGAATATTTTCTTCGTGGAAAACTCAAAGTAAGCATTCTTGATCGCGGAACCGCGTGGTTTGATACAGGAACTTTCAATTCGTTAATGCAAGCCAGTCAGTTTGTTCAAGTTATCGAAGAACGGCAAGGTTTAAAAATAGGATCTATTGAAGAAGCGGCATATAGAATGGGCTTTATTGATAAAAACCAATTGAAAGCACTTGCTGAACCTTTATTGAAAAGTGGTTACGGAAAACATTTAATTGATTTGTCTAACGATTAAAACAACACTTTTAGATGAACTTTATTCCAACCAAACTTGAAGGATGTTTTATCATCGAACCAAAAATAATCCTTGACGAACGAGGATATTTTATGGAAAGCTTCATTGAAAACACTTTCCAAAAAGGAATTGGGCAAAAAGTACATTTTGTTCAAGACAACCAATCTTTTTCTACCAAAGGTGTTTTGCGCGGGTTGCATTATCAAGTTGGTTATCATGCTCAAGCTAAATTGGTAAGAGTTTTGCAAGGAGAAGTTTTGGATGTTGCAGTTGATATTCGACCAGAATCAGTAACTTATGGGCAATATGAAGCCGTAGTTTTAACAGCCGAAAATCAACTTCAGTTTTTTGTGCCAAGAGGATTTGCTCATGGATTTTTGGTATTGAGCGAAACAGCCACTTTTTTTTATAAATGCGATAATTTTTATAATAAAGAAAGCGAAGCTGGTATTATGTATAACGATACCACTATAAATATTGATTGGCAATTTCCTCTAGAAGAAATGATAATTTCTAAAAAAGACAAAGTCTTGCCAAACCTTCAAAAGGCTCGAAAAGCATGATAGTTTTAGTTACTGGAGCTAACGGACAATTGGGACAAAGTTTGCAGTTTGTTGCAGAAAAATTTCCTAAAATTGATTTCATATTTTATAATTCGTCGGAGTTAGATATTACAAATTTAGATCAAATAAAAAAAGTTTTTGAAGTTTGCAAACCTATTTTTTGCATCAATGCAGCAGCATATACCGCTGTTGATAATGCAGAATCAGAACCCGAAAAAGCGTTTGCAATTAATGTAACTGGATCGAAAAATCTAGCCGAAGTTTGCAAAAAAAACAATACAACATTATTTCATATCTCAACAGATTTTATTTTTGATGGTACGTCACAAACACCATATAAAGAAACAGATATTCCGAATCCAACGGGTGTTTACGGACAAACCAAACTAGACGGTGAAAAAGCAATTCAAGCCATTTGGGCGAAATATATCATTATAAGAACTTCATGGGTATATTCGCAATTCGGCAATAATTTCATGAAAACCATGTTGCGATTGGCTTCCGAAAGAGAAAGTTTGTCTGTTCTTGACGACCAAATTGGAACACCAACCAACGCAGTAGATTTGGCAGAAGCTTTGGTTAGTATAATTTGTCATATGGAGCTCACACAGAACCCAGTCGAAGCACAAACTGTTTCTTCCAACTTCCAACTTCCAACTTCCAACCTTTTCGGAATTTATAATTTTTCAAATCTCGGACAATGTTCTTGGTATGATTTTGCTAAAGAAATTTTCAAGATTCACAATGTAATAATTGATTTGAAACCCATTACAACAGCAAGTTTTCCAACACCAGCACAACGGCCTAAATTTAGTGTTTTGGATAAATCAAAGATTATTGACATTTTTCAAATTGATATTAAATCTTGGGAAGAAAGTTTAAAAACGGTAATTTTTCTATTATAACAGAAAAAAAACCGTATATTTTTCCGTTACGATCGAAAAAATCACTATTTTTGTAAAAAAACAAGATGGTAACTCGAACAATCGTTGGTAGTATCAAACAAGAATTTTTTCAAAAAAAAGCAATAGTACTGCTTGGCGCTCGTCAAGTAGGAAAAAGCACGATGTTAAAAACAATTTTTGAAAACGAAACGAATATGCTATGGTTAGATGCTGAGAATCCAGATGTTTCTTTAATTTTCGAAAATGCAACAGCAACGAGATTGCAATCTTTTTTTGGAAATAATAAATTTGTGATTATTGACGAAGCGCAAAAAATAGACAATATTGGAAGCAAACTTAAATTAATTACCGATTATTTGCCAGAAATTCAAGTTATTGCAACTGGATCAAGTGCTTTTGAATTACGAAACAAATTGAACGAACCGCTAACGGGTAGAAAATTCGAACACAAATTGTTTCCGCTTTCTTTTTCTGAAATGAAAAACCATATCGGTTTGTTGGAAGAAATACGAATGTTGCCACATCGATTGGTGTATGGTTATTATCCAGAAGTAGTTACGACTCAAAATAATGAAGAAAAAATCCTTAGATTACTGTCAGATAGTTATTTGTATAAAGATATTTTGTTATTTAATGGGATTAGAAAACCCGAAAAAATGCAAGAACTACTCAAAGCTTTGGCTTGGCAAATAGGTAATGAAGTAAACTATAATGAACTTGGAAACCTAATTGGGCTTAAAAGCGAAACTGTAGAAGAATACATTTATTTACTGGAGCAATCCTTTGTGATATATAGATTAAACTCTTACCACACGAACCAAAGAAAAGAAATTAAGAAAGGAAAAAAAATATATTTTAACGACCTTGGGATTAGAAACGCAATAATTAATGATTTTTCTCCTTTTGAAACTCGAAAAGACAAAGGTAATTTATTCGAAAATTTTATTATAAATGAATTTATTAAGGAAAATGAATACCACGACAAATTTCAAAAGTTTTATTTTTGGCGCACTAATGAGCAACAAGAAGTTGATTTAATAATCGAAAAAAATGGCAAGCTAGAAGTAATAGACATAAAATGGAATCCTAAAAACAAATCAAAAATTCCTTTATCATTTTCAAATAAATATCCAGAAGCAAAATTCAACTATGTAAACAGTCATAACTTTTGGGAGCTTTTAAGTTAATAACTTTTTAGGAATAATATTCCTAAAAAGTAAACATTATTTTTGGTAGGACACCACTTTTCTTCCGTCAGAAAATGAATAGTTCTCTGTGCCGCCATAAATTATTATACCAGGAGTTTTATTGTTGGCAAATAATTGCCAATTTATAATATTTTTCCACCATTTTTCATGATATGTAGTTCCCGATTTAATCTCAATAGGGGTTAATAATCCGTTTTTTTCAATTATCAAATCAATTTCTACGCCGCTAACATTTCTCCAATAATAAAAATTAGAAGATTCTAAAGAATTATTTCTTTCTTTGAGATGCTCAAGAATTACATAATTTTCAAAAACTGCTCCTTTTAGAGGATGATTGTCTATTTGATCTGAGTTTTGAATACCTAATAAACTACATAGAATACCTGTATCGGTTAAGTAAAGTTTAGGTCTTTTTATAATTCTTTTACCAAAATTCGCATAATAAGGAGGTAACAAATAAACAATTCCAGCAGTTTGTAGATAAGAGAGCCAAGCCGAAACCGTTTTGGAATCGACTCCTAAATCATTTGATATTTTAGAACTATTCCATTCTTGAGCAGCGTTTGTGGCAACCAGTTTAATAAATTGTTGAAAAAGTATTAGATTTTTGACGTTTACAAGTTGTCTAATATCTCGTTCGATAAAACTTTGAATGTAGCTTGGAAAATAAAAACTAGGATTGATGTTTTGAACCCATATTTCAGGAAATCCGCCTTTAAAAATTAGTTCAGATAACGAATTATTAGATTTAAAAAACACATTTATTTCAGAATTTGACATTGGCAACAATTCTAGAAATCCAACTCTACCGGCTAAGCTTTGACTTATGTTTTGGTTCAATAAAAAATTACTACTTCCTGTAAGAATATATTTTCCGCGTTCAGATTCGTTATCTAGCACTTCCTGTATATAATTAAAAAGTGTTGGAGATTTTTGAATTTCATCAAAAACAGCACCTGAATTTTTATATTTTGTTAGGAAAGCATTTGGATCTTGTTCCGCTAGAAGTTGAACGTCAATATTTTCAAAATTTACATACGGTTTTTCTGGAAAAAGCATTTTACAAAGGGTAGTTTTACCACTTTGTCTAATTCCCATAATGGCAATTGCTCTGAATTGAGAAGCAAATAACAAAATTTTTTGTGCAAGTTGTCTTTCTATTTTCATCAAAACTTTTTGTAAAACTACAACTTATTCGAAATATAATTCCTAAAAAGTTGTATTTTTTTATAACCTCTCTAATTGCAACAAACACATTTATTAAAACGGAGAACTTCTAAAAGTTATAATTTCAATTATAGTCCCATAGTTGATTTGTTTTTTATAAATTTGAACCTTGTAAAAAAATCATTTATTAATACAACAAATAGAATAAAATAAGCGTTTTAATAAAAATTAAATCTTGAAAAAAACAGTTCTTTTTTTAATTATAGTTTTGCTAACAATACCCTTTTATTGCCAAAAGGGAAGTCCAATTGTTGTAGACAGATCCGATTTCGCCGATGTAAACGAAATAGAACTTCCTGGTGGCGTATTGCTTACCGGAAATGTCAAAGTAAACCACGAAGGCATTACGATGACCTGCAACAAAGCCTATTTTTTTAAGGACGAAAATTATATAAAAACCTTTGGCGATGTCCAAATGGTTCAAGGCGATACCTTAACTTTAAATAGCAAATACGCTGAATATAACGGAAACATCAAAAAAGCGTATGCTACGGGAGATGTTGTGATGAAATCGCCCGAATCTACCATGACTACCGATACGGTTTATTTTGACAGAAACATTCAAGAAGCCTATTTTAATTGTAACGGAACGATTGTAAACAAGCAAAACACACTCAAAAGCAAATCGGGACGGTATTATGTAAAAGAAAGAAAATACCAGTTTTTGCAATCGGTTGTGCTTACAAATCCAGAGTATACCATCAAGTCCAATCATTTGGATTATTATACCAAACAAGGTAATTCGTTTCTCAAAGGCCCTTCAACAATTACCGGAAAAGATAATTTTATTTATACCGAAAACGGCTATTATAACAGTAAGAAAAACGTAGGCAACTTCAAGAAAAACTCCTACATCAAGTACAAAGACCGCTTGATTGTAGCCGACAGCTTGTATTATGATCGAAAAAGAGAATTTGCCTCAGGAACCAATAACGTCAAAATTACCGATTCGATCAACAAAGCCATCATCAAAGGGCATTATGGCGAAGTGTATAAAAATAAAGATTCGCTTTTTATTACCAAACATGCTTCGATACGGTATTTGGTCGAAAAAGATTCGATGTTTGTGCACGCCAAACGCATTACAGTTACAGGCAAAGTAGGCGAGCGTTTGGTTCGCGGGCAGCAAAACGTGCGTTTGTTTAAGTCGGATATTAGTGCCAAATGTGACTCTATACATTCCAGCCAAAAAAGTGAGTTGACCCAACTTTTGGGCAAGCCTATTTTGTGGAACTTCGATAAGCAACTCACAGGCGATGTCATGCACTTAATTGGCAATAACAAAACCGAAAAACTGGACTCACTCAAAGTACTCAAAAATGCGTTTATAATTTCTAAAGACACCATTGGTGCAGGTTATAACCAGATAAAAGGGCTTAATTTGTATGCACGATTTAAGGACAATAAAATACACGAAGCCGATGTAGTAAAAAACACCGAAGTTATCTATTATATGCGCAACGATAAAAACGAGCTCATTGGCATTAACAAAAGTGTTTGTAGCCGCCTCAACATGATTCTTGACGACAAAAGCAAAATCGAAACCTTAACTTTATACGAAAACCCCGATGGCGATATTTTCCCAGACAAAGATCTGCCCGAAAATGCACGAAAACTAAGAGGTTTTGAGTGGCGTGGTGACGAAAGGATTAAGAGTAAAGAAGATATTTTTCCTGAGGATGAGGTGGAGATGGATAATGCTATTGTTTTGAAGAGTAAGGAGAAGTATGAAGTGGAGAAATTTAGTAGAGATCTTGAAGATAAGAAGTTAGAAGATAAATTAAATCCAGTAGGATTTTTGGATGAGATTTTTATGAAATACAATAATAGAATTATTGTTGATAAAAAAGGGTTGTCATTACTATTAATAAATTTTAGATTTTATTTTATAAATGATATGAAAGTAATATCTAATTATATAAAAAGATATCCAGAATTTACAGAAATATTGAAAATTGATAAACAAATTTGGAAGGAAAATGATGCTTATGTTGCAAGATACAATGCAGGTGTAGCAACAGGAAAAGAGTTAAAAGAAAAAATGGAGTTTTCGGCTATAGAAAATTTAAATATTGAAAAACTATTATTGCTTTATGACGACAGAATTATAATTGATAAAAACGGATTAAAAGTCTACGTAAAAAACAGCACAATTTTTTTACCAAAAGATGCTAATTCAATGAAAAATTTAAAAACTCAAAATAAAAAATATTTAACCGAGGTAAAAATAGGTATCGAAATTTTAGATAAAAATAAATTAATTGATGGAGGAAAACACAATATAAATTTTTTCTAAAAAACAGAATCAAATTTTATATTGTATTTAAAATTTTAACATACAAATTCTCTAAAATTTTATCTGAAGAAAATTTATCAAGAACATAAACTCTTGATTTAGAACCTAATTCTTCACTCAATGTAAAATTATTTTTTAATTCGATAAGTTTTTCATAAACTGTGATTACCTTATTATCACTAAAATAAAAACTACTAGATTCATTTATAATAGAAGCTACTTCAGAATTTTTATTACCTGTAATTATAGAAGGTTTGCCACTTGCCATCATAGCTAGTATTTTAGAAGGCATTACAGTATCTATGACTTCGTTTTTCTGAAATAAAAAGTGAACATTTGCTGAACATAATAAATCGTTCAATTCTTCGTAAGGTACTGGATCAGAAAATCTTATGAATGAAAAATCTTTTAGCATTATTTTTAAATTATTTTTAAATGCTCCATCTCCAACTATAAGAATTTCAATATTTTCAGATGGAGAAATAACTTTACATAAATTTTCTAAAAAATGCCAGTTTTGTTTTTCGCCAATGTTACCCGAATAAAGCAATGTAAATTTTTCAGTATTTACTAGTTTATGTTTTGAACATGTTTTAGGGTTTATTTTCTCTGAAGACACCCAGTTCGGAAAATAGTATGGTTTATCATGACAAGATTTAATTTTAATTTTATCCAACATACTATAACTTATACTGCTTACAACGTGAGCCGAATTAAGCATTTTTCGTTCAAAAAAGGCAAGTGTTTTTTTAAATAATTTTATAAACAAATTATTGCTTTTTACAACGCCTGAATCAAAAGCCAAATCAAATTCAAAATCTTGCACATGCACCCAAAACTTTGCTTTCATTCTTTTCGATAATATGTAGGAAGGAATCATACTTATAGAAAATGGCAAAATACATATTACTAAATCAGTTTTTTTAACTTTAAAAATATTTACAAAAGTACCATAAAACAAACTCAACATTAGAATCACTCTTCCTTTAAAATTTATAGTTTTAGGTACATATTGTTTGTATCTAATAACTTCAACACCATTTATAGTTTCGTTAAAATAATTTGGTAGTTGTTGATATTTTTCAAGAATTTTCCACTGAGGATAATAAGGGAAACCCGTTATAATATTTACATCATAACCTTTATCAACCAAAAATTTTGAAAATTGAGTATTGTATAAACCAACAGCCGTCTCTTCAGGGTAGAAATTTGCAGAAATTATTGTAATTTTTTTTTTATCCATTAAAAAAGAATTTATACCGCGCAAAGATAATTCTAAAAAATATATTTAGTTATCAATATACTATTATTTTGATTGAAAATAATATATTTGTAAAAATTAATGAATGAATATTTTATTAGACAATGTTATTTTTTCAAAATCTAAAAATGGCGGAATATCAAATTATTGGTTTGAGTTATCTAAGTATATACTTAACCAAAAATGCGATTCAATAAATTTTTTCGAAGACGAAAACACTAAGTTAAACTTTCATCGAAAACAATTAGAAATTCCCTTAGAAAATATTATTCTACAAAAAAATTCTGCGTCTATACTCTCACGACTTTTGCCAATAACCTACAATAGCTCCGAAAAATTTATTTATCATTCAAGTTATTACAGAGGAATTTCTGGAGCAAAGAATAAAATCGAAGTAACCACAGTTTATGATTTTATACACAATTATTATGCACCAATTCATAAAAGAATAATTCATAATAACCTCAAATTTAACGCTATAAAAAGATCAAAAGGGATTATATGTATTTCTAAAAACACTTATAAAGACTTGCAAAAATTTTGCCCCACAAAAAAAAAGCAAAAAGCAGAAGTAATTTATGTTGGTGTAAGTAATGATTATTTTCCGTTAGCAAAATTTGCGCTATCTCAAAAAGAGATTTTTAAAAGTAATAATCTTAACGATGATTATTTAGTATTTGTAGGAGGAAGAACCAATTATAAAAATTTTGACTTTGTTGCAAATGTATTAAACGAAACAAAAGGAATCAAGTTAGTAATTGTTGGTGGCGGAATTTTATCTGAAAAAGAGATAAAATTGTTTTCAAAAGAAGCATTTGGTAGAGTTGTTTTTATTCCAACAGCAAGCAATGAAGAACTAAATGTTTTAATGAATAAAGCGGTTGCTTTAGTGTATCCTTCAAGTTATGAAGGGTTTGGTATACCAGTTGTAGAAGCCATGCGTGCAGGTTGCCCAGTAATTGGACTAAACAATGCAACAATTAAGGAAGTCGCAGAGAAATCGGCTCTCTTACTTGAAAAATTAGAGGTTAGTGAATTTCAAAATCATTTAGTAAAATTGAAAAATACAGATTTTAGAAACCAAACTAGAGAAATCGGCTTCCTAGAATCTAAAAAATATAGCTGGGACAAGTGCAGCAAAGAAACCCATGAGTTTTATAAGGAATTGTATTGAAAAACGGAAAAAAATTAAACACAAATGAAAAAAATTAATTATCTTTATTTTATTGTCATTTTTATGATAAATGGTTATTCTCAGAACACTTTCCCAACAGGAACTAACCAACCTGTAGGACTTGGAACTGGAACTTCGGTTTTACCACCATCATCAACTTTAAGATTAAAGGTAACGAGTGGAAGCAATGGGGTATCTGGAGTGCAAATTACTAACATAACAAGCACATCTTCAACTGTAGCAGGAAATAATAAAGCATTAAGTGTAGATGGTTCGGGAAACATTATATTAACTCCAGTTGTAAATAGTAATACAAGCATAATATATTTAAGTTCCTACACAACTTTAGAGAACGCAATTGACGCTTTAAACAATCCTACACTCCCAATAAGCACTCTTGTTATTGATAAAAGCATAAACTTGACTTTAAATAAAACTATAAATACAACAGAAACACTTCAGTTTTGGAGGGGAAATGTAATTACTATTAATTCTGGTATAAGGCTTACAATAAATGGTAGTGTTGAAGCAGGTATTTTTCAAATCTTTAATTGTGGTACATCTGGGATTACAGATGGTTATCCACTAATTGATCAAGCTTATCCTCAATGGTGGCAAACACCAAATGATAACCCTACCCTATCTTGGTCTAAGTCAATACAAAATGCAGTTAATTTTTACCCTAAAGTATATTTCCCACCAAGAGATTCAAATAAAGGATATGCTATCAGCGAAACAATAACTTTAGATTTGGGTAGAACAAATAACATTAGCTATTATCTGTATGGGGCAGGACGAGGTTCTTATTTTGATACAAATTTACCACTAAGTCCGTTAAATAATGATTTTGTTTTTAAATGTATTAATACTCCACAATATGGTTATTCAAATGGCATTGTTTTCGAAAGCTTACACTTTTATTGTAAAAAGGGTATTGAAATTTCTGGTTCTTCAAACTTTACAGATGATTTCAATACTATTTTAAGAGGTAGTATAAATAATTGTAATTTTGTAGAAAACATAGGTCCAGATTTTGGCGTCAACATAGCTATATCATTAAGTAAAGCATTTGATTGTAAAATTTCAAACAACCTAGTGAAAGGATTTGATATAGGGATAAAGTTAAATGGTTCAGACATTAATAATATTAGTGACAACAGAATCACCTCTTTCAAATTATACGGCATACTTGATTTAAGCCAATTAACAGATGCAACTTTGGGACAGTTTGGTTCTCAAAATTCAATAATCCACAATGATATTTTAGGTTATTCTGGCGTTGTTAATACTGGTGCTTTTATTAAGTCAAACTCACTGCATATAATGATAAGAGATAATTTTTTAGAAAACAAACCATTTGTAGCAAAACCATTAGCATATATTGATTGTACAAATATCAATCTTACAAATCTTAATGTTCCTGCTATTGTTGATATAACAGGTAATAGATTAAGCACAGGAACAAATTATTCGTATTTAATAAATGAGGATTTTAGAAGTATAAATTTAATAGATGGTCCATTAGGAATCGATGTTGGAAACATACCTCCTTCAAGTTTTGTGAGAAACATAAATACATTAACAGAAATTAAAGATTTAAATATCACATACGGGGGCAGACCAAGAGCCATAAATATTTCAAACGTTTTCTCTTTCAGGGATTGGAATTCTTTTAAAACCACAAATTTAACTCAAACCTCTATTAATGGATCAGTGTTAATTAATGCATCAAACGTATCTGATTTAGGATTAAATTACGGCATTGCTATTCCTACGTTCAATCCTAAACATATAAAACTTAAAGGAGGAGGAACTCCAAATTCTTATTGTAAAATACAAATTAGTCAAAAAAGCAATGGAGATATTAATGAACTAAATGGACTTTATAGGAATCTTAAATTTAAATTGATTTCGAGAACTACAAATATAGCTACAACTACAGATGATTTTTACTTTACTATTAGTGAAGGAATTCACGCAACTCAAAATTTATGGGAAGGACGTGGCAAATATTTAAGTCACAATTCTTCCGATCCAAATTATAATAACTTTAACACCTATGAATTTAATCCAACAATCGAATTTGATTCAAAAAAAGATTATTACCTAGGAATAGTATCTAAATATGATACTGAAATTAAATCAATATCAATAGAACATAAATTTAATGTCGTAAAAATAGACGATGGTTCAATTACAGAAGGCGGTATGTTATCTTTCCCTGTATATTTAAATAATCCATCAACACAACAAATTTCATTAACTTTTGGATATTCAAATATTTCAACAACAAATAATGATTATTCTACTGCAACAATAACTAAATTAATACCCGCTGGTGTAACTCAAGAAACAATAAAAATCCAAACAACAAACGATACAGTTGTAGAAAATGATGAGAGATTTGAAATTTCAATTATTGGTTCGACAGGAATTAACGGAGATATTTCTGACACGGCAATCGGAACAATAATTAATGATGATTTTTCATTAAGAACAACATCAAAGGATGCAAGTGAAATCGAAAAAACAGAGATTTTACACAAAATCACTATTAATAATGAGTTAGTAATATTTCCAAACCCAATTCAAGACATTCTTAAATTAGATATTAAACAAACTGACATATTAAAAAATTTAGAATTATTTGATGAAAGTGGTAAATTTATTAAAGATTTAACAAATTTAGTTAATGACAACTCTGTTGATATAAGTTCATTACCAAATGGAAATTATATTTTAAAAATAAGCATTATGACAAACACTTCAAAAACAATTATAAAAAAATAAAATTTGTTGATTTTTGATTTATTAAATTTCAAGAATTTTTACAACATTTGACATTTATTACCTAAACAATAATATTTTAAAAACATGATCTCAAAAATAAAATCACTGCTAAATCGTTTATTAGAAAAAGACGAAAAAGTAATATTAGCCATTGGGTCTATGTTATCATTGCAACAAGAACAAATTAAATCAACAAACGTTAATGATTTTGAATTTAAAATCTTTAGTCAATTTGGTGATGACGGTATTATTCAATATTTAATCAAAAATATTGAAATCAAAAATCAAATATTTATTGAATTTGGTGTTGAGGATTATTCAGAGTCAAACACGAGATTTTTGATGATGAATAATAATTGGGAGGGTCTGATTTTAGATGGTTCAAAAAAAGCAATACGAAAAATTGAAGGTAGAAGTTGGTTTTGGAAATACTCGTTGATAGCTAAATGTGCTTTTATTACAAGAGAAAACATAAATCAATTATTAGCAATACCGAATTATTCAGACATTGGATTATTACACATTGATATAGATGGTAATGATTATCACATATTGGAAGAAATAGATTTAAAAAAGTTAAATCCTTCAATGATAATTATGGAATACAATAGTGTTTTTGGTAACGAAAGATCTATTTCTGTACCTTATAACAAAAATTTTTATAGAACCAATGAGCATTTTAGTAATTTATATTTTGGGGCATCATTACCTGCTTTAACTTATTTAGCAAATCAAAAAGGTTATTCTTTGGTTTGTTGCAATCTTGCTGGAAACAATGCTTATTATGTTAGAAAAGACTTACTAAATGAAAAAGTAAGAGAGATAAGCAATCAAGAAGCATTTAAGATAAGTAAGTTTAGAGAAAGTAGAGATAAAAAAGGAAATTTATCATTATTATATGGAGCAGAAAGGTACAATATAATAAAAGGGAAAGATGTTATAAATGTTATTTCAAATCAAATGGAGTACTTGTAATATTTTGTAAATATTTATGAATAAAATTAGTTCACAAAATTATCAATTCAAAAAAACATCATTAATTTGATTAAGTATGAACAATAATTATATTTTAATAAAAATAGATAAATCTTTATTATGAAAAACAGTATTATTTTTTTAGTAACATTTTTACTTTTATCGTGTGCAAATAATGATCCTGAAACAATTTCTTTTGAATTATCACAATCTAGTTTTACAATAAACAAGCCACAACAAACACTTATGGTTAATATATCGACCAATTCTAGTTGGCAAGCTATAGATATCCCATCATGGATGACTTTAGACCAAACTCAAGGAAACGGTAGTTATGATTTACAAATTGTTGTTTCGCAAAATAATAATTATGACATACAACCAAGAACAGGAGTTGTAAAGTTTATTTCGGATAACAAAGTTTATTTATTGACAATAGTACAAACAACAATAATAGTACCTACAATTACTATACTTAATTATGCTGATCAATATTTAGACTACAATCAACACGTTTTTACAGTTCAAGTTTCAAGTACAAAACCATGGTTTATTCATAGTAAATCAGCATGGGTACAATTAAATCCTATAAGTGGTAATGCAGGCGTTACATCTGTGGAAGTTACAGTTTTAGAGAATACTACTGCTTTGAACAGACCAGGATCTGCTACACTAACCACTGAGACTACTCTTTCTGCTGGGAATTATAAAACAATTGGTATAGCTCAAACGGTTAACCCGGTTAATCCAGCTTATGCAAAAACATGGGTTAAAACAAACTCTCAAGATATTATAACCGAAACATATACAGAACTCAAAAACAATAAAGTAAACAACACTATATTTTTTGCTTATACTGCAACAAATTATTCAGTTATTAAATCTTATAATGGCTTTAGTTGGAATGTTTTAACTGGACCTTATGGAGTTTATGGTATAGCTAAGCCAAAATTAGCAATAAGTGATAGTGGTGTTCCTTATACTTCTTTTCTTAAAGTTGGTCCTATACCACAATCTGGTTATGCTGGTGCCGCAATATGTTCCGATCTCAATAGTGGCGGAACAAATAGCGTTATATCTCCGTCAACGGCAAGCGGAACCGATATTGCATTAACAAGTAATAACGACATGGTAGTTGTTTATAATGACAACAGTAATAATGGTAAAATTACAGTTAAACAAAAAATAGGTTCTTCGTGGCAAGTAATAGGTAATGAGGGGTTCTCTGTTGGTACAGTTTCATTTAGTAATATTGCAATTAATTCGAATGATGAAATTTATGTTTCTTATTCAGATGAAGGTTTGGGCAATAAAATAGTAGTAAAAAAATATAATGGCACTTCATGGGAAACAGTCGGTCAACTTGGTTTTTCTAATGCTGGTGTCGAAAAAATTGAGATGGAAATTGGATCAAATAATGACATTTTTGTTGCTTATAAAGATCTTGGAAATGGAGGTAAAATTACAGTTAAAAAATACAATGGAACGAATTGGGAAACTATTGGTGGCGATGGATTCTCAGATTTTTCCGTTTACAGCGTTTCTTTAGCATTGAATAATCAAAACATTCCTTATATAGCCTATATAGAAAATACCAATAATTATAATCCTGTAATAAAAAAACTAGATGGTTCTACTTGGGTTGATTTATACAAAGTAAAACTTCAAGATGGAGGCGCCTTTATAACAGAAGCATATGTTTTAAAATTGATTATAGGCTCCGATAATATACCTTTTATTGCTATTGAAAGTGGTTGTTGTGATGGAATGATCTTAGCAAAGTATTTATTTTGATTTTTATTAAAAAAAACTACGGTCACGTTTAAAAATAACGAAGAAGTTATATGTTTTACTAGTAAAATTTAATAATATGACTATAAGATAAGCTAAAAAAAAACATTTTTATAAAAATGAATTCAGAAACAATATCTCAAAATCGAAAAAACAGTTTACCAATATTATTAGAATTTATAGTTTTTTTGTGTGCAATTGAACTTGTCTTTTTTTTGATTTTCCAATTAATTGGGCTTCATTTGTTTCAAATGAGTCCTTATTTGAGATTGGTAACAATAATTTTTTCTTTTTTATATCTATTAAAGAAAAACTTTATTAAAATTAGTAAACTTTTTAAAATTAATGTAAAATCAACTGCAGAAAATTATCTAATATTAACTTGGTTTTTTTTTACAATTGTTGGTTTTATAATAGGAATTTTTAATCAAAACCCAATAATTTATCTTTTTACGGATACAATCTATATTTTTTATGGTTACTTTCTATTTAGAATTTTTGGATCTAATGATGAAATTCAAAATCAAATAAGACTTGAATTAACAAATACTCAAGAAAGATATTTTGTTATATGGGTTATAGTTTTATCTGTTTTCACTCTTGTTTTTGGATTAACTATGCCTCCTTTTTTTATAGTTTTTTGTTTAGCCTTTTCATTACAATTAATAAATAAAAAAAAGCATTGGTTTTCACTATTATTAATTACGCCTTTTTTTATTCAACTTCTATCTTCTAATAGAGCAACATTAATCGTTTTTTTAATTGTTATTGCTTTTTACTTTTTGCAAAATAAATATAACAGAGCAAATATTTTTACTTTTTTTTATTTGTTTTTTTTCCTTTTAATTTTAAGTTATTTTTTTATTGATGATTTTTTAAGTTTGATAATTTCATTTTTGCCACCTAGCTCTCAAATACATTTCAGGATTAATCAAATAAATGAAATAATTATTGGTCATTTTAATTGGAATGCTCCGGAATTTCTTTCTATAAAACAACGATTTGACGAAGCAGAAATTGTTATTGATTATTGGCTATCAAATCCAATGAATTTCATTTTTGGTGGCGGTATGGGAGCTACTATTTCAGGTTTTTCGCTAAAAGACGCTGGAGTTATTGATGCCGCTTTATTAGGGGAATCAAATATTCATAATATACACCTTCTTCCATTTTCATTAATACTGAGACATGGATTTTTCGGAATCATAATTTTCTTTTTGTTGATTTATAATATTGTTATTTATTTGTTTAAAATACTTCTTAATAAGTCTTCAATTTTAATAACATTAACAATTTTTGTTTTTTGTTGGTTTTTTTATTCTTTGTCTTCATCAGGATTTTTATGGACATCACCTCTTTTTTGGGTCGCACTTTCTTATATTTCAAATGGAAAACGAAAATAAAACTCTTAGTTATATTCTTTACATTACAGCAATTTTTGTTTTATTGCCAAATAAAATAAGGGAAATTCCATTTGTAGTTTTGTCTATTTATTCAATATTGGTTTTTTTCAAGGATAAAAGATTTGATTATAAAAGTTTTATTTTTTTGAGTTTATTTTTTACGATTAATATAATTAGTTTATTACACAGTAGTAATTTGAAAACAGGATTGACAAGAGTAGAAGGATTCTTGCCTTTTTTTTATTTAACACTTTCGTATTCAATTTTATTAAAAAGAAACATATCTTTTGATAAAAAATTCATTTTTAATTGGATTGTCATTTTTAATGTTTCAAATTTAATTTTTTTAATAATTTTTTTATCCGTTTATGCTTTTAAAAACAGTATTATTAATTTTAATACAATAAGGGATTTACTAGACGAATTACCGCTTATTGGAATACATTCAATACATCTTTCTATAATTGTGTTTTTAGCTTCGCTGACATGTATTTATATTTCTAGGCAAAATTTAAAATTAAGTATTTTATTGGTTATTCCTAATATTATTTTATTAGGTCTTTGTGCTTCTAGAGCTACTTTCCTTGCTTTTGTATTATTAATGTTCTATTACGTTTTTTCTTTAAAATTTAAATTTGTTTACAAAGCCTTTTTAACAATTTTAGTGTTTTTTAGCACTTATTTATTTATAAATATGAATTTTGAATTTAATAGAAAGTTAAATTATATTTTTCAAAAAGAGTCATATCAAAAGCTAGACTTAAATAATTCTAGCAGTATAAGATATGCGATTTATAATTGTAGTATAGATAAAATAAAAAAAAGTAATTTATTTATTGGCAATGGGGTAGGAGATGTAAGAGATTTAATGCAAGAATGTTATGATCTAAAATACCCTACACTTGACAAATATTATAATACTCACAATCAGTTTATAAGTGTCTTTTTAGGTACGGGATTATTTGGTTTTTCTTGTCTTTTGTTATATTTTATAATTTTAATAACTCAGGGACAGAATAAATTTTTATTTATAACAGTGATATTTTATTTATACATTTTTAATTTTGAAAATGTATTAGAAAGGAAATATGGGATATTAATTTTTTTATTCTTTACGATGTTTGTTTTTAACTTATTTATAAAAAAGAAAAAATACTAAACATCATCTTAATTCAACTTTTTCAGTTTAAAAACGATACGATAACATTCCCAAGGAATAAATAGTATCCAAAAAAGCATAAGAACAAGTGTAGCTAGCACTACACTGTTGATTCCCAGTTGTAAATTTATAAAAAAATTGGTTAATGGCAGCTTTAAAACGACACTAAATAGTAAAATAAAAAGATAATTGTTAAGTTTACCTATTCCGTTAAGGAAAAAAGTATAAAAAGTGATAAAAACTCTAAAGCATGCAACAATAGCAACATACAATATAAGGTGTGTGGGCATATCTAGTTTTTCTTTGATCCAAATAGAAATCAAATAAGGACAAATAGCAGCAAATAGTAGTATCAACACCACAATAAGAATAAAAAAAAGGTTAAACTTTTTAAACATCTTTAATAAGTTTGTGTGGTTTTTATCGATATAATCTTTAGCAAACATAGACCATAAAGGCGAAAGTCCAGCAAAAAGAATCATTATAGGTAATTGAAATAACTTATTTACAGTATCGTAAGGCACCACCTCTTTTGGACTAAAATGATTAGAGATAATATAGTTGTCAATATTAAACATAAACAACAATGCCATTTGTGTAAGCATGAATTTGGAGCCCAATTTGAGGATTTCAACAATAAATTCTTTGGGTGTTTTTTCTTTTGATTTTAAGTTTAATTTTTCGATTCTAAAAAAATAAATAGTGTAACCTATATTCACTAGTAAACCAAAAACACCATTAAGTATTGAAACTAAAAACAACTTATTTTCTACATTTATGTCTGGGAAATAGAATAATGATAAAAAGACTAGAAGCAAAAAAATAAATTGGTTTAGTGCAATAGATTGTTCGGTAAATTTACCTTTGAGGAAGGCTATAAACAAAGATTTGTATATGTTAGTTACAAAGTTGACACAAAAGAAAAAAACATTTAGAATAAACAATTTATTTATAAATGAGGCATCATGAAAGCTAATGTTTAAAGCACTTTTTAGGTCAATATATGAAAGGCTAATAATAAAAATCGTGAAAATTCCTGAAGCGATGTAGAGAGAAATTTTGTATGTTGATTTAATATAACTTTTAAGTAAATCAATTTTATTTTCATGAAGAAGGATTGGAATTTTTGTTTTCAATGAACTTTGAATACCAAAATCCATTAACAGCACCCATTGAAAAAGAGTAAAGACTAAAACCCAAACGGCATAATCGTTACTACCAAGATATTTTATTAAAAGTGGTATAGAAATAAACAATGACAAACCAGAAAAGCCCTTGTAAAAGGCACTCATTAGCAGGTGGTTGTTTCTTAATTTTTGAAAAAGCATTTAATTAAATGCCTTAAAATTATTTTCACTTAACCATTTTAAAGTATCTATAATCCCATCTTCAAGATTTTTGGTGTGCTTCCAACCAAGAGAATTTATTTTAGATACATCTAATAGTTTTCTTGGAGTTCCATCAGGTTTACTAGCGTCAAAAACCAATTCGCCTTTATAGCCAATAATTTTTTTAATTGTTTCTGCTAATTCTTTTATAGAAACATCAACACCAGTGCCGACATTGATAGTTTCAGAACCAGTATAGGTTTGCATTAAGAATAAACTTGCTTCTGCTAAATCATCTACAAAAAGAAATTCCCTCATTGGTGTTCCAGATCCCCAAATAGAAACTGTTGGGAGATTATTATCTTTTGCTTCTATAAATTTTCGTAACAATGCAGGCAATACATGTGAATTAGCAAGATTAAAATTGTCATTTATACCATACAAATTAGTAGGCATTGCTGAAATAAAGTTGCAATCGTATTGTTTTTTGTAAAACTTACACATTTCTACGCCTGCAATTTTGGCTATAGCATAAGCTTCATTAGTAGGCTCTAGACTTCCAGTTAATAGGTATTCTTCTTTAATAGGTTGTTGAGACAACTTAGGATAAATACACGAGCTACCTAAAAACAAAAGTTTTTTAACGTTGTGTAAATAGGCGTTGTGAATAACATTATTTTGAATCATTAAATTATCATACAAAAATTCGGCAGGATATTTATCATTAGCATAAATACCGCCAACTTTTGCAGCTGCTAAAAAAACATATTCGGGCTTATTTTTGTCAAAAAAAGTAACAACTGCCTCTTGATTTCTCAAGTCTAATTCTTTAGAAGAAGTTAGAAGAAGATTTGTAAATCCTTCACTTTTTAATTTTCTAACAATTGCCGATCCAACCATTCCGTTGGAACCTGCAACAAATATTTTTGCCGTTTTTTCCATCATTTAGATTTTGGTTGGTAGCGTAACATATTCCATATCGTGCTTCATCATTATTTTTACCAGCTCTTCAAATGAAGTTTTTCTAGGATTCCAACCCAATTGCGTTCTAGCTTTTGTTGGATCACCAAGTAGCGTTTCTACTTCGGCTGGACGATAATACTCAGGATCAACTTCAATTAAAACTTTTCCAGTTGCTTTACAAATTCCTTTTTCCTTTTCATTTTCACCTTTCCATTCTAGCTCAATTCCAGCTTCTTTAAAGGCTAGTTCACAAAATTGTCTTACAGAAAACTGTTCGCCAGTGGCAATTACATAATCTTCGGGTGTGTCTTGTTGTAGCATTAACCACATACATTCTACATAATCTTTAGCATATCCCCAATCTCTCAAAGAATTAAGATTTCCTAAATAAAGTTTTTCTTGAATACCGTGTTTTATTCTAGAAACGGCAAGCGTTATCTTTCTAGTTACAAATGTTTCGCCTCTACGTTCAGACTCATGGTTAAATAAGATACCATTTACCGCATACATATTGTAAGCTTCTCGATAGTTTTTAGTTATCCAATAGGCATAAATTTTAGCAACACCATAAGGAGATCGAGGATAGAACGGAGTTGTTTCTGTTTGCGGAATTTCTTGAACTTTTCCATATAATTCAGAAGTTGATGCTTGATAAACCCTTGTGGTTTCTATTAATCCACATATTCTCACAGCTTCCAATAAACGCAATGTTCCAACACCGTCTGTTTCAGCGGTATATTCAGGTAATTCAAAAGAAACTTTAACATGAGATTGTGCTGCAAGATTATAAATTTCGTCAGGTTTTATTTGTTGCACTAATCGGATAAGATTGGTAGAATCGGTCATGTCACCATAATGAAGCTTAATCCTTTGTTTAGTATGAATATCCTTAAGTAAAGTATCAATATATAAATGTTCGATTCTTTCAGTATTAAAGGTAGAACTTCTTCGAATTATTCCATGAACTTCATACCCTTTATCCAATAGCAATTCTGCCAAGTAAGATCCGTCTTGTCCGTTGATTCCTGTAATTAATGCTTTTTTCATTTATTCTATTTTTTATTTTTTAATTCTTCTTCAATTAGTATATCCAAAACATCAAAAAAAGAATAATCATAATTCCAGGACAATTCTTTTTTTGCTTTTTCATTATTCCCATAAATATCTTCGATGTCAGCGGGACGATAAAACTCTTTGTTTATGACACATAAACTTTTATCAATATTTAATTTATCAAAAACGTAATATATAATTTCTCGTAAACTTATGGATTGCCCGGAACAGATTAAAAAATCTGCTGGTTTTTCTTGCTGAAGCATCAAAAACATTGCTTCTACATATTTTGGCGCATATCCAAAATCTCTTTTTATATCTATATTACCAACTTGTAAATTTGTCTGATTACCCACAGAAATGGCAATACTTTCTCGAATTACCTTCTTCACAAAAAAAGCATCACTTCTTAAAAAGGATTCATGATTAAATAAAATACCACAACAAACAAACATATTATAATTTTCTCTATAATTTACACAAGCATAGTGAGCTGCAACTTTAGAAATTGCATAGGGACTTAAAGGATGTATTAAACTTGTTTCTGTAATAGGAAGTTTATCTACTTTGCCAAACATTTCGCTACTACTGGCTTGATAAAATTTTATATTAGCACCGCTGTTTTTTATAGACTCTAAAATATTAAAAACACTAATTGTATTAAATTGAAAAGTGTCTATTGGGTCTTTATATGATTGATAAACAGAGCTTTGAGCAGCTAAATTATAAATTTCATCAGGTTTATTTTCTGTTAAAATTTTATTAACATGTGCTATATTCAACAAATCACATTCAATAAAAGTTATTTTATTTTTTATTTTTAAATATTCTAAACCTTTGCTAGAATTTGAAAAACTTCTGACCAATCCAATAACGGTATAATTATTATCTAGCAAATATTTGGCTAAATAAGCACCGTCTTGTCCAGTAATTCCAGTGATTATTGCTTTTTTCATCTAATTATCAGTTGCTGCAAATATAGTTTTTTATAAAAAACCTATTTCTAAAATTTTCTAAAATTTTCATATTTCAATTAAAATAATAATAATATCTTGCAATTCTTTTTAATGTAAAATAAAAGCAATCAATTTTTTAAATACATAAATGTCCAAAAAAAACTTTCAAAAATATATAACTTTCAACAAAACAAACTTGCTTTTAGTTTTGTTGGCGTTATTATTAATCACAATTCCAATAAAACCAATTTTTGGGAGTATTGCGGTAATTTTGTTTACTATAGTATCATTTTCAGGAGTTTACAAATTAAATTTCAAACCTAACACAGCATTATTTTTGCCTATTGCGCTATATGTCTTGATGGTTTTGTCGCTTTTGTGGACGACTAGTAATATACACACGTTAAGCGGTTTACAAAAAGAAGCTTCCTTACTAGTGCTTCCATTGGCTTTTTTATTTTTACCAAAATTAGATAAAAAATCAAGTTATAAAGTATTTCATTGGTTTGGTTTTGGCATGGCGGCTTTTGGGATTTTTTCTATTAGTATTGCATTTATAAGGTATTTTGATACGGGAAATCAAAACGTTTTTATATTTAATAATTTAATAACTGCCGAAGTAAACGCTATATATATTGCTGCTTTTGCTTCGTTTTGTTTGTTCTATTTTATTGCTTTAAAAAACAAAAAAACTATCGATTTTGTAGCCATATATATCCTTGCGGTATTTATATTTTTACTGTATTCAAAAACTATTTTTTTTATAGATGCATTATTATTGGTTTGGTATTATTTAAAAAAAGGTACAGCTCAAAAAAGTGTCAAATGGGTTACCTTAATTATGGGAGCAACGTTCTTGTTTCTGTCAATAATTTACGTTCCGCAAGTTCGAGAACGCTTCAAACAAGAATATCAAACTGCTTTTGTAGACAATACAATTTACAGCGAAACAGGTATTAAAGACAAGAATTCGAATTATATTACCATAAAAAAAGCATGGACGAATTCTGAATTTCATCCACAAAGTTATTTTCCAGGCACCGCATTTCGTGTTTTTCAAATTCGAATTTTTTTAGAAACGTTTCAAGAGCAAAACCTTTGGTTTAAGGGTTTAGGTCAAGACGCTTCAGAGCTAAGCATTAAAGACAAACACAAACAGTATCAGTTGTTTAACGAGTATCGTTATTTTAATTTTCACAATCAATACATTCAAATTTTTGCCGAATTAGGAGTTTTCGGATTCATTATTTTTTTAATAATGGTATTTTTAAATTTTAAGAACGCACTTTCAAATAACAATTTCTTACATTTTGTTTTCGCTTTCACAATGATTGTCTTATTTTTGACCGAATCTATGTTGTGCAGACAACGTGGTATTTTGTTTTTTATAACCTTGTACTGTATCTTTAATTCGGTCGATTTCAAAACAAAAGAAAAATTAGTAAAAAAATCATAATGAAAAGAATTTTAATTACTGGAGCAGCAGGATTTTTAGGTTCACATCTTTGTGATCGATTTATAAAAGAAGGATATTTCGTGATCGGGATGGACAACCTTATAACAGGCGATCTCAAGAATATTGAACATTTGTTTAAGCTCGAAAATTTCGAATTTTACCACCACGATATTACCAAGTTTGTGCATATTCCAGGGCAACTAGATTATATTTTGCATTTTGCATCGCCAGCCAGCCCGATAGATTATCTCAAAATTCCGATTCAAACTCTCAAAGTAGGATCTTTAGGAACGCATAATTTGTTAGGATTGGCACGAGTTAAAAAAGCTAGAATTTTAATAGCTTCTACGTCCGAAATTTATGGCGATCCATTAGTGCATCCTCAAACCGAAGAGTATTATGGAAACGTAAATACCATTGGTCCAAGAGGCGTGTATGACGAAGCCAAACGTTTTCAGGAATCTATAACCATGGCGTATCATACGTTTCATGGTGTTGAAACTAGAATCGTTAGGATTTTTAATACCTACGGTCCACGAATGAGATTAAATGACGGTCGAGTAATTCCTGCCTTTATAGGGCAAGCCTTGCGTGGCGAAGATTTGACTATTTTTGGAGATGGTATGCAAACCCGCTCATTTTGTTATGTAGACGATCAGGTTGAAGGAATATTTAGATTGTTACATTCTGATTATATTTACCCTGTAAATATTGGTAATCCTGATGAAATTACTATCAAAGATTTTGCTGATGAAATTATAAAACTCACAGGAACCAACCAAAAAGTGGTATACCATCCACTGCCAATGAACGATCCTTTGCAACGCCAGCCAGATACCACAAAAGCTAATGAAATCTTAGGTTGGACGGCTAAAATAAATCGTGCTGAAGGCATGAAAATAACCTACGACTATTTCAAATCTTTATCTACAGAAGAATTATTGAAAGAAGAACACAAAGATTTTTCCAAATATATTGTTTAAAAAATGCCAACCAAAGCAGGACGTTTTTCAGGGTTTATTAGACCAATTACTTATGCTCTAGATTTATTTATTATAAATTTTGGAGCATATTGGTTTTTGTCCGATTATCTTTTTTCAAAATATTTTGTTGCTTTCATTTCAATAGCTTGGATTATAATTGCTATAAATGTGAGTTTTTACGAAGTATTTCGGTTTACCAAAGGAGTTTCTATTGTAAACAAAACCGTAAAACAATTTTTATTATTTACGCTAATTTGTTTTGCTTTTTCTCAATTTTATATTCAAGAAGCGAATACAAAAACATTACTTAAATATATTTTTATTGCATTTGGAATAGTTTTATTAGTAAGACTAACCATCTTTTTTGCATTAAAAAAATACAGATCTATCTTTGGCGGAAATCTGCGAAATGTTATTATTATTGGTAATGGAAAAAACGCTTTTCAACTTAGAGATTTACTTGTAAAAAACCCAGATTATGGTTGTAAAGTAATTTCTTTTTTTGAAATAAAAAACGATAAAAAAAAAGAGTTTGATACTATTCTTGAATTTGTATTACAAAACAAAATTGATATTATTTTTTGTTCACTTTTGGATTTAACCAATGAAGAAATAGATTTATTGATAGATTTTTCCGAAAACAATTCGATAAGTGTAAAGTTTTTACCCGAAAATCAAGAACTCTATGCCGAAAACAAAGTAGATTATTACAACTACATACCGGTGCTGACTTTTCAAAACACATATCTTGATGATCCGATTACTAGTATAACCAAGCGTACTTTTGATATAATTTTTTCCATCTTGGTGATCGTATTACTATTCTCCTGGCTTTTCCCAATTATTGCACTCATAATTAAAATGGATTCTAAGGGGCCAGTGTTTTTTACTCAAGGCCGTCCTGGTCTTTTTGAAGGCGAATTTATTTGCTATAAATTTAGATCTATGACTGCCAACGTGCAGCAAAAAGATCAAACTTCCAAAGATGATATGCGTATAACCAAAGTGGGTAAATTTATCAGGAAAACTAGTATTGACGAATTGCCACAGTTTTTTAATGTGCTACTTGGAGACATGTCGGTCGTTGGACCAAGACCTAATTTTTGGACACATTACAAACAATACAATCATAAAATTCAGAAATATAGCTTCCGCCATTATGTAAAACCAGGGATTACTGGACTGGCTCAAGTTAGCGGCTCTCGTGGCGAAATAGAAGTGGACGAAGACATGGAAAAAAGGGTGCAACATGATGTTTATTACATCAAAAATTGGTCTTTAATACTTGACATTAAAATCATTTTTCTCACAGTTTATAACATTTTCAAAGGCGAAGAAAAAGCCTACTAATGCAACCACTAGTCTCCATAATAACACCTTCCTACAATTCTGAAAAATTTATTTCAGCAACCATACAATCAGTGCAAAACCAAACGCATCAAAATTTGGAAATGATTATTGTAGACGATTGCTCACAAGACAAAACAGTCGAAATAATTGAAAGTTTTATCAAAAACGATAAAAGAATACAGCTTCATAGATTAGATAAAAATTATGGAGCAGGAATCGCCCGAAATACTGCAATAAATTCAGCAAAAGGTGATTATATTGCTTTTCTTGATGCTGACGATTTATGGAAACCCGAAAAATTAGCAAAGCAATTGGCATTCATGAAAACCAATAGTTTGCCCTTTACTTTTTCCTATTATGATTGGATTGACGAAGCAGGAAATTTGTTAAAAAAACGTATTGAAGCACCAGCAAATCTTACTTATAAACAACTTTTTTATTGTAATTTTGTTGGTAATCTTACAGGAATTTATGATGTCAATTTCTTCGAAAAAATCCCGATTTCAGCTATCAGAAAACGGCAAGATTGGATTATGTGGCTTACTATTTTAAAAAAAATAAAAACGGCACAACCCGTACCTGAAAGTTTGGCTTTTTATCGTGTTCGAGAAAACTCTATTTCGGCATCGAAAATCGATTTAGTGCAACATAACTATAAGGTTTACAGACAATTTCATAAATTGAGTGTTGTGAGTTCTGTTTTTTGTATGATGCGGTTTTTGTATACGCAACTAGTAATAAAACCTTCTTACAGTAGTAAAACATAGGACACTATTTTTTATAGCCAATTTTAGTTCTTGGTTTATTAGTTTCTTTTTTATCATTTAGTTCATCAAGATACGAAAACACCAATTCTATGTTTTTACCTTGATTTTCTAGTTTCTTTTGAATTTGAAGAATATCAATTTTCATTTCTGTTGTGTCCAAAAGCATTTGTCGTACTTTCGAAAAAATCCGCATAATCTGAATATTCGTCTGAATGGCTTTTTCGCTATTCAAAACACTCGATAGCATTAATACGCCATGTTCTGTAAAAGCCATTGGCGTATATCTCAAGCCCATTTTTTCAGAATTGGAGGTCGCAAATTGCGACCTCCAATTTTCGAATTCTTCTTTGGTAAGTTCAAACATAAAATCAGAAGTAAAACGAGATAAATTTCGTTTTACTTGTTCTTTTAATCTTTTAGTTTCTAATCCATAAAGTACTGCCAAATCTCTATCTAGCATTACTTTTTGGTTTCGGATATAGTAAATTTTGTTTGAGATTAACTCTTCGGATACTTGTATTTCCGTATTCATAATTTATTTATAACAACGACTTAAACTGTTTCAATTTGCCTCTATTTGTTCTTTCTAATGATTTTTTTCTAGTAAAAATAAATTTCAAATCGGGCTCCAAATACATCGAAATAGCTTTTTCAATTTTCTGAATTTGAGATTCAGACAATTCATTTTCGCTTACATAATCGATCTCAAAAGTGTCAATTTTTGTTTGTACAATCACAAATTCCTTTACATTTCCGTCGTCTTCAATAATACTTTTGGTAACATAATAAAACGTCAATCCTGGCGATTTTTTTCCGCTTGGCAAAACGGCAACATCATTGGTACGACCAATCAATTGCTTCAATTTAGGTTTTTGCAACGTACTTTTTTCGTCCAAAATTCCGATATCGCCAATATCATAACGAATAAAAGGATGAGCCAAGTTGTATAAAGAAGTAATTACGACGCGACCTTCTTCGCCATAAGGCAATGGCTGATTGTTTTTGTCAAGAATTTCTACAAACAAAGTTTCAGAGTTTATTTGCCATTCATCTTCTGGATTCTGAAAAGCAATCAGATCGAGTTCTGAAGCACCATATTCATTTACAATTGGGATTCCAAATTGTTTTTCGAGTAAGATTTTATCATCTTCAAACAGCATTTCAGAAGTAACCATACACACTTTTAAGGTAGGGCAAATTTCTTTTAAAATTACGTTTTTAGATTTCAAAAATTTTGCAAAAAGCACTATCGATGAGGTATAACCATTGATGTAATCAAATTTTTTATTCTGAAATTTCAATAACACTTTCTCTAGAATTTTGTCCGACAAATCAAAAATGGTAAACCGATACCGATTACTCATAAAATCCTTAATTCGTTCTTTTTTATTTCCGAAAAAATCTAGCGGAATTCCGTAAAATCGCGCTTGATATGACCTGTTAAAATCAATACCAAACCAGCCAAAACGATAAATATTGGAAGCCCAAGTCAAGCCATGACAAAATTTATCTTTAGCAAAAATAAAAGGATCGCCACTGGAGCCTGAAGTTTTGTTTACATAAACCGATTTTTCGGTAAATCCTTCCGAAAGTCTTTCTGATAGCGGTTTTTGAAGGTTTTTTTTGTTCAAAACGGGCAAATCGTTCCAGTTGCCAGACCAATTTTTGCCTACTAAATCTTTGTAAAAGTCATTGTTTTTAAGATGAAAAGAGACTATTTCTTGTTTTTTATTCTCTAAAAATTTTTGATGTTCGGCTTCTGATAATGCAATAATTTTTTGCAATTCCGCTTTGGCTTTCTTCATCGGAAAACCATTTAGTTGCAGTGTTAAGTCGAAAAGTGGTAGCATTTACTTGAATTGGTAGGATTCCAGATATTTAAAGAAAGTTGCTGTATTTTTTATTGAAACTTTTGGGAAATCGATATTTTTTAAGATATTAAAATCAGAATCATGCGTAACAATAAAATTAGCATTTGCTGAAATACAACAATCAACAAATTTATTATCGTCCTCATCACTTAAAAGATTGAACTTATAATAATTAGTAATAAATTCTACATTGGGCAGGTTTTCAAGAACTCCTAACGCATTTTCACTAGCCAAAGCTCCCATATGAAGTTCAATTATTTCAGCATACTCGGCCAATATTTCGGTAGTTACACAAAGAATATAATTACCCTCAAGTAAATTTTTAAAAATCCAATGCAATTTGGATTTACTCGAAATAGATACTAAGAGAACATTTGTGTCTAAAACTATTTTTTTCAAGATTTTGATTTTCGCATTTTGATTTCAATTAGCGAAGCTACCTTTTCATCATTCCATTTTTGCTCATCCCAAACCTTATTTGCTTGATTAACAAGTTTATTAGCAAAAAATGTTGCTAGTGTTTTTTTTAAATCTAATAAATCATTTTCTGGTAAATTATGAGAAAATGTTTTTAAAAGTTCAAGCTGAACATTTGTAAAAGGTTGTTTTAAAATAGATTGCATTTCTAGTAGTAATTTAATAGATTTAAATAAAACTTAATTCAAAAGTAACCAAAATTATTATTATTTCAATTCAAAACAAACTATTTTTGCATAACAAAAAAACCAACAATGAAAATTTTATTACTCGGATCTGGCGGTCGTGAACATGCTTTTGCTTGGAAAATGCTTCAATCTCCTAAATGTAGCCAACTTTTTGTAGCACCAGGAAATGCAGGCACTGGACAAATTGCAACCAACGTGAATCTTGATATTCTTGATTTTGAAGCGATAAAAATGTTTTCAATTCAAGAAAAAATAGACATGGTAGTTGTAGGTCCTGAAGATCCTTTGGTAAACGGAATTTTTGATTTTTTTAAGAATGACGATTTTTTAAAAAATATTCCAGTAATTGGTCCATCCAAAAACGGTGCGCAACTTGAAGGAAGTAAAGAATTTGCCAAGCAATTTTTGGTGCGACACAAAATTCCGACAGCTGGTTACGACAGTTTTACAGAAGAAACCGTTGAGCAAGGATGCGATTTTCTAGAAACCTTGAAACCGCCTTATGTACTCAAAGCCGACGGACTGGCAGCAGGAAAAGGTGTTTTGGTAATTAAAGATTTGCAAGAAGCGAAATCGGAACTTCGGAATATGTTGGTAAACAAAAAATTTGGAAGTGCGAGTTCTAAAGTAGTAATTGAAGAATTTTTGGACGGAATTGAGTTAAGTTGTTTTGTGCTTACTGATGGGAAAAACTATAAAATCTTCCCAACCGCAAAAGATTATAAACGCATAGGCGAAGGCGACACAGGACTCAATACAGGCGGAATGGGAGCGGTGTCGCCAGTGCCATTTGCCGATGCCATTTTATTAGAAAAAATCGAAAACCGCATTGTCAAACCAACTATAGAAGGTTTACAAAAAGACGGAATCGAGTACAAAGGTTTTGTTTTCATAGGATTGATAAATGTAAAAGGCGAACCCATTGTGATCGAATACAATGTGCGTATGGGCGATCCCGAAACCGAAGTTGTTATCCCGAGATTAAAAACCGATTTGGTCGACTTGTTTCAAGCAGTTGCTGAAGAAAAGTTACATGAAGTTGCTCTCGAAATTGATTCAAGAACAGCCGCAACCATTATGCTAGTTTCTGGCGGTTATCCCGAAGAATATCAGAAAGGCAACCTAATTTCTGGCATAGAAAGTGTTGAAGATTCTATTGTTTTTCATGCGGGTACAAAACTCGAAAACTGTAAAGTTGTAAGTAATGGAGGTCGCGTTTTGGCAGTTACATCCTTTGGAACAACTTTTGACGAAGCCATAAAAAAATCGTATCAAAACATAAATAAATTACATTTTGATACGATGTATTACAGAAAAGATATTGGTTTTGATCTTTAAAAAAAGTATTACTTTTTCAAAAAAGAGTGTGCCGTAGTATCTTGGTTTTCTTCGTTATTGTCTTGGTGTTTTTTAAGTTGCTTGCACCAATAAACCATATAATAAGCACAAATACCCATCAAAGCCCAATTAAATATATTGGCTCCAAACCAACTACTTAGCTCTAATTCTCTCAAAAAGTTATGAAGTGCAAAAAAAATATTTTCAAATAACCACTGTATTCCTTCAAAAAATGCTTTCATTTCTAAACAAGTATTATATTTACAGTTGCAAAAGTATAAAATATCCTTATGATAACAAGTGTTTTTAAGAAATCTACACCAATTAATTATTTATTTGTTTTATTTCTTACAATATTAGGTTATAGCTTGTATCAATTTCATCATGGAATTATGGCTTTTTCTGTTGCAGGAATTGCTTTAAAAGCGCTTGGTTTTATAGGTATATTAGGGTTATTTTTCTTTACAAATTTTATAATTAAAAAAAACGGACTCAGTAAAGACAGTACTTACACGGTATTCTTTTTCCTTACATTTTTATTTTTTTCGCCATCGGTTTTAGATAATTCGCGGCTTATTTTTTCTAATTTTTTCATCTTACTAGCACTTCGCAGACTTGTTTCTTTGCAAACCTTAAAAGATCCAAAAGAAAAGATTTTTGATGCGTCTATTTGTGTTTTTATAGCCACATTATTTCATTTTTGGGCTATTTTGTATATTGTTTTGGTTTTTTTATCCATTTTTTTTCATGTTGCACGAGATTACCGACATTGGGTTTTACCTTTTTTAGGATTTACAACTATTGCTGTAATTTTTATAATGGCCTCTTTAATTTTTGATCCTACATGGATTTCGTTTCTACAAAAAAACTCAAATGTAACTTTTAGAATAGATTATTTTCAAAATGTATATCAAAACATTGCACTTTCATTATTTGCAACTGTTGCCTTGTTTTTTGTGAGCACATTAGTTATGTCGCTGCCAAATAGGCAATTAGTTTTACGCTCGTCCTATCATAAAATCCTCACAGCATTTGTTATTGCAATTGCAATTTATGTAATTTCGCCTGACAAAAGTAATGATTTATTGCTGTTTACCTTTGCGCCATTGGCTATGATAGCTACGTTTCATATTGAGTGGTCGCAAATCAATTGGCAAAAAGAAGTTGTTTTATATGCTGTTTTGGCTTTAGGCTTGTTTACTTTTTTTTCACAGTTATAATTTACTGCCATAGGCAAGATCGCCAGCATCGCCAAGACCAGGAATTATGTAGTTTTTTTCGTTGAGCTTTTCATCCAAAGCCGCTACCCAAAGATGGCAATTTTCAGGTAATTTTTCTTCAAGATAAGCAATTCCTTCAGGTGTAGCAATTACAACCGCAATATGAATTTCTTTTGGTTTTTCGTTCAAAAGTAATTTTTCTAACACCGCAACCATAGATTGTCCTGTAGCCAACATCGGATCAATTAAAACAAGTATTTTATCATTAAATGATGGCGCAGCTTGATATTCAACAAGAATTTCAAAGGAATCATCTTGGTTTGGATGATGGCGATAGGCCGATACAAAGCCGTTTTCGGCAGCATCATAAAAATTTGTAAAACCAGAATGCAAAGCCAATCCTGCACGCAGTATAGAACATAAAACTATTTCGTCAGCAATAGTTGTTGTATTTTTAATTCCTAATGGTGTTTGTACCTCAATGGCACTATAATCTAGCACTTTACTTAATTCATACGCCATTATTTCGCCAATGCGTTCCATATTTTTACGAAAACGCATACTGTCTTTTTGGATTATAACATCCCTTATTTGAGTCAAAAAATGATTCAAAATACTATTTTGCTCCGAGATATAATGTAGTATCATTTATATAAATTTCTAATTTTTTTTATACTTCTAAAGTTTTTCAAAAGTAATAAAAGTATATTTGTATTTCTAAACAATAAAAATATGTTTTCAAAACTTGCCTATACCGTTTTTGAGCAAAGTATCCAAGATTATCATCTATTTGATAATGTAGATCAACCCATAAGTAATCCGTATCCAAAAGACAAATTTGAGCATTTGTTGTATCATAAAAACTGGATCGATACCGTTCAATGGCATTTTGAAGATATTATTCGTGATCCAAATATAGATCCTGTTGCCGCACTAACGCTCAAGCGCCGTATTGATGCTTCCAATCAAGAGCGAACCGATATGGTTGAGTATACCGACAGTTATTTTCTTCAAAAATATGCCACAGTAAAAGCCAAAGACACAGCAAAAATCAATTCCGAAAGTCCTGCTTGGGCTTTTGATAGGTTGTCAATCCTAGCACTCAAAATTTATCATATGCACGAAGAAGCTACTCGCCCAGCAGCGTCACAAGAGCATAGAGACAATTGCCAGAAAAAACTGAATGTTTTATTAGAACAACGCAGCGATTTGTCAACGGCGATTGACGATCTTATTACAGATATCGAAAACGGCGACAAGTTCATGAAAGTCTACAAGCAAATGAAAATGTACAATGACGACGACCTCAATCCAGTATTGTATCAAAACAAGAAGTAAATAAATTTTATTTGTTAAATGATAACAATTGAAAAACTTAAAAGACTCAAAGAGTCTGAAGACAAAGTTGAATTCAAAAAAGGAGAAGGAGGAAATGTATCTTATGATGGTGGAAATAAAAAGCATCCAGAAAGAAGACGTTGTATTCTTGGTTATGTAACTGCGCTTTGTAATGAACAAGGCGGGTATTTAGTTATTGGTATGACAGATCATTTTCCGCATGAAGTTGTCGGAACTAATCAAAATTTTGGCACAATTGGTCAATTAGAAGCAAATATTTATAGAGATATTGATATTAGACCAACTATTTATGAACTGTACGATGGAGAAGTAAAAAGAGAAAATAGAGTCTTAGTAATAGAGGTTCCATCTCGACCTTCGGGAAAAGTTTTTAAATTTGAGGACGTTGCTTTAATGCGTGTTGGAGAAGAATTAAAACCAATGTCAGAGGAGATTTATCTTAGAATAATTAACGAACAAGAACCGGATTTTTCTCAGAAAATATGTGAAGATTTACAACTTTCAGATTTAGATGAAAAAGCTATAACAATATTAAAAGAGAAATATTCTTTAAAACAGAACAATCCAAGTTTTAAGTTACTTTCTAATAAACAGTTACTTTCAGATTTAGATTTATTTAAAGAAGGAAAACTAACAAATGCAGCACTAATTCTTCTTGCAAAAAAAGAAGTTTTAAATCACAAACTTCCGCAAGCTGCTGTGATGTTAGAGTATCGTAACTCTGAAAACCAAATTCCATTTGACAATAGAATTGCTTTTTCTGAACCTTTTTTTATATTAATTGAAGAATTATGGAATACTATTAATTTAAGAAATGGTAGTTTTCCAATTCAAGATGGTGCTTATATTTTTAACATTCCTTTTTTTAATGAAGAAGTGATTAGAGAGTCTATAAACAATGCAATTACACATAGGGATTATAAAAAGACATCTGAAATAGTTGTTAAACAATTTCCTCAAAGGTTAGATATAATTAACGCTGGTGGATTTCCATCTGGAGTTAATTTAGAAAATTTATTGCGTACACCAAGCACGCCCAGAAATAGACTTTTAGCAGATGTTTTACAAAAAACAGGAATTGTTGAACGTTCAGGTCAGGGAGTTGACAAGATATTCTATAATACACTCATAGAAGGAAAAGCAGAACCAGATTATTCGAAATCTGATTATTTTCAAGTAAACTTGAAACTATCAGCAGTTATTGAAGATCGAGCTTTTGCATTATTTATTGTTGCAGTTCAAGAAGGATTACAAGAAACAGAAAAACTATCCGTTTTGGAGGTAATTACCTTGAATATGATAAAAAAGAATGTAAATAAAAAAGATTTAGATCCTGAAATAACTTCTAAACTTTTAAAGAAAAAATTAATTGAAAAAAGAGGTCAAACAAATGCGCTTTATTATATTCTTTCAAAAGATTATTACGAATTTACAGATGAAATTGTAAAATATTATAATCTTCAAGAGTTAGATGAGGATCAAGTTTTAACAACAGTATTACAGTTTTTGAGAAAAGAGGAAAAAGCCAAAATGAAAGATTTTATAGGCCTTTTTGAAGATAAGTTATCACGAAAACAAGTTAGATTAAGAATAGAAAAATTTGTTTTGAGTGATATTCTTGAAAAGAAGGGAGAGGGGATTACTTCAATGTATACCTTGAGTAATAACTATATAAAAGAAATAGAAGTAATAACAGAAGCATACAATATTGGAATTAAAGAGTTGAATAAAAATGGCAAATCAACAAATGAAAAGACCAATAAAAGACCAATAAAAGACCAATAAATTGTTGAAAACTATAACGCTTTGTTAACAAATCTGTTATGAGTGCTTGATTTACAAGTGTTTTATAAAAATCGAAATGGCCAAAGAATGGCCAAAGAATAATAATTATTGTCAAAAATCCCTCAACATATCGCCATTATTCGACTATCAGCCATGGGCGATGTAGCGATGACCGTTCCTGTCATTCGGGCATTTGCAATGCAATATCCAGCCGTAACGATTACCGTTATATCGCGTCCTTTTTTTGAACCTTTTTTTGCAAGTATCCCAAACGTAACTTTCTTTGGAGTAGCTCTAGACAAACGCCACAAAGGAGTTCTAGGGTTGTTGCGGTTATTTGTAGACATAAAAAAACTTCAAATTGACGCTTTTGCAGATTTTCATGACGTACTTCGCACCAAAGTCATTCGCACTTTATTTAGATTATCAGGCGTAAAAGTAGCCGTAACCGATAAAGGTCGTGCCGAAAAAAAAGCTTTAACACGCCCTAAGAATAAAGTGTTCAAGCAGTTAAAAACAATGTTTGAGCGGCACCAAGATACTTTGGAACAATTGGGTTATGATATAAATTTACAAAACCCTATTTTTCCAGAAAAAGCAATTTTATCTCAAAAGGTTTTAAAACTTTCGGGCAATAAAACGCAAAAATGGATTGGTATTGCTCCTTTTGCACAATACCAAACCAAAGTATATCCGCAAGATTTGATGCAAGAAGTTATTACTGCTTTGAGTGCAAACCCAGAAAATAAATTATTCCTTTTTGGTGGCGGAACCAACGAAATTGAAATTCTTGAAAATTTTGCAACAAACAAAACCAATTGCATTGTCGTTGCAGGACAAGTAGCTTTAGAAGAAGAGTTACAACACATCTCCAACCTAGACGTGATGCTATCTATGGACTCGGGCAATGCGCATATCGCATCCATGTTGGGCGTTACAACCATAACCCTTTGGGGAGCAACGCATCCTTATGCAGGTTTTACTCCTTTTAACCAGCTGTTAAGCAATTGTTTACTTCCCGATTTGAAAAAGTATCCTTTATTACCAACCTCTATTTATGGTAACAAGCAAGTTTTAGGGTATGAGGAGGTTATGAGGAGTATTTCTACAACTTCAGTTCTCCAAAAAGTAGAGGCATAAAAAAAGCGACCGAAGCCGCTTTTTTTTATTGTTTTATTAATTTGAGTTTTTTTACGGTATCGCCTTGTGATACGATAACGGTATAAAAACCTTTGTTATAGTTGGCTCCAATTTCTTGAGTAGGAAAATCGCTGGCTACCACTTTGGTATCTATAAGAAGCCCAACGTTATTGTATACCGCAATAGTAATTTTTTCTTTACTACTGCTTTGTATGTTGATCATAAAGCTATTTGCACTTGGGTTGGGGTAGGCTTGTGCCTCAAAGACCTTGGTCACATTGTCCTCTTTTTCTGTTGTGTTAGTAGTATTTGCTGGTCGTAAGGGAAAATTGGCAGTCTTAAAGTAACAGATACCATATTGTGAAAAATGTTTTGTACCGTCAGGATATAATGCACCTATTTCAAATTTATAGGTTTTATTTGGTTTGATAAATTGCCAGCCTTCTGGTGTATCTAAGCCAATCCCTAAAGGATTATAAGTTACCAATGTTTTGAAAAGAATTAAATTTGTAGGAGAATTAAATTCTGTAACTAACCCATCATCTTCCCTTGTTACCCTCCATCTATAGTTATAAGGAGTAAAATAAGTAAAATTGTTTAGTGTTGGTATTTGAACAGAATTTTTAGCTTCTATTTGTGTAAGATCTCTATCAGGAAAAGTACCACCACAAGGTACACTCGGTTTATTACTATTTAATATTCGTGGAGAGTCAACAGCTTTTATATAAAAATAAGGTGTTCCGGCTTGAGGAATGTTTAATGTTGTTGGGTCTAGGTTATAAAAACCCCAACAACTGTATTGACCGTTTCTTTTTACTTTGAGCCTAATATTGTAGGTGCCTCCAGGTTTAACATATGTAATAGGATTTGGAGTATTATTATCTACAAATGTAACATCTGATAGTCTAAAATAATTGTTGGTTGTTTCATAAACACCTATTTGTCCCGAGTACAAAGGCGAGTTAGGATCGTATCCTACAGTTGTAATTTCAAATAAATAACCTTGAACAGGAGCTGGATTACTTCCATTATAGTTTCCTGGTAAAGCATAAATTCGTTGATTAATTTTCGGGAAAGTAGTATTTCCTAAATAGCCAAGTTTAATAATTGGTCCAAAACCTACTGGTTCATTACATTGAGAATAGGCATTAAAAATGCAAAAAATAAATAAAATTAAAAATTTGTAATTTGTAATTTGTAATTTGTAATTTGTAATTTGTAATTTGTAATTTGTAATTTGTAATTTGTAATTGGTTTCATAATTTTTGTTTAAAGTGATTAGTAAAGATACTAATTTTTTTAAACCATTTAACATTTCACAAAAAAAGCGACCGAAGCCGCTTTTTTTATTTTAATATTTGAACCTTAGAATCTTCTTTTAAAGGCTCAATTAATTTTCGCTCTTTTTGAGATTCATACAAAGCCATTTTTTCGGCTCTAGCATTTTCAACATAGGCTTTCATAACCAAAGGATCTGTAGTTGTTGCTTCTAGGTCTTTGATACCAATCAAGTTATTTTCAAACGGTTTTTGAGCATCTACGCCAAACCTATGGTCTTGATAAAAACGTCTTTTTGCCATGATACTATAAGAAAATGCAGTGTTTGAGTTGCCTTGTTTTTTCTCTTTTACTGTAAATCCTTTATGATCGGCATCTACAATTACATACAAACCATTACTTTCGCCTTGTTCTTGCAACACCACATGCATTTTATGAGAGGCATCAATAAATACAGTTTCAAGGAATAGTTCATCCAAACGGATGTGTGTACTTCCATTTTGCAATTGTCCAAAACCAAAATCTTCAAACCACATTTCGGGGCTTTCTTTACAATAAACCAATTGATTTCCTTTGGAAGTAGGCACCGAGGCTGACTTTGTACCTGGTCCAACTGCAAAGTTTCCTGAACTATACATTCCAAATCCAGTTGCTAGGTTGGAGTTAAAACCATAAACTCCTTTCCCAGCAGGGAAATTTACTAGACCATAAACGCCATATTCTCTATTTGGGAGAAAATCTACATAATTAGCAACATTATAATTAAAAGGGGTGTTAAATGCTGGTGCTAGTGTACTGTAGGCCCTTCCAAAAACGCCTGCACCAAATGATGAGGTTTGCCCTATAACACCTATACCACTAGTTCCATTTACATCAAAACAATAACCTGACACTGCATAAGATCCAAATGTAGTAGTTTTTGTATCACCATAAACACCAAGAGAAATACCAGGAGATGTGTTAGTATTTACACCTCTAATTGTTGGAATCCCTGATCCAGAACTACTATTCACTTGCAATTGCGATAAGGTAGGGCCTGAGTTAATACGAATATTACCATCGGCTTGAACCCGCATCTGCTCACTATTGTTGGTTTTGAATACAAAATCTTGCAAATCTGTTGTGCCTAAGAAACTAGAAGTAGAAACACTACCTGCATTTCCTACAACATTCCAGTTGGCAAGACCTACCGAAGCAGGATTACGCCAAGTGGTAGTACCGTCCACACTTGAGGTTAATATATTCCCCACTCCTTCATACCCGTCTACAATGCGAATGGCTCCGGGTGTAGCGTTTGCAATATGTAAACTGTTTAAGGGCGTAATGGTACCAACACCTACTTTACCATCGGCCAAAATACGCATTGTTTCAGCATTATTGGTCTTGAATAGAAAAGGTTGTGCATCTTGAGTACCCAAATAGTTGATATTAGGGTTTACACCCGTTCTACCAAATAGTGGCCATCCTGCAGCACCCGAGGTAGTATTAGCCCAACCCAAAACATAGCTGTAGATACCAGGTACATTAGCTCCCACGGTATTTGTTTGATAAACAAACATTCCAGTTGTGGCTGGTATCAACAATCGTTGTGCCTGAGTTAGTCTAGGCATCAAGAAACCTCTAGTAGTAGAGCTAATATCCAATTCAGCATTACTTGCGGGTGTTGGATTGTTAATCCCTATTTGAGCGGAACTTGCAGTTACCAAAAGCACAAAACAAACAATAAAAATATTTTTCATGATAATTTATTTTTTATTTAGCGGAAGGAGTTTTAACTGCACTAGTAGTTCTAGAAGCGGTATACTCGTCTACGAAACGTTTCATCTCTTGTGGATTGGTTGTAGGGGCTGGTACATCTTTGTGTTTTACCAAATTATTTTCAAAAGGTTGACTGGCATCTACGCCAAAACGATGGTTTTGATAAAAACGTCTTTTGGCTAAAATTCGATATGAAAACGAATTGTTGGAACGACCATTTTGTTTTTCTTTAACGGTAAAACCTTTGTTGTCGGCATCCATAGTTACAAAAAGTCCATTGCTATCGCCTTCTTCTTGCAAGAAAACGTGCATTTTATTGGCGGTGTCTATATGGATAGTTTCAAGAAACATATCGTCCAGCCTGATGTGTAAACTACCATTCGCTAAGGTACCAAATCCTAGATCTTCAAACCAAAGTTCGGGACTTTCAGTACAATATACCAATTGATTTCCTTGCGAAGTAGGCACAGAGGCTGACTTGGTACCCGTTACTGCAAAATTACCATTACAATACATTCCGAAATTTCCAGCTGTAAGTAAAGTGCTTTTACCATAAACGCCAATACCAGTAGCAGAATTACCTACAGTACCAAAAACGCCATGGTCTATTAAATTTTGCATGTCTGTAAAGGTTCCTAATGGTCCTTTTCCAAAAACACCTGCACCCCAAGTTGCATAATCTCCTAATACCCCTATCTCATTGGAGCCACCTGCTGTAGAAATTCCAATAACACCTGCAGATCCTATAGCTGTTGCAGCCGCTTGTCCGAAAATTCCATAAGAAATACTTCCAGTAGTTGTGTTTGTATTAGATCCTCTAATAATTCCTTGACCTACCAAGTTTTCTGACACATCAAGTTTAGCTAATGGAGCTACTAGACCTATACCTACATTTCCTGTAGGGGTTACCGTAATACGCGGCAAGTTGTTGGTGCGCACTGTAAAACCTTGGTTGTCTAGTGTCCCAATAAAGTTGGTGGCAGGAGTAGTGCCTGCATTACCGCCTGTTTGCCAAGAAGTGCCACCCGCTACTGTGGGAGTTGTCCAGGTACCCACACCATTAGCATCTGAAGTTAAAACTTTTCCAACACCTTGAGTACCATCAACGATACGCAGGGCAGAGGTATTACTCACGATATTTACGTTATCAACATAAACACGATCGGTACCTATATTTAAACTAAAATCTTTAGTATATTCCCAAACTAATGTATTGGTACCAGCAGCAAAAGGGAACGATACCGGAGTAAAAGGGATATTACCCGAACCTGAAGTTAATAATACGCCATTAATGCGAAAATTAAAAAAATCTCTGTTTGCTTCCGAATCAACCTTTACGTCAAAAGAAACAGTACCACCCGCTGCGGCAGTAAATACATACTGCATTTGCGAGATAGAGCTTGTAACTCCAGTACCCGATTGAGCACCGCGCGCACCAACGGTAAAATCTCCTGCATTACCAGTAGCAGTCCAGGCCCCACCAGTAATAGTCGGCCCATCTGTATAGGGAGCAATTGCTCCTGTTTCAAAGCCGTTATAATTAATTATTGCTCCAATACCAACCAAATGTAGTTTTGCAGTGGGAGCATTGGTTCCAATACCCAAGAAACCACCACTAGCAGAGGGCGTTATACGCATACGCTCTATTAATTGGGTTCTGAAAACAAGAGGTTGTGCATCAGTAGTTCCTATAAAATTTGTAGCTGGAAGTGTTCCTGAGTTACCTGTTACACTCCATGAAGGTACACTATTTTGAATCCATTGTGTACCACTCCAAAACCATAGTCCAACTTGTCCTGTAACGTCAGTTTGAAAAACTAATAAACCAGCATCGGCTGCTATTGTTGGTATGGCAATACGTTGCACCGCTGTCATACGAGGTATAAGTAGTCCTTTATTGTTTAAAGGCGATGTTACATCTAACTCAGCATTTGCATTTGGTGTTGTAGTACCAACACCTACTTGAGAAAAAACACCAATTGTAAACGTAAAAAACAAAAGAGAAAGTACACTTGTTTTCATAATAGGGGTATTAAATTAATTCTTAAAAAATTGTAAATTAACGAGCAAAGAAATGATTTTATTTTAAAATAACAAAATTTTTATTCTTTTTTAATGATTTGCAATACCTTAGATATAGATACGCTCGTCACGACAACGCTCATTAATGTAGTTTTTGAGGTGGGTTATAGCAGCTTCAAAGTCGGGAGCTTCCAGCCCAAAACGAAGGGCTTCTGCTTGTTGTTTTTGAGTTTCGTTGCAGGCTTTTAGGATTTCGGTGAGCATGTCCTTCATGGCCAACTCTTTATTCAGCGTTTGTTGGTAGTTAAATTCTATAATTTGGTCTTGTAATTCCTCGCAATACTGCAACAATTCTTCTACTTCTGGTTCGTCTAGAAGAAAATCATTTTTTTCAAAAATTTTGCGAATATTTTTCATTTTTCAATAGTAATTTCAATAGCAATGTCAATTTCAATAGCAATTTCAATAAATTATAAGTTAAAAACATAAAAGTAATTGAAGTTCATTTAAGCAGGTTTCTTTTAAAAATATTTGGTTGAAATCTTATTTCTGAAACCTGAAAACTTATATCTCAAATCTGCCATTGAAATCTGCTAACCCATTAAACATCATCATAATCGACATAAATTTCGCTTGACGTTGGTACCGCTTGACAGCTTAATACCAATCCGTCAGCAATTTCACTATCAGTAAGTATGGAGTTTTTTTTCATTTCGGCAGTTCCTTTTGTTATTCTACATAAACAGCTACTGCAAATGCCGCCTTGGCAAGAATAAGGCGCATCCAATCCTTGTTTGAGAGCTGCCTCTAGTAAGGTTTGTTTTTGAGACATTTCGAAAGTGGCTTCATCGCGATCAATCATCATCGTAACTTTTGTGTGTGTGTTGCCGTCGCCAGCAATTACTTTTTCTGTAGTTGATGACGTAAACAATTCGAATTTGATGTTTTTGTCAGCAACATTATTTTCTTTCAAAGCAACGGTAACCTCATTGATCATTGTTTCGGGTCCACAAAGAAAAAATTTATCAAATTCTTTTTCTTTGTGTTTATTATTTAAAATATAACTAACCGTCGATTTGTCAATACGTCCAAACAAATCTCCTTCAACTTTGTCTTGACTGTATATATTGTGAATAAAAAAACGACCCACATGATCCAAATGCAATTGATGCAATTCGTTATAAAAAATAGTATCGTTCTTGGATTTATTGCCGTAAACTAACACAAATGCTGACTTAGGCTCGCTTTGCAACACACTTTTTATAATTGACAAAACGGGTGTGATTCCGCTACCAGCTGCAAAAGCGGCATAGTTTTTCTGACGGTCAAAGTCGGGCTCGAAGGTAAAATTTCCTTCAGGCGTTCCTATTTCTAGAAGATCGCCTATTTTTAATGATTTGTTAGCAAATTGTGAGAAAACACCCTCTTTGACAGCCTTAATTGCAATTCGAAGTTCGTCACTTTCTGGCGAGGAACAAATGGAATAGGCACGACGAATTTCTTTTCCGTCAAGGGTTAACTTCAGGTTGAGGTACTGTCCTGCTTTGAATTTATAGTTTGATTTAAGCTCATTTGGAATTTCAAAAACAACCGAAACGCAATCTTGGGTTTCGCGACGAACTTCTTTTATATTTAATTTGAAAAATGAAGACATATTTTTTTTTTACAAAAGTATGAAATCCCAATAAAATACTATTTAAATTTTATTAATTTTCTGGTTTTTTCAAACTAATAGGAACATTTGTTTCTAAATATTAAAAAAAATGTATTTTTACCAGTCGGAATACTAAAATCACTTTTTTTAAGTTACCTATTAAAAATAGTTTCAAATTGAAAAATAATTGTATCAAATACTCGATTGTCCTAGGATTTGTGCTGCTTATAGTGGCATGTTCTACCAAAAAGAACGCCTTCATAAACCGAAAAAACCATGCCTTAAGTACCAAATATAATATTTTGTACAACGGCGGTATTGCTTTGGACAAAGGCATTAACGAGCTTAAAACCCAATACAATGACAATTTTTGGGAGCAATTGCCTATTGAGCGTATGCAAAAAAATACAGTAGCAATTTTGCCAGGTCAAGATAAAAAGAATCCCAATTTTGAACGTGCCGAAACCAAAGCGATCAAAGCAATCCAGAAACACTCGATGAATATTGACGGTTCTGAAAAAAATCCTCAAATGGACGAGGCGCATTTAATGCTAGGCAAATCAAGATATTATGACAGGCGTTTTGTGCCTGCATTAGAAGCTTTTAATTATATTTTGTACAAATATCCAAACAGTGACAAGATTTATGAAGCCAAAATTTGGAGAGAAAAAACCAATATGCGCATGGATAATGATGCATTAGCGGTTAACAATTTGAGAACCTTACTCAAAGAAATAAAGTTTAAAGACCAAATTTTTGCAGATGCCAATGCCACTTTAGCGCAAGCTTTCTTGAATCTTAACGAAAAAGACAGTGCCATGACCAAGCTTGTTTTGGCTCGTGATTTTACCAAAATTAAAGAAGAAAAAGCGCGTTATTATTTTATTTTAGGGCAATTGTTTGAAAATGCCAATCAAAAAGACAGTGCGTATGCCTCCTACCAATCGGTTATAGACATGAATCGAAATGCTTCGCGCATGTATGTCATGCAAGCACACGCAAGACAAGCAGCACAATTTGATTATGAAAAAGGCGATACTATGGCGTTTTTTAAAAAATTTAACGACTTGTTGATTGATCGAGAAAACCGACCTTATTTGGATGTTTTGAATCATCAAATGGCTTTGTTTTATGACAAAAAGAAAAATTTTACAGAAGCAAAAAAATACTATAATGTATCGTTGAAGAAAAAAACCGACGACCAATATATGGTTGCTTCCAATTATAGAAATATTGCAGATATCAATTTTAATGCTGCCAAATATGTTACCGCAGGAAAATATTATGATTCGACTTTGGTTTCTCTCAACGACAGAACGCGTGAGTTTCGTTTCATAAAAAAGAAACGAGAAAACCTCGACGATGTTATCAAATATGAAGGTATTGCAAACACCAACGATAGTATTTTGAAAGTTTTGGCGATGTCTCCAACAGCCAGAATAGGTTATTATGAAGATTATATTGTAAAATTAAAAAAAGAAGATGAGCTCAAGAAAGCACTCGAAGAAAAATTAGCAAAAGAGTCACAAAATGATGTTGCCAACCAAGGCGATACTGGGAGAGAAGTTGTAGAAGAGCGAGCAAAATTTGAAAAAATGGCTCAAAAAGGAATGGACATTGTAGACGAAAAAACAGCGCCGCAAAAACAAGTAGCACCTCAAAAAAATCAAGCAAAAAGCGGCAGTTTCTATTTTTACAATCCATCAACGGTAGCGTACGGTAAAATAGAATTCAAAAAACTATGGGGAACACGCAGCTTGAAAGAAAATTGGCGTTTTTCTAAATCTGATAACAAAGGCGCAAGTCAAAATGATCAGGAATTAGAAGAAACCAATGATGTTGCTGATGCAGAAGCCAAAACCAAACTAGAAACCGAAAAATATACCGCACAATATTATTTAGAAAAACTACCAACAGCCCAAAAAGATATTGATCTTTTGGCAAAAGACAGAAACTTTGCCTACTATCAATTAGGTGTTATTTACAAAGAGAAATTCAAAGAGTATAAACTCGCTGCAAGCAAACTAGAAAAACTTTTGGTTAATAATCCAGAAGAACGATTGGTGCTTCCGGCAATGTACAATTTGTTTAAAATTTACGAAATTATTGATGCAGACAAAGCGTTGGCGATAAAAAATCGTATCATTTCTGAATTTCCTACTTCACGATATGCTCAAATTTTAAGCAAATCTGGAACAAGTGATTTAGCTTCGATTGCTACGCCTAACGCAACATACGATAAGTTGTATGAAACCTATTTGAAAGGCGATTTCAAAAAAGTATTGCCAGAAACAACGGCTGCAATAGATCAATTTACGGGCGAAGAAATAGTTCCCAAACTAGAATTGCTAAAGGCAAATACGCTAGGAAAACTCAAAGGATTAGAAGAATATAAAAAATCACTAAACTTTGTAGCACTTAATTATCCAAACAATGAAGAAGGCAAAAAAGCAGAAGCATTGCTAGGTAAAGAAGTACCACAAATGGAAGCGTTGCAGTTTTATGACATCGCACCTAAAAGCTGGAAAATAATATACAAAGCTCAAGATTCTACCGAAGTAAATACTAGATATTTAACCGAAAAAATTCAGAAATTCTTGAAAGATAGAACCGTTGATCGACTAATAGTATCAAACGACATTTATACGATCGATAAAAACTTTGTGGTTATTCACGGACTTTATTCAGAAGACTATGCCAAGCAAATTGCTCAAATCCTCAAAGAATTTAAAGATTATCAAGTAACCGATCAAGCGTATGTTATTTCTAACGAGAATTATAAAATCGTTCAAATCAAGAAAAATTTTGAAGTTTATCTTACAACTCCAGTAACAGCTCCAAAACCAATTGCAGAAACACCTTTACCGCCTTTGCGATCAGCTCCTGAGGTTGTAAAACCTATTTCTAAAGATACGCCAAAAACTTCTGGAATGCCACCTACGTTAGATTCAGACGATCCTCAAGAAAAAATTCCTAGCAAACAAGATGGGCAAAATCCTCGAGGAAACCAGGCTCAACCTAGAATGCAAATGGAAACACCAACCGATTCAAAACCAAAAAAATAAGCTACTACAATTATGTTTGACAAAAAAGAAAAACCATATACCGATCAACTAGGCAAAACCAACCGTATTGTTGAAGGAACAATTATTAAAGGCGATATTTTATCTAAAGCAGATTTTCGATTGGATGGCGATTTGATTGGCAACTTTCAATCTAATGGAAAAATTGTAATTGGACCAGCCGGAAGTGTAAAAGGCGATATTGTTTGCAAAAATGCTGACATAGAAGGCCGGTTTGATGGTCGGATTCAGGTTGAAGAAGTACTAAGTCTCAAAGCAACATCAGTTATTAATGGAGAAGCCTCTTGCAGCAAACTTGCTGTGGAGCCGGGCGCAGAGTTCAACGCAACTTGTGTGATGAAAACCAATCAAAATAAACTTTTAGGTGGAGAACAAAGATCCGAAACGAAGTAGAAATAAATGGTTGGCACTCATTAATATACCAATCCAAATGGGAGCAATCGTTTTTCTGTTTGCCTATCTTGGCAAATGGTTGGATGCAAAATACGTCAACACCAATAGTTTATATGTAAAAGTACTTACGTTATTAGGTGTACTAATTGCTTTTTATAACATCAATAGGCAACTTAAAGACATTAATGAAAGTGACAAATAAGGCATCAAAATTTCGACCAATTCTAGAAGTTTTAGGTATTGCCATAATTTCTTTTTTGCTACACCAATTATTTTTATTCTTTTTTTACACAAATAGTCAAAGTCAGTTTTATTATTCTTTACTCACAATCTACGGATTTTTTATATGCTGTTCTTTAATAATCGTTTTGATATTAATAAAAGTTAATGAAAAAAACATCAATAGCGTTGGCAATTCATTTCTGTTAGCAACGTGCATAAAAATGGGATTATCTTATATTGTCGTTTTGCCTTTATTACAAAATTTTACTAAAATTGGTCAGTTAGAGAAATTTAATTTTTTTGTGGTTTTTGCCCTATTTTTATCAATAGAAACCATTGTAACCATAAGAATTTTAAACAAAAAGCAATAAACGGTCGTTAAAAACACAATTCCTTCAAAAAAATTAATTTAATATTTTTTCAATAGTATGAAAAGATGTACCTTTGCACCCAATTTCAGAAAGTAATTTTTAAGTTAATTGATTGACTATGATGTTTTCTAACAAAACAACAAAATTTATATTATTTACCATATTGGTTTTTGCTCCATTTTTCGGATTTACAAATCCTACAGATACCTTACCTGTAAAATCTGAAGTTGAAGCTGTTGCTCATCTAGCCGATGCAAAACACGAAGCACACGCTGAACCAACAGATATTAAATCTAAAATTGACGCATACAAACAACACCACGTTCTAGATTCACACGATTTTTCGCTTTTTGGAGACGAAGCTAAAGGCAAACATTACGGATTTTCGCTACCTATTATATTATGGGACAATGGCGTTCATATTTTTTCTTCATCAAAATTCGAACACGGTCATGCAGTTGCCGAATCTAATGGAAATTACTACAAACTAGGTCACGACGAAAAAATATACAAAACCGATGCTGCTGGAACATTAACTGGCGATTCGCATCACCCAACAAATGCAAAACCAATCGATTTTTCGATTACAAAAGGTGTTTTTTCAATGATTATTGTAGCTTTCCTAATGTTTTTTGTTTTTGCAGGATTAGCAAAATCATATAAAAAAAATGGCGGAATAGCCTCAGGAGTTGGTCGTTTTTTCGAACCAATTGTGCTTTATGTTCGTGACGAAATTGCCATTCCAAACATTGGTGAAAAACATTATAAAAGATATATGAGTTTCCTATTGACCGTATTCTTCTTTATTTGGTTTCTTAACATTTTCGGATTGACACCACTAGGAATAAACGTTACAGGAAATATTGCAGTAACCGCAGGATTGGCCATTGTAACTTTCTTGATCACAACGTTTACAGCCAACAAAAATTATTGGGGACACATTTTCTGGATGCCAGGCGTGCCAACTCCAATGAAAGTAATTTTGGCACCAATAGAATTATTAGGAATTTTTATCAAACCTTTCGCATTAATGATTCGTTTGTATGCCAACATGATTGCTGGTCACATCGTAATCATGAGTTTGTTAGCGTTGATATTTATTTACAAAAGTATCGGAATGGGAGCATTATCGTTCACATTAACCTTTATTATATCAGTTATCGAAATATTAGTTGCTGCGTTGCAAGCCTATATATTTACGATGCTTGCCGCTTTGTATTTTGGTTCTGCCGTTGAGGAGCACCATCATGAAGAAGCACACTAGATTGCAGATTTTTGAATATTGATTTATGAATGCAGATTTATTCTGAAATCAAAAATCATTAATCTTCAATCGACAATAATTTTGAATGTTTAATTTTTAATACATATTTTTATGGAAATTCCTAGAATCATTGGAGCAGGATTAGTAGTTATTGGAGCAGGTATTGGTATTGGTAGAATCGGTGGTTCAGCAATGGACGCAATCGCTCGTCAACCAGAAGCTACTGGAAAAATCCAAACAGCGATGCTTATTGCTGCTGCACTTATTGAAGGTATTGGATTTGCTGCGATTTTCGCAACATAGTCTAACAAACTAAACAAAAACTGTAACGGTTGGTTGCAGTTTTTGTTTTATTTTTAAAATTAAAAAATACATTTCACATTATATAGCATAAAAATGGAAAAGTTAATAAATGATTTCTCGTTCGGATTATTCTTCTGGCAAACCCTAATTTTCATAGGATTAATTTTCTTATTGAAAAAATTTGCTTGGAAACCAATTCTTGATGCTGTAAACGAAAGAGAAACTGGAATCAAAAACGCATTACTTTCTGCAGAAAACGCAAAGAAAGAAATGCAAAACCTTCAAGCTGATAACCTACGTATTTTGCAAGAAGCACGTTTGGAGCGTGATAATATGCTCAAAGAAGCTCGTGAAATGAAAGATAAAATGATTGCCGATTCTAAAAACGAAGCGCAAGCACAAGGTCTAAAAATGATTGAGCAAGCAAAAGTGGCTATCGAAGGTGAAAAAAATGCAGCTTTGGCTGAATTGAAATCGCATGTATCAAGCTTATCAGTAGATATTGCCGAAAAATTATTAAAAAGTGAACTAACCAACAAAGATTCGCAAGCAAGCTTGATCGAAAAAATGTTGGGCGATGCTAAACTAAATTAATATGTCAAGCACAAGAGCAGCAATACGTTACGCAAAAGCAATTTTAGATTTGGCAAGTTCAAAAAACGTTGCCGAAGTTGTAAATGCTGATATGAAAACAATCGCAACAACTATTTCTGGTAACATGGAGTTGAGTACTTTTATTCAAAATCCGACCATCAAAGTGGAAGTTAAAGAAAATGCTTTATTAGAAGTTTTTGCAGCTTCGAATGCAGTAACCAAAGGATTATTTCATTTGTTATTCGAAAACAAACGTTTTGAAATTCTTATGGAAATAGCATCCGAATACAACAATTTGTTTGACCAATCCAACGGTGTTGAAGTTGCAAAAGTAACTACAGCAATTGCCATGGATGCAGCATTAGAAGCAAAAGTATTGGCAAAAATAGCTACTTTTTCAGACAAAAAAATAACTATAGAAAACATCATAGATCCAGCCATCATCGGCGGATTTATTTTACGAATAGGCGACAAGCAATACAACGCTTCAATAGCCAACAGATTACAAGTTTTAAAAAGAGAATTAAGCAACTAGTTATATAAAAACTATCATGGCAGAAATTAAACCAGCTGAAATATCAGCAATTTTAAAAAAACAAGTAGAAAGTTTCGAAACGGGTGCCACTTTGGAAGAAGTTGGAACCGTACTTCAAGTAGGTGACGGTATTGCTCGTGTTTACGGACTTTCAAATGTACAATACGGCGAATTAGTAGAATTTGATAACGGACTTGAAGCTATCGTTTTGAATCTTGAAGAAGACAATGTTGGTGTAGTACTTTTAGGACCATCAACAGGAATCAAAGAAGGATCAACAGCCAAAAGAACCCAACGTATTGCTTCACTAAAAGTTGGTGAGCAAATGGTTGGTCGTGTCGTTAACACACTTGGTTTTCCTATCGATGGAAAAGGACCAATTGGTGGCGAACTTTTCGAAATGCCTTTGGAAAGAAAAGCTCCTGGAGTTATTTTCCGTCAGCCAGTTACTGAACCATTACAAACAGGAGTAAAAGCTGTAGATGCTATGATTCCAGTTGGTCGCGGACAACGTGAATTGGTAATTGGTGACCGTCAAACCGGTAAATCTACTGTTTGTATTGATACTATTTTGAATCAAAAAGAATTTTACGATGCAGGAAAACCTGTATTTTGTATATATGTTGCTATCGGACAAAAAGCTTCAACTGTAGCAGGAATCGCTAAAATGTTAGAAGAAAAAGGCGCAATGGCTTACACGGTTATTGTTGCAGCTAATGCTTCTGATCCTGCTCCAATGCAAGTTTATGCACCATTCGCAGGAGCTGCAATTGGAGAATATTTTAGAGATTCTGGTCGTCCAGCTTTGATTGTTTATGACGATTTATCTAAACAAGCAGTTGCTTACCGTGAGGTTTCTTTGTTATTAAGAAGACCACCAGGACGTGAGGCTTATCCTGGAGACGTTTTTTACTTGCATTCACGTTTGTTAGAAAGAGCTTGTAAAGTTATTGCTAATGACGAAATTGCAAGAAATATGAACGATTTACCAGATTCTTTAAAAGGAATTGTAAAAGGTGGAGGTTCATTGACAGCTTTGCCAATTATTGAAACTCAAGCAGGTGACGTTTCTGCATATATTCCGACTAACGTAATTTCTATTACAGATGGTCAGATTTTCCTTGATGGAGATTTGTTTAATTCAGGTGTTCGTCCTGCGATTAACGTAGGTATTTCGGTGTCTCGTGTTGGTGGAAATGCACAAATTAAATCAATGAAAAAAGTTGCTGGAACATTAAAATTAGACCAAGCACAATTTCGTGAATTAGAAGCTTTTGCTAAATTTGGATCTGATCTTGATGCTGTAACTTTGAACGTAATCGAAAAGGGAAAACGAAACGTTGAAATCTTGAAACAAGGTTTGAATTCTCCTTACACTGTTGAAGATCAAGTAGCTATAATCTACGCTGGTTCTAAAAACTTATTGAGAAACGTTCCTGTAAATAAAGTAAAAGAATTCGAAAAAGATTTTATCGAATACTTGAACAACAAACACAGAGATACGCTTGATGCTCTAAAAGCAGGAAAATTAGATGATAACATTACTGATGTTATTGCTAATGTTGCTAAAGAATTATCGGCGAAATATATTTAAAAAAGTATTAAGTGGAAAGTATCAAGAATTAAGACATCTTGTTACTTTTTACTTAAATCTTAATACAACACTATGGCAAACCTTAAAGAAATCCGTAACAGAATTACTTCCGTTTCATCGACGATGCAAATTACATCGGCTATGAAAATGGTTTCGGCTGCAAAACTAAAAAAAGCACAAGATGCGATTACAGCAATGCGACCTTATGCCGAAAAATTAACCGAATTATTACAAAATCTTTCATCGACACTTGATGGCGATATTGGTGGAGAATTCACTACACAACGTGAAATCAAAAAAGTATTGGTTGTTGCCATCACTTCAAACCGAGGTTTGTGTGGCGCATTTAATACGAATGTAATAAAAGAAGTTAAATCTCGTGCAGATTTTTATAAAGGAAAACAAGTTGATGTTTTTGCAATAGGTAAAAAAGGAAACGATGTTTTGACCAAAACTTTATCGGTTGTTAATAATGAAAGTTCGGTTTTTGATGCTTTGACTTTTGACAATGTTGCCAAAATTGCACAAACTTTGACTGATAAATTCACAACTGGCGAATACGACAGAATTGAAGTTATTTACAATCAGTTCAAGAATGCTGCAACTCAAATCGTTCAAACAGAACAGTTTTTGCCTCTAGCGGCTAACAAATCTGATTTACCTGTAATGACTGGCGATTATATTTTTGAACCATCAAAAGAAGAAATCGTGTTGACTTTGATTCCAAAATCATTGAAAACACAATTGTACAAAGGAATCAGAGATTCATTCGCGTCTGAACATGGAGCACGTATGACGGCAATGCACAAAGCAACCGACAACGCAACCGAACTTAGAAATCAATTGAAACTGACTTACAACAAAGCGCGTCAAGCAGCAATTACTAACGAAATTTTAGAGATTGTTGGTGGAGCAGAGGCTTTGAAAGGGTAGATGATTGCAGAATAGTGAATGAAGAGTTCTAGATTTTAGATTTATATGAAAATCCTAACAATAATTTTGTTGGGATTTTTTTTGTTCTTAATAATTTAATTTTAATTCATTAAATTTGTGTTTTAAAATCAAATAAAATGTCTATAGTTTATAAACTTTCAGATTTAGATTTAACCAAAACTTATAGTTATGCAGACTATTTACTTTGGCAATTTAAAGAACGTGTTGAATTAATAAAAGGCAAAATATTCGAAATGAGTCCAGCACCATCTCGTAAACATCAAGTTGTTTCGAGAATATTAAATCGATATTTAGATCGATATTTTGAATTTCAACCTTGTGGCTTATATTACGCTCCATTTGATGTTCGATTGGTAAATTTCAAGAAAAGCACTGATGATAAAAAAGTTTTTACAGTTGTTCAGCCAGATTTATGTGTAGTTTGCGACGAAAGTAAACTTGATGATCGAGGCTGTATTGGAGCTCCAGATTTAGTAATTGAAATTTTATCTCCAGGCAATTCTAAAAAAGAAATGGGAATAAAATTTAATTTATATGAAGAAAATCACGTTAAAGAATATTGGATTGTCGAACCTGCCGAAAACTCAATTTTTATTTACACACTTCAAGAAGGTAAATACATAGGATTAAAACCTTGCATAGAAGGCGAAAAAATAACAAGTCCACTTTTTCCTGAACTTGATTTCGAGATAGAAAAGATATTTGAGAATGTTTAATTTATCAATTTAAAAAATCTTAATCTAAAATTTAGTTTGGGATTTTTTGTTATTTCAAATTCAAGAATTAATTTATACATTTGTAATTAAATATAAAATTATGAGTTCTTTAATTACTAATTTTTCGGATTTAGATTTAACAAAAAGTTATAGTTATGCTGACTATTTACATTGGCAATTTCAAGAACGTGTAGAACTGATTAAAGGATTTATTTCTAAAATGAGTCCTGCGCCAAGTTCATCCCACCAGACCGTTTCAAATAATTTATCGGGAGTTTTTTATGAAAATTTAAAAAAAAAAACTTGTAGAGTTTTTAATGCGCCATTTGATGTTCGATTACCATTAAAATCCGAAAAAAAAGATTCAACAGTTGTTCAACCAGATTTATGTATTGTTTGTGATGAAAATAAAATTGACAAAAAAGGTTGTAACGGCGTTCCAGATTTAATAGTAGAAATAATTTCTCCTAATAATAGCAAACACGATGTTGATACCAAATTCAAATTGTATCAAGAAGCTGGCGTAAAAGAATATTGGTTAATAGAACCCTTCGAAAAATTATTACTGATTTTTACACTTAAAGACGGTTTATTTATCGGATTGAAACCTCAAACAGAAGATGAATTTGTTAATAGTCCACTTTTTCCTGAATTTAAAATTGCACTTGAAGATGTTTTTTATAAGGTCTAGAAAAGAGCCTTGGCAATACAAAATTAATACTAAACAATGCTAATTTCTAGATTTATTTCGGATTCCAGCAATTAATTTTGTTGGGATTTTTTCATTTTTTCTCCAATAACTTTACAATTAAATCATTTTGTTTTTGAATGAGTTCGCTAATTGTTTTGTGATTGTTAATGAAAACTTCTATTATTTCGGGCGAAGCAGCATAATTTATAGTCGAATTGTTCGGATAAATAACATATTGATTTCCTTTAAATTTAGCATTTCCAAAATTAATATTGTCTACATTTTCGAGTAGTTTGTAAACATCGGTTTCGAAATAGTCACAAATTTTCAAGAGATTTTCGGCGCTAGGTTTGGCTTTGTCAGCTTCCCACTTGCCAATCGCTGCTTGTGAAAGTTCTAGTTTAAAAGGAATAGCAGCTAGTGATTCATTTTTGGCAGTGCGAAGATTTCTTAATTTGGTACCTAATGTCATTTTGATATTTTTTTTTGGCTAATGTAAAAAATAAACTTTAGTTGTCAAAATTTAAAACTTTAGTTAGCAAATGTTAAAATGTTAAATAGCATATTTGTAATTGTTAAAATTATTCTTATTTTTGATAAATTGTTGAGTCGACGTAACAATTTGTTGATTTTTGAAATTTTAAGATAAAATTTTTATTAATCGTCTAAAACCAAAAAAAGATGAAAGCCACAAAAGAAATTAAAAAAAAGAAAGTTATCGCTGATTTACTTGAAAAAAAATTTAACCGATTAGACAAACTAGTTGGTGGAGTTGGATGTGGAAACGGAAAAGGAGAGCAACATTGTGAAAACAGATGGCCAGAAAAATGTTGGATCGCAGGATAACAAAATTTAAAAGGAGGTTTAAAACCTCCTTTTTTGCTAATTTATTTAGAAAATGAAATTAATAAAACCTATAACTTATTACAATGAAGATGTTGTTTATCGTTTTATGAACATATATAATGTTGAAAAAGAAGAGGCAGATTCAATTTTAGAAGAAACTATAAAATTTTTAAGTTTATCCTCTTTAGATTTTAACTTTTTTATTGATGATTCGATGCTTATTATAGATGAGATGTGGCATAACTTTATTCTTTTCACAAATGATTATGGTAAATTTTGTTTTGAAAATTTTGGAAGATATATACATCATCAGCCAACAACAAAAAAAGAAAAAGAGGAACAACAAATTAATAAAAATCAAAAATTAGAAGAATATAAAATCAGGACAAAAAAACAATATGAAATAATTTACGATAATTTTGGAGAAGAAACATTAAATAAATGGTTTGTTTATTTTGCAGATAAATATTCTGCAGAATATATTCAACAATGCTTCGTAAGAAACTAATTTAAATAATTGATTTTCAGTAAAATAAGTGTTAAATAATTTGGCAAAACCCGTGAAATTTCGTAATTT
>JAYVHB010000010.1:0-2491 GCA_043771555.1 Flavobacterium sp. | reverse complement strand
ACCTTCATGGAAAACTTTCCAATTACTGATACAAGAAATAACTTTGTATTAGAATTTTTAGATTATTTTGTTGATCCACCACGTTACACCATTCAAGAGTGTATTGAAAGAGGTTTGACATATAGTGTGCCATTAAAAGCACGTCTAAAATTATATTGTACTGATCCAGAACACGAAGATTTTGAAACTATTGTGCAGGATGTATATCTTGGAACAATTCCTTACATGACGCCAAGTGGTACATTTGTGATCAATGGTGCCGAACGTGTTGTTGTTTCTCAATTGCACCGTTCACCTGGAGTTTTCTTCGGACAATCATTCCATGCTAATGGAACCAAACTTTATTCTGCCCGTGTAATTCCTTTCAAAGGTTCTTGGATAGAATTTTCAACCGATATCAATAGTGTAATGTACGCTTATATCGACAGAAAGAAAAAATTACCTGTAACTACTTTATTCCGTGCAATCGGTTTCGAAAGAGACAAAGATATCCTTGAAATTTTTGACCTTGCCGAAGAAATTAAAGTATCTAAAACAGGACTTAAAAAATACATCGGACGTCGTCTTGCTGCACGTGTTTTAAACACTTGGCACGAAGATTTCGTTGATGAAGATACTGGCGAAGTTGTATCAATTGAACGTAACGAGATTATTTTAGACCGTGATACAATTATCGATAAAGATAATGTTGAGGAAATAATTGAATCTAACGTAAAATCTATTTTATTGCACAAAGAAGATGCTAATGCGGGAGATTATGCAATCATTCACAATACTTTACAAAAAGATCCAACCAATTCTGAAAAAGAAGCTGTTGAGCACATTTACAGACAATTGCGTAACGCAGAACCGCCTGATGAAGAAACTGCTCGTGGTATTATAGATAAATTATTCTTTTCTGACCAACGTTATAACCTAGGTGAAGTTGGTCGTTATAGAATAAACAAAAAATTAGGTTTAGATACTCCGATGGAAAAGCAAGTCTTGACCAAAGAAGATATCATTACAATCGTTAAATATTTGATTGAATTAATCAATTCTAAAGCAGAGATTGACGATATTGATCACTTATCTAATCGTCGTGTTCGTACAGTTGGAGAACAATTGTCACAACAATTTGGTGTAGGTTTGGCTCGAATGGCCAGAACTATTCGTGAAAGAATGAACGTTAGAGATAACGAGGTGTTTACGCCAATCGACTTGATTAATGCCAAAACATTATCATCGGTTATCAACTCTTTTTTCGGTACCAACCAGTTGTCTCAGTTTATGGATCAAACCAATCCACTAGCCGAAATTACGCACAAGCGCCGTTTATCAGCACTTGGACCAGGTGGACTTTCTCGTGAAAGAGCAGGTTTCGAGGTTCGAGATGTTCACTACACGCATTATGGACGTTTGTGTCCGATAGAAACTCCCGAAGGTCCAAACATTGGTTTGATTTCATCACTAGGAGTTTATGCGAAAGTAAATGGAATGGGTTTCATCGAAACGCCTTATCGTAAAGTAAATAAAGGGGTTGTAGATTTAGTTTCTACTCCAGTTTATTTATCTGCCGAAGAAGAAGAAGGTCAATTGATCGCTCAAGCCAATATCCAAATGGATTCCAACGGAAAAATAACTGCCGACAACGTAATTGCACGTCAAGAAGGAGATTTTCCAGTAGTTGCTCCATCTGCGGTTCATTATACTGATGTTGCTCCGAATCAAATTGCTTCGATTTCTGCCTCATTGATTCCTTTCTTGGAACACGATGATGCGAATAGAGCCTTGATGGGATCGAATATGATGCGTCAAGCTGTACCATTATTACGTCCAGAAGCACCAATTGTTGGAACAGGTTTAGAGCGTCAAGTTGCTTCAGATTCAAGAGTTTTGATAAATGCAGAAGGAGACGGAATTATAGAATATGTAGATGCGAATATCATCACAATCAAATACGACCGTTCGGAAGAAGAAAGAATGGTTAGCTTTGAATCTGATGAGAAAACATACAATTTAATCAAATTCAGAAAAACCAATCAAGGAACAAGCATTAATCTAAAACCAATTGTTAAAAAAGGTGACAGAGTTGTTCTTGGTCAAGTATTGTCGGAAGGTTATGCAACCCAAAATGGTGAATTGGCGCTAGGTCGTAACCTAAAAGTAGCGTTTATGCCTTGGAAAGGTTACAACTTCGAGGATGCGATTGTAATTTCTGAAAAAGTAGTTCGTGATGATATATTTACCTCTATTCACGTTGATGATTATTCATTGGAAGTTAGAGATACTAAATTAGGTAACGAAGAACTAACTAACGATATTCCTAACGTTTCTGAAGAAGCTACCAAAGATTTGGACGAAAACGGAATGATAAGAATTGGAGCAGAAGTTAAACCTGGCGACATTCTTATCGGAAAAATTACACCAAAAGGAGAATCAGACCCAACTCCAGAAGAGAAATTGCTTCGTGCAATCTTCGGAGACAAAGCTGGCGATGTAAAAGATGCTT
>JAYVHB010000009.1:0-2252 GCA_043771555.1 Flavobacterium sp. | reverse complement strand
CCAATGCAGGAATCCGTGCTTTGGCAGTGCATCCTACAAATCCAGATATTGTTTACATAGGTTCTGCTACTCAAGTCTTTAAAACAATCGATGGAGGTTTAAATTGGTCTGTAGTTTTTACTAGTCCAACACCAGTTGGTGGCTATATGAACGACCCGTCTGAAATATTTATACAACCTACAAATCCGCAAATTATAATGGTTGCTACACTCGGAGGTATTTATAGAACATCAGATGGAGGAACCAATTGGAATCGAGTACTTACCAATACATGTTATGATATCAAAGCAAAGCCAGGAAGTACAAATGTATTATATACCATAAGAAAAAATGATGTTACCAATACCCATCAGTTTCTAACTTCTACAGATGTTGGTGTTACTTGGACACCTCAAACCACAGGTTGGTTCACTTCTACAAATGCAAGCAGAACAGTCGAAGGAGCTAGAATTGCAGTTTCGGCAGCAGATAGTAACCGAGTTTATGCTTTTTTAATTGGTGATTCTAAGCCAGGAGACAACGGTTTTATAGGTATTTATCGCAGTAATGACGGAGGAGTTTCGTGGACGAATACAATGGGTTTTGATGGGGCACCTTACACCGAAAATACACATCCAAATTTAATTTCTTCATCGGCAGTAACCAACAGTTCTAGCTTCAATCAAGGTTTTAATAATTGTGCATTAATGGCGTCTAATACCAATGCCGACGAAATATTAGTAGGCGGAATTGGTATGTGGCGATCTAGCGACGGCGGACAATCTTTTCAATGTAAATACAACTATCCTTGCCAAGCTTATAATTTAATGCATGTAGATCAGCAAGACTATAGAGCTTTTGGAAACGAATACTGGGCAACTACAGATGGTGGTATTTTTAAGTCTAATGATATGTTTGCTACACAACCCGAATTTAAAATGGATGGCGTTCGTGCTGTAGATTTTTGGGGATTTGGTTCTGGCTGGAACAGAGATATTTTAGTTGGTGGCACTTTTCATAATGGCGTAGATGCCTATGCAGAAGGTTTCCCTGAAGGAGATTTTTTAAATTTAATACAAGGAGAACCAGCATCTGGATATGTAAGTCCTAGCAGTCAATCAAGAATTTATTCCTCTTATTTAGGAAGTCGAATTTTGCCTCAAACCATAACAGGTCCTGTACTTACGGCTCCGTTTGAAGTATATGCAAATGGTGAATCATTAAACGAAAGTGCTTGGTTTGCAGAATCGTCAGAGGTAGAGTTCCACCCAAGTTGTTATAATTATATGTACAAAGGTTATAAAAATAAACTTTTTAAAAGTACCGATGGCGGTGCTAGTTTTAATGCAGTTTACACCACAAATGTAAATACCCACGAGGTTTTAGGAATTGAAATTTCGAGACAAAACACAAATACAATGTACATTGTTGTGTGGCCATCAAGAAATAGATCTGGAAATGGTTATATCGTAAAAACAAACAACGACTGGGTTACAAATTCTATTGTAACACTCCCAATTAATAATAAATTAGCTATTATTAGCATAGATCCAGAAAATGATCAAATAATTTGGTTGGCTTATCCAAGAGGAACCGACGGTAATACCGTTTTTAAATCCATAAACGGTGGTTCAACTTGGGTCAATCAAACATCTGTAGAACTTGATGCTCAAAATATTCAAGCCATCACTACTATTGGCGGAACTAACGGTGGTGTTTATATAGCTACAAATACAACTGTTTATTACAAAAACAATGCAATGACTAACTGGGCTGTTGATAATGCAAATTTACCAACTGCAATAGGAACAATAGGAATAAGACCTTTTTATCGTGACGGAAAAATAAGAATAGCAAGTTTAGGAAAAGGTATTTGGGAAAGCAAATTATACGAAGCCCCAGCTCGACCAGTAGCAAAAATAATGGTCGATAAACTTACTGCAAATTTATGCAATGGCATTTTTTATTTTGACGATTATTCTATGCTCAATCATACCAATGCAACTTGGGCTTGGACTTTTCAGGACGGAAATATAAGCACTTCGTCAATTCGTAATCCTCAGGTTAGTTTCAATACTGTAGGAAATCATTTAGTAACGCTAACGGTAACCAATGCTAGCGGAGTATCATCTACCGACACCCTAATAGTGACTAATACAATTTCGACTATCGCTGCTATAAATCAAAATTTTGAAGTAGCATTTTTGCCACAAGGATGGTACCAAGAAACAAACGGAGGCTACAATTGGTCGTATAACAATACCGTTGGTGGT
>JAYVHB010000008.1:0-2709 GCA_043771555.1 Flavobacterium sp. | reverse complement strand
GTACCTATGATGGATTTAAGCGCAGGACATTCTGGTTTAAACACAGCAGGTATGACAGGCAAATTGGTAGTTATTGATGCTACTAATGGCGCAATTCTTAAAAATTTAAGTTTGCCAAAAATGAACCACAATACGATTTATTCGCCAAACGGAACCGAAATTTGGGCACCGCAAATGGATGCAATGAACAGTAAAGTATTGGTTTATGATGCAACAACATACGCTTTAAAAAACACTATCAATACTGGAATGATGTCTGCCGAAGTAACTTTTTCATCAGATGGTACAAAAGCATACGTTTGTAACGGAGACGATAACAATGTAATGGTAATCAATGTAGCATCAAAATCAATTGTTGCAACTATTCCAGTTGGCTTAAACCCAGTTGGTGCTTGGACAGGTAGCAATAATAAAATGTATGTAGATAATGAAGATGGTCAATCTATATCAGTTATTGATGTTGCCACAAATGCAGTTACAGAAACTATCGCACTCGGATTTATGCCAGGTATTGCATCGCACAATGGTGCAAAAAATGAACTTTGGGTTTCTGATCCAATGGCAGGAAAAGTACATTATTGGACTTACGATACTGCAATGAGTATGTGGATGCACGGCGGAGCATTCAATACTGCTGGTGGTGCACACGCTATTTCGTTTACTATGGACGGAAATACAGCCTATGTAACCAATCAAACCGCAAATACAGTTTCAGTCGTAAATGTTACAAATCATACAGTTACTAAAACTATTGCAGTTGGTAAAAAACCAAATGGAGTTGTGATAAAAATGTAATGCTTTCCAAACTAAGCCTAATGGTAACATTGGGCTTAGTTTTATGATAAATACACAAAAATGAAAAAACAAGTAAAATATTTTGCCATACTATGCATCATTTTTTCAATTGCTGCTAATGCTCAAATAAAAATTGGCGATGCAATGCCATCAATTAAACTAAAAAGCAATACCAATAATGAAGTTAATATAACTGCATTAAAAGGCAAATTTGTGCTTGTAGATTTTTGGGCATCGTGGTGCGCACCTTGCCGTTTAGGAAACAAAAAGTTGGTAAAACTTTTTAATACTATCGATAAAAATGAAATTGAAATTATTGGAATTTCATTAGATACTGATAAATCAAAATGGCTAAAAGCAATCGAAAAAGACAAAATAAAATTCACGCAATTAATTGACCCGAAAGGTTTTGATGCAAATACAGCCTTAAAATTTGGTGTTGAGGAGTTACCATCTAAATTTTTGTTTAACAGCGATGGCATTCTAGTTGCAAAAAATCCATCAGAAGAAGAAATAATGAAATTAATAAAATTATAAAATGAAAAAAGTATATATAATGATAGCATCAATAGTTTTGATGTTTTCACATAAAAGTAATGCACAAATTGTAAAAGCAGAAATTAGAGCCACTGGCTTGACGTGTTCTATGTGTTCTAATGCCATCAATAAACAACTAAAAACATTACCCGAAGTGGTAAACGTTGATATCGACTTAAATACCAACACGTTTACGGTAACCTTAAACGAAAACAACAATTTAACACCAAAAATATTTAAAGAAAAGGTTGAAAAAGCAGGTTTTTTTGTAGGCACACTTCTTGTAACCGCCAAACCTGAAACTACGGCTGGAGCAAATTATATTAAAATTAATACAAACGATTCGAAAACAAACGAAATTAAATTTCAGGTTTTAGACAAAGGATTTGTAACCACTAAAGAATTTAAGAAACTTAGCAAAATCTATAAAAATACAGAGACATATTTGGCAAATAATGAAGACGATTATCATATAAAATTTGTGAACTAATGCTTAAAATCATTTTTTTAATATTTGTAGTAAGTTGTCAAACCATTTCTGCACAAGAATTATTTGTAGTAACCGATCCTGCTAGTAATGTTCCTGCAAATTCATTGGCTGTTAATGTAATGCAATCAGCGTTCAAAGAAAAATTTGAATCTGGCTACAATTATCATTTAATGCCCGAAGTAACTTATGGAATTAATAAAAATTTAATGATTAGAGGTTCGGCTTTTATTAGCACAAGAACTAATGCATTGTATGCAGAAGGCGGCGGTTTTATGGCAAAATATCGGTTTTTTTCTGAAGACGATTTGAACAGTCATTTTCGTTTAGCAGCCTATGGCAGATATAGTTTCAATAGAGCCGATATACACCAAGAACAAATAGAGATTGTAGGGCACAATACGGGTTTTGAAACTGGAATCATTGCCACTAAACTAATTAATAAATTGGCAATAAGTTCGTCAGTTAGTTTTGAGAAAGCGTTAGACAACAAGCCTAATTATCACTTTCCAACAACGCAAGGGAATAGTGCTTCAAATTACACACTGTCTTTTGGAAAATTAATGTATCCAAAAAAATACACCAGTTTTAAGCAAACTAACATTAACCTGATGGTAGAATTTGTAGGGCAAACCATTAACCAAAACGGTAAATCATATTTAGATATTGTACCTGCCATTCAATTCATTTTTAATAGTCAGGCGAGATTAGATTTGGCTTACAGACAAGAACTTGTGAGTTCAATGATACGCTCGGCACCCAACGGGTTTTATTTGAATTTGTATTATACTTTTTTTGATTTAAAGAAATAAAAAAAAATGACACACCAATATAATCTTGCAGGAATGACCTGTGGAAGTTGCGAAGCCAAAGTAAAATCGGCTTTAATG
>JAYVHB010000007.1:0-25037 GCA_043771555.1 Flavobacterium sp. | reverse complement strand
ATCCGATAATTTATATAGTGTGATATATAAATTATCGGATATTTTGTATTGTTCCACTTTAGTATTCTGTGTTTTTTCCTATATTTTTTATCTCATTTTGCGAAATGTCATTAGATTCCCATTTTTTTATAAGATATTTATAGAATTTATAATTTAGAAAAAACGCTAAAAAAATTCCAAAAAAAGATTCAATTTGTGAATTTGGATTACTTCCAAAAAAGAATAATAATCTAATTAGATCTACTGAACAAACGACAAAAAATAAAATTCCAAAAAATGAAAAAATTGAACCAATGGAATATAGCCATTTGTTTTTGTAATTTCTTTTTGCTAATTTAAAAAATGAAATAAAAGTAAATACTAACAATGCAATAATCGATAATAAAAATAAAGTAACTAATCTTTGCGCCATTTTTTAGTTAATTCAAAAACATTTTCTAGAATTCTTGCTTCAATTTCGTCAAACTCAACATTGCGTCTTGCCATAACAATTCTTGCAGTTTCAAATGCTTTTTTGGTAATGTATGTTGTAAAACCCGATGCGCCGCCCCAAGAAAAACTAGGAACAAAATTTCTAGGAAATCCAGGACCGAAAATATTTGTCGAAACGCCTACAACAGTTCCAGTATTAAACATTGTGTTAATACCGCATTTGCTATGATCGCCCATCATTAATCCACAAAATTGTAATCCAGTTTTCGCAAAATTTTCGGTTTCATAACTCCATAATTTGACCTCTTCGTAATTGTTTTTTAGATTAGAATTATTGCTGTCTGCTCCAATATTGCACCATTCGCCTAGAACAGAATCGCCAAGAAAACCATCGTGACCTTTACTGGAATACCCAAAAAGAACAGAGTTTTTTACCTCACCACCAATTGTAGAATAAGGACCAACTGTAGTTGCTCCATATACTTTTGCTCCGATTTTGACTTTACCGAATTCGCATAAAGCAAATGGGCCACGAATTACTGCGCCTTCCATAATTTCAGAATTTGCTCCTATATATATTGGTCCAGCTGAAGCATTTAATGTGACAAACTCTAATTTAGCACCTTCTTCAATAAAAATATTTTCAGGAGAAATTGCATTTACAGATTTCGGAATGGTTTGCGATTTTCTATCATAGGTTAAAAGCTCGAAATCTTCACGAATAGCAGTATCGTTTTTCGAGAAAATATCCCAAGTATGCTCAACTGTTAAACAATCTTCGTTGTATTCCAAAATTTCATAAGTGTTAAAATCGACTTCTTCTTGATTTTCGGTGGTGTAAAAAGCAATAATTTCATCATCTTTAAAAATGGCTTGATTGACTTCAAGATTTGAGACCATTTCGGATAAAATATCATTAGGTAAAAACGAAGCATTTATCATTACGTTTTCTTCCATTTCGACCATCGGATATTTTTCTGATAAATATTCTTCAGTCAAAGTGGTGGTTGTAGAACCCAGATATTTTTCCCATTTTTCACGAATGGTTAATATTCCTATTCTAATATCTGCAACTGGACGAGTGAAAGTAAAAGGCAAAAGTGCATTGCGAATGGGTCCATCAAAAAGTATGTAGTTCATTTCAGGTTTCAGGTTTCAGGTTTCAGGTTTCAGGTTTCACAAATGAAATTAAAAATTGAAACTGTTATTATTTTTTTCAAATGTACAAATTATTATAAATAAAAAACCTCTCGAATAGAGAGGTTTTTGTATAAATTGAACACAATAAATGTTATTTAGTATGTTTAGCATATTTAGTTTTGAACTTGTCAATACGTCCTGCTGTATCAATAAGTTTAGATTTACCTGTGTAAAAAGGGTGAGAAGTTCTAGAAATCTCCATTTTTACAACTGGATATTCAACACCTTCATGTGTAATTGTTTCTCTTGTTTCTGCAGTAGATTTAGTAATAAAAATGTCTTCATTTGACATGTCCTTAAATGCAACTAATCTGTAATTTTCTGGGTGAATTCCTTTTTTCATTATAAATCTTTTTATTTGATTTGAAGTAGTTTGTTTTGATGCTTTACATTATAAAGGTATCAACTCGCTACAACTTTTATTATTTGTATTTAATTTTCAGTGTGCAAAAGTACATTTATATTTTAATAATCTACTAAAAATTACAACTTTTTTTGAATTTAATTAACTAATTAAAGATAATGTATATTTAGTATATTTGCAAATAATTTAAAAGCAACAAACAATGAATGAAATTATTAAGAAAAACGGAATTACATATGGCGTGATATCTGGGATAGTGTCTATTCTCATCATAACAATTATATACAGCATTGATTTGAGTTTGATGATAAAATGGTGGGTAGGAATTACTATTTTGGCTATTTCTATAACTTTAAGTCTTGTAATGTTGTCAAAAACAAAAAAAGAATTAAAAGGAAACTTGACTTTTAAAGAAGCATTCACAACCTATCTCATTTACAGCGTTATTGGGATTTTAATTTCTGTAATTTTTAATATTATTTTATTCAATTTTATCGATCCAAGTGCAAAAGAAACTTTAAATGAATTGATACTTAATTTTACCAAAGATATAATGCAAAAAATGGGCGCACCGGCTTCTGAAACAAATAAAGCACTAAAAGAATTGGCAACAAAAGATACCTATTCTGTTTTTGAGCAATTAAAAGGTTCTGTTTTTAGTATTGGATTTAATTGTCTGATAGGTCTAATTCTTGCTGCCATTTTCAAAACAAAAACTCCAGAAAACGTCTAGTGAATTTATCTATCGTTATCCCATTATTAAACGAACACGAATCGTTACCAGAGTTGCACTCATGGATTACTAAAGTCATGAATGTAAATAAGTATTCGTACGAAATACTTTTTATAGACGACGGTAGCACCGACAATTCATGGCAAACTATTGAAGCTATTTCCAAAGAAAATTCGAACGTAAAAGGAATTCGTTTTCTTAGAAATTTTGGAAAATCGCAAGCACTTCATGCTGGTTTTGCAAAAGCGCAAGGCGATGTCATTATTACTATGGATGCCGACTTGCAGGACAGCCCAGAAGAAATTCCAGGATTATACGAAATGATTTTGAATCAGAATTTCGACTTGGTTTCGGGATGGAAAAAGAAACGATACGATGCCGTTGTTACCAAAAACTGGCCTTCAAAATTGTTTAATTGGGCAGCACGACAAACTTCAGGCGTGCATCTTAACGACTTCAATTGCGGATTGAAAGCCTACAAAAATGTAGTCATCAAAAACATCGAAGTTTCGGGCGAAATGCATCGATATATACCTGTTTTGGCTAAAAATGCAGGTTTTGGCAACATTGGCGAAAAAGTGGTGGTGCATCAAGCTAGAAAATATGGCGAGTCAAAGTTTGGAATGAATCGATTTATCAATGGCTTCTTGGATTTGATTACGATTTGGTTTTTGTCTCGTTATGGCAAACGCCCGATGCACTTGTTTGGTGCTTTTGGATTGTTGATGTTTGTAATAGGTTTTATGGCAACAGGATTTATTATTGTTATAAAATTGATAAAATTATATTCAGGTTTCGATACGGTTTTGGTAACGAGCAACCCTTTGTTTTATATCGCTTTAACGACGATGATTATTGGAACTCAATTGTTTTTGGCAGGTTTTCTTGGCGAAATAATTTTACGAACCAAAAATAATGAAGAACGGTATAAAATTGCTGACGAAATTAATTTATAGATATAATTTTTAAGGTCGCAAATCGTGACCTTAAAAAATGTAATCATATGGAAATAGAGGTTATTCAAAATAAAATATACGAAATCCGTGGTTGTAAAGTAATGCTAGACTTTGATTTGGCATTGCTTTACGGAACTGAAACTAGAATTTTAAAACAAGCTATAAAAAGGAATTCTAAAAGATTTCCTGAAGATTTTATGTTTGAATTAAATGAAAGTGAAATTCAAAACTTGGTATCACAAAATGTGATACCCTCAAAAAGCAAATTTGGTGGTGCTTTTCCTTTTACCTTCACAGAACAAGGAATTGCAATGCTTTCAAGTGTCTTGAAAAGTGATAAAGCGATCGAAATAAATATTTCTATAATGAGGACTTTTGTAACAATTAGGCAATTTGCTTTAAATTATTCGGAATTACAAAAAAGAATAAATGAAATTGAAAGTCAATTCCCAGATATCTATACGACTTTGAATTATCTAGTTGATAAAGAAAATAAAACGGAAGAAACCAAAGAGAGAACTAAAATTGGTTACTGATTCTTACAGAATGACAAATAATTACGATAAGCCTAGCCCCGATTGCAGTGGAAATCCTTTTTTAAAATGTCACACTGAGCTTGTCGAAGTGTTACATTTTAAAAAAGATTGAAACGAAAAGCGGGAAATAGCTCCAAAAAAATAATAAAATGCAAATAGAACAAACTATTTTAGACAAAGTTAACGAATGGCTAACGCCAATTTTTGACCAACAAACTCATGACGAAATCAATGAAATGATGACCTCGTCGCCAAAAAATTTAGAAGAAAGTTTTTATAAAAATCTGGAATTTGGTACGGGCGGAATGCGCGGTATTATGGGCGTTGGCACCAATAGAATCAATAAATATTCGCTGGGCAAAAATACGCAAGGTTTGAGTGATTATCTCAAAAAATCATTTCCGAACGAGCATCTTAAAGTAGCCATTGCTTATGATTGTCGCCATAATAGCGATACGCTGGCAAAGGTTGTGGCTGATGTTTTTTCGGCAAACGGAATTCAGGTTTATCTGTTTTCGGAAATGAGAACTACGCCTGAATTGTCGTTTACGGTTAGGCATTTGAAGTGTCATGCCGGAATTGTATTGACGGCATCGCACAATCCGCCAGAATACAATGGCTTCAAGGTTTATTGGCAAGATGGTGGACAATTGGTGCCGCCGCAAGATGGCGAAATTATTGCATTAATAGAAGCTTTGAAATATGACGAAATTAAGTTTGAAGCAAACGAAAACTTAATTCAATATATTGACAATGATGTTGATGCGGCTTTTGTGAAATCAACAATCGAGAATTGTAGTTTTGATACTGACGCTTCGGCAAAAGACAACTTGAAAATTGTATACACGTCGTTGCATGGCACTTCTATAAAATCGATTCCAGAAGTTTTGGAAAAAGCAGGTTATAAAAACGTGCATATTGTTGCTGAACAAGCGGTTCCTGACGGAAATTTCCCAACAGTAAAATCTCCAAATCCAGAAGAATCCGAAGCCTTGGAAATGGCTATGGTACTTGCCGAAAAAACCAATGCTGATATTGTAGTTGGAACCGACCCAGATTCAGACAGATTGGGTGTTGCAGTTAGAGACTTGTCAGGCAAAATGATGTTGCTAAACGGTAATCAAACCATGATTATCATGACTGCTTTTTTATTAGAACAATGGAAACGCGCTGGAAAAATTAACGGCAAGCAGTTTATTGGTTCTACAATCGTTTCTACTCCAATGATGCAAGAACTGGCTTCGGCGTATGATGTCGAATGTAAAATTGGACTAACAGGCTTTAAGTGGATTGCCAAATTTATTAAAGATTTTCCTGATCAAGAATTTATTGGTGGTGGCGAGGAAAGTTTTGGGTTTATGGTTGGCGATGCCGTTCGCGATAAAGATGCCGTTGGAGCAACATTGCTAGTTTGCGAAATTGCCGCTCAAGCCAAAGCTGCTGGCAGTTCGTTATATCAGGAATTATTAAATTTATATGTAGATCATGGTTTTTATAAAGAACATTTGATTTCGTTAACCAAAAAAGGAATTTCGGGTTTGCAAGAAATTAACCAAATGATGGTCGACTTGCGTGAAAATCCTGTTTCAGAAATTAATAACCAACGCGTAGTTTGTATTGAAGATTATGAAAACGCAACGGCACGAAATATGATTTCGAATGAAATTGAAACCATAACAATACCAAAATCGAACGTATTGATTTATTATCTGGAAGATGGCAGTAAAATTTGCGCACGACCAAGCGGAACAGAGCCAAAAATTAAGTTTTACTTTAGCGTGAACGCACCGATAGAAAATACTACTTTTGCCAATAAAGTGAAAACCGAACTGGATTTGAAAATCAAGAATATAATTGCTGCGATGCAATTGAACTAATGAATAAAATTTTACGCAAAATATTTCCGTATGTAATTCCGTATAAGTCGCATGTGATTTGGAATGTTTTTTATAATGTGATGTATGCGCTTTTCAGTACATTGTCTTTCATTACATTAATACCGATGATGAATGTCTTGTTCGATAAAGCCAAAAAAATAGAAACGGCTCCTGTTTATACAGATGTTTTTCATTTGGTGTCTTATCTTCAAGATTTATTGTATTACAAAATTACGATGCTTACAAAAGGAAATGACTCGCAAGTTGCGCTATTACTAGTAATTAGTTTAGTTATTTTTACTTTTTTCTTCAAAAATATTTTCAATTATTTTGCTTCCTATCATATCATGCATCTTCGAAATGGTGTTTTGAAGGATTTAAGAAAAGTGATGTACAAAAAAATTATAGAACTTCCTATTTCATTTTATTCTGAAAAAAGAAAAGGCGATGTCATGGCTCGTATGTTGGGCGATATTGGCGAAGTTCAAAACTCTTTTTTCTCGATTTTAGAATTGATTATCAAAGAACCTATGACCATTGTTTTCTCAATTGTTGGGATGTTCATGATAAGTTTTAAGTTAACACTTTTCGTATTTATATTTATTCCGCTAGCAGGATTATTAATTTCTCGAATTGGAAAAAACCTCAAAGCGCAATCGCTAGAAGCACAATACGAGGGTGGTTTTTTGATATCATTAGTTGAAGAAAGTTTATCGGGATTGAAAGTCGTAAAAAGTTATAACGCCGAAAAAAGTTTTATAAAAAGATTTGAAGGATCGACCACACGTTTACTTAAATTATCTAATAAAATAGGTGGCAAAAACAACTTGGCTTCTCCTCTAAGTGAGTTCATGGGAATCATCACAATTGCTGTTTTGCTTTGGTATGGAGGAAGTATGGTTTTGATAGATAAAACCCTTGATGGAGCCGTTTTTCTAGCCTATATGGGATTGGCATACAACATACTAACACCTGCAAAAGCAATATCCAAAGCAACTTATGCCGTAAAAAGTGGTTTGGCTGCTGCCGAGCGTGTTTTTGATATTCTGGAAGTCGATAACGAAATTACTTCCAAAGAAAATGCCGTTATAAAAACAACTTTTGATGATACACTCGAAATCAAAAACATCAACTTCCGCTACGAAGACGAGAATGTTTTGAAAGATTTTTCTATTGAAGTAAAAAAAGGACAAACAGTGGCTTTGGTGGGACAATCGGGTTCGGGAAAAAGTACCATTGCCAATTTACTCACACGTTTTTATGATGTTAACGAAGGTTCGATTGCCATTGACGGTGTTGAAATTAAAGATATGAATTTACAATCGTTGCGAAGTCTTCTTGGTTTGGTTACGCAAGATTCAATACTTTTTAATGATACTATAAAAAATAACATTCTTATCGGAAAACTTGATGCTACCGATGAAGAAGTGATGGCAGCCTTGAAGATTGCTAATGCTTATGAGTTTGTTATCGATTTGCCTGACGGAATTAATACCAACATTGGTGATGCGGGAAATAAACTTTCTGGCGGACAAAAACAACGATTGAATATTGCTCGTGCGGTTTTGAAAAATCCCCCAATAATGATTCTGGATGAAGCCACGTCAGCTCTAGATACTGAAAGTGAAAAGTTTGTGCAAGTAGCACTTGAAAATATGATGCAAAACCGAACTTCGATTGTAATTGCGCATCGTTTATCTACAATTCAAAAAGCAGATAAAATCATCGTCATGAAAAAAGGGCGTATTGTAGAACAAGGCAATCATAATGAATTAATGGCATTAAATGCAACTTATGCTAATTTGGTTGCGATGCAGAGTTTTGAGTAAAGTTTACAATTCAGAGGTAAGAAGCAATATTTCGGTAAAATAAAAATTAATGGTTGTGTAAATTTATATAAATTTACACAACCATTAAATTTATAGATATGTTATTCAAAATTATTTTACTGCTTCATATTATTGCTGGTTCTATTGGATTGATTATGGGAACCTTTGTTTTGATTCGAAAAAAAGGGAATAAAATTCATAAACTATTGGGCAAAATATTCTCGATTGCAATGGTTTCAACAGGATTTTCAGCTTTTGCATTATCTTATATTAATACGAATGTTTTCTTATTTATTGTTGGAGTATTTACAATTTATCTAACAATTAGTGGCAATCGAATGCTGTATTTAAAAGAAATACTTAAAGGTCAAAAACCTCAAATTATAGATTACTCAATTACATTTTTTATGCTTTTAGCCAGCGTAGCTTTTTTGTATTTAGGAATTTTAAACATTGTAAAAGCTAATAATTTTGGATTTGTATTGATTCTTTTTGGAATAACAAGCTTAGTTTTATGCTATAAAGATTATGTAATTTATGTAAATAGAAATATAGACAAATTATTCTGGCTCAAAAATCATATTGGTCGAATGACTGGAGCTTATATCGCAGCATTAACCGCTTTTATTGTAGTAAACAACACTTTTTTTCCGCCTATTTTTGCATGGAGTTTACCCGGAATTGTAGGTTCTATCTTTATTTCGAGAACCATAAAAAAATTATCTTTAAAGAAAATTTCTTAAATAGGATTATATTCCTCAACCTTCCACTCTTTTCCAGTCAACGGCATAAAATGATAGTGTAATGTATCGTTCTTGTCGAACTTTCCGTTTTTGTTGGTGTCTTCTACAGTTCGGAAGTATAACAAGCTTTTAGATTCGATAATATTCCAATCTAGTAATTCTCTTGAATCGCTAGATAATTTGGTAAATTTATCTCCAGAAATGGTACTGATGTATAAGGCTTTAATATCGTTTTCGTCCAGTTTAAGATCGTTGTTCGAATCGGTATCTGATAAAGTATACAAAATTACTTGTTGCCCCGATTTGTCTGCAAGGCTTTTCAAATAAGTTGCAGACTCAATCATTACTGGTTTCATGGTTAATGAACGAACTGAATCGGTACCTATTTTCTGAAATTCTAAATCTCGAAGATATCCCGTAATCTGAAAATCATTATAATTTGACACTTTAAAATTACCTTGATATTCGCCTCTTGAACCGCTTTCGTATTTGGAACCGCCATCATATGTATTGAGATCGCCAATTGGATGTATTAAATAATCGGTTCCTTCAAAATTTATGGGCAAATCGGCAACTTTAATTTGTGTAGTGTCTACTTTGGCTTTTACTTTTGCATCTTTATCGTAAGAAACTTTTGGTTTTTTTACTTCGTTACCGCAACTAGATATTAGTATAACAATTATCGACGCTAAAAGTATTTGGAGATTTTTCATGTTTTTTTTAAATTTAAAATTCAAATATACAAATTCTAGAACCGAACTGAAACTTTAAGGTTAAAAACACGGTTGGTCAAATAGTTTGGGATGCCGTATTGGCGTTTGGTATATACATCTCGAACCCAAGTGTTAGTAATAGTGTTTTGATTATTAAAAAGGTTAAAAATCTCAAATCCTGCCGATAAATCTTTATACTTTTTGAGCCAATGTCCTTGGGGACGTTTTTTATTATTATCTGTAAAAACATAAGAAAAACCAGCATCAGCACGACGGTAATCTCTCAAACGTCGCTGAAAATCATACGGATTGGCATACGATGGCGAGCCTCCAGGAAGTCCTGTATTATAAACTAAATTCAAATATAATTTTACATTTGGAATATTCGGCATGTAATCCTGAAACAAGATTCCGAACTTTAACCGTTGATCTGTAGGACGAGGAATATCGCCTCGATTATCAATATTTTCTTTGGTTTTTAGATATCCAAAACTAAACCAAGATTCGGTTCCAGGAACAAACTCGCCGTTCAATCGTACATCTAATCCTTGTGCAAAAGCCACTGCGTTATTATCGGCTTCATATCTAATACGCACATTTTCAAGTGTATACGGATTGATATCGGTCATGGTTTTATAATAGGCTTCAGTAACCAACTTAAATGGTCGTTGCCACAACTTAAAACTATAGTCGTTGCTAATTACAAAATGTATCGATTTTTGTGCTTTTACATTGGGTTGTACAACGCCTTGTTGGTCGCGTAATTCTCTGTAAAATGGCGGCTGATAATACAATCCTGTGGAAAATCGAAAAACCATATCGCGATCCCAATCGGGTTTTATAGCAACTTGCGCTCTTGGTGTTAAAATTGTTTGTGCTTTGCCTTCAATATTTTGACCAGTAACCTGCCATTGTTGCGCCCGAATTCCTGCATTGTACCAAACATCATTGTTACCCAATTTGTTTTTAAAACTCCACTGTGCATAAGCTGATAATCTATTGATTGTAGCAAAGTTTTTGGCACGCACACTTTGATAAGGCAAAAGCGGCCCAACATAAGGATTATAAGGTTGGTCGTTTGCGGGTGTAACTTTTGGAGGATTGATCGAAAATCCTGCCGAATCGATCACTTCCCATTCTACTATTCGGTCTTTAATATCTTCGCGAGTATATTTGAAACCCCATTCTACTTGATGGTCTTTAATGGCATGATTTCCTTTAACTTCAGTATTTACTATAAAAGCATCAAGATCATTACGAGCATGATTGAGTTGTGTGCCAATTGCTCGAGCAAACTTTACATCGCCAAAGGTTTCTGATCCCAAATTGCTATCAACTTCGCCAAGAAGATAAGATGCAAAAATGTCAAAATACTCTTGCTCGACAGTATGATATGCCGATCCTATAAACTTCAACGTAAAGTCTTCGTTGACTTTGAAAGTTGATTTTAAAGCTCCAAAATAGGTCGTGTAGTTGTCTTTTTCTTGTCCGTTATAATCTACAACAAGTGCAATTGGTTCATCAATGGTTCCAAAATTTGTTTGGCGCGAAAGCGGTTCATAGTTGTATTTGTTTTGCGAGATATTACCCAAAAAATTCCATTGCCATTTTATTGAAGGTGTAAAAGTTAAGTTGGTTTGTACATCTGCAAATGTAGGTTTGAAATTACTTTGCGTTTCTTGGCTGTTTACCAAAAGACTGTTGTCACGATAACGAACACCAGTTATAGAAGACCATTTCTGGTTTTTGGAAACCGCATCTACAGCAACACTTCCGCCAAGAAAACTGGCTTCTGCTGCAACACCAAACTTGCTTGGTCGACGATAGGTTATATCTAAAACCGACGAAAGTTTATCGCCATATTTTGCCTGAAAACCTCCAGCCGAAAAATCGACATTCTGAACCAAATCGGTATTGGTAAAACTCAAACCTTCTTGTTGTCCTGATCTAACCAAAAAAGGTCGATAGACTTCGATGTCATTTACATAGACCAGATTTTCGTCATAATTTCCACCGCGAACCGAATATTGAGTACTCAATTCGTTATTAGAGTTTACGCCAGGAAGTGTTTTGATGATATTTTCGATTCCGGCATTGGCTCCCGGAATTTTTCTTATCACTTCTGGCTCGATGGATGTAATGCCCTGAATACGTTTTCGGTTGTTACCAATAACAATAACTTCGCCCATTTGTTCGGCTTTGTCATTCAAAACAACGTTTAGTTCATAGTCTTCATTGGGTTTCAACTCGACGCTAATTGTGGCACTTTTCAAAGAAACGTGAGTAAAAACCAAACTTACTTTTCGGTTGGCCGGAATTGTTAATTCGTAAAAACCTGTCGCATCTGTCTTTGTGTTTTTGAAAGCTGAACTTACATTTACATCATCTACTGGATTGCTGTTTTCGTCAAGAATAATACCTTTTACTCTTGCTGTTTGTGCAAAAGAAAAAAAGCCGGATAACAAAAGGATAAAAATATAGAAACTTATTTTCGCTTTCAAATGTGGTTTATTTATTTTTTAAAAAATTTAGTTTCAAATATAGTAGAATTTCCAACATTATCTGAAACAGAAACTTTCAAAACGTTTTCGCCAACTATAACGTCGTTTTGGTTCATAACGTATGTGATTTTTTTAAGTTTAGGTTCATATTCGAACAAAATCCATTTTCCGTTAAGATATCCGTTATAATTATTAATACCAGATAAATCGTCAGATATATAAAAATCAATGGTTTTATTAGTTCCTACTTTTCCTTGATTTGCTTTTGGAATCGTAATTTTTGGTTTGGTAATATCTTTGGCTAAAACAAATTGTCCCAAACTTTTGGTGCGACATGAAAAAACATTTCCGTTTAGCTTAGTCGAAATATATTGCATCTTTTTGCCTTGAACTAGAGCAATGAACATTTTCTTTTTTGCGTCAGCAGTAGTAGTTTTATCTTCAATGGCTATTGTGAAATTAGACCTTACGGCAACAGTATCATCGTGAACAAAGACAGCATTATTTTTTACATCAAAATTCATAAAAAAATCATCATAAAATGTGCCCGAAGGAAAAAATGCCGATCCATTTTCTTTTTCGAAACTCGCATCATTTTTGGCTTTTATATAATATTTGGTTTTTTTTATGTCTGATGAAATTAACGAAGGCTTTGCCGAATATTCGATTGGAATAGTTATTATGGTTTTATTATTATTAAAATCTGAAACTTCCAAAAGTTGGGTTTGGTCGAAATTATCCTGAACATCAAAAATTCCGTTATCTTCATTTTTATAAGCATTACTCCATTCATAAGGATATTTCATAAATAATTTTTGTACTCGTTGTTTCGAAGATTTATATCTAGGATAATCAACAAAAGCATTTATTGCACGAGCCTCATTAAAATCCATTTCGTCAAACTGGTAACCAAAAACAAGTTTACCATTAGACAATAATTGAGTCCTAAAAACACCATTATTATTAAACGATATATCATCCGTATCGAAGGAGTTGACACCAAAACCAATTTTGCCAGTAGCAGCAACTCTATCAGACACATACGTGCCGTCCTTTTGTAAAGTAAGTCCAAGAATAACTGGTCTTTTGGATTCATTAATTACAGAATTTTCATCAATCGGATAAACAAATAACCCGCCAACATTCGGTGCTTTTGTATCTTTCAAATTAAATCCAAAATACATTGGATTAATCACTTTTTCGGTAAACGAATTTCGGATTTCAAAATGCAAATGTGGTCCTTCAGAACCGCCTGTATTACCAGAAAGTCCAATGATTTCTCCTTTTTTAACAGGCAAATCAGATGCTTTCGGAAAAAACTCAACTTCGTATTCTTTGGCATTATATTGTTCTGTAATAATGGTGCTTTGGATTTCTCCAACCGCTTTTTGCAAATGACCATAAACAGAGACATATCCGTTTGGATGCGTTATATAAACACACTTTCCATATCCTGATGTAGAAATTTTTACTCTCGAAATATAACCATCGGCAACAGCATAAACATTGAGCCCTTCCATTTTATTGGTTTTAAGATCAAACCCAGCATGAAAATGGTTGGGACGCAATTCGCCAAAATTTCCTGATAATTGCATCGGAATATCTAGTGGTGATCTAAAATAATCTGTTGGATGAATGTTTTGAGCAAACAAAATACTGGTAGATGCCAGTAAAAGAAGAAGGATTTTCATGAAATTAATTTTGGCAAAAATAATAAAAAAGAAATTATTTTAACACAATTTAATATTCGTTTAAGTTACTGAATAATAGCATTTTGAAATATATTTTAATTTAGAAAAAAAATAATTTAGAAAATATTGGTTTTAATTCAATAGTAATAGTAACTTTGTTGAGATAAGTAAAGAGCTTTGAAATTATATGAGTGAGATTGCTGAAATTATTGATACTCTTGAGGAAAGCCTAAAAAAACTATTGCAAAAAATGGCTTTTTTAGAACAAAAAATTTCCAATTTAGATAAAGAATTAAGCAATGCATCGATGATTATTAACAATCAATCGGACGAAATAGAAGTTTTGCAAAAACAAAACGAAACACTCAAAATTGCAAAATCTTTGCTTGGCAGTGATGAAAATAAAAGAGATACCAAGCTTAAAATAAATTCATTAATTCGTGAAATTGATTACTGCATAGCGCAACTTGCAGACTAAAAATATGGACGATAAGCTTAAAATCAAAATATCAATAGCAGACAGAGTTTACCCATTAACGGTAGCTTTATCGCAAGAAGAAGGGCTTCGAAGTGCTTCCAAGAAAATTGATGCGATGATCAAGCAATTTGAAGAAAATTATGCTGTTCGAGACAAGCAAGATGTATTGGCGATGTGCGCCTTACAATTTGCTTCTCAAGTAGAACAAAAACAAATAACAAATTCTATCGACGGTACAGAAACACTAGACAGAATAAAAAAGATTAACGATTTGTTAATTAACTATCTCGATAAATAATACGTTCTTATAATAACTAAGATACTGCCTACATTAGTTTTAATTTGGTAAACTCAACACTAACAATTTAGAATGAGCAAATCATCGTTACTATAGCATGTCCGCCTTGGCGGAAAGCTTGAACATCGAGTTAGCTCAAAACTTGTCATCTCGAGTTTATTCAATACCCTAATGTAGGTTTTTTTATATACAAACTTTAATAAACTTATGGACATTTTAACAATAATTATTTCAGGAATAGCAGGTATTGGTGGCGGATTTGGTATTGCAAAATACATGGAAAAAAATAACGTTTCTGCATTGGTAAAAAATGCAAAAAAAGAAGCAAGCTCTATCTTGAAAGACGCCAATCTTGAAGCAGAAAATGTCAAAAAAGACAAAATGCTGCAAGCAAAAGAAAAATTTATTGAGCTCAAGGCAGAACATGAACAGGTCATTTTGGGTCGTGATAAAAAAATGGCTGAAGTTGAAAAACGTGTTCGTGATAAAGAATCGTTAGTGTCTAACGAACTAGCAAAAGCTAAAAAAATCAATGATGATTATGAAGCTAAAACGCTTGAGTACAATAATAAAACAGAGGTTTTAGATCGTAAATACCAAGAAGTTGAAAAAATGCACAAAAGCCAGCTCAACCAACTCGAAGTTATTTCGGGATTATCTGTTGAGGAAGCCAAAAATCAACTTGTTGAAGGATTAAAAGCCGAAGCTAAAACCCAAGCCATGTCACACATTCAAGACACCATGGAAGAGGCAAAACTTACCGCACAACAAGAAGCCAAAAAAATCATCATCAATACCATACAACGTGTTGGTACAGAGGAAGCTGTAGAGAACTGTGTATCGGTTTTTAATATCGAATCTGATGACGTTAAAGGACGCATTATTGGTCGAGAAGGTCGAAATATTCGTGCCATTGAAGCCGCTACTGGAGTCGAAATTATAGTTGACGATACGCCAGAAGCCATTATCCTTTCTTGTTTTGATCCAGTACGACGAGAAATTGCACGTTTGTCATTACATAAATTAGTAACGGACGGACGTATACATCCTGCTCGAATTGAAGAAGTTGTTGCCAAAACTACCAAACAAATTGACGATGAAATTATCGAAATAGGAAAACGTACCGTTATTGATCTTGGCATTCATGGGTTGCATCCAGAATTAATAAAAATTGTAGGTCGTATGAAATACCGCTCATCTTACGGTCAGAATTTACTACAACACTCAAGAGAAGTTTCTAAACTTTGTGGAATAATGGCAGCCGAACTTGGATTGAACGTAAAACTAGCCAAACGTGCTGGATTGCTTCACGATATTGGTAAGGTTCCAGATGCCGAAAGTGATTTGCCACACGCACTTTTAGGAATGCAATGGGCCGAAAAATATGGCGAAAAAGAAGAAGTATGTAACGCCATTGGAGCACACCACGACGAGATTGAAATGAAATCGTTACTGTCGCCAATTATTCAGGTTTGCGATGCTATTTCTGGAGCGCGACCGGGCGCAAGACGACAAGTTTTGGACTCGTATATACAACGTCTCAAAGATCTCGAAGAAGTTGCTTATGGCTTTAAAGGTGTAAAAAGTGCCTATGCCATTCAAGCGGGACGTGAACTTCGTGTTATTGTAGAAAGTGAAAAAGTATCCGATGATAACGCTTCGAGCCTATCTTTTGAAATTTCTCAAAAAATCCAAACCGAAATGACTTACCCAGGACAAGTAAAAGTTACTGTAATTAGAGAAACTAGAGCGGTCAATATTGCGAAATAGTTTTAGAAATTTCAAAAATAAAAATTCCAAATTCCAATGTAGTATTGGAATTTGGAATTTTTTTTATTGTAGTTTGATTTTAATACATAACTTTGTTTAAAAATATTAAGCAATGGGAGCAGCTGAATTAAAATATTGTACGCAACAGGAATATTTGGATGCCGAACGAGTAGCTCTTGACAAACACGAATATTACAAAGGAGAAATCTTTGCTATGAGTGGTGCTTCAATTCCTCATAATAAAATTTCAAAAAATATACTTGTCGATTTAGGAAACAAACTTAAAGGTAAAGATTGCGAACCTTTTGGTAGTGATTTGCGAATTCACATCCCAAAAAATTCATTATACACCTATCCCGATTTGAGTATTATTTGTGGCGAAATAGAAACAACAGATGACAAATTTGATACCGTTAAAAACCCATCAGTAATTATAGAAATTTTGTCTGAATCAACTAGAAATTATGACAAAGGCGGAAAATTTACCTTGTACCGTGAAATAGAATCATTAAAAGAATACATACTCATTGATTCTGAAAGTGTTATGGTTGAAAAATTTATGCGAAATGCAGATTCTAGTTGGCAACTCACGGAATATAAAAAAATAGAGTCGACTTTTACAATCGAAACAGTTAGTATTTCGTTACCATTAACTACGGTTTATGAAGGAATCTCTTTCTAAAACCGAATACTGAATAACTTCTACTTACTGAAAACTGCGACTGAAAACTGAAAAACTACTTCCTAGGATGAAACGTGTTCATTATTTGTGTTAAATGTTTTCGGTCCAAATGCACATAAATTTCGGTAGTAGTAATAGATTCATGACCTAACATCAATTGAATAGATCGCAAATCGGCACCATTTTCTAGCAAATGGGTGGCAAACGAATGTCGAAAAGTGTGCGGACTTATGGTTTTATTCAAATTTATTTTTACAGACAAATCTTTTATAATTGTAAAGATCATGGCTCGTGTCAACTGCTTTCCACGTCGGTTTAAAAACAACGTATCTTCATGACCTTTCACGATAGTGAGATGCGATCGAATTGTTGCTTTATAAATTTCGATATACTTTTGCGTAAAATCTCCAATTGGCACAAAGCGTTGTTTGTTTCCTTTTCCGGTAATTTTGAGAAATCCTTCTTCAAAAAATAAATCGGATATTTTTAGCGAAACCAATTCGGAAACCCGCAGACCACAACCATAAAGCGTTTCGAGCATAGCACGATTGCGTTCGCCTTCGTTTGTTGACAAATCTATAGCTGCAATGAGATTATCAATATCCTGAATTGCTAAAGTATCAGGCAATTTGCGACCCGTTTTGGGGGTTTCAATAAGCTCCATGGGAGAATCTTGACGATAATCTTCAAAAATAAGGTAGCTAAAAAAACTTTTAAGTCCAGAAATAATTCGGGCTTGACTGCGTGCATTTACTTCTTTGGAAACCGAATATATAAATTGCTGAATCGTTTCTTCTGTAATTTTTATAGGAGAAACTTCAATTTCATTTTGGTCAAGAAAAGTACGAAGTCGTTCAATGTCAAAGCTATAATTGTCAATAGTGTTTTTGCTCAAGCCACGTTCGAGCTTCAAATAAGATTGATAACTTTTGAGATACGATTTCCAATTCATGAGACAAAGAAACGGAAATTTTGCGCATAAAAAAACCTCTCATTTTGGTAAGAGGTTTTAAGAACTTTATTTTTTGACTAGAAATGTAATGTCAAGTTGATTGAAAAAACATCAACACCAGTTAGACCACTTTTAGAGTTACTTGATGTATTTGAATTAGTAGTTGTAACATCTGATGTTAAAACTGGAGTTGCAAGCGAATCCTGAGTAGAGTTTTTTATGGTTGTATTATTTTCACCAGCTCCTTGCTTTATATATCTCGCACCATAAGTATATTGCGCTCCGATAGCAATTTTAGGGAACAAAAAATATTCTGCGCCAATAAAACCTTCTACACCAAAACCAACACCAACACCTGATTTCGACTCAAATGTATCATCATCAATTTTTTTGAATGTACCAGCCGGAGTTGTAGAGGTTAAGTTAACTTCTTCATAGTTTGTTACTTTACTAGAACCAGTAGACACAAAAAGTAAAACATCTGCACCGTAGAAACCTTGTAAACGCGTTTTTCCTCTTCTCCATTCTTTACCTACACCTATTGAAAATTCAGTATTTGAAATTTGAGTTTCATCACTTTCAAAAATTGACCCAACAATATTTGGAACAGGAGTTACTGGCACTGTAACAACATTTGCAGGAACTGGAGTAGTGTTTTCTAATTTTGTATTATTACTTTCAACACTTAAATTAAAAACTACTCTGTAAGCAGCTTTATCTTTAGTGAAATATTTTCCAACAAAACGACCTCTAAAACCGTTATCAGTTGTATTTGATATCCCAACAGTAGGAGCGTTATTTCCTGTATTTCCGTTAAAAGCATTTCCTAAATATTCGAAAATACCATCGGTGCTAAAGCCTAAAGCCCAGTCTCCTTTTTCTGGCAACATGTATTCACCACGTTTTGATTTGAAATTGACATCTTGTGCAGAAGCACCAATTGTAAAAACTGCAATAGCAGCGATAAGTAGATTTTTCATGATTTTTGTTTTAAGATTTGAAAGTGCAAAAGTAAGTTGCTTTTTTTGTTAAAAAAAATATTTTGACAATAAAAACACGTTAAAATAGATAAATCAACAAAAAATAGATGCAAATGCGTTCTTTTTTTGTGATATTCATAATTTTTGGCATAAAAAAACCTCTCGAATGGAGAGGTTCAATTTATTCAATACTAATTTCTAGTTAAACTTATATCCTAAAGAAAAAGAAAAAACGCTGTTTTTAGTTTTACTATTATCGCCCGCTTCTGTTTTACCAATATTTGATAATCCCAAATTATAGCGTCCTTGTATAAAAAGATTAGAATTAAAATTATAGCCTAATCCAAAATTTAATCCAAAATCATTTGTATTGAATAATTTTTTTACATCTTCGGTAGCGCTTCGTCCAGAGACTTTTGCAGTTGCTTCAGCGCTAGTCAAAAATCCTACTTGAGGACCTGCTTCCAAACAAAAATCATTAGATGCATAATACTTTAATATCAATGGCAAATTTATATATCCAAAATCTATTTGAGCATCCACATTTACTGGATTTTCTTCAATAGGTAATTGTAGACTAAATTTAGTTCCTTGCGTACTATATAAAAGTTCGGGTTGCAAGGCAATTTTATCAGACAATTTTACTTCTAGAAGAGCACCAACATGAAAACCAATTATTGGAGAAGTAGTTGGATTTGCAGAATCACCGCTTACAGAAAGATTTGCAATATTTAATCCACCTTTAATCCCAAACTTTGCTTTTTGAGCATTTGAGATCCCGAATGTTATAATACTAATAAATGTTATAAGTAAATTTTTCATTTTTATTTTTTAAATTAATGTTATAAAGTAGAATTTTTTATTTCATTTAACAAAAAAACCTCTCGAAGGAGAGGCTTTAATTGTGTTTGTAGCAAATATTAGAACTTGTAACCAAATCCTAATTGGATAACTGCATTTTTAGAAGCTGTTTGGTTAGGGGCTAATTCTTTTTCGATTTGAGACAAACCTAAATTATAACGTAAGTCAATCATCATGTCTTCACCAATGTTGTAACCAGCACCAAAATTTAAGCCAAAGTCAATACCTTTAGTAAATTCTTTAACATCTGTACTACCGCCCGCATCTGATTTTGCAGTTGCAGACATTAAAATACCAATTTGTGGTCCAGCTTGTAAACTAATTTCTTCTGTAACCATAAATTTTCCCATAACAGGAATATTAATATAGTTTAAATCAAAACTTCCACCTTCAAATTTTGCACCTTGTATAGAGTACATTAATTCTGGTTGTACTTTAAATTTATCAGAAACTCCAATCTCAGCAAAACCACCAATTGCAAAACCAACTTTGTTTTTAGCTCCTTCACTATTAGTAATAGTAGCAAAGTTTAAAGCACCTTTTGCTCCAAATCTTGTTTCTTGCGCATTTGTAATTCCAAATGCAAATACAGCTACTGCTGCAAAAAATAATTTTTTCATTTTGTTTTATTTTAAAGTTATGGTACAAATATATAGTATTATTTTTTACTTGTAAACAAAAAAGTTGTGGTTATCAACAAAGTTATTAACAATTTTTATTTATTTTTCAAAAACTAACAAGATTTCTGCATTTTTATTACTTTTACAAAAACATTTTTTTATGAATATCATTATCATTAACGGTCCAAACCTCAACCTGCTCGGCAAACGTGAGCCACAAGTATATGGTAATGAAACTTTTGATGCTTTTTTTGACAAACTTCAAAATGATTTTCCGCAAATAAACCTTAGTTATTATCAAAGCAATATAGAAGGAGAACTCATTGACAAAATACAAGAAGTTGGTTTTACTTACGACGGTATCATTCTTAATGCTGCCGCTTACACGCATACTTCTATCGGAATTGGCGATGCGATTAAGGCAATCACTACTCCAGTTATAGAAGTACATATCTCCAATACGTTTGCCCGTGAAGACTATAGACATCAATCTTTTATTTCAGCGAATGCTAAAGGAATAATTATTGGTTTTGGGCTGGATAGTTATAAATTGGCAATTCAGGCGTTACTATAATTATGAAAAAACATTTAGTATTATTTTTATTTCTAACTGCACTACCTGTTTTTGCACAACTTTCTGGAAAAGTAACCGATACTAATGGTAATCCATTGCCTTTTGTATCAGTTATTATAAATAATACTTTCAATAGCACCACAACCAACGAACAAGGTATTTATTATTTAAAATCTAAAAACCCATCCCAATTGGTAGTTAGTTTTCAATATCTAGGTTATAAAACCAAAAAACAAACTGTAGATTTTAGCATAAAAGACCAAAAACTCGACATTCAACTCGAAGAAGAAAATATTACATTAAACGAAGTAATTATTACTTCCAAAAGAGAACTTGCCAACGGCATCATCAGAAATGCTATTGCTTCCAAAAAAGATAATTCAGAAAAAACAAATCGATTTACTGCCGATTTCTATTCGCGCGGCATTATTCGCATAAAAGACGCTCCGAAAAAAATACTGGGTCAAAAATTTGATGCTTTTGATGACATGCTAGATTCTACAAGATCAGGAATTATTTATTTATCTGAAACAGTTTCTAAAATTACATTTCAAAAACCCAAAAAACTTATTGAAACTATTATTGCTTCTAAAATAAGTGGCAATGACAACGGCTTTAGCTTTAACAATGCTGCTTCCGTTAATTATGATTTTTACGAAAATTATATTTCGTTCAATAAAAACATGATTTCTCCTATTGCAGACAATGCTTTCAATTATTATAAATTCAACTTAGAAGGAACTTTTTTTGACGATAACAAACAACAAATCAATAAAATAAAAGTTACCCCAAAACGGACTTCAGAACCTGCACTTGAAGGCTACCTATATATAGTAGAAAACTCTTGGGCCATTTATGCCATCGACTTAACCATAAAAGGAAGCCAAGTTGATCGACCTGCATTGGATTTTCTTAACATAAAACAAAGCTTTAGCTATAATACTCAAAACGCTATTTGGATTAAAAATACCCAAACCAACGATTTTGTTTTTGGTTTTTTAACGCTAAAGGCCAACGGTAGATTTACCTATGTATATAATAATTTTGAATTTCCATTGTCTTTCGAAAAAAAAACCTTCGGTCGTGACGTTTTAAAATTTGAACTAAACGCCAACAAGAAGGACGACGATTTCTGGAACAAGATTCGTCCCGTGCCTTTAACCATTGAAGAAAGTACTGATTATCTTAAAAAGGAAATTCTCCAAACCAAGAAAAAATCTCAAAAATACTTGGACTCTATTGATAAAAAGCACAATAAATTTGGAATTGGAGCTACGCTACTAGGCTATTCTTATGACAACACCTACAAACAACGCTACTACAATTATGACGGATTTATTAAAGGTATTAACTTCAATACCGTGCAAGGTTGGCGTCTCAAAACAGGTTTTTCTATTACTAAAGAAAATGAAGAAAAACGAACTTTCTCGAAACTAAAAACCAATATTGATTATGGTTTTTCAGAAAAAAAAATAAGAGCAACAATTGGATATACCAACAAGTTTAATAATCAAAACCAAAGCCAACTCAATATTTTAATAGGTAAAAGTGCCGCACAGTTTAATGATGAAACACCAACCGGAGCCCAATTCAACTCACTAAGTTCCTTGTTTATAAAAGAAAATTTTATAAAACTCTACGCTCGTAATTTTGCAGAAATCTCGTTTGGTAAAGAAATTACAAATGGTTTAATTTTGAATACCAAAATAGATTATTCTGAACGAAAACCTTTATTTAATAACACCGATTATTCTTTTTTCAAAAAAGACAAACTATTTGCTTCCAACAATCCTTTTTTACCTACCAATAATTTGCTAGCTGCCATTGAGAAGCATAACCTTATAAAAACTACCCTTACGGCACAAATCAATTTTGGGCAGGAATATTGGTTACGTCCAGACGGAAAATTCAATCTCCGCAACAAGAAATACCCAACCCTTATTCTCGGGCTTCAAAAAACTTTTGGCGGTACAGATAAAAAATACAACTTCGAAAAAGCAACAGCACAAATTATATTTAATAGAAAACTAGGCAATAAAGGCGAAATACATACCAATTTCAAAAGCGGAAAATTCTTCAATGCCAGTCAAATTTCGTTTGTAGATCATAAACATTTTGATGGCAACGAGGGCAATGTAGCAGCGGCAATTCGGTACACCAATACCTATAATGTATTACCGTATTATTCGGCTAGTACCAATACAAGTTATATTGAATTTCATGCAGAGCATGACGATCAAGGGTTTATTACCAACAAGATTCCGCTACTCAATAAGTTAAAAACCAACATGATACTAGGTTATCACAACCTTTCTGTTCCCAACAGAAGCCCCTATCATGAGGTTAGCGTCGGTCTGGATAATTTGGGTTTCGGGAAGTTCAAAGTGCTTCGATTGGATTATTTCCGATCCTATCAAAATGGTTTTCAAAGCGATGCACTTGTGCTAGGATTAAAATTTCTAAATTTCCTTCAAGAGTAGCATTTGGGCGTGACCTACTTCCGCAAGCTCCAGAGGTCAGGCTCTCGGCACTCGCTTTTATGGCGCCACTGCGTTTTGCCATAAAGAGCTCAAACAAAGCCTCCATCCTTCACGCAACAGCAACTATCGAGTATGACTAAACAACCAGTCGTACATGGCATCTTCATGAAAAAGCTGTTCCACGCTACCATGACTTGCACCTTCAATAATTGTAAAAATAAGTTCCGACTGCGATTCACATTTCTTGATAGCAGTAACCACATTTTGCGATTCTTGCAAAGGCACAGCCGTGTCCTTATCACCATGTTGTATCCATAAAGGCACTTTAGCCATACGGCAGGCATCTTTAACATTTCCGCCACCACAAATAGCAACACCAGCAGCAATTTTATCGGGAAATTTTGATGCAACTTCGAGCGTTCCGTAGCCGCCAAGACTCATGCCACAAACATAAACACGGTTGGTATCAGTCTTATAATTTGCTTGTACATATTGAATAACTTCCATAACTTTTTCAGCATCCCAAGCGGTATTAACCACTTGAGGCGCAATAACTATAGCAGGAATCTTTCTGCCTTTTTGAATAGCTGTAAGCACACCATAACGTTTCACTTTATTAAGATCGGTACCAGACAAACTCCTACCGTGCAAAAAAACCAAAATAGGTGGATTATTTTCTAAAACTTTTTTTTCTGGTAAGTTTATCCAAAAAGGATAAGCCGTTTTGTTGGAAACTGACGATAATTGAGAATATAAAAGTTGCGTAGCAAATAAAAAAAGTAATACGATTGATTTTTTCATAATTCTAAAATAAAAAAATAAAACAAATTTTGAAGAATTTAGTAAACATTATTGGCATTTAATTAAATATAATTTCTTAAGAAATAATGAATCCTGATAGTTTTAATTTTAAAATAAAATCTCTACCAATTCCAGATTTTAGCCAAAGTTCTTTTTTTATTGCATCTGATTTATTTTCGAAGAACTCTATATAAACAACTTCCCAAGGACGGTATTTGATTGTATACCCATTTTTAGCAAAAAAATTATGACTATGAATCCTGTCGATAATTGAAGATGTATATCCAACATAAGTTTTATCAAATTTTTTTGAGTATAAAATATAAACTACAAACTCCATCTATTCATTTTACAAAAAAACCCAACTACAATTGTAATTGGGTAAAGTAGCGAGAGGGAGATTTGAACTCCCGACCTCAGGGTTATGAATTTCATATTTTATCGAAATAAAACCCTTTATATTATTGATGTGTAGAAAATCGTGTACCGTTTCGTGTACTGTTTATATTAATTAATTATGCTAAATTAATGAAAATTAATCAATTTTAATAATGGTATTTTGAGAGTTATCAACCAAATCAAAAACTGATATTAAATTTTGGATTTTACTAATTATTTACATTTATACTTATGCTCTTTTTTCAAACTAGGACTTATTATTTTATTTCCACTCAATTCAACAAGGCGATTGAAGCCAATGAACAAAAGATTATAGCTTTATGGTTCCTTCTGGTCCAAATTCTCTTCCTGTAAATAATTGACTGCCTGTTATTTTAGTAGTTAGTAGGCTGGATGTTTTCTCATTACCTGAAGTAATTGCTCCAAAAATTCCTGATTGCATAAAATTCCAAGCAAAATGTATGGCAGTTGGAAACCATAGATTTGTTGGGAAGGAGTGACAATTGAAAATCAAAGTTACTTCTTAAAAACGGGCACTTTTAGATCGATAACTTACTATTATATACT
>JAYVHB010000006.1:0-5719 GCA_043771555.1 Flavobacterium sp. | reverse complement strand
ACTTTTGTTGTAACTAATAATATTTGTTGCGTTACCACTGGCTGTTTGTGTTGCAGCGTTATAAAAAGAGGTTGGGTCTGCAGGAATAGATAGCGCATTAGTAGTAGAGATATCCCCTCTCAATTTCCAAGTTACGGCACCACTCAAGACTGCGCCTACTGGACTTGTAAAAGCAAAATTGCCTCCAACACCTGGGTCGGGCATCCCTACTATACCGCCATCGCCTACAAAATTTGCAGCTGTACCCGCTGGTACTGTTCCTTGTGATACTACAGTACAACCCGCTGGTACTTGCACTATTTGTGCAAAACTCAACGTTGCGCTCAATAACACAACAGCCAACAGCAGTTGCGCCTTAAAAAATCTATATAATTTTGTCATTTTAATATTATTTTGGTTTATAAAAAATCAGTTTGTAGGATTCGAAAAAGTTTGAAGCCAGCTCTTTTTCTGCGTGGTGCGAGCTGTTACACAAACGGTCTTCTGTCTGATTTTGGGTTGGAGTAACCCAAGGGTTATTTTGTAACAAGTATTTTTTAGGAAGTAGGAAGTAGGAAGTAGGAAGTAGGAAGTAGGAAGTAGGAAGTAGGAAGTAGGAAGTTTTGCGCAGTAAGCGTTATACATAAAACAGTGAGCAAACTGCAAACTGCTATTGAAAACCGCAACTGAAAATTGAAAACTGCGAACATACTTTTATTTTAGTCAGGTAAAATTAGTTAAAAATATCTTACAATGATTATTATAACGTTAATTTTTTATGATTTGTTTACAAAGCAAGGTTTTTATTTTATAAAAAAGAATACCATAAACAAGGTATATTTTGCTTTTTTTCTAAAAATGATTTAAATCAAACATAACACTTTTTTCGGGGCTACGAATGTATTGATGAGTAATTGCCTTGTATGAGTTAGTAGTTGCTTGTTTTGAGTGAGTGAGTGTTTTTTTTACTTTACCGCGAAGGCAAAAAGGCACAAAGGATTTTTTTTTGTTGTGGATTTGTTGCTTTCTTGTTGCGATTTGTCCTTCGACAGGCACAGGATGATAAATCGCAATAACACGTTTGTTTGACTTTGGTTATGCCGGAAATTATTCAGTTATTTTAGGCTCGCGTGAAGGACAGTAGCGGCATCCTTTCTTGTTGCGATTTGTCCTTCGACAGACCCAGGATGACAAATCGCAACAACAAAGATACAGCGGATGGCCTGACCTCTGGAGCTTGCGGAAGTAGGACACGCCAAAAAAAAGAAGTTATAAACCTTAAATTACCCTCTTAGCACAAAGCACTTCTTGGAATTTGGAATTTCCAAATTGAAATTTGTTTTCTTTCTTGGAATTTATTTTCGAAAAATACTATCTTTACAAATTAATCGTTTTACTAAAATTAAATTGCTTTACGCAATACTCTATATAGATCATGGCATGTACAAGTTGTTCAACTAGTGATGGTGGCGCACCAAAAGGTTGCAAAAATAATGGAACTTGCGGCACCGATAGCTGCAATAAATTAACGGTTTTCGATTGGCTTGCCAACATGAGTTTGCCTAATGGCGAAGCTCCGTTTGATTGTATCGAAGTTCGTTTTAAAAACGGGCGAAAAGAGTTTTACCGCAATACCGAAAAACTAACCCTAAGCATTGGCGATGTTGTTGCAACAGAAGCAGCATCTGGTCATGATGTAGGTATTGTGACACTTACGGGCGAGTTAGTAAAAATCCAAATGAAGAAAAAAGGTGTCAAACTTACTAGTCCAGACATCCTGAAAATATACCGAAAAGCATCTCAAAAAGATATCGATATTTGGAGCGATGCTCGAGACAAAGAAGAGCAAATGCAGGTTAAAGCTCGTGAAATTGCTATTGCTTTGAAACTGCAAATGAAAATTTCGGATATCGAGTTTCAAGGTGATGGCTCGAAAGTGATCTTTTATTATACCGCCGAAGATCGTGTCGATTTTCGTCAATTAATAAAAGATTTCGCTCAAACTTTCAAGACAAGAATCGAGATGAAGCAAATAGGCTTGCGTCAAGAAGCGTCTCGACTTGGTGGCATTGGATCTTGTGGTCGCGAATTGTGCTGTTCTACTTGGTTAACCGACTTCCGCAGCGTAAATACATCAGCTGCACGCTACCAACAATTGTCGTTAAATCCTCAAAAATTAGCTGGACAATGCGGCAAACTGAAATGTTGCTTAAATTATGAACTCGACACCTATCTTGACGCATTAAAGGATTTCCCTTCTTTCGAAACCAAATTGCAAACCGAAAAAGGCGATGCTATTTGTCAAAAACAAGATATTTTTAAAGGGCTTATGTGGTTTGCATATACCAATGATTTTGCCAACTGGCAGGTTTTGAAAATTGAACAAGTTCGTGAAATTATCGAGGAAAATAAACAGAAAAAGAAAGTAGCTTCATTAGAAGATTATGCACTAGAAATTGTGGTTGATGAAGAAGTAAAAAACTTCAATAACGCTATGGGTCAAGAAAGTTTAACCCGTTTTGACCAACCAAAAAAGAGCAAAAATAAAAACCGAAACAACCGCAACAAGAACAAAGCCAGCATTTCAAACACAGCAAATCAAGCTGAAAAAACGAATCCGAATCCAAATCAGAATAAAAACAACAACCAACAACCGAAACCGAGAAACCCGAATAACATAATAACTCCTGTGAAAAAAAATGACGATCAAAAGTAATTTTTTAATTCTAATTGCAGCTTTTTTTCTTTTTTCGTGTGACCAAAAAAGAATTTTTGATGATTATAAATCTATTGACGATTCGTGGAATAAAGATTCAATTGTATCCTTTGATTTACCAAAACTAGACACAAAAAAGCAATACAATTTGTTTTTGACCTTGCGAGGCAATAACGATTATCCTTATAACAACTTGTTTTTGATTGTAAATCTAGACCAACCCGATGGCGTTACAAAAGTAGATACTTTGGAGTACGAAATGGCCGATCCTGAAGGCAATTTGCTAGGAAATGGCTTTACAGACGTTAAAGAAAGCAAATTGATTTATAAAGAAAAAATGCTTTTCAAAAACGGGAAATACAAAGTGCACATCAAACACGCCGTTCGTAAAACAGGAAAAATTTCGGGCGATGAAAAACTCAAAGGAATAACAGAAGTAGGTTTCAGAATCGAATCTTTATAACAACTATTATGGCAGATATAAAAAACAAAATGAAAGATCTTGCTGCAAAAGATATCAAGTATTACCAAAAAAAGTTTTGGAAACTCTTCTTTTATGGTCTTGGCGGATTGTTTCTTTTTTTCTTACTAGCATCTTGGGGTATTTTTGGTTCCATGCCATCATTTGAAGATCTAGAAAATCCAAATTCCAATCTTGCTACAGAAGTCATCTCGACCGATGGCGTTACAATTGGTAAATTTTATAACGAAAACCGAACCTCAATAAAATATGGTGATTTGCCAAAACATTTGGTAGATGCGTTGGTAGCTACAGAAGACGAACGTTTTTATGAACATTCAGGCATTGATGGACGCGGTACCATGCGCGCCATGATGAGTTTCGGAACCAATGGTGGAGCAAGTACCTTAACCCAACAATTGGCCAAATTACTTTTTCATGGCGAAGGTTCCAAATTTTTGCCTTTCAGAATTGTTCAAAAAGTTAAAGAATGGATTATTGCTATTCGTCTGGAACGTCAATATACCAAAAACGAAATCATTGCCATGTATCTCAACAAAGCCGATTTTGTCAATACGGCAGTTGGTATTCGTTCGGCAGCAAATGTTTATTTCAGTAAAGAACCTCGTGATCTTAAAATAGAGGAAAGTGCCATGCTCGTTGGCATGCTCAAAAACCCATCGTTATTCAACCCAATACGACGACTCGAAAAAGTACAAAACCGTCGTAATGTTGTGCTAGGTCAGATGGTTAAAAATAAATTTCTTGAAGAGTCTGCCAAAATTTCTTTAGAAAAAAAACCAATCCAACTCAAATTCAAACCCGAAAGCCACCAAGAAGGAATCGGAACTTATTTTCGTGAATACCTTCGCGATTTCATGAAAAAATGGTGTGAAGAAAACAAAAAACCAGATGGATCAGAATTTGACATCTACAAAGACGGAATAAAAATCTACACCACCATCGATTCGCGCATGCAAACCTACGCCGAAGAAGCAGTTACAAAGCATTTAACCAATCTTCAAAAAGAATTTTTTGCACAACAAAAAGGAAATAAAAACGCTCCTTTTGTAAACATTTCAAACGATGAAACCAAAAAATTAATGCTTCAAGCCATGAAATCTTCTGCACGTTGGGGATTACTAGAAGCACAAGATAAGTCGGATGACGAAATCATTAAAAGTTTCGATGTCAAAACCAAAATGAAAGTATTCACCTGGAAAGGCGAGCGCGATACTATTATGACTCCGCGAGATTCTATTCGATATTACAAACATTTTCTTCAATCTGGCGTTATGGCTATGGAGCCACAAACGGGACACATTAAGGCTTGGGTTGGAGGCATCAATTATAAATATTTTCAATACGATCACGTTGGTCAAGGTGCACGACAAGTAGGTTCAACCTTCAAGCCATTTGTATACGCAACCGCAATTGAGCAACTCAATATGTCTCCTTGCGACACCATGATCGATGGGCCTTTTATGATTCATAAAGGAAAACACAATGTAACCGAAGATTGGGAACCACGCAACTCCGACCAACGATATCGTGGTATGGTAACACTCAAAAAAGCATTAGCAAACTCCATAAACACCATTTCTGCAAAACTAATTGACAAAGTTGGACCCAAAGCAGTTGTTGATATGACACACAAACTCGGAGTAAAATCAGAAATACCGCTTCAACCTGCAATATCGCTTGGTGCAGTAGAGATAACCGTTCACGATATGGTTGCTGCTTACAGCACTTTTGCGAATCAAGGTGTATATCTCAAACCACAATTTATATCCCGAATAGAAGACAAAAATGGCGTAGTTATTTATGAACCAATCCCAGAATCGCACGATGTACTCAATAAAGACATCGCTTATGCAGTAATAAAATTGCTAGAAGGAGTTACCGAAGATGGCTCTGGCGCACGACTTCGTACCGATGGTGGCGGACACGGTTACAACCGCGTAACAGGATATCCATATGTGCTGACCAACCCTATAGCAGGCAAAACAGGTACAACCCAAAACCAATCAGACGGTTGGTTCATGGGTATGGTACCCAATCTAGTAACTGGAGTTTGGGTAGGCTGCGAGGATCGTTCGGCACGTTTCAAAAGCATCGTTTACGGTCAAGGTGCCACGTCAGCATTGCCAATCTGGGGACTTTTTATGAAAAAATGTTATAGCGATTCGACCTTAAATGTTTCCAAAGAAGAATTCGAAAAACCAGAAAACCTAACCATAAAAGTAGATTGTTTTACCCAACGCAGGTACAGCAATCCCACCGCAAAAGACACGACCGATTTCGAACAAAGCACCGAAGAATTCGAATTATAAGTAGCAGCCAATCCCGCTATCGTTGCAATCTTACTCAATAAATGCTATTTTTGTAATTCAATAAAAGAGCTTCCTGCGGTCGCTTTTCATTAAAAACAAAAATTCGCATTTATCTTCGCAAGGATTTCCACTCTATCGGGGCTCATATCTTTACAATGATTAAAAATATATGATTTACGTATCTTTGAAATAGTATAAATTGATAAGCAAAACCAAGTTGCCAAATTGTAT
>JAYVHB010000005.1:0-57082 GCA_043771555.1 Flavobacterium sp. | reverse complement strand
ACTTTTGTTGTAACTAATAATATTTGTTGCGTTACCACTGGCTGTTTGTGTTGCAGCGTTATAAAAAGAGGTTGGGTCTGCAGGAATAGATAGCGCATTTGTAGTGGAGATATCTCCTTTCAATTTCCAAGTAACTGCACCACTCAAGACCGCACCTACTGGGCTTGTAAAAGCAAATGTACCTCCAACACCTGGGTCAGGCATACCTACAATACCGCCTTCGCCTACAAAATTTGCAGCGGTACCCGCTGGTACCGTTCCTTGTGATACTACGGTACAACCTGCAGGTACTTGTACTATTTGTGCAAAACTAATACCACAATTTAGTAACATTCCTACCAAAAGCAGGAAAAATCTATTTTTTATTTTATTCGACATATACATTTATTTATTTTGATGAAAACAAAACAAATTTTCAATGGGTTTGGGTAGCTATGATTATTTGTCCTGTCGTTTTATATTTTTTTTGACAATAATCTTGAAGTGGGCTGGGTAGGAAATTGTTGTAGCAGCTGTTCAGAAGATTTGAAAATAACAACCGCTCCAGCCCATGGTCTTCGACTGGCGTTTTTTGCAATTCAAAAAAATGTCTTCTGATATTAAGTTCGTTCTGCGTTCTGCGTTCTGCGTTCTGCAAACGGCTACTTTTAAACTAAAAGAAGAAATTGGATTCATGCAATTTTTTTAGTTAGGTAAACTTACTACAATTAAAAATAACTTTTACAAATGTTAATAAGTTTTTGTCAGAAAATCGTGTTTAAAGTTTTACAATTATCGTTAAACGTTATGTGGTAAAAATTAAAAAACCTTGTATTTAAAAAAGAATAGTTGTTTATATTTAAAAATAGTACTTCCTAATTTTGCCTATAAAGAACAAGCATTTTTGCAAAATTTTACAATTTCATCACTAATCACTTCTTAAACATGCGTTAAAAACAACTATCTTTTCAACACGAAAACGTTTTCGTCTTTTTTTGAGTCTTGTAGATTCAATAAAATAAATAACTTTATACCCTAATTATTAAACTAAAAATATTATGAAAACAAAATTACTTTTATTGCTTGCTATAGTAATGACAGCTTTTAGCGTAAATGCTCAAATTACTTCTATTGCATTAGTAGGTCCTGCATCAGATGGTTGCTGGCCAGACCAGGCATGTGATACTTTTCCGATCGATCCTTCTCAATTAATTCAAATCGACGCTGATAATTGGAAAATTGAAGGAAAAGTACTTGCTGTTGGTCCATGTAAACTAAGAGCTAACAATGCTTGGAGTGTTCCAGGTGGCGAATGGGCTGGAGCTTTTCCAACAGCAGTTGGTACAAGTAGTGGAGACATTAACATTCCTATTGCAGGAACTTACACTATTACTTTAAATACTTCAACTAATGTATTTAACTTTGATAGCGGAACCCCATTATCAGTAGTTAAATTAGTTGGTACAGCAGTAACTGGAGGAACAATTACTATGAATCCCTCATCGCCTACAGTCTTTACGTTGCCATTAACAACTCTTTTAACAGGTAGTTTACAGTTTGAAGTAGATGGTGCACTCTCAGGAGGTGATGCTGTTGCTCCAAGCACCAGCTCCTTCCCTACAGGAGTTTTAGCTGCTGGACCAACGCCTCTAATTGCAGCTACCGCTGGAAATTATACTAGTATTACTTTAGATTTAGGAACCGGAGAATATAGCTTTGTTGCTGCGCCATTAAACGCACAAATATCGATAACTGGAAGTGCAGCTACTGGTATTGGATGGGGTAATGATACTGCAGATTTTGCAAAAACAGATATTGATAATTATTATCTAGAAAATGTTGCTTTAGAAGCAATTAATGGATGTAAATTTAGAAAAGATCATGATTGGGCAGTTACTTGGGGAAATAATACTCCCGCTGGATGGCCAAGTGCAATTTCAAATGGTGAAAATATTACTCCGGCAATAGCTGGAAATTATGATGCTTTCTTAAATATTACTACAGGACTTTATAATTTTGCTTGGCCAACTATTGCTCTTGTTGGTCCTGGAGCAGGAGGATGGCCATCTGATCCACAAGTTGATGCTAATGTATTAACAACAACTGATGGTTTGACTTATACCAAACTCAATCAAGTTTTAACTGCTGGACCAATAAAATTTAGAAGTGCTAATTCTTGGAGTGGAAATGTAGGCCAAAGAAATTGGGGAGGTGCAATTTTCTTAAGTGATATTGGAGTTTATGGTGGAGGAAATATTCCTGCAGAAGCTGGAACATATGATGTAACTTTTAACAGAAAAACAGGAGCTTATACTTTTACACCAAGTAATCTTGCAACTTCAAACTTTGCAACTGCAGGTTTTAATGTGTCGCCAAATCCAACCAACACAACTTGGAACTTTACTTCTGCTAAAGAAGCAATTGTTTCTGTACAAGTTATAGATATGTTAGGTAAAGTAGTGGCTACTTCTACTTCTGCAATTGTTGATGCTTCTGCATTAAACACAGGTGTGTATTTCGCAAAAGTAACTTCTGCAAATGCTACTGCTACAGTTAAAGTGGTAAGAAACTAATACTAAGAACACTTATTTTTTTTAAAACTCTCGATAAACATCGAGAGTTTTTTTGTGCTTGTTTCTCAAAATAATTTAACCCATAACCTTTAAACAATTTAAACTTTTTAAACTCTTAAACTTTCAAACTCCTAAACTTTTACTTACTTTTGCACCCAATTAAAAAAAAACAAAAATGGCTACAAATAGAACATTTACAATGATCAAACCAGATGGCGTAGAAAACGGGCATATTGGTGGAATCCTAAACATGATTACAGAAGGTGGTTTTAAAATCGTTTCTTTAAAATTAACACAACTTACAGTTGCTGATGCCCAAGCTTTTTATGCAGTGCACTCGGCGCGTCCTTTTTATGGCGAACTAGTAGAATTTATGTCTCGCGGACCAATCGTAGCTGCCATTCTTGAAAAAGAAAATGCTATCGAAGATTTCAGAAACCTTATTGGTGCTACCAACCCTGCAGAAGCTGCAGAAGGAACTATCCGTAAAAAATACGCAAAATCTATTGGAGAAAATGCAGTGCATGGATCTGACTCTGATGAAAATGCAGCTATTGAAAGTGCTTTCCATTTTGCTGGAAGAGAGCAGTTTTAGTATTTAGCCTTAAGTTTCATAACAAAAAAATCCTATTCAAAATTGAATAGGATTTTTTATTTTCCAAAATTTTAAATAAATCTGGGATTTTTTAAAACAACTAGTTACTAGTTGTCTCTATCAATGTAGGTTTTATTACCATTTGCATTGATATAATATTTTCCGCCTCTTGGACCTGTATATACTTTTTTACCATTGTACTCACCTGTAACTTTATCAGCAGTTTTTGGTGCTTTTTCTGTAGATACTTTTTCTTTGGCTTTAGTAACTTTGGCAGTAGTAGTTTTTGCTTCTACCTCTTTTGTAGCTTTTGCTTTTTTGTCAGTAACTTTTGCTTCAACTTCTTTTGTTGTTTTTGCTTTTTTGTCAGTAACTTTAGCATCTACTTCTTTTGTAGCTTTTGCTTTCTTGTCAGCAACTTTTGCCTCAACATCTTTAGTTGCTTTTGGAGTTTTTACTTTTTTATCAGCAACTTTAGCTTCTACATCTTTAGTTGCTTTTGGAGTTTTAACTTTAGCTTCTTTTGGAGCTTTTTCTGCATCTTTTTTTGCTTTAGCGGCATCTTTTTCTGCTTTTTTAGCTTCTTTCTCCGCTTTTTTTGCTGCTTTCTCTGCTTCTTTTTTGTCTGCAGTTTTATCTGCTTTTACTTTCTCTGCTTTTTCCTTTTTTTCTTTTACGATTTTTTCGGTTTTAGCTTTAGTTTTCGATTTTTTCTCTTTTACTTCTTGAGCAAAAAAGGTGTTTGAAAATAAAAATACCAAACACAATAATGCAATTTTTTTCATGATCTAAATAGTTTTTGTTTTAAGTTACAAATTTAACAAAACTTTTACAAAAACCATTCCATTTTTCTAAAAATCAAAAATAGGCACGAAGTTGCACATTTCCTGTATGAATTGCCTTGCTATTTTCGCTTTTTCGACCTTGATAATTTAAGTTTAATTCCAAAAATTGGGTTATATTTTTCTGAACAAGCAACCGCCAAGTGGTATTTTTTCCTGCTTGCAAACCTTCTAAGATTTGAAATCCCGCTGCCGATTGCTCGTTTCCTGCAAATTGATTGTCATAAAAAGAAAATTCGCCGTTCATCACAAATTTTTTGTCATTTGTAAAACTAAAGGATGTTCCGAATTTAGATTGTTTCAAATTTTCGAGTTCGCCAATGGTATTTTCTTTTTTTTGATATTCATAAAATAAATCCCAACTGGCAGTTTTAGAAAACAAATACGAAATTTTTGGTGCCACTTCATAGCTATTTATTTCGAAATTGCGAGTGGCGAAATTTTCTGATTCGGATGTTGCGTTACTAATTTTAGAATCTAAAGTAACCAACCAACTGGCATGCATCAAATGTTGGTAAAGCAGTTGGTGTGTCTTATTTTTATTTTGTTGCGAACCAACCGATAGCTGGTTTTTTACACGTCCGTTCAGATACGAATAAGTTACTGAATGTGTCTGTTTGCCTCGATTATAGTACAAACTATTTTGGAAACTCGAGTTTAATCCCAATAAATCTGCTTCTGAACTTTTTAAAGGATTCAAATCAAATTTTGCACCATCGCGCTTTATCTTTCGATCTATTAAAAACGTAGTTTGATTATAAAAATAGGAAAGCATTTTTAAAAATCCTTTTTGGTTTTGAAACTTCAAAAAATTTAAAGTTGCAGTTTGTGACCATTTGTTTTGATGTGTTTTTATAAAAATCTGATTGGGCAAAAACAAGCGAACAAACTTGGCTTGATCTTGAAAAACAGCAATTTCAAACTCCTGAATTTCCTGAATTCCGTTGTTATTATAATCGTTCCATGTATAAACGCCTCGACCTGATTCTACTTGTAAATAAGTAAATTCTTGTTGAGCAATCGTGCCCGAATTGGTTTCAAAACTGCTGCTAGAAACCAATAATTGATCAAAAAAACGATCGTTGTATAAAATTCTGGAGTTTAAGGATGGCTCATTTGTTTTTGATTTATCTTCAAATTTCAACGTTCTGTAATTTATAAAAACAGACAAATTATTTTTTTCTGTTTGAATCAATTTGGATTTCAAAAAATACGATTGTGACGTATTTACCCGTTTTATTCGATTGTTTTGCAAACTATCATTAACCCGATTGAGAAAACCAATTTCGGTATACACTTTGGTGCTATCGCCACGACCAACGAAAGCTCCAGTTTCGAAAAACCGTTGACTCAAAACCGAAAATTGATTGGTGAGTTTCCCTTTTTCTTGATTGTTTTCGCCACGAACAGCCGCACCAACCCAATTTTTTTTGAAATGAAATTTACTTTGGGTTTGCGATCGTAAGAATTTGGATGTTGAAGCAATTCCATCGCTTTGCAAATAACTGTTTTGCGAATTTACAGTCCAATCGTTTAGTTTGAAATTACAATTAACCTGATGCCGATTTCCTAAAAAATTATCTGAAAAATTTAGGTTTTCAAATTGATAATTCATGGATCCTTTTTCGGGCAACGAAAACAACAAACTCGAATTGAGATAGCGTTGATTTCCTGCTAAAGAACTCAAATTCCAATCTCGATTAAACTCAATAGTATACAAACGCTCCATGGTGCGAAACTCCTTTTGCACAAACTGAAAATTTGTTGCTCCATCTACGTTCCATTTTCCAGAAAAAAGACGTTGTTTGGCATTTATTTTTCCGGCAATGCCTTTGTTATCGTTATCATTTTGAGCCGAAAATAAGTTCAAATCGTTATTGCTTACACCCAATTCAAAATCAAAATTTGTTTTTTCGGTTGGATTATAATTTCCTATTACAGCTGCTATTTGTATTTGTGTCGGCGCAATTAATCGTACAATTGGCTCGTAGTTTCCTTGTTTAATGCCATTAATTGGAGTAATAAATTCGTAAATTCTGGAAATAGCATTGCCGTTTTTGAGTATATAATTTCCTTGATTATTGCCAACCAAACTGAACTTTACATTAAATAAAACATCGGTAGGTAGATTCGAATATTCAAAAATTTCGATGCCGTTAAAAAGCGTTTTCTTGTACAATATTTTATTTTCTGAAAATGAATCTTCAAATGCAGAAACCGAATTCATCAAGGCTTGATCATCCCCAGCATTTGCCAATACTTGGGCTTGATTGCTTGAAATATTTTGTTGCAACGGCTGGTTTTTATTGTCGTTTTCGGAGTAGATATTGGCTGCAATACTCCATTTGTCTTGCTTGTGATTGGCACCAAAATAAGTTACAAAACGGGTATAATTTTGGTCTGTAAATTGGTATTCAATCGTGATTCGCATTTCGGAAGTTATGGGAAACAAAGCCGTGAATCGTAATTCTCCAGCATTGTAATCGATAATGTAATCGTTATTTTCTCCTCGTTTTAGTAAAATACCGTTAACAAATACGCGCTCCGATCCCGAAATTACAATAATATAAAGTTCGCCATTTTGACCTATAAGTTTGTACGGACCTTGATTGCCTTCTTGTCCTACAAAATTACTTTTGGCATATTGACCGCGAACCAAAGCGCCCGAAGCGTAAATACTGGTTTTATTGGTTTCTTTTCCGAAATTGAAATTGGTTGAAAGTCCTTGTACTTTTTTATTGAAATTAAGGAATTTTGATTGTCGGTTTTCCAGAAAAATATCGCCTGCACGAAGGTTCCATTTGTCTGAAAAAAGTTCGATGAAAATTTGATCAAACTCATTAATTCGTTGCGAATAGCCACTGTTTTGCAAGGGCAAATTCGAATCTTGTATGGAGGCTCGAATACTAACTTTGTCTGATATTTTGCCCGTAATTTGCAGGTCTAGATTGGAGTTAAGAACTGCATTTTGATTATTACCAATCGTCACGCCACGAGTAATGCTTCCAGAGGTTTCTAGTCCGTCAAATGGTTTGAAAACAGGTTTTGCATCTTTGCCTGACGAATACAAATTGCCCTCTTGATTCGGTACAACTCGTGATGCATCATAAATTACATATTCTTTGGTAAGAAAATCTGGAAATTTAAGATAATTGATTGTAATAGAATCTTTTGAAGTGTAATTGGAGCTAAAAATTAGTTTGGCTTTTTGAAAATCGATTTTATAAAAACTTGAATCGATTTCGGTTTTAGTTGCATCGAAAATTTTAAAAAAACTTGGGTTGATACTTGTTTTTTCGAGCGCAATTGTATCTTGAGTTATTGCTACTTTTTTAGACATATAATTGTAGCGTTTTTCTTGAGCAAAACTGCCAGAAAAACAAATTAAACACCAAAAAAAAACTACTTTTTGTAACATAATAGTATAACTCAAAAATGGTAAAAGTAGTATGTTTTGTTGGATTTGAAGGTACGTTTTTTCAAAATGCTCGCGTTAAGGATGGAAGTGGAAATCCTTTTTTATGATTTTTGTCCTTCTAAAGTTTCTGAAAAAAAAAATCATAAAAAAGATTGAAACGAACAGCCTGACCTTGTCTATATTGAAATTATGAGTTACGACAAAACTTGCCTAGACAAGGTAACGCCCATAAAAAGCTACTACTCTTTCGTAACCAACTGCATCGTTTCTCTACTTATTTGCTTGAGTAAAATAACTTTATCTTTCTCTACCATTTTGGCTGCTTCGTCGTTGAAGTGTCGTATCGTATAAAGCGAAACATTTTCGTTATAGGCCACTTTAAATTTTTTGGAAAGAATGATTTTTACAGCTTCAAAATTGCCGAATTTGTCTTCGACGCATACTGAAAAACTTATGGCCGAATTTTGAATTAAACTTACTTTCATCTTGTATTGATGTAGCAAAGCAAAAATTTCGCTAATATTTTCTTCCATAATAAAAGAAAAATCTATGGAAGAAAGCGATATCAATAACTGGTTTTTTTTGAGAATAAAACACGATAAATGCGGCTCAAGATCTTTGCCTTTTGCAACTGATGTTCCAGGCAACATTGGGTTTAGAAACGATTTGACATACAGCGGAATCTCTTTTTTCTGGAGTGGTTGTAAGGTTTTTGGGTGGATTACGGTGGCACCATAAAACGCCAATTCGATGGCTTCTCGGTACGAAATCTGGTTGAGTAAGCTTGCATTTTCAAAAAAACGAGGATCGGCATTCATCACGCCGGGCACATCTTTCCAGATTGTTACGCTTTGAGCATTGAGGCAGTAAGCAAAAATTGCTGCAGTATAATCGGAGCCTTCACGACCTAATGTAGTGGTAAATCCGTTGGAATCTGATCCCAAAAATCCTTGTGTAACGTGTACGGTTTTTTTCTTGACGGTTTTGGAAATCAATTTTTGGGTAGCTTCCCAATCTACTTCGGCATCGCGATAATTGGCGTCGGTTTTTATAAAATTACGAACATCTAACCAATTGTTTTTGATGCCTTTATGATTAAAATAATGACTAACGATGGTTGTAGAAAGTAACTCGCCATACGATACAATTTGATCGTAAACAAAATTATAATTTGGAGATTTGTTGCTTCTTACAAAATATTCCAAATCGGCAAAATGCGCATCGATATCAAGATATACTTCATGCGAATCGTCTTCAAAAAGATCCAACATAATTTGGTAATGGTATTTTTTTACTTCTTGTATGGAGGCGTGTAATTCTTTGGCTTTATCAAAATAATTTTTGATAATTACTTCCATGGCATTGGTGGTTTTTCCCATGGCCGATATAACTAGAAGTACATCGTCATAACCCACTTTTTGTAAAACTTCAAAAACATTTTTTACACCTTCGGCATCTTTAACTGATGCACCACCAAACTTGAATATTCTCATTTTTAAATTCCAATTTAATGAATTCCAAATTCCAATTTTGGGATTTGGGATTTGATTATTTATTTTTTCAAATTTTCTAAGAAATTATTAATTCCGCTTTCATCCATTTGTACTATATTCCAATCAGTTAGCATGGTTGCGCCCGATTTTTCGTAGAAATCAATCGCCGACGTATTCCAGTCCAAAACCGCCCATTCGATGCGTCGTACGTTGTCTAGTTTTCCTTGTTTAATAATTTCAGAATACAAGGCAAAACCACAACCTGAACCTCGCATTTTTTCTTTAACAATCAAATCTTCCAAATGAATGGTTTTTCCTTTCCAGGTAGAATAGCGGTAATAGTACAATGCCATTCCAACAATTTCATTAGCAACTTCGGCTATAAAAGTATAAAAAAGTGGGCTTTCGCCAAAACCATCGCGAACTAAATCTTCTTTGGTAACAACAACTGCATCGGGTTCTTTTTCGAAAACGGCAAGTTCTTTAATTAGTTCCAAAACCGATGTCATGTCTTGCGGAGTTCCTTTTCGGATAATCATTAGATTTTTTTTCAAAGATACAAATCAAAGAAACTAACTAAAATAAATTCAACCTTTTTTGATAAAAAAAACGATATTTGCAAAAAACTACAACGATTTCGTTATGGAAGAACGCAATAAAACTTTAGGTGAATTTATAATTGAAAATCAAAATGCTTTTCAATATTCGTCGGGCGAGTTATCTCGAATAATAAATTCGATACGGTTGGCAGCCAAAGTGGTCAATTATAAAGTAAATAAAGCAGGATTGGTAGATATTGTTGGTGCTGCAGGCGAACAGAATATTCAGGGCGAAGACCAGCAAAAATTAGATGTCTATGCCAACGAAGTATTTATACAAACGCTTATAAATCGCGAAATTGTATGTGGCATCGCTAGCGAAGAGAATGATGATTTTATTACGGTTTCAGGTTCTGACAATTCGCATAGCAATAAATATGTGGTTTTAATGGATCCTCTTGACGGCTCGTCCAACATAGATGTAAACGTTTCGGTAGGAACAATTTTTTCGGTTTTTAGACGTGTTACACCAGTAGGAACACCAGTTACCATTGCCGACTTTTTACAACCGGGTACACAACAAGTGGCTGCGGGATACGTTATTTATGGCACTTCAACAATGCTTGTGTACACAACAGGTCATGGCGTTAATGGGTTTACCTTGAATCCAGCAATTGGTACTTTTTATTTGTCGCATCCTAACATGAAATTCTCAAAAGACGGAACGATTTATTCCATCAACGAAGGCAATTATGTACATTTTCCGCAAGGTGTAAAAAATTATCTCAAATATTGTCAACTCGAAGAAGGCGATCGACCGTATACTTCTCGTTATATTGGTAGTTTGGTGTCTGACATTCATAGAAATATGATTAAGGGCGGAATTTATATCTACCCTACTAGCTTTAAAGCACCAAAAGGAAAGTTACGCTTGTTGTATGAATGTAATCCGATGGCTTTTATTGTGGAGCAAGCAGGAGGTAAAGCCTCAGACGGTTTTGGTCGTATTATGGAATTGCAACCAACCGAGCTTCACGAGCGCGTACCATTTTTCTGTGGAAGCTACAATATGGTAGCGAAAGCAGAGGAGTTTATGAAAGAAAGTTCTTAAAATAATCTTAATTTTAATATAAATTGTTGATAAATATTAATAAGTTTATGATTTTGAATTTATTTTTCTAGTTTTGTTGCCCCTAAAACTTAAAAAAAATGTCAAAAAACATTACACAAGAAATCGAAGTACCTAGTACCAATTCAAATGAATCTGCACATAGATTAGAAGCCATTAAAAACTTAATTTTTGGTGAAAACATTCAACAGATAGATCAGGACTTCGAGTCTATAAAAAATTTAATAGAAAAGCGAAAAGAAGAACTTGAGATTTTTATAGAAGATACTCGTAAAGAGTTATCGAAAACGGTAGATAACTTAGCCACAGATATCAATATTCGTATTTCTGACCTAGAAAATAATCTGAATGAAAAAACAGACGAATTAAACCATCAAAAAGTTGATCGAAAATTATTAGGCTCACTATTGGTATCGCTAGGCGAGAAAGTAATGAAAGACTAATTTTTCTCATGAATGATTCTGAAAAATTAATTCAACTTAAAGAGCTTCTTCTTACTGAGGATAGAGATTTTGCGCAAAAAATATTGCAAAAGCTAGATTCTCTGGAGGAAACAGTATACAAGCAAGACAAACTTTCAGAAAAAGTTGACCCAATCATTGACCATAAGATAGAACAATTTGTAGCAGGAATGCCTACAAACTTGGGACCTGTAATTACTGCGGCTTTAAAAGAACAGATAAAAAATTCTCAAGAACTGGTTGTTAATGCTTTGTTTCCGATTATCGGAAAGATGATTAAAAAATACATTCAACAAGAAATGGCAATATTGTCTGAATCAATTAATTCAAGTGTACAAGATACTTTTTCGGTCAAAAAATGGCAACGCAAGTTTAAAGGAATGTTTTTTGGCTATTCGGAAGAAGAGATGATTCTAAACGACATGGGCAAACCGAAAGTGCAACAAATTTTTGTTATAGAAAAAGGTTCTGGTTTGGTCATTGCTAATGTATCTAAAACAGAAAGTATAGATGAAGATATGGTTGCTGGCATGTTAACCGCTATTAAAAGTTTTGTAGAAGATGCTCTTTTAGGAGAAAGTCAAAATTTGGAACTCATTGAGTATGAGCTTTATAAAATTTACCTTCAAAATGTTTCTAACTACTATTTTGCAGTAATTATTTCTGGAAATATTAATGAATCCTTTAAAGATAAATTAGAAACAGATTTGTTTAACTTTGCCGAAAAGCATATTAAGCTTGATATTGAAAATAAAACGTATATAAATCAAAAATTAAATCAATTTTTAGAAAATGAATAATACTAAGAAAGTTGTTTTAATAGGGCATTTTGGTGTAGGAAAATCTTCCTTAATCAAACGATTTGTAGAAAATGTATTTTCTGATAATTATATTGTTACCATTGGTGTTCATATTTCCAAAAAAAGTATTGAAATAGATGGTAAAGAATTGACGTTTGTATTATGGGACATTGAAGGAAAAGATGACCTTAAAAAAGTGCGTCCTGCCTATCTTATTGGTACTTCAGGCTTTATATATGTTATAGATCCAACAAGAGTTCAAACCTATCAAAATTTTGAAGAGGAGTTTAATTTTATTCAAACTAGTTTTCCAGACGCAAAAATTGTAACTGTTGCAAACAAATCTGACTTGATTAACAAAAACGATTTTCAAAATAGTATAAAGGAGTACAACTTGAAAATTGACTTTATGTCTAGTGCCAAAACAGGAGATTTTGTTAATGAAATGTTTTTAGAAATAGGAAAAGAAATAATAGAATGATCGAGAAGCTTAGAGACGATTACTTAAAGTCTAAGTCACAAATAACAGTATTGAATAGCGAACGTGAAATTATCGAAAGTGATAATTCTATCTTCGATTTTGATATAAATACAAAAATTGAAAATATACATCCTTTTTTTTCAATTATTGAAGGAATGCTATTGCAGCCAGATACAGAAACCATTTTTAATGGAGTTCATATCGAATATAAAAACACCAAAAAAATTATAGAAGTAATCGTAAATTCTGGAAATGCCACTTCAAATCCATTTCTTATATTTATAGATTTTACCTATTATTACAGTAATTTTCAGAGTCTTGCTCAAGAAAAAAACGAATCGGTTTTAAGTTTTCATCTAGAAGAGATAAAAACACGACAACTTGAAGCCGAAAATGCATTTAAAAATACTTTTTTAGCAAATATTAGTCATGACTTAAAAACACCCATTTGGGGAACAGGATTTTATCTCTCTATGTTAGAAAACACTTCGCTCACATCCAATCAAATTGGTATTATTGATACGATAAAACAAAATAACGATCATGTGATGCGGTTGATCGAAGACTTATTAGAAATATCAAAAATCGAATCTCTACAAGTTAAAATAATTAATGAAAAATTTAATTTTGCAGCTACAATAAACCAAGTTCAGAAAATTATTTTGCCAAAAATTGAGGCCAAAAATTTACAATTTAAATTAATACAAAATTTAGATCCTAAAAATTACTATTTAGGCGATAAAAATAGAATTATCCAAATATTAATTAATCTATTTGATAATTCAATAAAGTTTACTCAATCTGGGAGTATCACTTTAGAAATTAATGAAAAAGTGATTAATGATTCAGAGTCTGTAATCAATATAAAAATTATTGATACTGGTTGTGGAATAAATACACAACATAAAGAAGCTGTTTTTCAAAGTTTTAAAAAACTTCAAGATACCACAAGTGATGGTTTAGGTTTGGGACTTTCAATAGTTGCTAATCTAGTTAAGCTCATGAACGGAACAATTGATTACATGACAGAAGTAAATACTGGAACTACTTTTATAATAGAGTTGCCTTTAAAAATTGTTGTATAAACGCACTGTCTTTTTAGTTTAAACTTGGTTAATTATTTTTTCTGTTTTATCAAGTAAAAGTATAATTTCATCTGATGTTTCAAGAAGTTGCCTGTACTTTAATTCGGCTTTTATACTTTCTCCATTTGTGTTTAAATCCAAAATTTGTTTTACCAATTCATGCAAATGTATGTGAGCAAGCTCAAATTTTTGCATTGGTTCTAAATTTCCATATAGCGATTTTCCTTCATCATAATACCATTTCCCGAGATCTGTATCCAAATGCGAAACAGCTTGTTGGTGTCTTAAACTTCCTGTGCCATCAAGAAAATTTCTGATTTTATATTTCCAGTTAAGATGCTTTGCTTTTATAAGATTAAAATCTTTTGTAATTGTTTTATCTACAATTACGCTCTTTTCAAGATTAAATTTTTCAATAAACTCAGCCAAATCTCTAGATGAAGTATCAAGTTTTTGTGCAGATGTTTTTAAATGTCCTCCTATTTCTTTCATCTCTTCCAAAGAAAATGAATCGTCTTCAAGCAAATTCAGAATTCCAGTAATACTTGATAATGGACCTCTAAACTCATGAGAAGTTTTAAAAGCCATTTCTTCAAATTGAGCAATTGAATTGGCGTTTTGAAATTCTAATTCTTTAGCAATAGTAATGTCATAACCGATACTAATAATCTCAGTAATTTCTTTTTTCTTATCAAAAAGCGCAAATTCATTCCATTGAATCCACTTTTTTTCTCCAAGAGCATTTTCCATAAAATCAACCGATGTAATTGAAGGGTTATCAAAACTTAACGAATCAAATACTTTTAAGTAAGTTTCAGACACTTTTTCTATAGTATCGGTTCTATAATTTGTACCCTCAAAAAAGGCTTTGTCTTTGCCATAAAACTCACAAAATGATGCATTTACATATTTTCTATCTCCATTTTTATTTGAAATAATGACAAATTCTTTTTGGCTTTCTATCAATTTCCTGAAACGTTTCTCGCTCTTTGCCAGCTTGTTAAATATTTTCTCTTGAGCACTTTCAAGTTTTTTCTTTTCAGTAATATCAGCAGATATTGTAAAAAAACGAATGACTTCTTTTCTGGAATTCAAAATTGGAAGAATAGAAGAAACAATCCAGAAAAAGCTACCGTCTTTACTCACATTTTTTGTTTCGCCTCTCCATACTTTTTTTGATAAAACAGTATCTTCTATATTTTTATAAAAACTCTCAGGATGATAATTGGAGTTTAGTATTGAGAATTTTTTTCCTAACAACTCTTCTTTAGAATATTTTGTGATGTTAAGGTAAGGCTCGTTAATTTCAATAATTGTTCCATCAAGTGCTGTAACTACACAATATAAATTATCATTAATGGCACTCTGGTAGGCATACAACTCTTCACTAGAGGCTTTTACTTTAAAATCAAGCTCATTAATAAATTCGACCAAACTATCATTTGAAATTTTCAAGTTATCCTGCGCTATTTTAAGTTCGTCAACCTTTCCATCTAACGATTTCGAAATATGAATTGTTAAATCTCTATAAACCATTATAACAAAATAAATAACTCCTGCGGTAGTATAAGCTAGTATCGTATTGATTACAAAATAGTTAACGTTTTTGTCAGGATAAAAAGGCATAACATTATCATAAATACTATATGCCAAAAAACAGATTCCGCATAAAATCATAGAGAATAGTGCCACCTTTTTTTTCTGAAAAATTGCAGCTGCAATACAAGATAACGAAATGAAAAAGTATTGTGCGCCAGTTCGTCTTGTAATAAAACACCAAAAAGAAATTATTATTAAAAAACTAAAAAAAGCAAATAATCGAGCAAGTCCATACTTTTTTTTATGATTTAACCACAATATAAATAAAGTAAACGGAATAGGAATCATCGGAATAAAAACAAGATTAATTCCAGTAATTGCATACAAAATAGTTGTACCAACACATAATAAAAACAATAAAATCGCTATCGAGTTCAATAACGAAATTCGTTGATTTTCAAGATAATGCAATTCGTTTTTTTGTCGACCAATGCTCAATCCGCTTTTCCAAAGTGATTTAAAAATATTGATCATAAAAGTTAATTTGTATTTGTAAACATAAATATTTGGTAAATATATTTTTTTTAGTTTAAAATTTTAAAAAAAGTATAAAAATGTCTTCAAATAGTATTTTTATAGTTTGTATTTTACAATAAAAAAGCCCTGATAATTCAGAGCTTTCTATTTTCATAAATTCAAGAAACTATTTGTTCATGTGCGTCATTTCGTAAACAAACGTATCGGCATCAACTTCTAACATTAACAAAGACAACGCTTTATCTACAATGTAGGAAACGTTACTTGGCGTAAAACCAAGAGCCAAAGTAAAACGAGTTAAAATTTCTTTTTGTTTTGGACCCAAAACATGATCGGCATAAACCATACGCGATAAATCGTACAAACGTTCCAAACGCTGTGTATGCAAATAAGGAGGATTTATAGGATATTTAAGCGGATTTTCTAAAATTTCGGCATATTCATCTGCCGAAATCTCTAACCTAACAGCCAATTTATCTAAAAAGCCTTTCTCTTCGGTACTCAAATCTCCATCTGCAATAGCAACTCGAACAATAGCAGAAAAATGACCTTTATTTCTGGTTTTGAATTCGCTATCAAATAAATCTGAAAATGACATAATTTTTTATTTTTTAGAATGCAAAGGTACTTTTATTTTAGCAGTAATTCAAATCTGTTTGTTCAGATTTTTATTTTTTTGAGTTTCAAAAAACACAAAAAAACTTCCATTTATTTGTAATTAATTAAAAATCACTATTTTTACAAAGCCCAACAATCTAACATACTACTACGATGTCAGAATTCTTTGCTTTTTTTCAGGTTGGATTTCGTCATGTACTTGACCTTAGCGGCTATGACCATTTTCTGTTTTTAATAGCATTATCAGTACCTTATGCCTTTAAAGACTGGAAACGAATTTTATTGTTAATCTCTATTTTTACAATTGGGCATACACTCAGTCTTATTTTATCATTATTTGATGTTGTAACCGTAAAAGGACAACTAATAGAGCTGTTAATTCCTACAACTATTTTAATAACTGCATTTTTAAATTTCTATAAAGCAGGAAAAATCTCAAAAACCGAATCCATTTCTGGCATCTTTTTTATAGCATTTTTCTTTGGTATCATCCATGGTTTGGGATTTTCTAGTTATATCAAAACATTACTTTCGGGCGAACCAACAGATAAGTTATTGCCAACACTAGAATTTGCAGTAGGCATAGAGGCAGCACAAATACTAATTGTACTTTCTGTATTATTAGTTTCGCTAATAGCCCAGTCGTTTTTCAGATTTTCTAGGCGAGATTTTATACTTGTAACTTCTTCTTTTGTAATTGGTATTGTACTTCCGTTATTACTTAAAAATTCTTTTTTGTAAATAATTTGAAGCAAATCGCTTGGTCTTTATCCGTCAGCCTATTCCTGCTGTACGTTACAATCTTTTGTTGCACAAAAGGATTTCCACTTCCATCAGGGCTATTCAATAAACTTTTTCTACATTTGTAACAATACAAAAAAAGGAATCGTTTTAAACAACTATGGAATCCATAAAACTCAATAAATACGACAAAGCCTACCTGCGCATCGCCACCGAATGGAGCAAACTTTCCTATTGCAAGCGCAAACAAGTAGGCGCAATTATAGTTCGAGATCGTATGATCATTTCAGACGGTTACAACGGCACGCCATCAGGATTTAATAATTGTTGCGAAGACAATGAAGGGCTAACCAATTGGTATGTGCTTCATGCAGAGGCAAATGCAATACTCAAAGTGGCTCGATCTACCCAAACCTGTGAAGGAGCAACATTATACATCACGCTTTCGCCTTGCAAAGAATGTAGCAAACTCATACACCAATCGGGCATTAAACGTGTCGTCTATCAAAACGGATATCGTGATACATCTGGTGTTGATTTTCTAGAAAAAGCTGGAGTAATAGTACATCAAATAGAAAATTTATCGTTGTAAAACTCCTATGAAAAGCCAAAACAAATACCTGCCTATACTAATTTTTGGATCCATCACATTTGGCATTTTACTTGGAAGCGTTTTGGATTTTCCTATACCGAAAGCACGATTTGGTCAAAAAAATTACAAATCCAAACTCAACAAACTCATTGAGTTTATAGACAATGAATATGTTGATTCGGTAAATACAGACTCCATCGTCGATCTTACCGTTACCAATATTCTGGACAAACTCGATCCACATTCTGTATATGTTCCGCCTAGCGACCAAGTAGCAGTTGCAGAAAGTATGCAAGGCAACTTTGTAGGTATTGGAGTTAGTTTTTATATGTACAAAGACTCCGTAGCAGTAATACAACCTGTTGCAAACAGCCCGTCAGAAAAAGCAGGAATCAAGTCTGGTGATCGCATTTTGTACGCCGATAATTTTAAATTATATGGTCGAAAATTACCAACCGATACCTTGTTTTCAAAATTAAAAGGTGCAGAAGGCTCCAAAGTAACGTTAACTATTTTCAGAAAATCAGAAAACAAAAAGCTTAAAATTACCATAAATCGTGATATTGTTCCTCTTAAAAGTGTTGATGTTTCTTTACTTTTAAAACCCAATACAGGTTATATCAAAATTAATCGTTTTGCAGAGACAACCTACAACGAGTTCAAGTCTGGTCTGCAAAAACTTCAACAACATGGAGCAAAGAATCTTATTATAGATCTTCGAGAAAACGGTGGAGGCTACCTTGAAACTGCTGTTGCAATTGCCGACGAATTACTCAAAGACAAAGAAATTATAGTAGTTACCAAAAACAAAAATAAAAAAGTTGAAACAACAGTTGGCAAAACGGGCGGTATTTTTGAAACAGGAAAAGTTGCTATCTTGATAGATGAAAATAGTGCATCGGCAAGCGAGATATTAGCAGGAGCAATCCAAGATAATGACCGCGGACTTATTGTAGGACGCCGCTCTTTTGGCAAAGGATTGGTGCAACGACAAATGGATTTTGACGATGGCTCTGCCGTGCGACTTACCATTGCGAGATACTATACACCAAGCGGACGTTCCATACAAAAACCATATACTAAAGGTGAAAGTGCAAGCTACTTTAACGAATTTGAAAAACGATTTGAGGCTGGCGAATTGTATACCAAAGACAGTATCAAAATTGCAGACACCTTAAAGTTTAAAACCAAAAAAGGGCGAATTGTTTATGGCGGCGGTGGTATTGTTCCCGATTTGTTTGTTCCTATTGAAAATGATAAAGGACATGGGCTCGTTTATTTGATGCAATCAGCAATTGTAGGACATTTTGTTTTTGAACAAATTGATGCCAAACGAAATGATTTTAAAAATCTAGACATAAACCAACTAATATTTAAAGTTGTAAATACCGATTTGTACTTTATCAATTTCGAAAAATTTTTACTTAATAATGAAGTTGAATTGAAACTTTCAAAAAACAAATCAATTGTAAAAAGATACCTTACAGCTGAGTTTGCCAGACAACTTTTTGACGAACAAAAATATTATGAGATTGTTCTACAAGAAGATGTGATGGTAAAAGCGGCTTTGGGAAAAGGGTTTTAAGATTACTTTTTCTCCTCCAAAAAATCCTTAACTTCCGATGGTGGTTTTTCTTCCAAAATATCTTTGAGATGAATTTGTAACGCATCTACAGAAATACTAATTTCCCAAAAAGAAATTCCTAAAGAAATTAATAAACTTAATAATCCAACTCCGAAAAAGACTATTCCTACAACTTTTAGTTTAAAGAACAGCATAAACATGGCAAAAACCGATAGAAATAAGCTAAAAACTCCAAAAAGTTGCATATAACGAATGAGCTTTAAACGCAAGTTAAGATTCCTAATTTCTATTAAAATACTTTTATTTTTCTTTTCGTCATACGACTGTTTCAAACTTCTAACTATTTGAGCAATAGTCAAAAACCTATTGGTATACGCCAAAAGTATCAACGAAGTTGCAGAAAAAAGTAGTGCAGGAGTGTCAACTTGAAACGTCATTTTGTAGTAGTAATTTGTTAAAATTCGATATGCAAATAAAGTGAAATTAATTTATCTTATCAAATTGTGTGATAAAATCAATCAAGTAATTTTTTAGTAGATATAGTGTTTTACTACTTATAACCTCTTCGCCTCATTCCAGAAAACGTCCATCTCTGCCAAAGTCATGTCTGATAATGGTTTGCCAAGTTCGCCAGCTTTGCTTTCAAGATACTGAAAACGTTTTATGAATTTTTTGTTGGTTCGCTCCAAGGCATCTTCGGGATTGATATTCAAGAAACGAGCATAATTAATCATCGAGAAAAGTACATCGCCAAATTCGGCTTCCATTTTGTCTTGATTTCCTGCTGCAACTTCCACTTGAAACTCTTGGATTTCTTCTTGAACTTTATCCCAAACTTGGTGCGGCTCGTCCCAATCAAACCCTACTCCTTTTGCTTTGTCTTGTATCCTACTAGCTTTTACAAGTGCCGGCAAACTTTTCGGAACACCTTCCAAAACCGATTTTTTACCTTCTTTGAGTTTTAGTTTCTCCCAGTTTTGTTTTACTTCTTCTTCATCGGCAACGACAACATCGCCGTAAATATGAGGATGACGATGAATAAGCTTATCGCAAATTTCATTACAAACGTCTGCCATATCAAAGGATTTGGTTTCGCTTCCTATTTTGGCATAAAAAACAATGTGCAACAACAAATCGCCCAGTTCTTTCTTGACTTCTTCAAGGTTATTATCAAGTATGGCATCGCCCAACTCATAGGTTTCTTCAATAGTGAGATGGCGCAAGGTTTGTAGGGTTTGCTTTTTGTCCCATGGGCATTGCTCTCGCAATTCGTCCATGATAATTAATAATCGCTCGAATGCCTGGAGTTGGTTTTGCTTGGAATTCATTATTTGTGATTGTTTCTGTAAAAATAAGAAATGCTGTTATGAAAAATACATAACAGGATTTATTTAATTTCGAAAGGAAATAGTACACTTTTTTAGCTTTTTTTGGCTGGAGCTTTTTTTGGTTTTGCGGCGACTTTTTCAGCTTTTTCTTTGGTTACTTCTTCTACAACTTTATCTTTTACTTCTTCAGCATCAGCTATTTTTGGCTCTTCTTTAGAAACAAGTCCTTTTTCTTGCAAAGTATTGTACCAATTGAGCACTTTCTTAATATCAGACGGATATACTCTATCTTGGTCATAATCTGGAAGAATTTCAAGGAAATAGGCAACCAATTTTGCATTGTCTTCTTTATGAGAAATAGCTGGTCCACAATCTTCTTTAATAGCAATGGCTCGCATTACTTCTGCCAATGGTTTTTCTTCTGTTGTAGTATACATCGAAATTTCTGTTAGTAAACTTACGTTGGTTCGTAAATTAACAGTTATTTTTTTTCCATCCATGAAAGACTCTGCTACAAATCCTGTTCGGGTTTGCACTTTTAGAGAATATAATCCTGGTTTTCCTGCTATTGCTAATATCTTATCTAAATTCATTATATTGATTTTTTTCTTGGAATTTGGTTTTTATTTTTATTTGAATTTGTAGATTTATCTTCCTTTTTTGGCAAAATATTTCATTCTGTAATCTGGATTGGCTTTGCCCTCCATAATGTTTTGCAATTTTCTTTTGATTAGTTGTTTTTTTAATGTTGAAAGATGGTCTGTAAACAAGATTCCTTCAATATGATCGTATTCATGCTGAATAACTCTAGCAATCAATCCTTCGTAAACATCAGTTTGTTTTTGGAAATCCTCATCTAGATATTCTATAGTAATTTTTTCATGACGATACACATCTTCGCGAACGTCTGGAATACTCAAACAACCTTCATTAAAGCACCACTCCTCGCCTTCTTCGAGCAACATAACCGGGTTGATAAAGGTTTTTTTAAATCCTTTTAAAGCTTCTTGATCTTCTTTTTTTAAATCTTCGCTGTCGCTAAATGGCTCTGTATCAATAACAAAAAGACGAATTGGTAAGCCAACTTGAGGCGCAGCCAACCCTACTCCGCAAGCATTGTACATGGTCTCATACATGTTGGCTATGGTTTGTTTTATATCTGGAGAAGTTGCAGCAATTTCTTCGCAAACTTTTCGTAAAACTGGATCGCCATATCCTATTATTGGTAAAATCATTTTTATAATTTAAAATTCAATTTGGTTGGCAAAAATAATTAAAAAAAGAAGATGTACTAGTTATAAAACAACAAATATCAAATTTTATTATTCGCCAAAAATAATTTGTTTGATTGTTTGCGTAACACCATTATTATTGTTGTCGTGAGTGGTTATAAAATTTGAAATTTCAACAATTTGAGGATGTGCATTTTTCATGGCATAACTGTATTTGGCGGTTTGCATCATTTCATAATCGTTTAAAAAATCTCCAAAAACCATTGTTTCGGCTGCTGTAATATCAAATTGTTTTTGGATTTTGGATATGGCAACACCTTTATTGGCTGTAAAATTGGTAATATCGAGCCAAATTGCTCCCGAAATAGCTACTTTAAAATCGTTTTGAAATTCTTTGAAAAAAGTATAACTATTGGTTGGAACATCTCCAAAATCGCAAATTGTAATTTTGAGAACTTCATCTTCTACTAAAGTCAAATCGGAAACGATTTCTAATTTTTCATAATATTTTTTGACTTCTGTGAGAAATTTTAAGTCATTGCTCTCTACATAAGCCGAGTTTTTTCCGCAGAAAATTAGATTGGAATTTGGAATTTTTCGACCTATTTCTATAAACCGAATTGCATCGCTTATCGGTAATGGGTTTACGAAAATTTCTTTTCCTTGATAAAAACCGTAGGTTCCGTTTTCTGCTAAAAACAAGGTTCTTGCTTTTATTTTGTCAAAAAGTTGAATGACATTATAAAACTGTCGTCCAGTGGCTATTGCAAAAAGTATGTTTTGTTCAAACAAACGTTGTTCGACTTCCCAAAAATCGTATGGTAATTGATGATTGGCGTCTAATAATGTGCCGTCAAGATCGGCAACAATGAGTTTTATCATGGTTTGTAATTATAGAAGCTGATTTCTGGAAAGGTAATCTTGCAGCATTATGGTTGCTGATATTTCGTCGACCAAAGCTTTGTTTTGGCGTTGTTTTTTTTTGAGTCCGCTATCGATCATGGTTTGAAAAGCCATTTTGGATGTAAATCGTTCGTCGACGCGTTCAAGTGGCATTTCTGGAAAAGTGTTGCTGAATTTAGCGGCAAATTTTTCTATAATTTCGGAGCTTTGCGATGGTTCGCCGTTCATTTGTATTGGTTTTCCGAGAAGTACTTTTTCTACTTTTTCGGTTTCGAAATAGTTTTTGAGAAATTCGATTGCTGTTTCGGACGGGATTGTTGTTAATCCAGAAGCGATTATTTGAAAATCGTCTGTAACGGCAATTCCGGTGCGTTTTTGTCCGTAATCGATAGAAAGGATTCTTAGCATTTATGGGGTTTCTTTGTGTTTTATGAATCCGAAAACGGTAACTATTTGATTCTGAACGTCAATTTTATAAACTGAAGTATATCCTTTGTAAACGTAATCTCTTATGTTTTCGTCATTATAATAAATTGATTTTTTGAAGTGGAAGGGATGAATAAGATCTTTGCGTAAAGCTTTTTGCAAGTCATTTTTAAAATTCCTAGCGGCTATTGGCTTATCGGCAGCGATATAATCCACTTGATTATTGAGAACAAGTATAAAGCTACTAGCAAATTTAACTTTCATACTTCGAAATTGTTTCTTCCAAAATAGCGTCTAATTCTTCGATTGTATAAAGCACTGCAGTTCCGTTGTTTATCTTTTCTAATTCGGCATCCAACATTTTTTTATTTGCAGCATAATTTGGGTCGACATGAACTATTCTAAGCTCATTGCTAGGAAAAGAATGAAGCATTTCGAGAATTTTTGCTTTTATACTTGGCTGAAATTCGATTGTTAGGGTTTCCATAACTTGATTTTTTGATATACAAATGTACTAAAAAAATGTTTCGGATATGAAAATGGATTATCAAAATAGCCCTGATTGCAGCAAGTATCCTTGTCTGGTTTTTCAGAACGAGACAAGATACTGCGTAAAGCAGGAAAATGGTTTATAAAAATGCCCAAGCCTTTTGCTTCTAATAATTTATTTTATATTTGTTGAAAATCAAAATCAATGCATCAGATTAAAGAAATTATAGAAAAAGCTTGGAATGATCGAGCTTTATTGAAGGAAGAAGTGACAACAAATGCGATTAGAGAAGTTATTGCGCTTCTTGACGCTGGAACGTTGCGGGTTGCAGAGCCTACATTGACAGGTTGGCAGGTAAATGAATGGATTAAAAAAGCGGTGGTGATGTATTTTCCGATACAGAAAATGGAAACGTTGGAGTCTGGAATTTTTGAATATCACGATAAAATGCTCCTCAAAACGGGTTATGCAGAGAAAGGAATTCGGGTAGTGCCGCCTGCTGTGGCGCGCTATGGTGCCTATATAAGCAAAGGTGTTATTTTAATGCCGAGTTATGTAAATATTGGTGCTTATGTTGATGAAGGTACAATGGTCGATACTTGGGCAACCGTTGGCAGTTGCGCACAAATTGGCAAAGATGTGCATCTTTCTGGCGGCGTAGGCATTGGCGGCGTTCTAGAACCTTTGCAGGCAGCTCCTGTTATTATTGAAGATGGTGCTTTTATTGGCTCTCGATGTATTGTTGTTGAAGGTGTTCGGGTTGAGAAAGAGGCGGTTTTGGGTGCAAATGTTTGCCTTACTGCTTCTACAAAAATTATCGATGTTACTGGCGAAAAGCCTATAGAATATAAAGGTTATGTGCCGTCAAGATCTGTAGTTATACCTGGAAGTTATACCAAAACATTTGCTGCTGGCGACTACCAAGTGCCTTGTGCCTTGATTATTGGACAACGAAAACCAAGTACCGATTTGAAAACGTCGCTCAACGATGCGTTGAGAGAATATGATGTAGCGGTTTAAATAATAAATAAATGAAAATACTTGTAATTCAGATAAAAAAAATTGGCGATGTACTAACGAGTACTGTGATTTTTGAGGCACTAAAATCAAAATATCCTGAAGCTGAATTACATTATCTAATTAACAAAAATGCAGAAGCTGTTGTAAAAAACAATCCATTTATTGATCAATTAATCCTATTTGAAGCAAATACAATCAAAAACAAAATTAAATTTCTAATTTCTAATAGAAAAGTAAAATATGATGTAATTATTGATTCATACAGTAAGCTAATTACTTTATTTATTAGTCTTTTTTCGGGTGCGAAAAAAAGAATTACATTTGAAAAAAAGTTTACAAAATATTTTTATACTCATCCCATAAAAAGAAATAAAAATTCATTTTCTGTTGCAACAAAAGCAGTAGAACATCGATTAATTTTACTAAAACCACTTGATATTGAATTTGAACCTATCAAACCCAAAATATATTTAACAGAAATAGAAAAGGAAACTGCAAAAACTGAACTTACCAAGGCAAATATTGATATTTCTAAACCTATAATAATGATTAGCGCTATAGGAAGTGATGACTCCAAAACATATCCTGTTAATTATATGGCTGAAGTTATAGATATAATTGCACAAAATAGAGAAATTCAAATTTTGTTTAATTATTTGCCTTTTCAGAAAGAAAATGCTCAATCAATTTATAACTTGTGTAAAGAAGAAACTAGACAAAAAATTAACCTTGAATTTTATAAAACAGATTTAAGAGCGTTTTTAGCAATAACTAGTCAATGCTGTTGCTTAATTGGCAATGAAGGCGGCGCAACCAATATGGCAAAAGCTATTGATGTTCCTACTTTTACGATTTTTTCGCCAACTATTCCAAAAAATGACTGGAATATGTTTGAAAATGAAACTACCAATATATCTGTTCATCCAGATGATTACACAGAAATTAACTTAGCCAAAAATCATATTGAAAAGTACAATATGTTTACACCTAATTTATTCGAAGAAAAATTAAAAAAATTTTTAAATTTTAATTTGAAATGAAAATAGGATATGATGCTAAAAGATTTTTTCACAATGCAACAGGATTAGGTAATTATAGCCGAAGCTTGATTGAAGTTCTTTCTAGGTTTTATCCAGAAAATGAATACCTACTTTATAATCCTAAAAAAAGTAAAAAATATGACTTGGATACTTATCCAAAAATAGTAATAGAAAAAACACCTTTAGGTTTTTTATACAACAAGTTCAAATCATTATGGCGTTTGGTTTTTATAACTAATCAAATAAAGAAAGACAAACTAAATATTTATCATGGTTTGTCTGGAGAAATTCCTTTATTTTTATCCAAAAACTGCAAAAAAGTAGTTACAATACACGATTTAATTTTTATTCGTTACCCAGAACTTTATACTTTTTTTGATAAAAAAATACATGAATGGAAATTTAAATATGCCGCAAATAATTCTGATATAATTGTTGCCATAAGCGAACAAACAAAAAAAGATTTAATTGATTTTTTTGGAATTAATCCGGATAAAATAAAAGTTATTTATCAAGGTTGTAATGCCGTTTTTAAAGAAACATATTCCAAACAAGAAAAAACAGAAGTCATAAAAAAATATAATCTTCCGAAGGATTTCATTTTAAATGTAGGAACAATAGAAAAAAGAAAAAATGCATTAACTATAGTAAAAGCAATAAAAAATACATCAATACCATTAGTACTTATTGGAAAAAAAACAAAGTATTATTCTGAAATTGAAACTTTTATTGAAGAAAATAAAATGAATGGTCAAGTCCTCTGTTTAAAAGGATTGACTATAAAAGAACTAGCAATTTTATATCAAGCTGCAACACTATTTATTTACCCTTCTATATTTGAAGGATTTGGAATTCCTATAATTGAAGCTTTATATTCAGGTACACCAGTAATAAGCTCCACAGGCGGATGTTTTAGTGAAGCTGGAGGTGCAAGTACCATCTATATTAATCCAGAAGATGATGTTGCATTATATGCTGAAATTTTAAAGTTATGGAATAATGAAGATACGAGAAATGAAATTTCACAAAAGGGTAAAGAATTTGCTCGCCAATTTAATGATGAAATAATAGCTCATCATTGGCAAATGCTTTATAAAAGCATTTTAAAAGAAAGAAAATACAACAAAAGTAAAAAAGTAAAATGATTATTTTTACTTTTGCCAAATACTGCATATTATAATTAAACTATTTATAGATAATTAATGAGTTATAAAACAGAAAACAAAATTAGTGGTTTAGTTATTACGTTTAATGAAGAGAAGAATATTGAAGAAGTCATTCATAATCTTGATTTTGTCGATGAAATAATTATTGTAGATTCTTACAGTAATGATAGAACGATTGATATTGTTGAAAAATATCCTAATGTAAAACTTGTAAAAAACAAGTTCGAAAATTTTACTGCACAGCGAAACTTAGCGTTAAGTTTGGCCTCACATCCATGGATTTTATTTATTGATGCCGATGAACGAATTACAGATTCATTAAAAGATGAAATTATAAAAACAGTAAAAGATCCAAATGCAGATGATGCCTATGCATTCTATAGAAAGTTTATGTTTCAAAACAAACCACTATATTTCAGTGGTTGGCAAACCGATAAAAATACTCGATTATTTAAAAAAGGAAAAGCACAGTATATAATTGACAAGTTAGTTCACGAAAAATTGGCTATTAGTGGAAGTCAAGGTAAATTAAAAAATAAATTAATTCATTATACTTATAATGACTACGAAAGTTATAAAGCCAAAATGGTAAATTATGGTAAGTTAAAAGCTAGAGAATTATTCCAAAAAAAAATAAAACCTAATGCTTTTCATTTTTATGTAAAACCAATTTATAAATTTTTACATAGTTATATCATTCGATTAGGAATACTAGATGGCAAAAAAGGAATAACTATTTGTTATCTTAATGCTTTAACAATTTATGTAAGATACCCAGAACTTAAAAAATTATACAAAAAATAGTTTTCTCAATTTTCTTCCCAAAATTTGAATACCTTTTTTAATCGTTTTTTTCGATAATATTTATATTGAAATTGTGAAGTATATCGCCATAAAGTATCAAAAACTACAATTTCATTTTCGCCTGAAATTTTAGAGTATTCCATGGCAATTTGTTCTACCATTTTCTTTTTGGAAGTTAAGCGAGATAGATTTTTCATTCTACTTTCAAAACTCATTTCGTTATGAAAATTCATTCGGTTTAAGTCAACTAAATAAAATGAATAGGTGTTTTCATTTATTTTTTTGATCAATGTATTTCCAGGAGAGTGATCAAGAAATTCAACACCTTTTTGATGTAGTTTAAAACAGAAAGCTGTAAATTGTTTAATTATATTTTCAGAATCTAAATAATTTTCATTTTCAACCAAATCACGAAACATTAAGTCATATTGCAGGTGTTCACTAATATAATAACTTTTTTCTAACCCAATCCAGCTAAATTCTTCGTGAAAAGCAATGGGTTTGGGTGTATTAATTCCTTTTTCAAGTAGCATCGTTGCGTAGTTAAACGAACGTTTTGCCTTAGACTCTCTAAAATATTTATAGATTATTTTATTAATAAATTGCGGAACTTTAAATGCTTTAATATTAACAGTAGTATTTTTGTAATCAAATAACTTAATAATATTGCGATTTCCAGCTATAAATACTGTCCCCGAATTGTCAAAATTATCGAGTATTTCATTTAAAGATACATCCAACTGCATAGTAGTTTTTTTATATAAATTTAATTTTTTGTTATTTTTTTCATCTCAACCAATAAATCTGTAAAGGTTCCAAATTTATATTGTTTAGATTTCATACTACTTAGGAATTCGTCCATTCTTTTTTTCATTTTATTTCCAGAATTTTTTGATACATAGCTCGGAAAATTAAATTTCTCTTTTTGATCCAAATTGGTAAATTCCCATGGATGAAAATAAATATTTAAATAACTATCTTTTTTTAAAGTTATTGCGCAAAGCCATTTGTAAATAGAAAGTGGCAAGTTATGAAACGACAACCAGAATAAAGGAAACCGGACCAAAGGGCTTACTGAAGCTGGAATTTGATAAACTCCATCTTGTGAAAAAAGCGTTCTTGGTTTGTTAAAATTATTATATCTACCCGGCAAATAGGTTGGATTTAATGATGAATTATAAATATAACCCGCATTACAAACTTCTTTTTCATCTACTGGCATCATTCTAGGCATTCGATATCCTATTACTTTTTTGCCTGTTATTTCCTCTAATTTCAATCTAGATTCGAGTAAATGTGCTACTTTAAAATCACTATGATAATAAGAATGAGAAGCTATTTCATGACCATCGGCAATAATTCTTTCAATTATTTTAGGAGCATTTTGTGCAAAAATTACTGTTGAGAAAAAAGTAGCTTTTACTTGATGTTTATTCAATAAATCCAATATACATTCTGTTCCAGTAATAGAGATATCTATTTGATCTTTAAAATCGATAGTTTTGCCATATTCAAATGGCATATCAAATTCCTCAATATCGAAGCTTAATAATATCATTTGTAATTGGTGCTTCGAATTAAATAATTAGGACGTTGTTTTGACTGGATAAATAATTTTCCGATATACATGCCAATAATTCCAAGAACAATCAAATTTAATCCTCCAAAAAAAACAATGGTACTTATAACTGATGCCCATCCAGATATAATATGACCAAAATAAACACTGTATAAAACATAGGCTATGTAAAATAAAAATGCAAACATTGAAAGTCCAATTCCTAGAAAAATAGCGATATGCAATGGTCTAGTGCTAAATGAAGTTATTCCTTGAATGGCAAATCGCATCATTCGTTTTATAGTATACTTGCTTTTGCCCGAAAATCGTTCGGCTGGTTGATAATCAATAGCATACTGTTTAAACCCTAACCAACTTACTAATCCGCGTATAAACAATTCATTTTCAGAAAAATCAGAAAAAACTTGAACTACTTTTTCATCCATTAATCGAAAATCGGCTGTTCCGGGTTCAAATTTAACTTCAGATAAATAATTCATTACATTATAAAAACTCTTGGATGTTTTTTTCTTAAAGTAGGACGTTTTTTTATCTTCTTCTCTTCTTGTGTAAACAACATCATAACCTTCTTCCCATTTTTTTATTAAAGAAGGTAGCAACTCTGGCGGATGTTGCATATCGCCATCCATTGTAATTACAGCATTAGCTTTGGCTATATCAACGCCAGCTTTTAAAGCATTTTGATGTCCAAAATTTCGAGAAAGTTCAATATAAAAAACTTTATTATCAGATTTTGAAATCGTTTTCAAAGTTTGCAAAGTCTTATCTTGACTACCATCATCAACAAATATTAAATCATAATCATAGGGTAATTTTTCCAAAACAGAATGTAACGTTTTGACTAAAACCTCAATATTTCCATCTTCATTATAGGATGGAATTACAATTGCTATTTTATTATTCATATAGTTTTCAAATCAGAAAATTTTGGTTTCAAAATTAGCAGTTCATATACAACTTTAAACCAAATCAAAATACACGGCAACGCTTTTAATGCATAAGGCTTAATATAATTTTCTCTAATAAATTTTGGAATTAAATCGCTCGGAGATAAACTTGTTAAAACTAATGCTAATATAAATAAAAAGATATCAAATTTAGAAATTGGTTTTTCTTTTATTACAAACCAAATTGCAACACCAAGAAATGCAATGATATAGGTTGGTGATTCTGATCCTGAACTAAAAATGACTGTAAAAATTAAAACAGAACTCAATAACAATAATTGAAATTGCTGATTTGAATAAAATTTTAATTTTAAATATTGAACCCCAAAAAGTACAATTCCAAAAGCTAAAAATGGTAGGTTGGAAAGATTTGGATTATTAAGAATTCTTCTGAAAATTCCCATAAATGAAATGTCTTGCATAGAAGCTAACGAAGAATTTTCAGTGTTTTTTAAAACCAGTCGTTCAAACCATTCTATATAAGTAGTGTAAATAAATTGTGGCGATGAAATAAGCATTGGCAATACAAAAAATACAACCGACCAAAATATTAAATAGACAATAAATTTTATTTTATTTTTCGAAAAAAAGAAAAATGCCAAGCCAACTATTCCATATAATTTAACAAATAATCCAAACGCTATGAACATTGATGACCAAAAATCTTGTTTTTTTTTAATAAAAACATATGATAAAATAATTATTCCCGTCATTATTGGGTTGAACTGAAAACTTAATATAGTAGTTAGAAACTCATGCGCACATATCCATAATATTAATATAATTTGCTCCTGTTTTAATGGTAATTTATTGATTGCCCAAAGTAAAACTGCTGTATTAAAAACGCTCCACAAAGTCATACCTAGCCAGTCGGGTAATAAGGCAAATGGCGCAATTAGTAAACTGAAAATTGGACCATAATGATTACGGTCAAAAAACTCCTTGGGATATGTAGCATACAAAGAAATTTTATTAATAGTATGATAAAAAACTCCTTTATAAATTAAATAGTTATTGTATTTTTGATAATGACCCGATGCAAACTGTTTTAATGAAGACACAATTGCAAGTAAATACCAAATAGCTGTTATATACTTCTTGTTTGTAAAAAAAGGTTTTTTGAAAAAAGTATAAAAAGTATCTTTCATATTGAAATGATTATTTGATTAAAAAATAGCTTTAATTATCATAAATACTTATTAATACCATTGATTACTTTAATTGTTTTTTTTGAAATTGTTTCATTTTGAAGTACATCATTGAGTTCAAAGTTATGTTTTGAATTTGTTTTGTGATAAAGATGATACAAAATTCCTGAATATCTCAACCTTCTTGCTGAAATTCCAAGGTTTCCTAATCGAATAGCAAAATCAGAATCTTCTCTTCCCCAACCTTCGTAATCTTCATTATAACCGTTTATTTTTATTGCATCTTCTCTCCAAAATGAGACATTACAACCTCTAAATTTTGATGAAATATTTTTGTGAGATTTATATAATTTGGAAATTAATGGCAAATGAATTGAACGTGTTTTATTTTTAATTTCTTTAGAAAAAACAGTAAAATTAATTATTTTTTTCAAGAATATAGTTTGTACATAATTTGGTAGAATATTAACTCTTGAGCCATACAAATATTGGTTTTTTCTTGCGTTTAATAAATGATCTTCTACAAAATTTTTATGTAAAATACAATCACCGTCAATTTGAATTATATATTCGTTTTTGGAATTTGTGATTGCTTTGTTTAAAATTTTTGATTTTCTAAAACCGATGTCTTCTTGCCAGAAATGTATTATTGGTACTTGAAAATTATTTTTATAACTGTCAATTAGATTCTTTGTATCACTTTTTGAACCATCATCGGCAATAATTATTTCATTAGGCATAACCGTTTGATTTAAAATGCTTTTCAAAACTAAATCAAGTGATTCGACCCAATTATATGTTGATAAAATTAGTGTGGTTTTTGGTAACAAGTTTTTATTTTTTAAAAAAATTAAAAATAAGATTCAAAATCAGGTTTACTTTTTTTGGTTAAATGTTTGAACCATTGCCCAAAGTTTTTGAAAAATAGCTTAAATTGTATTGAATTTAAATCTTTATTTTTACTAATATAATCCTTTAAATCTTTCAAAGATTTTGAAGGAAAATATCCCAAATCTTTCCATATTTTAGAATCTAAGTAAAAAACATTTTTTATTTCTTTATAGTTTCCTTCGCTTGCCATCTTCCATTTTTCAAGAAATGTAGCGTTTACATCTTCGCGATGCCCCCAATTTTCTAATTTGAATTTAAGCTCCTCTTCTGATCTTGAAAGTCCTTCGTGTAATATATACGATTTTAAATATACAATTCGGGTTTTAGTTTGTCTACCATATTTGTAATTTGGATAATTTGTTGCTAGCAAAACTTTTGAAGGATTACTTACATACAACATTCCGTGTTCAAGATACTTATAGATGTTGATATGAAATCCAGCAAATTGAATTTTTTTATTTTCAGGATTATCCAAATAACTATCATACTTTCTTAGAGACTTTACAAAACCTTCAAAATCTAGAAAATATTCATCACTATCAACTTGTATCAACCAATTACCAATACCCATTTTTAGTGATAGCATATGACGTTCACGCGTATCCATTTGTATACCAACTAGTTCTGGCACATAGAAATTATCTTTGTAAATTTCAATTTTATTATCAACATCTATCTTTTTTAGCCAATCAAAAAAAGCTAGGTCAATTTCAAACTTGTTTCCAGACCATGTTACTAGGTTTTCATCGATTGCAATAAAAATTCGATCCGAGGCAGTGTATACTGGTGGAATAGACAATTTTAATTTGTCATAATCGTAGGACAAAAGAAAGCCAACATGTATTTTTTTCATTTATGTTTATTACTTTTAAAAGGTAAAAATAATAATAAAATATTTAATATAAGCTTTAAAAATGTCCAAGGAATTTTATGGTTTTTTAAATGATTTATTTGCAAAAATCTTTTTGAATTAAGGACTGATAATTGAATATAATCATCATAAAAAGCTGGAAAATATTTTTCTAAAGTTTTTAGTTTTTCATTTTTAAACAAACTTGAAGATTCTGGTCTTGATGAAATTCCATTAAAATCATATAATGCGATTGTTTTACTAAGATATTTATAAGGAATGTTTTCTTTACAAATTAATACCACAAAAAATTCCCAATCTGAAGCAATTTTATAGTTTTCATTATAGTAAAAATATCGATCGAAAAGTGATTTTCTAATAAAAGTTGATTGATGATTAATAGAGCTAGAATAAAAAAACGAAAAGTTCAATTTTTCAGGATAGGTTTTAAGTCTTTTGGAGTTGGAACTTACTTTGTAATTATTCCCGTAATAAATATCATAATCGCTGTTTAAGTATGGGAAAACTTCTTCTAAAATAGTATTTTTTTCAAAGCAATCACCACCGTTCATAAATAGTACAAACTCACCTGTTGCAGCTTTTATTCCCTTATTCATTGCATTAAAAACTCCAGAATCTTTTTCACTAACCCAATAATTAATTTTAGAAGAATTTTGTTCAATTATTTCTTTACTCCCATCTGTACTTGCGCCATCTATAACTATAAACTCAAATTCTTTGTAGGTTTGATTTATAACGCTTTCAATAGTATTCTTTAGACCAACTTTGTCATTATAATTGATGGTTATGATTGTTATTTTAATCATAAATTAAAAAATTTATCTATTTTAGAATACATTTGTTTTACATCGTTATTTTCAAAAAAATAATTTTGGGCTAATAAACTATTTTTCATGTAAAATTCTTCATCTGATACTAATTTTTCTATATTTTCTGCAAACTTTATTGGGCAGTTTGACACCAAGCATCCATTATTCGTTTTATTAATCATACCATCAACACCATTTTCACTGGAAACTATTGGCAAGCCAAATGACAATGCTTCGACAACTTTGATTTTGAGTCCAGTGCCAGATAATATTGGACAAATTGCAATTTTTGATTTATGATAGGCGGCTTTTAAATCTTGAATGTGTTCCATTTTTGTAATAGTATCAAAATCATTAAAATGGTTGATTATTTTGCCAACTACTAAAATTTTTATTGATTTATTTAATAATGGATATACTTCTTCTAGGAACCAATTTATTGATTTTATATTATGCTCATTATTACTTGCTACATATATTATATCATAAGTTTTATCAACTTGATCTTTATTGAAGTTATTATTTAATAAATGAGGTAAAATATGTATTGGTTTGTCGATAAATTGTTTAAATATATATTTCTCTTCAACTGAAATAACAAATATCTCATCAAAATGGCTCAATAAACCAATCTCAGTTTCAAAATATTTTCCAAGTTTAAATTTTTTTACATTTTGAAATTGAGACGTAAGAAAATCATGCGTATCTATAAAAACTTTAGCATTTTTAAGATTTTTGTTTTTAATAATTAAAGAAGCCCAACATGCATAGGAGATTATTATAAAATCATACGAATTATTTTTCAAAATTTGATCAAACCTTTCTTGATGTCCAAAAATGGATCTTTGAAAATGCTTTATTTTTTTAAATATCTTATTAGGAAGTGAAAAATAAAAAAAATAACGAAGCTGATGTTTGCTTCTCTGAAATCTTTTTAACAAATGACCTTGATTTATTAAACCCTTTTCTTTGAGCTGATTTAAATCTACTTCATCAAAAAATTTAGATTGTTCGCTCACAAAATCTACATCAATATTTCTTTCTTTAAAATAATGTAAAAGCGATAGTGCTCTGGCGTTATTTCCTTGAGTTAATAAAAGTGGATTTTCTGGATAGAAATATAAAATTCTCATTTCCTTTTTGGTAAAAAAATTAAAATTAAATTTGAGATTCCTTTAAGAAATTTCCAAGCTATTGGAAATTTCTTAATGTGTAAAATATTTAATACTCTTTTTGATTTTAATTCTCTCAAATCATTCATTTCATGATAATCATCAATAAACATTGAAAAATATTTATTCATCACAATATCTGTTTCTTCTTTTATAACTGATTTATATTCTGGATTTGAAGATATTCCACCAAGATCATAAAAGGAAACAGTTACAGCAATATGTTTATAAGAAATACTTTTTATACAAAGGGAATATATCATAAACTCCCAATCTGAAATAACTTTAAAATCTTCATTATAATAAAAAATGTTTTCAAATAGTGTTCTCTTTATAAAACTAGCTTGGTGACATAGACTATTATTCGTAAAAAAATCAAAAGTAAGTTTATTAGGATAACTTACAAAAACATCTCCATGACTGTATTTAAAAATTGCATTTCCATAATACAAATCTTTTGTTCCATCTATTTCTCTCTCAACTTCTTGCAAAACTTTTGTAGAATATAAATCATCACCACTGTTTAAAAAAAGTAAATAATCACCTTTTGCAGCGCGTATACCTTTATTCATAGCATTATAAATTCCTGAATCTTTTTCAGAAATCCAATACGTTATTTTATCAGTATTCTGCTCAAGAAATTCTTTACAACCATCAGTACTTCCTCCATCAATAATTATATATTCGAAAATCTTGGAAGTTTGATTAATTACACTATAGAATGTCTTTTCTAACCCAACTTTGTCATTATAATTAATCGTTATTATAGATATTTTATTCATTAATTATAAATTTTAATTTATGAACTTTTCTTGATATACTTTTTCAATTCCATCTTTAAGTTTAATAGAATGTTTCCATCCTAGCTCATTTAATTTTGAAGTATCAGTAAGTTTTCTGGGAGTTCCATCGGGCTTTGTAGTATCGAAAACAACATCGCCTTCATAGCCAGTTATCTTTTGTATCAAAAATGCTAAATCCTTTATAGAAATTTCTACTCCAGACCCAATATTTACAAATCCTTTTTCATTGTAATTCTCCATGAGATAAACACATGCATTTGCCATATCTGAAGCATGAAGAAATTCTCTTAACGGACTTCCTGTGCCCCAAACAATGATTTCATTTTGATTATTTATTTTAGCCTCATGAAACTTTCGCAATAAGGCTGGCAATACATGTGAATTTTGCAGATCATAATTATCGTTAAAACCATATAAATTTGTTGGCATTACTGATATAAAATTGCATCCATATTGATCTCTGTAGGCATCACACATTTTTATTCCTGCGATTTTAGCAATAGCATAAGGCTCGTTTGTTTCTTCTAGTAATCCTGTTAAAAGATATTCTTCTTTTAAAGGTTGTGGTGCGCATTTTGGATAAATACACGTTGATCCAAGAAAAAGTAATTTTTTGACTCCTGTTTTATAACTATTGTGTATAACATTGCTTTGTATTACTATATTTTCATAAATAAAATCGGCTCTTAAAGTATTGTTTGCTATAATTCCTCCAACTTTTGCTGCGGCAAGAAAAACATATTCTGGTTTTTCGGTTTTAAAAAAATGTTCAACCGCTTTTTGATCAATCAAATTAAGTTCAGATGAAGTTCTAAATATAATGTTATTATATCCTCTATTCTCTAAATCTTTAACAACAGCACTACCTACCATACCACGATGACCTGCCACATATATTTTTGAATTGAATTTCATATTTTAATATTGAGTAGATAAATTATTTATAATTCTTTAGATATTTTTCTTTTTTGAAAATTTCTAAATCTGCTTGAATCATTTCTTTAACAAGCATATCAACTGTATATTTAGGCTTCCATCCTAGCTTAGTTTTTGCTTTTGTATTATCACCAATCAATAATTCTACTTCAGTTGGTCTGAAATAAGTTGGATCAATTTGAACGGCAACTTGACCAATTTTGAATACATATTCTGAATTTGATGAAGAAATTACTGTTCCCGTTTCGTCAATACCAATTCCTTTAAATTCTAACTCTACGCCCAATTCTCTAAAAGCCATTCTAATAAATTCTCTAACTCGTGTAGTAACTCCCGTAGAAATCACAAAATCTTCAGGCTTATCTTGTTGCAATATCAGCCACATTGCCTCTACATAATCTTTGGCATGTCCCCAATCTCTTTGAGAATCAATATTACCCATATATAAAGTATCTTGAAACCCTAAAGCCATTTGAGCTACTGCCCTGGTGATTTTTCGAGTTACAAATGTTTCCCCACGAAGCGGACTTTCGTGATTAAAAAGTATTCCGTTGCAAGCAAACATATCATATGCCTCTCGATAGTTAACTGTAATCCAATAGGCATACATTTTGGCTACTGCATAAGGAGAACGTGGATAAAAAGGAGTCGTCTCTTTTTGAGGTACTTCCTGAACTAATCCATATAATTCAGATGTTGATGCTTGATAAATCTTGGTTTTCTTTATCATTCCTAACAACCTAACTGCATCTAAAATCCTCAAAGTACCTATTCCGTCTGCATTTGCTGTATATTCTGGCACGTCAAAACTTACTTTTACGTGACTCATGGCACCTAAATTGTAAATCTCATCTGGCTGTGTTTCTTGAATAATTCTAATCAAATTAGTAGAATCGCTCAAATCGCCATAATGCAATTTAAAATGTTGGTTGTCTACATGCGGATCCTCATAAATGTGATCTATCCTTTGGGTATTAAACAATGAACTTCTTCTTTTTATACCGTGAACCATATAGCCTTTAGACAAGAGCAATTCTGCTAAATAAGCACCATCTTGCCCTGTTATTCCTGTTACTAGTGCTACTTTCATAATTTTATGATATTTTATTTATAATTTTTTAATTCCTCATCAAGTAATAAATCTAATGTATCAAAAATACTTAAATCATAATCCCATTTTAATAACTCTTTTGCTTTGGTATTATCACCATACATGTCTTGAATTTCTGCAGGTCTGTACAAATCATTATTTATCTGACAAGCAGACTGCTTTATATTCAATTTTTTAAATATATAATAAATTAAATCTCTCAAGGCAATTGATTCGCCAGAGCATATAAGATAATCATCAGCTTCATCTTTTTGCAACATTAAATACATAGCTTCCACATAACTAGGAGCATAACCAAAATCTCTTTTAACATCTATGTTACCTACAAACAAAATATCTTGCAATCCTTTACTAATTTTTATACTTTCTTTTATTATTTTTTTAACAAAAAAATTATTTTCTCTCAAATAAGATTCATGATTAAATAATACACCACAGCTTATATGCATATTATAACTTTCTCTATAATGAATGCAAGTGAAATGAGCTGATGCTTTTGAAATTGCATAAGGACTTAAAGGATGCAAAACACTATTTTCTGTTATGGGCAGCTTGTTTACTCTTCCATACATTTCGCTACTGCTAGCTTGATAGAATCTTACTTTTTTATTGAAATTTTTTATTGTTTGCAATAAATTAAATACACTTATCGTATTAAATTTAAAAGTTTCTATTGGATTCAAAAAAGATAAATAAACTGAGCTTTGTGCAGCTAGATTATAGAATTCTGTTGGTTTGTATTTTTGAAATAGATCATTGACTTGATTAATATCTAATAAATCACATTCTACGAGTGTGATTTTGCTTGTAATGTTCAAATAATCAAGTCCTAATTTGGATTTTTCATTCAACTTTCTTGTTAATCCAATAACTTTATATGTTTTTGTTAGCAAAAGTTTTGCTAAATACGCACCATCTTGACCAGTTATACCAGATATAATTACTACTTTATCTAACATAAAATTGCTTTTTGATATACTTTCAGGCATTCATCAGCAGTTTTTTGCCAACTAAATTTGTTCACTTGCTCTATTCCTTTATTTATATATTCATTTCTTAAATTATCATTTTCTAATAAGAGATTAATTTTATTTCTCAAATCAAGTTCGTCATTTAATTCAAAATAAACACCCGCATCACCAGCAACCTCTGGAAAAGAGCTGTGGTTAGCTAATACTACGGGACATTTGCTAGCCATTGCTTCTAAAACAGGGATTCCAAATCCTTCATATTCAGAAGGAAAAACAAAACATTTTGCATTATAATAATAAGCCGCTAATTCTTGTTCTTCAAAATTAGTTTGGATCACTTGAGACAAAATTTTGAGGTATTTCAATAATTTTAATTCTTCTGTGTTAAATTTATTTCCACCAGCAGCAACAACAAAAAGCTTCGGATTATTATACAAAATTGGCGTGACTGCTTTTATAAAAAAATTAAAATTTTTATAAATTGATCTATTTCCTACAAATAAAATATAGTTTTCAGGTACTTCTATTTTCTTAAATATATTTGACGTAATACTATGCGACAAATACACAACTTCAATTTTAGAGCTATCTATTTCGGGATAAAACTTTAGTATATCAAACTTTGTATTTTCAGAAATTGCTATAATTTTAGTAGCCTTATTAATCAGTAATTTCTTATTTTTTTTAGTTTCTAAATCATCAAGAAAATACTGCGGAAAAATTTCATGAATCATATCATAAACAGTAAGCACGAATGGCTTATCAACAATATTTTCTAAAAAGTAAGGATAATAATACGTCGGAACAAACAAATCAAAATCTTTATTTTGTATTGTTTTACTAAATATTTTTTGTGTTTTTTTTTTTGTTATTGAACGTGTACTTATACCGATTTTTGGTAAAAAATTTAAAAATCTAAAAAGAAATTGGTTGTTTTTAGGAATCAAATTACTTGAAGATAAATAAACATTATTGGTTTCGTATAACGGAAATATAATATCAACATTCTGATATTGTTTAATTCTAGTAAAAATTTCAGTATAATATCTGGAGATACCCCCAAAGGTTTGAATATTAAATATCTGAGGGTCGAGTATTATGCGCATTTTTATAAAATTTATTTAGAGAGTCATTTACGTAGATTAATTCATTTTCAGAAAAAGCCAAAACGTCAAAATAATAGATAGTTGCAAATTTATTAATAATTTGAGATCTATTTATGTAATCCATCAAATCATAAATTTCATTTAGTGAATTTGTCACTTTAATATGTGTTCCGAAATTATCAAATAAGCAAAAATGAGTGTACCCCGATTCTTTGATCTTTTTTAACGACTCTTTGTAACTTTTAATTAAATTATCTCTATTATTATTTAATAGTTCCTCGTTATTTAAAAATGTCTGCATTTCGAAAAAAATAAATCTAGGAATGTTCTTATTTAAATTAGAATATTCTAAAAAAGATTTAAGTACATCCCAATCAAATCCATCAGTATCAATCTTAAGGATATCAAAATTAGTTTTTCTAAACTCAGGGATTAAATTCATTAATTCAGAAAATGAAATTGTGCTAATACTGCTCTCCTCGGCTTGAACCGAAACAACATGCCCTGTGGACTCAGTATCATTTTTTTCAATTTTAAAAAACCCTTTTTTAGAGGACACAAACTTATTAATTTCTAAAAAATTATTTTGCAAATTATTAGCATTAATATTTATTTGACATTCTTCAAAAAAAATCGGATCAGGTTCAACTCCTACAATAAATAAATTTTTATTTTGAGAAAAAATTGCAATTGCCGTATCGCCAATATTTGCTCCAATATCTATAACAAGTCCATAAAATTCTGAACATAAAACTGGTAAAAATCTGTCATACAATGGGTACTTATTATAAAATTTATCGATAACATGTGATTCTTTTAGCTTTAAAACATATTCGCCTATTAAAAATTCGCGATCAAGTGTAATAAGTTGTTCAATAACATCTATTTTTTTTTTTCCAAAAACTTCTTTAAAATTTATCATAACATTTTTTAAACTTCTTGTATACATTTACAAAATTAATTTTTTTATTGAATAATACTATTATTTATAACTATTATTAGTTCCTTATATTTGCAATAAAAATGGACCTCAACACCGAAATCCATAACGCCTACGAAGTCATCAAAAATGGTGGCATCATCCTCTACCCGACTGATACAGTTTGGGGTATTGGCTGCGATGCTACAAATCCAACTGCGGTTGCAAAAATCTACAAACTAAAACAACGCGAAGAGACTAAAAGTATGATTTGCCTCATGAATGGCGAAAAAATGATGTACAACGTCTTCAAAGATATTCCCGAAGTAGCTTGGCAAATTATGGATTTATCCGAGAAACCAACAACATTAATACTTGACAATCCTCGCAATGTGGCTGTAAACCTAATTGCCGAAGATAAAACACTCGGAATCCGAATCGTGAAAGAACCTTTTTGTTTCAAACTCATGGAACGCATGAAAAAACCGCTGGTTTCAACCTCAGCAAATATTTCTGGGCAACCAACTCCTATTGCCTTCAAAGATATTAGTCCCGAAATTATAAAAGGTGTCGACTATGTTGTAAATTTGTACCAAGATAAAATTGGAGGAAAACCTTCGACGATTATCAAATTGACAAGTGATTCGCAAGTTAAAGTTATTAGAAAATAGTTTTTAATAAATCCTAAACAGATTATAATCTAACCAATTTGCTTCTTAATCCACTTTTAAAAATTATATCAATTTATTTTGCCACGAATAAACGAATTAAAAATTATGTCTAATATTATTTATAAAGATGAAAGTTATGTACTAATGGGTTTACTATTTGAAATTCATAATAATTTAGGAAAAGGATTTTTAGAAATTGTTTATAAAGACGCAATTGAATACGAATTTGAAAAATCAAAGATTTTATTCGAAAGAGAAAAAGAATATCAAATTAAATATAAAGACATTTTTCTGAAACACAAATTTTATGCGGATTTTGTAGTATTTGACAAAATCATTCTTGAACTAAAGTGCTGTAATTCGATTTCAGATTCGCACATTGCGCAAGCAATGAATTATTTAAAAGTGTCTGACAACAAATTAGCAATTATTGCCAATTTCAATAATGATTCGCTTGAATACAAAAGAATAATCCTGTAAAATAATTCGTTTATTCGTGGCAAAAACAATGAACTACCAAAATTTATTATCCAATAAAATCTTCGAAATCATCTCCAAAGCCTCTAAAGCGCTACAATTAGATAGCTACGTTATTGGCGGCTTTGTACGTGATTTAATTTTAAAACGTGATTTCAAAAAAGACATCGATATTGTTGCTGTTGGATCTGGAATTGAGCTGGCTTTGAAAGTATCATCACTATTGCCCAAAAAACCAAATGTTCAGGTTTTTAAAACCTACGGAACGGCAATGCTCCATTTTGAAGGAATCGAAATCGAATTTGTTGGTGCACGAAAAGAATCCTATAATTTTGAATCACGAAATCCAATCGTAGAAAACGGAACACTTCAAGACGACCAAAATCGACGTGATTTTACAATAAATGCGCTTGCAATTTCATTAAATACTAATAATTACGGCGAACTATTAGATCCGTTTGATGGATTAAAAGATATCGAAAACAAAATCCTCAAAACGCCACTCGATCCCGACATAACTTTCTCTGACGATCCGTTGCGAATGTTGCGCGGCATTAGGTTTGCAACACAATTAGGATTCGAAATAGAAGAAAACTCTTTAAACTCAATTACCAAAAATGCAGATCGAATTAACATTATTTCGGGTGAACGAATTGTGGACGAACTCAATAAAATTCTTTCAACGGAAAAACCTTCAGTAGGATTTTTACTTTTATTCAAAACGGGGTTATTGGATATTATTTTGCCCGAATTAACGGCTCTCAATAATGTGGAAGAAATAGAAGGTCATACCCACAAAAACAATTTTTATCACACGCTTGAAGTGGTCGATAATATTTGTCCAAATACCAACGATGTTTGGTTGCGATGGGCGGCTTTATTGCACGATATTGGTAAAGCACCAACCAAACGTTTCAACAAAAAACAAGGTTGGACGTTTCATGGGCACGAATTTTTGGGTGGCAAAATGGCAAAAAAAATCTTCGAACGTTTGCGAATGCCGCTTAATCAGAAAATGAAATTTGTACAAAAAATGGTCATGATGAGTTCACGACCTATCGTGCTTTCGCAAGATTTAGTAACCGATTCGGCTGTACGTCGTTTGGTTTTTGATGCTGGCGATGATGTAGAAAGTTTGATGACTTTGTGTGCTGCCGATATAACAACGAAAAATCCTTCAAAATTTAAGAAATACCATCAAAATTTCGAATTGGTTCGTAAAAAAATTATTGAAGTAGAAGAGCGAGATTCGGTTAGAAATTTCCAACCACCAATTTCTGGGGAAGAAATCATGGAAATTTTTAACCTAAAACCATCTCGAGAAATTGGAGTACTTAAAGAAGCTGTAAAAGAAGCCATTTTGGAAGGCGAAATACCAAACGCATATCAAGCAGCTTATGATTTTGTTCTGAAAAGAGCAGAAAAAATGGGTTTAGCAAAGGTTTAACATTTGTTACTTATTTTTGAAACTACTTAAACTTAATTTTGTTTTAATTTTACTTCGGTGAACTCCAAATTATGAAAAAATACTTTTTAAAAGCTGCCAAAATAGCTTTAATTTTAGTCTATCTAGTAATCGTCGCTGGTGCATTAGTGCGAATGACTGGCTCCGGAATGGGTTGCCCCGATTGGCCAAAATGCTTTGGGTATTATATTCCACCAACAGATATAAAAGAATTGTTGTGGCAACCAAATCATAACTATTCAGAAAGTCAAGTCATTATTAAAGACGAAAAGTTAGTTGTCGCAATTTCCGATTTTAATTCTTCTGAAACGTATGATTCTGCTCAATTTCGAGCGTATACCAAACACGATTATGCTATTTTTAATGCCGTTGAAACTTGGATAGAATACATCAACAGGTTAATTGGTGCTTTGGCTGGTTTAGCAGTTTTCGTAATGGCAATTTTTTCTTTTAGTTATTGGAAAGCCAACAAAAAAATTACTTTATTTTCATGGTTTACGGTTTTTTTGATGGGTTTTCAAGGATGGTTGGGCGCTCGAGTTGTTTATTCAGTTTTGAATCCAGCAAAAATAACTATTCACATGGTTGTTGCTTTATTGATTGTGGCACTTTTGCTCTATATTATTAAGGAAGCTTCAAATAAGATTACTGCTTTTAAAATAGATTCAAAATTCAAAACTATTTTGATACTAACTTTTTTCTTGACTTTTTTTCAAATTATATTAGGAACCCAAGTGCGCCAATATGTAGACGAAATAGTGAAAATTGTTGGTTACAACCAAATGCAAAAAGTATTAGAAAATCCAACAATTGTATTTTATATTCATCGCTCTTTTTCGATATTAATTTTAGGTTTGAATGTTTTTTTATTCTTTCGAAATAAAAAATTATTACTCGGTTACACCAAAGTAAATTGGGTTATAATTTTAATCGGAATCGAAATAATTTCAGGCATGGCAATGTATTATCTCGATTTTCCATATACCTCGCAACCCATACATTTGGTTATTGCTTCACTGCTATTTGGAGTTCAAGTCTATTTGTTTTTTGAAACTCAAACAAAAAAGTATGCAACCAATTAAAGTTTTACTCTTATTTTTTTTAACAAATTCTATGATGTCACAAAATTATGTTCTAGATTCAGAAAATAGCAAAGTTAATTTCGTTATAAAAAATCTTGGTTTAGCGGTAAACGGAAGTTTTTCTGGGTTAAAAGGTAATATTACTTTTGATCCAAAAAATTTAAAGTCGTTTGAAATTACGGCAAGTGTAAATTCTAATTCGGTAAATACTGACAATAAAGCTAGAGACAAGCATTTGCGCAAAGCGGACTATTTTGACGTAGAAAAATATCCAGAAATCACCTTCAAATCGACTAAAATTGAAGTTGCAAAACGAATAAATCGTTATGATGTTGAAGGAACAATAACCATAAAAGGTATTTCAAAACCAATAAAACTTGAAATGCTTCTTACTGAAAATGGAACTAAACTCGAACTCAAATGCAATTTTGAGATTAACCGCCGAAACTTTAAAATCGGAGATAGCAGCATGATATTGTCTGATACAGCAAAAATGAGTTTGCTACTTATAGCCAATCAAGAAGCTAAGAAATAAAATACTTTATATTTTAAACCAGCTCTAAAGTACTACCGATTGCATGTATGTTTGGCAATTGGATAGCATCTATAAGTTGTTCTTCTAATAAATTTGACCAAGATTTTAGATATAAAATAGTATCCGATTTGAGATTTCTATTCAAAAAAGAAACACCTAAATTGGTTAAAATATCTTGGTCTGAAAGCCATTCCAAATGATGTAAATCTTGACGAGAAAATCCAAAATCAATCATTTTGGCAATTATCAAATCCATTGGCAAGCCCGAAGTTGGGCAATAATCTACCAATTGTTCTGACCAATCACCCCGTTTTTCTAGTGCAAATTTCTGAATCTCAGCTCTAGAAAATGACGTTATAGTCTGCGCCAAATTACCACAATTGCAACTGCCCATATGACCCCATTCATAACGATTACCGTTTTCTAATTGATTTACTGTTTTGCGTAATGCTTCGATTATCTTGAAAGTTGGTTGCGACATGGGTATACAATTACATTAATTAAAATACAAATTTATAAAAGTTAAAGTAAAATTATGATAAACAAATTGTAAATTTTAAACTACTTTTGTATTTCGACTATATTGTCATCAATTTTCTGCCATATATCACATGTCTAAACTTGCTCCGAAGGATAAATTTCTAGATTTATCAGATTATGCGAGACCTTTTGGAAAATTTCTTGCCAATTCACTAAAAAACACCAGCTTTACTGCTATTCATGTTACCATTTTGTTTGGAATTTCTGGTTTGATAGCGGTTTATTGTATTGTATCAAATCACTATTTTTTTGCAGCTTTTTTTATTCTTCTAAAATCAGGAATTGATGCCGCCGATGGCGAATTGGCTCGCCTAAAAGGAACGCCATCCTATGTTGGTCGCTACTTGGATAGTGTTTTTGATATTATCCTCAATTTTATGTTGCTAATGGCGATTTGTTATGTTTCTAAAACACATTTTTGGCCTACAATGATTGCCTTTTTTGGGATTCAGTTGCAAGGAACTTTATACCATTATTATTATGTCATTGTTCGAAATAAAAGTGTTGGCGGCGATGCAACGAGCAAAATTTTTGAGCACAAATGTCCAAAAGCGTTGCCTGGCGAAAAGCAAAAAAATGTAGCTATTTTGTTTTATACCTATACTTTTTTTTACGGAATTTTTGATACCGTTGTCCATTTTCTAGATGCCGATGCTTTTAAGGTCAAATCGTTCCCGAAATGGTTTATGACTTTTTTATCAATGTATGGATTGGGTTTTCAGCTTTTAATTATTGCCGTGATGTTGCCTTTGGGATTGATTGAATATATTATTCCGTTTTTTATTTGGTACACCGTTTTGATGTTTGTTATTATCGGTTTTCGAAAAATTTATTTTCGGGTTTAGTTTTCTTCAAAAAAGGCATCGTAGCGCGCTGGAACTTGAGGATCATATAGGATACAATTGAATTCTTCCAGAATAGTAACTAGTTTATCCATCGTTTTGCCCTCGGTACCGTAGCAATCTATTTTTACCGACTGCGATGTAGTCCGAATATGGAAAGCTCCAATACCGCTAGGATTTTTATAACTCGATGCATCGACTTTCTCCCAAGTTACAAACTGGTTTTCGATGCGATTGAGAATGACTTGAGTTTGAATTTCTTCTAATCCTTCGACGTTTTTTTCGTCGCAAAGTTCTTCATAAACCAAATGATGGTTAAGATATATGCCTTCTTTGTATATCCAAAATAGTAGTTCGTACATAAGACTTATGTTATTGATTAAAGCTTGATGTTTCGGATAGGCCTAGCCCAGATGGAAGCGGCATCCTTTTTCTTTTTTTCTCAAAAAAAAGAAAAAGATATAGCGAACAGCTGGAAATAGCTCCAAAAAAATTAATATTCGAAAATTCCGTATTCAGATTTTATGGTTAGTTTTTTGGTGTCACTGGCTGCTACTCTACCTACAATTTGGGCATCTACTCCAAATGATTTTGAAATTGCAATAACCTCATTAGCAATAGCTTCAGGCAGATAAATTTCGAGACGATGGCCACAATTGAACACTTGATACATTTCTTTCCAATTGGTTTTGGATTGTTGTTGAATGAGCTGAAATAGTGGCGGAACTGGAAATAAATTGTCTTTTATAATATGCAGATTATCAATAAAATGCAATATTTTTGTTTGTGCGCCGCCGCTACAATGCACCATGCCGTGAATATCGGTTGGCGTGAATTTATCGAGAATGGCTTTGACGATTGGCGCATAGGTTCGGGTTGGCGAAAGCACTAACTTACCTGCATCGATTGGGGAATTTTCGATAGAATCGGTCAATTTTATATTGCCCGAATAGACCAAATCATGAGGCACTTGAGCATCGAAACTTTCGGGATATTTGGTGGCAATTTCTTTGGAAAAAACATCGTGACGGGCAGAAGTAAGTCCGTTGCTGCCCATGCCACCATTATAACTTTGCTCATAAGTGGCTTGCCCAAAACTGGCCAAACCAACGATAACATCGCCTGCTTGAATGTTGGCATTATCAATAACTTTGGAGCGTTTGAGTCGCGCCGTTACGGTCGAGTCTACGATGATTGTTCGCACGAGATCGCCTACATCGGCAGTTTCGCCACCCGTGGAATGAATGGTTACGCCATGCGATTTCAGTTCGGAAATGACCTCTTCTGTACCCGAAATAATAGCAGAAATGACCTCGCCTGGAATTAGATTTTTATTGCGACCAATGGTAGAGGAAAGCATAATATTGTCGATAGCTCCTACACAAATAAGGTCGTCGATATTCATGATGAGTGCGTCTTGGGCAATGCCTTTCCAGACCGAATTATCGCCAGTTTCTTTCCAATAGACATAGGCCAATGATGATTTGGTTCCTGCTCCATCTGCATGCATAATAAGGCAATAATCCTCGTTATTTGTCAGATAATCGGGAACTATTTTGCAAAATGCTTTTGGAAACAAACCTTTATCGACGTTTTTTATCGCGTTGTGAACGTCTTCTTTGGAAGCTGAAACGCCTCGTTGGGCATATCGTTGTGAAATTTCTGAACTCATAATCGTAGTTGTGTTTGACAAAGATAAGGATTTCAGATTGTAGAATTAAATTTTTTATGGAACGCGGATTTAAAGGGATTTTTTTGAAATAATAATTTTTTGGAACTCGGATGACGCAGATTAGGGGGATTTACTCGGATTTTTTTGAAATTGACTTTTGAAATTGATTTTTGAAAATGTTATTGAAATTGCTTTTGATTTTCAATTATCAAAATTTCGACACGACGATTGGCGGCACGCTCGCCTTCGTTTTTTTCGGGAATTGCGAAAACGGGTTGCGAAACACCAAATCCTTTGTAGGTAATTCGGGTGCTATCAATGCCTTTTTGGCGTAAAAAGTTCGAAATTGCTTTTGCTCTTTGGGTCGAAAGGTCGGCTTTATCTTTGGTCATGCAGCACAAATGGCCTTGAAGTTCAATTTTTAGTTTCGGATTTTTTTGCATCACCAAAAGAAGTTCGTAAAGTTTTCCACGAGATTCATTGACTATGGCAAAGGTGTTTATTACAAAATTAAGGTTATCTATTTTGAGTTTTTCGCCCGTTTTTGCATTGGCTACTTCCTTCATAAAGGCAACGTTTAGTTTATAATCGGTTAGCGAGCCGTCCGGATTTTCTATTGATAATTCGGATGGATATTTTATTTCGGGTTTTGGTTTTTCAATTATTGGCTCAGGTTTTTCGATAATCGGTTCGGGTTTTTTGAAACCTAGAATTTCGTCCTCGCGAACCAAATCTTTTTCTAGAAGATAATATAAGGTTGCTTTTCTGTTCTCGGATTTGTTTTTGGATTGTCGAAAATTTTCGCCATAACTTCGGGTTTTGAAGTCTTCTCGAATTTGGATTTTGCCTTTTATCAAACTAAAAATACAATCCACTCGGTTTTGTGCTAACACATCATTTGTAGCAGTAGTTCCGACCTCATCAGTATAACCGTTTATGGCAACAATTTTTACTTTCGGGTTGGCGATAATCCAATCTTGTAGTTTTTTGTATTCTGTTTTGTTCAAATCATACTTGTTTGTGGCAAAAAATAATTCTAAATTTTCTTGGGCTTTTGCCGAAAAAGAGCATAAAACAATATAAAAAAGGAAAATTATTTTTTTTAAACACATAAAATTTAAATAAATTTAAAACACTTCGTTTGAGGAAGATTACATAGTTTTGGAATCTACTTCACGAAAGTACATAAAAAATCAAAAATAATACCATTAATAGTAATTATAGTATATTTGACAAAAATTATAATCATGAAAAAAATACTATTTGTGTTGATTGTAACATTTTCGGCTATTGGAAATGCACAATCAATTGTTCAAACCGTCAATTCTGGAAGTGTAATTTCGGCTAGTTCGTCGGTTTCTATTGGTGAAATAGTTGTGGTTCCAGAAAATACTTCTCAATCAAATACTGGAATTATCGGAATTTTAGCGCAAATAAATTCGCAAACGCTAGAAGTTGAACAATTTGAAGTTGCCGAAAACATAAGCGTTTTTCCGAATCCAACAGTTGCAAAACTTTTTTTTAGCAGCAAAAATTCGTTAATGAATAAAAAAGTTTTGATTTATAACGAGTTAGGGCAACTTATTGAAAATAAAAAAGTGGATACTGATAATGCTTTGAATCTAGAAAATCTTGCTTGTGGTATTTATATGATACAGTTTGAAGATAGAAATTTAAAAACTTTTAAGATTATAAAGAAGTAAAAAATCAATAACAATATCAAATTCAATTAAAATTACAATTATGAAAAAAATTATTACGCTATCGTTACTCATTATTTCAATCTTTACTTTTGCGCAAGTTCCACAAGGAATTTCCTATCAAGCCATTGCGCTTACTGCTGCTGGAACTCCAGTTGTGAGTGCCAATGTTGGGATTCGACTTTCGGTTTTGAATACCACAGCAACAGGAACAGTTTTGTATTCCGAAACACAAACTAAAACAACCAATGCGCAAGGATTATTTAATTTGGTAATTGGTCAAGGAACGGCAACATCTGGCACTTTCAATACGATCAATTGGGGAACAAATTCTAAATTTTTGAAAGTAGAAATGGATGTAGCTGGTGGAGCCAATTACGTTTTGGTTGGAACGACACAGTTGTTGAGTGTTCCTTATGCTTTGGCAGCAGATAGTTTGGTAACTTCTCCAGGCGAAGGCATAACATTGGTTTCTCCAAACGGAACACCTTATCAGGTAACTGTTAATGATGCTGGACAGTTAAGTTTGCCTACATCTGGTGTTGCTAGTACTGTTCCAAGTACATTATATATGTATGGAAGTTTTAATAGTTTTGATCCAACTTCGTCTTTATTGATGAATTTGTATACAACCTACTCAAATAGTCTTCTTACATTCAATAATGCAGGTTATAAATATTTAACATCAGGAACACAAATCAAATTTCTATCAGATAATAATTCAAGTTCGCCTGTTTATGGGCTCAATGGAGGTTTACAATTAATACCTAATGGTAGTGCAAGTACTATTTCTTCAAATGGATTTTACTTTTTGAATTTATCACATCCTGATAATGTAGAGCAATTAACATTTAGTAAACAGTCATTTTCTCCAACTATGATTAAATACAGCTCATCAGGACAAACCTTTGAAATAAATCCCACCTATAATTCACTAAATAGTACTTTTTCTTTTATTGCTAATGGTTTAACAACCACAAATACAAGTAATTTTAAATTTTATTTACCTAGAAATAATAATGGAACTGGCAATAATTTTGAGATTCAATACGGAAATATTGGAGATAATTTAAGTGATGGCTCCATTGATTTTGATGGTTCACCAATTTTAATTCCAAATTTGACTGCTACCCCAAAAAACTTTAGAGTAGATTTAATTATCAATTTTAATGGTTCTGGAACATATACAATTACTCAAATATAAAAATTTTAAAATTTTATACCAAAAAACCTGCTCGAAAAATATTCAAGCAGGATTTTTTTGTTTATTTTTAGAAAAACTATCTAGTAAACAATAACTCTCTATACTTGGTCAATGTCCAAATTTCGTCATCTACCAGAAGTTCTAGTTTATCGCAGTGTTCTCTTATAGTTTCGAAATATGGTTTTACTTTATCGCAGTACATTTCGGCCATTTTTTGAGCATCAGTCAAGACATTGGCTTTTTTGCGTGCTTCGGTCATTTGCTCCACTTTGGTAATGATTCCTTCAATATGCACCGAGATTTCTTTGATTAGTACGATTTGCTCTTTGGCAATTTTTTCGAAATCTTTTCCAAAAATTTCTTTCAAGCCACGAACGTTTTCGATCAAAGTATTTTGGTAACGAATCGCTGTTGGTATCACATGATTACTAGCGATATCGCCTAAAACTCTTCCTTCAATTTGAATTTTTTTGGTATATTCTTCAAGTTCTATTTCGTAACGTGCTTCTACTTCTATATGATTCATTACATTTAAATCACTAAACAAGTCAAATGCTTTTTTAGAAATTTTAGCTTTTAATGCTGTTGGTGTAGTTTTATGGTTGCTCAAACCCCGTTTTTTGGCTTCTTTTTCCCATGCATCACTGTAGCCATCGCCTTCGAAAAGAATATTTTTGGTTTCCTTGATATATTCTCGTAAGACATTAAAAATTGCTTCGTCTTTCTTTAAATCTTTGGTATCGATTAATGTATCGACTTCTTTTTTGAAATCTTTCAATTGTTTGGCAACAATAGAATTCAATGTTGTCATGGCATTGGCACAGTTTGCCGACGAACCAACGGCTCTAAACTCGAACTTGTTTCCTGTAAAAGCAAATGGAGACGTTCTATTTCTATCGGTATTGTCCAACATAACATCTGGAATTTTACCAACGACGTTCAGTTTCAAATCGGTTTTTTCTTCAGGCGATAATTTTCCTTTGGTTACGCCTTCCAATTCGGCTAAAACTTTGGTTAGTTGCGCTCCAATAAACACCGAAATAATGGCTGGCGGTGCTTCATTCGCTCCTAGCCTATGGTCGTTACTGGCTGTTGCAATAGCTGCTCGTAGTAATTCTTCGTATTCTTGAACGGCTTTTATGGTATTGATAAAAAACGATAAAAACTGCAAGTTGCTCATGGGCGTTTTGCTTGGCGAAAGTAAATTCACGCCCGTGTCTGTTGCTAATGACCAGTTGTTATGTTTACCCGAACCGTTAACACCTTGAAATGGTTTTTCGTGAAATAATACTTTAAAATCATGACGTTCGCCCACTTTTGACATTACATCCATCAATAAAGAGTTGTGATCGACTGCCAAATTGGTTTCTTCAAAAATCGGAGCCAACTCAAACTGATTAGGTGCTACTTCATTATGACGCGTTTTTACTGGGATACCAAGTAACATACATTCTTCTTCCAACTCACGCATATAATTGAGCGCACGAGAAGGAATAGAACCAAAATAATGATCGTCCAATTGTTGTCCTTTAGCAGAAGTATGTCCAAGTAAAGTTCTACCTGTCATAATCAAATCGGGACGCGAATTCGCCAAAGCGGCATCGACCAAGAAATACTCTTGTTCCCAACCCAAAGTGGCGGTTACTTTTTTTACATTTTTGTCAAAATATTTACAAACATCTGTAGCAGCTTCATCAACGGCGTTTAGTGCTCTTAAAAGCGGTGTTTTATAATCTAAAGCTTCACCAGTATAAGATATAAAAACAGTAGGAATACATAAAGTTGTTCCAAAAATAAAAGCTGGCGATGTTGGATCCCAAGCAGTATAACCTCGAGCTTCAAAGGTGTTTCTAATTCCACCATTCGGGAAAGAAGACGCATCTGGCTCTTGTTGCACGAGTTGCCCGCCACCAAATTTTTCGACAACGTCAGAACCATCATACGAAGTTTCGAAAAAAGCATCATGCTTCTCGGCAGTAGATCCTGTAAGTGGTTGAAACCAGTGTGTATAATGGGTTACACCTTTGGATAAAGCCCATTCTTTCATTCCCATAGCGATATAATCGGCTAGTTTACGGTCAATTTTTGTTCCGTGTTGGACAGCGTCTTTTACACCTTTGTGCGCATCTGAAGTCAAGAACTGCTTCATTGCTTTGTCGTTGAACACATTTGAACCAAAAAGATCTGATTTTCGACCTGCTTCTTCAAATTTGACAGGTTTTCTGTTTGATGCATCTTTTAATGCTTGGAAACGTAAAGTTGACATAAAAATACTTTTAAATTAGTTATACCCTATTATTTTGATACAAATATATAAAAATTACTATAATAAAAATATTTAACCCATTTTTTTTAGGGGTAATCTATGAAAAAACAATACAATATCATTATTTGTCATTTCGACGAAGGAGAAATCACATAATATTAATATTTGATGCGATTTCTCCTTCGTCGAAATGACAAGATTGCAAAATATTTAGAATTTCTTTTTTTTGGAATTTCCTTTTTGTAAAGTTATATTTGTAAAAAATACAATATATGACTGTTTGGATATTATTCTTTGCATTAGTTTTTATTATTCTGGCTTTAGACTTAGGTGTTTTTAATAAAACGCCACATATTATAAGTACCAAAGAAGCGAGCAAGTGGACAGCAATTTGGGTTTCGTTATCCTTGGCGTTTTCGGGAGTTATTTACTGGTTGTATGGTACCAATTATATTGCTAATCCCAACAGCTTGTCGCAAACGGGTGCCGCACTAAAATTTATTACGGGATATCTCATAGAACTTTCGTTGAGTGTCGATAATATTTTTGTGATTGCCATAATATTTGCATCATTCAAGATTCCTCAGAAATACCAACATCGGGTTTTGTTTTGGGGAATTTTGGGAGCGATTATTTTTCGGGGATTGATGATTTCGTTTGGCGTAGTATTGATAAATAAATTTGCTTGGACTACCTATTTGTTTGGTGCTTTCTTAATTTTTACGGCAATGAAAATGTTGTATACTAATGAGGAAGAAGATTTTGAACCTAAAGATTCATTTATCTATAAAACCTTGGGCAAAATTATGCCGATAACTACAGAAACCGACAAGGAAAACTTTTTTATAAAAACCGCCAAAGGCAAAGCAGCTACGCCATTATTTGTCGCTTTAATCGTGATTGAAGTTATGGATGTGTTGTTTGCAGTAGATAGTGTTCCTGCAATTTTGGCAATAACTTCAGATCCTTTTTTGGTTTTTAGCTCAAATATTTTTGCTATTCTTGGATTGCGATCGATGTATTTTTTCTTGGCGAATATGTTGGAAAAATTCAGCTACTTGGAATATAGCTTGATTGCGATTTTGACTTTTGTTGGATTGAAAATGTTATTGCACGATTTTATTGAGATTCCTGAATGGGCTTCGTTGGCGTTTATTGCTTTGTCGCTTGGTGTTGGAATAGTAGTTTCGTTACAAAAAAGCAAGAAAATAGATCAAGAAGATGGGGCTTCTAAAACCGAAGATTAAATAATTTTTAATTTATGAATGATGATTAACGATTTTTGATTTCAGATTTTAATCCAACAAAAATTAGAAGTAATTGACCGGTAGTGATTTTTATATGAAATTTAAAAAAAATATTTAAAAATCACAAATAATAATTTTTATTACTAACGCCTGCGTTAGGGATTGAGGCTTTGTTTGAGCTCTTTATCATGTAGCAAAGCGGAATTATAAAAGCGAGTGCCGAAAGCCCGACTCGCCGCGGCGAGTAACGCCCAAAAAATAAAAAAGAGGTTGCTATGGACACAACCTCTTTCAAACAAACTAACAAACCAACTATCTTAATTCAGTTTCTGAATTGTACTTTCTTTAATATTAAATCTTTTTATTACTGATTCGTAATCCATTGGTAAACTGGCTGTTGTGGCACTTTTGTTGCTGAAAGATGCCGGAACTATCACGATTCTAAACGTTTGATTTGATAAATAACTTGGTGTTAAAGTCAAATCGTAGCTTCCGCCTGCATAAATTGTAAAATCTTCTTTACTGAAATCAAAATCGTAGTCAAGTTCGCCTTGAGTTAAATATAAGGTTCTAGGAATCGGTTGCCAAATAGGTGTATTATTGTCAATAGTTCCTGATAATCTGTAGATTAAAATAACATCTGACGCATAAATTTGTGGTGTTAATTTTCGATAAATAGAATATTGATTATTGCCGTCTACACCAAAATTTACATTTTTCAATTCAAAAACCTCGCTAATCGTATCTTTATCATCTTGAGGCTCGTGACCATTGTCATTGACTGTGCAACTTTGTAGCGTTATCATCCCGATAATGGCTAGAATAAGTGTAATTTTCTTTTTCATGATTTCTTATTTTTAGTGATTAATTGATTAATGATTTATATGAGTAATTCAATTGCCGTGCCAAAGTTTTTATTTAACAAATAATTGTATTTTTGCACAATGAAAAATTTGAAACTTTATATGATTATGCTGGGTTGCCGTCCCGAAGGTCGATTTACAGAGCAGCACGATGTTTTTTTTGGAATTGGCGAAAACTTAAAAAGTTTACTTCCAAAAATGAAAGCTTTTTGGCCCGAAGCGAAAGGTAAAATCCATATCGACGTGTGGCGCGAAGTGACTTGCGTGGACGATTACAAGATTGAAGTAGTTTCGAAAAACGAAAATCCTGATCAAAAAAACCAACTTTTTTTTATCAATCTTGGTGGTTATAAAGAAAATGAATTTGAAGAATTTCATTATAAAATCTTGTCGGTTGCTGCAACTTTGGGCGAAGCCAGTAAAAAATCTAAAGAAACATCGTTCTACAAACATTGCGGTTTTAAGGGAGCAACATCGCATATCGACGATAAATTTGGCGTTGATGTGGACGATATTTATAACGTAAAAGAAATTTTGGAACTCGATGTGAAAGAAAAATTTGGACTGAAAATCTCAAAATCCGAAGTGCCACTAACAGACGACGCTTTGCATATTGGCTATTTAAAGTTAGAAAAGATTGTGTAGTTTTTTGGAGCACAAACATTTTCGCTTTTTTTCGAGATCCTTCCCGCTTTACGTTTCAATCTTTTGTCTCGTCTCGTTTTAAGAACGAGACGAGACAAAAGGATTTCCACTATAAACGAAGTTCACTGAACTCCTATGAAAATAGCAAATATGTGAAGTAATCGGGGCTAAATAAGAACTTTTCGAATTCTTTCAAAATCATAAAAAAAATCCTTTTAATCAGTGAAATCTGCGGCAAAAAACTACCCGAAAACTTCCTCGTTTTCACCATCAAAACTTGCAAAAACCATGCTTGGATGCGAATCTTGGTGAAACATATTTCCGTTGTTGTCAATAGCAATTGCGCCAGCAAAACCATCATAAGGTTTTAGTTCCTCAAAGGTTTTTTCGAAGGCATTTTCTAAAGTAAATCCATCGGTTATTCGAGTTACTATTTTGGCTGCCGTGGCATTACTCACGATGTCCTCGCCTACTCCAGTCAAACTTACACCACAAAATTGGTTGGCGTAATTTCCTGCAACAGTAGCCGAATCAGATATTCTACCAACCAATTCAAAACCTTTTCCACCCGTAGAAGTTGCTACGGCAATTTTTCCATTTGCATCGAGCGCAACACAGCCAACAGTTCCGGTTCCGAGCGATTTTAGTTTGGCTTCGTATTCTGATCTTCGTTGCGGAATTTCAGTTGAAAATTTTTCAAATCCATGATTTCTGGCATAATTGGTGGCGCCACTTCCACCCAAAACACGGTCGTCTTCTTGCATCAAAACTTGTGCTACTTGCACGGGATTTTTTACTTCTTCAATATTAATCACGCCACTCATTTTTTGAGTTTCGCCATCCATAATAGCAGCGCTCATTCTTATTTTTCCGTCGCTTTGTATTTGAGAACCAATTCCTGCATTAAACAATACGTTATCTTCCAATTGCGTAACGGCATAAACAACTGTTTCTAAAGCCGAATGTGTTTTCAAATAATCGTAGGAAGATTTTACAATACGCTCTAAAGCATTTTGCTTGGCAACTTTGGTTTCATGATTTGTAGTAGATTCAGAAAAGAATCCGCCGTGGATAATTATTTTAGACATCTTAGATTTTTAAATTTTCAGATCTTTTAGACTAATCTATAAAAGTTCAAACTAGTAATCTAAATAGTCTGAAAATCTAAAAGTCTAATAATCTATTATACGTATT
>JAYVHB010000004.1:0-2459 GCA_043771555.1 Flavobacterium sp. | reverse complement strand
ATTGACAAACTACTTTTGCTTGGGTCCTTTAACAAAATAAACCCAATTAAAACCAGATGTGAGCAATGGAACCGAAAATACGAGTGGTTTCGATAAGACACCTGTGCGCCGTTACTCGACCCGCAGGTGGACTATCGGTATGACAACACATATTTGTATAGACGGATTGGGTCAGTGGTAATAGGTCTGGGAAGATGATCTTGCGGCCGAGGTTCGATTCTCCGTCCTGATACTTTTTTTACGTTTCCATTATTTCGTTTATTTACTACTAAAATATACACGGTTATGACTGTATGCGGTACATGAAACACAGAGCATCTAAAAATAACAAATAACCACCTTAATTGTTATCAAGATGCGTGCGTCCATAGCCAAGTAGGCCTGTAATACAGTAATATCGTTTTAATAAATAGCTGTTAGTTGTTTTCAGCACCTTACCGACCATATTACTTATATACAAATGTAATTATATAGATATTTGCCAGAAAGTGTTTCCTTCAATTATAAATACAAATATAACAACCAATTAATTTTATTTTATATTTTAATTATTTTAATTAATTGTTTATTTTTTCTCAAGTTATTACATACATGTTATTACAAAATATTTATGTACCCCGAAAAGATGAATCTTGTGTTGGGGCACACTTCATAATCCAAAACCGTAGTCAATTGAAGCCCGAAGGGCTGAAGAATGAAGGTTTAAACATATCCCCCCACCCCCGAATTCGTAGAGTGCTGCATACTAGAGAAAATGACAAAGTTTCGAAGTGTACCTATATTTATGTGTTTATTTATTTATGTATTTATTTATTTATGACGGACTGCTGACTGGCTATATGTGTCCAACAGTGAGAACTATTGACAGAGTTGCGCTAGAAGTGAGCAGTTGGTCTCAAAATGTAGATAATTCCTTGTAGATGATGCATAATCTAATTTAATTTTAATTTGGTTACTTGGTATAATTTTAAATTGTAAATGAAACCATGCATGCGTTGTTTAGAAAATAAAAGTGACAGTTTCATGAGTCACTATACCAAGTGAGAACTATTCACAAAGTTGTGCTAGAGATTAGCAGTTGGTCTCAAAATGTAGATACATCCTTGTAGATGATGCATGATTGATTTGAAGTTAGGTTTGGTTACTTGGTATAATTTTCAATTGTAAATACATCCATGCATGTTTTGTGTCATTTTGCCGCTCGGCTGTGTGGCGTAACCCGCGCCAGCTCATTCTATTCAATCTTGGAAAGGTAATAATTTCTGCACCGGTGTACCTACTTGCAAGCGGCAATTCTTGAAACCAACTAGTAATTGTATTTGTATTAGGCCAACAGGCATTTGCGAAATACATTGTATTACACACAATTATTATATTTGCGTTTGTAAAAAAGCGTAGTCCACACACATAGTATAAGCCTCTCCACCTGTCATCACTACGGTTTTGCCCATGTCCCATGCATCTTGTTAATAAATAATATATATATAAAAGAAATAAAAATATTAACTATTAAAAAAAGGCGTAATCTTAATTGCATGAGTAGTCGGTGAGAAATTTAAACTTAAAACGTTCATTAATGAAACCTAATTCAAACCAGATGTTATAAGCAATGCAACTGGACAAATTTGAGTGGTATTTGAAGGGTACCGTAAAGCGCACAGGTCCAGTATCGGTATTACCACCGTAAGCTGTATGGCCGGGATGCCTCAGCCGATTGTCTTTGGGGAGATAACCTGGCGCCCCGGGTTTGATTCCCCGCCATGACACTCTATTTTACGTATCCATTATTTCGTTTATTCACTACTTGTCAATAGTAAAAGTACAAGATGAGACATGTGCATACCAAAACTAAAAAAGTCGTATTCCATTCGTTGACCGGTTCCAAATTGGAAGGCCTACTTCAACAACTTTAAAACCTACCTCTAAATCTTGTCATTTGCGTCCAGACCAAACGACGTAGCCGAATTTGATTATTATTGTTTTGTAACTAATCCTATGGTCCCATTGTGCTCGTCATTCTTTAATTCTGGCTAGCCGCCGTTAGGTAAAATAATTTATGTGTTTTTTTTATTATAGGACGTCTAAAGAGGAAACGGCTAAACTTGTAGGACTTAACTTTGTATTTTTTAAAAATACACTGGAACGAAAATAACAATCAATCAATCCCATGAAGTGTTGCCTGCAAATATAAATGTAGTAGTCAGTTTTAAGATGACTTAAACTAAAAGTCAATCTCAATTTTAGGACCAACTATCAAACTTATCAATGCTCACACAAGTAGGTACCGAAAATTATAATAAATAATTGAATTTTTTGATAATTTAACAATAGTAACAACGAATTAATATTATGATGTTTATTGTAAGCAATGTGAATACTGTAACTGTTGAGCCCATATTGACAGTACATACTGTATAGGAATAAAGTTTAGAATTAGGATAGTTGAAATGTAGGATATA
>JAYVHB010000003.1:0-10602 GCA_043771555.1 Flavobacterium sp. | reverse complement strand
CTACAGTTGCACCCGATGGGGCCGTAGCCGTAGCGGTTAAACTCTGAATCGGAATTGTCTCGCACTGGGTTTGGTCCAAAGCTGTTGGGGCAGGTGGGGTATCGAACAAACACAAAGTTATAGGAGTTCTAAAAGACCTACATAATGTTGTTGGATTTACTGCTTCAGCATAGTAAGTAATACAACCTAACTGATTCCATGTTGGAGAAGAAATTATAGTACCTCCTGATGCAGCATCATACCATAAAACATCAATTCCAGCGTCTACAGTAGCAACAGCCGTTAATGTCTGTATAGGAGATAAAGCACATTCAGAGATGTTACCTACAACTGAAGGAGCATTAACCGCAGGCAAAATTGTTATAGTAAAAGCGTCTTCATCCGAACAAACAGGGGTTGTGTTAGTTTGTGCATAAACGTAAAGAGTTGTAGTACTTGAAATTGCTGTTCCTGCAAGAATTTCAGTCCCAGCACCGTTAGATTCAGGGAAATATTTTCCTACAGTAAGTGCTGGTAAAATATATTCCCCACAAACTGAAACATCTTCTTTTGGTTCAACTATAACATTATTTACGTTAACAGTTACATTTTGAGTAACCGTAACAGGTGCGACACCACAATTGGTGTAAGTGGCACTAGCTTTATAGGTAGTTGTAGCTGTCGGACAAACATTTAGTGTTGTACTAGAACTTAATGGTGCTCCAGCAGCGGTTTGCCACTCAAAAGTAACAATAGATGCTCCTGCAGGAGTAAAACGAAAAGCTTCGTTAGTTGCAGACCACTGACCAGTATTTTTCCCAGGTGGAGTAAACGCTACTGTACCAGCAGTATTTTGAATTCCAACTAACCCAGCTCCGGGGGGTGTACCAAAAATTGTTGTTGTACAAGTAGTTCTATCTTTTACATATACTTCAACAATATTTGATGTTTCATATAAAACTATTTGACTAGATTGTAAACCAACATTTACCCCGCAATTAAATTGAGCCAAGTTAATGTAATTTACCACAAAAGCTCTACACGGAGCTGTCCCAACTACACCAAATTTTATAAAATGTGGAAAAGCTGGTGGTGTAGCAATAGAAGGATCGGTATCTTGTGCAACACCATAAACTGCATTTTTAATTGGAAATGCTAAATTAGGAATAGTTGTATCATAATCGTAAGGGCAGAATAACAAATTCGTAGGTTGTGTAAAAGTAATTACACCATTTGAACCAACCCAAACTTTATTGGTGGTATTACCAAAAAAACAAAAATTAAATGGTAAGGTTTGTTCTGTAGACCATTTATCATCAGTAGAAATATCCAACGCGGTGCCTCCATTAATTGGAAATGGTGTTGTAAACGAAATAGGCAAAACATTATAATTAGTAGTATCACCAAGGTCTGCAAAAGTTGCAGTAAGATCAGTACAATTGTCATCTAAACATACATCAACCGAATTTGTTCCAGTTTCTAAATTCAAATCAACAGCTGCACATGCAACAGTAGATGCAAATACAGAAAACAGCACTGGTCCTGTCCATTTACTCTTATCACTATCAGAGCAAACTGCACGCACATAAAATTCATAAAATCCAGGAACAAGTGTTGAAGGAGATTCGTAGGTTGGAGTCGTAACTAAAACTCCATTTCCTGTTGGAGGATTGTCAATTGCTGTATAAGGTTGAACATACGCTTCATATTGAGTTGCAGTGCCTGCTTCTGCCCATGTTAAAGTTGCTGGATTTGCATTATCATTATTCCAAGCTAAAGTGATTGGTTTTTTACATGTAGGATCTGTAGTAAAAGTTTTTGGCCCTGTCCATTGACTAACGCCATCAAATGTGCCACAATCTCCCCTAACATAAATATCGTAGGTAGTATCAGGAAGTAAAGGTGTATTTGGAGCTAATCCATAGGTATAAGGCGCTAGTGGTGTTCCTGTGGGGATAGGACCTGAATAGGTTTCCCAACCTGTACTAGCTGCAGTAACTGGAGTTCCCGTAGGTACAGCAAGTATTTGCCACGTTGTAGCTGTTGATCCTACACCATTTGTCCACCATAATTTTATAGTAAATGGCGTTTGCGAATTAGGAACAATTGTTGTTGTAGCTGGCTTAATACAAGAAGGCAAGGTTGTGAAAGTCCCTGTTGGTAGTACATCGCTAATGCCATCTAAAGGACCACAGTCGCCAACTACATAATATTTGTATGCGGTTTCTGGCAGTAACGGACCTCCAGGATATGGACCTGTTCCACCTGGGAATACAAACGGATTTGCAACAGTTGGTAACGCAGGTTGTTGATGCCAAGAACTATCAAAAACAGGTGCAGGTTGTGTTGCGGGAACTGCTTTTACATACCAAGAGGTTGCTGTTGAAGTAACCGTATTTTGTACACCTGCATTCCAAGTTAATTTCACGTTTCTTGGTGTAATACTTCCGGGTACAACAGCCAATCCTGAAGGTTGAATACAAGAGCGTAGAGTTGTAAAAGTTTTAGGACCTGCTGTTGTACTATTTCCATTAACACCGCCACAAACAGCTTGTACAAAGTATTTGTAATTGGTGTTTTGTAATAACGGTGGCTCAATTATACCATATTCATAAAAAGCTGCTGCCGATAATGGTGGCGTAGTTGGATTAATGGTATACCAATCTGGATCTGTATCTGGAGGTATGCCAACAAATGTTGCCAATTTTACGTTTACTCTCCAAGTTGTAGGAACTGGTGTTTGTGCATACAGCCAATGTATTTTAATTGTATATGGAGTTGTTACAGGTGTTACAACATTTAATGCGGTTGGTTTTGGGCACGTTGGTGGTGTTGTAAATAATTTTGGACCTGCTACATTACTAACACCGTTGAGAGGTTGACAATTACTCACTACATAATAATTGTATGCCGTATCAGGCAAAAGGCCAGTTAGAATAAATGATCCAGCACCTATTGTAGGCTGAGTTGGAACTGGAGTCCAACCAGAAGTATTTAATGGATCAAATGTTGGTGTTGGCGTTGGAGGGACTGTAACAGGCAGAGCTATCACATACCAAGAATTTGTGGTTGCAGGTGTTGCAGGAGTTGTCCAATATAACGGAACAGAAGCTGTAAGTAAAGTTGCAGGTGGAACTAATGGCGCAATAAATGAAGTTCCATTACCTAAAGCTGTAGCTCTAGCACATTTTGGGAGTGTTGTAAATGTACCAAAAGTTGTAGACCAATCACTAGGCCCATTTCCAGAACAAAGGATTCGAATCCAGTACCTATATTGTGTGTCTTGTTGTAAAACTATCGAGGCAGGTATTGGAGATCCCGGGGAGACAGGACCATATAAAAATGTGGTAACGTTATTAGGAACTAGAGGAACGTCGTTTAAAGGAACTGTAAAAGGAGTTGCTGAAATATATACTTCATATTGATAACCCGCAGTGAGTGCCCAAGCTGGTGGTGTCCAGTTTAAAGTCGCACTAGAAACCGTAATGGCATTGGCAGTTAAAGCCGTAGTAACTGGTTGGCAAATTGGTCTTGTACATTCTGCTAATCCAGGATCGGCTGGTAATGGTAAAGCAGGAGGATATAAAACAGTACCTACTTGTGCTGCATTTGGCGCAGTCATGGTATAAAATGTTTGGCCAAAGGAGTTTCTTATGGACACACCAACCTCTGCAGGGTTTGTTCCTGGTAGTGACCAATACAATTGAAAAGGAAGATCATCACAAAGAGGCACTACTACATTTGCGGTACCCGCAGTAATTGTTGCCCCAAGAGTAGCTATATCTACTCCACTTTGCCTAACAATCATTCTTGCTCCTTCCCAACCATCTGCACCCGTATCGTTTAAAACAAATGTATAAGGACACTGTACTGCTGGTAAACACAACGTAGTTGTAAATTGGAATGGTCCCGCCCATGGACTAAAAACACCAGCTCCACAATTGGTACGTACCCAATACTCGTAAAGTACACCAGGCGCAAGTGGCACGCCAGCAAGTGTTTGGATAGCTAGATTTTGTGGGTTTGTTTGTAAATTAGAACTTGTAGCCACACCTGCTCCCTGAGGAATTGGTCCTATGGCATACTCCCAGTTATTTGCACCAGCTGGCGCCGTCCAGCCCAAAGTAACACTATTGGTAGATGGTGTAGCCGCCAGAAAAGTGGGCGCAACACAATTAGTGACAGCTTGTACTGTAAAGGTATAAGGGAAACTAAAAGTAGATGCTAAACAAGATACTACGATATAATAGGTATTTCCTGCAGAAACATTTACATTATTGATATTTCTAATTGTAGCATTAGTATTAGCGACACCAGCTATACAATTTACACCAATATTTGCACATGAAGAATAAACAAAAACACCTGTATTTATGGCTCCTTGAGGATTCATTGAAATATTAATATTTCCTGAAGTTGTAGGGGTATAAAGATAAACTACGTCGGTTCCTGACAAATAATTGCCTGTTGTTCCACATGAACCTCCTGGAGCTTGTTGCGTGACATTATCTCCAAAATCTAGCGTGTTACCCGAATTTGAATAAGGTAGTGTACTAAAAGCTAGTGGGCAATCACATGTTGCTCCTGTAGGTAGCGTTCGAAACTCATAGGGACCAACCCAATTACTTGTTCTTCCAGGACCACATATAGCACGAACATAATACTTGTATACTGTATCTGGATTTAAAAAAGAAATATTATTGAGAGGGTTTGTGGCTAAACCAGAAGTTGTAATAACTGTTGTTCCTGAACCTTGATCAACAGCAAGCGGCATGTATTCATACTCAAATTGGGATGCGTTTGCAGGGTTTGACCAAGTAACGGTGGCACTACCACAAGTTTTATCTACAGCATTTAAATTTGTTGGTTCCAAACAACGCAAAGCCAATTGCACATCATCTACCAACCAACGGTCTCCAGAAACAGCAGCGCCTACTTGTGTATGCACTTTTACAAACGCAATAAAAAGATTCTGTCCTGTTTGAGTCATATTAATGACTTTCTCATTGTATACACTAAAAACACCTCCTGGAGTTGCAAGTAATTGATCTTCGGTGTAAGTTAGAAATGTAGTGTATGCAGTTTGTAAAGTAGGATCTACGTTAGAAGAAACTCTAATTTGATATAAAGTACCCGAATCGCCAGTTAATCCTTGTCTAGTAAAAAAACGAAGTTGCTCGTTTGGTCGCATTACTTTTCGCGGAAGCACCAACCAATCCTCAGAGATATTGTTTTGACCAATAAACTCTCTTTGCACATCGGCTGCTCTGCCCACACCGCCATTTGCAAATGCAGCGGTTGATGGTTTCCAACTCTGTGCAAGTCCTACACCGTTATTAAATATTTTCCAATCTCCAGAAGTGAGTGTCCAAGTACCTGTTCCGTCAGGAATATTTGTACCTTCGAAATCTTCTATTAATTGTGAAAAACTAGTGTAAGAAATTAGAAATATAAAAAATGATAAAATAATTTTTTTCATGATAATGAAAATTTTGGTTTGGGTTGATTTTTGATGTCCAAATTTAACCATTTTTATGAAAACCTCAATTTTATTGGGAGCATTGACGAGTTTTAATCTCAAAAGTATACTTTTACGAGTGAATGAATAGTTTATGTGGGTTAATTGATTAAATTTGCTATTCAAACTTGATTATGTTAGAAAAAGAAAAATTAAATTTCGAAAAGACTGTTGTAGTAGGAATTATTACGCAAAATCAGAACGAAGAAAAGCTAAAAGAATATCTTGACGAATTAGAATTCCTAACGTTTACTGCTGGTGGCGAAGTGGTGAAACGTTTTTTTCAAAGGTTGGACAAGCCAAATCCTAAAACTTTTTTGGGAACAGGAAAAATGGATGAAATTCATCATTTTGTAAAAGAAAAAGGAATTTCGACCGTGATTTTTGACGATGAACTATCGCCATCGCAGCAAAAAAATATTTCTAAAATACTGGATTGCAAAGTTTTAGATAGAACAAATTTAATTTTGGATATTTTTGCGCAACGCGCAGAAACCTCCTATGCACGAACACAAGTAGAATTAGCGCAGTGTATTTATCTACTACCCCGATTGGCAGGAATGTGGACACACCTAGAACGCCAAAAGGGTGGAATTGGGCTTCGTGGTCCCGGAGAAACCGAAATTGAAACCGACAGACGTATTGTGCGCGATCGTATTGCGTTATTGAAAGAAAAAATAAAAACTATTGACAAACAAATGTCGGTGCAACGAGGCAATCGTGGCGCAATGGTTCGCGTAGCACTTGTTGGCTATACCAATGTTGGTAAATCTACATTGATGAATGCTATTGGCAAAAGCGATGTTTTTGTAGAAAATAAATTGTTTGCGACGCTAGACACTACGGTTCGGAAAGTGGTTATCCGGAACTTGCCTTTTTTACTTTCGGATACCGTAGGTTTTATTAGAAAATTGCCAACGCAATTGGTCGATTCTTTCAAAAGTACCTTAGACGAAGTTCGTGAAGCCGATTTACTTTTGCATATTGTAGATATTTCTCATGCTGATTTTGAGGATCATATTGCCTCTGTAAATAAAATCTTGTTGGATATTAAAAGTGCTGACAAACCAACGATTATGGTGTTTAACAAGATTGACGCTTTTAAACATTTGACGATTGATGAAGATGATTTGATGACCGAAAAAACGTCTAAACATTTCACGTTGGACGAATGGAAACAAACGTGGATGAGCAATGTTGGTGCAAAAAATGCTTTGTTTATATCGGCTACCGAAAAGCAAAATTTTGAAGACTTTAGAGCTACTGTTTATGAAGCCGTAAGGCAAATACATATTACTCGTTTTCCGTATAATAAGTTTTTGTATCCCGACTATGAAGATGCTATTGAAAAAGAAGATTAGTTGTTGACTACTTGCTGCGATAGGCGTTGTAGCGAAAAGCTTTGTTGGGATTTTGCTTAGAAATGTGCGTATGAGGAAGCGACCAACGGAAGCTCCCGCAATAGCAACATTTATTGCAAAATCGTAACAAACTTGTAGCGGAAAGCCGTAATCGCCCAAATAAAAAAATCCCTTTAAGTGAAAACCTAAAGGGATTTTGTTTGGATTGTATTTTGATTAGAAACCGAAGTTTACTCCGATACCGAATAACTCGCTTACTTGTACTCTTGAAATTGCGTTGTCATCATAGATGGTTTGCAAAGTTAGGTTGGCAGACATATACTTGTTTACTTTCATGACCAACGATGTTTGGTAGTTTACGTCTACATTTTGTGGTTTGTCAAGATAGTTTGAATAGAGATTTAGGTTGTTTTCCCAAGTGATGTTTTCCATTATAGCTGTTTTGTAATAAGCAGATATACTTGCTCCAAACTCGAAACGGTTGGTTCTGCCCTGCTCTACTCCAAATGATGGTCCAGCAACGGTATATTGCTTGTCTACAAATATAAAACGTGAGGTTGCTGGTGCAAAATTGACTTTTAGGTTGTCGCTTTTTTTCCATAACATCCCTGGTCCTACTTGTACATATAATGGCGAAAATAATTGTGAAATTCTTATCGCATTTTTGTCTAATCCTGCATCCATTTGTGTACGGAAATTTCCGAAAGCAGAATAATACCAGTTGCCAACGGCACGTTTACCCCAAAGTGAATTAAGTTCTAGTCGGTCGTCGGTTTTTGTTGCCACATCGGCATCTTTAAGCTTTGTTAATCCGTAAGCGGCGATCAATTTGTTATCCCAAACTACATTTGCTTTTTTATAATTGAAATCGTAGTTAAGACCAAGGTTTCCTGCGATGTTTGAAGTTCCTCCGCCAAGCCATTCGTTATTGAAGGCCGATTGGTTAAAAAGGAAAGAAACGGTTCCTGCTTTTTTCCAACCATCTGGAATATCATCGGTTTTGCGAGTTGCTGCTTCTTCGTTTTTCTTTAAGTTTTCTTTTTCTGCATCTTGTGCGAAAGTAAAGGAGATACTTAATAAAAGTGATACTGTAAGTACAATTTTTTTCATTTTGGAATAGTTTTTGTTTTTGCAAATATAAAAAAAAACCAACAACTCAAAAACATAATGCAAATTCTTACTTTTTTATTTTGTAAAGTGGTACTGCGGAACACGCTTCGCCATACATAATGCTTCTTGCGAAAGGTTGCAGTTTCTGGATTGCCATAATGTATGCACTTTCGGGAACTGGTTTTTTGGAACAACCTTTAAGAATGATTGGTTTGTCTTTATATATAGAATAGTCCAAATTGGATAAATTTTCTTGATACAAAGTGGTTTCTAAATTTTCGAAATTGCCAACCACTACTTTTTTTGCAAATGGCGAAACATAAACGGTTACCAATATTGTTGCCCAAGCTGGCAAAATGGCATCTGTACTGCAATTTATGGACACGAAATGATCTTGATATTGCGAGAAATCATGGTTTTGTAATGCTGTTCTAAACGCTGCTTCTTTGAGGATAAAACCTTCGTGCAACCATTGCGAAATATCGATTTGTGTTCGAATTCCAGAAGTGTAATAATCTTCTAGATCGAAAACTTCGAGACTAGAATTGGCTACTTTGTTGATTATTTCTTCCATTTTTTTGTTTGCGGTTTTCAGTCGCAGTTTTCAGTCGTAGTTACCAGTTTTCAGTCGCAGGTTTCAGTTTTCAATAGTCGTTTCCAATTAACGATTACAAATTCATTTTATTATAGTTTAAAATTAGATTTTGAAAAATCATATTATTAATCGCTACAAACTGTGACTGTAAACCGTGACTGAAAACTGTGACTGTAAACTGAATACTAAATTCTAAAGCATTCCCAGTTCCAATTTTGCTTCTTCACTCATTAAATCTTTTGTCCACGGTGGATCGAAAGTGATTTCGACCTCAGCATCCTTCACGCTTGCAATCGATTTTACTTTGTCCTCTACTTCTTTTGGAAGTGATTCGGCTACAGGACAATTTGGCGATGTTAAAGTCATTAATACTTTTACTTCGTTGTCTTCGTTAATCATCACGTCGTAAATTAATCCGAGTTCGTAGATGTCTACAGGAATTTCTGGGTCGTAAATGGTTTTTAAAACTTTTACTACGTTTTCTCCTAGATTTATTTCGTCTTTGTATTCTTCCATTTTTTTGTTTTTATAAACATTTTCCTTTTTTAAAACATTAAAGGAATTTAAGTTCATTTAAGTTTTGCTTTCGCAAATGCAATCAAAAATATATAAATTTATAGTTTAATTTGCCTATATAACTCATTTACATATGATTTTTGACCTTCACTGTAAATATTTGTAACGTTAAAATTTATCATTAATCAGATTGGTGCATTTAATTGATGCATATATGATAATAATTTTGAAACTTCGACAGGATTTATCTTTTCACACGCTTTTAACTCCAAAACAAGAATTTTATCTATAAACAAATCACATCTTAAATCTGATTCTAATTGTAAACCTTTATATTCTAATGGTATACTAAGTTCAGATTGCAAGGAAATTCCTCTCAAACTTAACTCTTTTGATCATGCATTTATGGTAAATACTTTCTAAAAGCCCTGGCCCTAAATGTTTATGAACTTCTATTGCAGCTCCAACAACATCAAAAACTAATTGTTTAATTTCGGTTTTTGTAATTATTTTTTACTTTAATGAACTTGAATTCCTTACATGTTTGAAAAAATCTAACTGTTAGAAAAAGCCAATGCATACATTTTTATGTTCTTAATCATCGATACCAATCCGTTGGCTCGTGTTGCCGAAAGGTGTTCTTTGAGGCCAATGGTGTCAATAAAATCCATATTGGCTTCTAAAATATCTTTGGGTTTTTGATGTGAAAATGTGCGAACTAGAATAGCAATGATGCCTTTGGTTAGAATCGCATCGCTATCGGCAGTAAAAACAACTTTGTTGTCTATTTGTTCGCCTTGCAACCAAACTTTAGATTGACATCCTTTAATGATGTTTTCTTCAGTTTTAAATTCTTCTTTTATTTTTGGTAATGATTTGCCCAAATCAATCATAAATTGGTAGCGTTCTTCCCAATCGTCAAATAGTGCAAATTCGTCGATTATTTCGTTTTGAATTTCTTGTATACTCATCGTGTTGCAGGAGCTAAAGCGGTAATTTTGTTTACAAATTTGGCAATTGTTGGATGTGGCGTTCCGTGATCGAAAGGCAATGATTCGTAGGTTTTGTCTTTATAAGTAATAATAATATTGGCAATGGCTGCTCCGTCATAAAAACGTTTTTCGGTTGGTCCTTTTAGCTCTGGTAGTTTTTCTAAATCAAGCTTTTGAAACTCGGCTAGAAGTACTTTCCAATCGGCAGCGGCAATTTTTTTACCAGCAGGCATTGTTGTTGCATCACGTTCTTTAGAAACTGAGATCATTTGGTTTTGAATAACTATTTTTTGATAAAAACCTCTTGTGTTAGCCGTATATTCGACCTTGGCGTTTTTGATATCATTTTGTGTTTGGCTCGAACATGCTTTTCCTAAAAAAGCGGTTAATACGAAAATTGCAAGTAGTTTCATAGTGTTTTTATTATGATTATAGGTACTATCTTAAGTTCCTATTTTTTATTGTTAATTTTTATATATTTGTTCTTAGCAGAGGGAATGCATACTGTGATATTTCGCTGAATGTATATCT
>JAYVHB010000002.1:0-59913 GCA_043771555.1 Flavobacterium sp. | reverse complement strand
TACATTCAGCGAAATATCACAGTATGCATTCCCTCTGCTAAGAACAAATATATAAAAATTAACAATAAAAAATAGGAACTTAAGATAGTACCTAGGGCTAGTCGTAACTTCAAATAAATTCGGCTATTCATAAAAATTTTAATTTTAAAAATAAGATATTTGCACTATTAAATAGTAGATTTTCAATAATCAGAAAATCAATAATTTAAAAAGACTATATTTTTACTAAGTTATCTTTTGGAAATTGTTCCGTTAATTTAATTCAAAAGTAACATAATTATGTAAAATGAAATACCTTAAAAACTCTAATTAAAAGCATAATTCTATGAATCTATGTGTTTTAAAAAAAAAAATAAAATTAAAATGAAGCCTAGTTTACCAAAAGGAACCCGAGATTTTTCGCCACTAGAAGTTGCCAAACGCAACTATATTATGCAAATCATGAAGCATAATTTCGAAAAATACGGCTACCAACCCATAGAAACACCATCGTTCGAAAATTCTGAAACCCTAATGGGCAAATATGGCGAAGAAGGCGATCGCTTGATATTTAAGATATTGAATTCGGGAGATTTTCTAGACAAAATTTCATCAGAAGAACTTCAAGAAAAAAATTCCAAAACACTTACTTCAAAAATCTCCGAAAAAGCCCTGCGTTATGACCTAACTGTGCCTTTTGCTCGCTACGTTGTACAACACCAAAACGAAATAGAATTCCCGTTCAAGCGTTACCAAATGCAACCTGTTTGGCGCGCCGATCGGCCACAAAAAGGACGTTTTCGTGAGTTTTATCAGTGCGATGCCGACGTGGTTGGATCAACTTCCTTATGGCAAGAAGTCGAGTTAGTCCAATTGTACGATGCCGTTTTTTCAGAACTAGGATTAGAAGGTGTAACGATAAAAATTAACAACCGTAAAATCCTATCAGGTATTGCTGAAGTGATTGGCGCATCCGACAAATTAATCGATTTTACCGTTGCACTTGACAAGCTCGACAAAATTGGAGAAGACGGCGTAAAAAAAGAAATGCTTGAAAAAGGAATTTCAGAAACTGCCATCCAAAAAGTGCAACCGTTATTCGAGTTTACGGGAACCATTGCGGAGAAAATCGAAAAGCTTTCGCAACTTTTAGCTCCTTCTGTCGAAGGAATGAAAGGCGTTGCCGAATTGAAATTTATTTGTCAAAATATTACAGAATTGGGTTTACAAAAATCTTTTTTAGACCTTGATGTCACTTTAGCTCGTGGACTTAACTATTATACCGGTGCCATTTTTGAAGTCGAACCTCCAAAAGGAGTTGCTATGGGATCTATTGGTGGTGGCGGTCGCTATGATGATTTGACCGGAATATTTGGACTCAAAAACATGTCTGGAGTTGGTATTTCGTTTGGGCTAGATCGCATTTATTTGGTTATCGAAGAATTAAATCTTTTTCCTGAAAAAGCAATAAATGGCATAAAAGTTTTGTTCCTTAATAATGGAGAAGCATCGGCATTGGAAACTATGAAATCCATTAATAAATTAAGAAACAACAACATTCAAGTTGATTTTTATCCTGATGCTTCGAAAATTGATAAGCAATTTAAGCATGCCGAAAGACGCCAAATTCCATTTGTTGTAAAAGAGATAAAAGGCGAAAATTTTATTTTAAAAAATCTTGTTTCAGGACTTCAAGAAGAATTTACTTTTGAGGAGTTAGTTGAATATTTGATGATATAATTCTCTTGAAAAAGATGATAAAAAAATCCTGAGATAACCTCAGGATTTTTTAGTAATTTATAATAGACTAATTTATTTGATATTAAAATTTGCTGTTTTTGCAAAATTATTTAAGCTTAACGATAAGTCCTTTACAGCTGTCTCAAATCCAAAAGACAACCCTTTTGAGAATATTTCAGAAATTTTTTCCAATTCTTTTTCTGATAGGTCATTTGAAGCAATTTTTTTATCGTCTCTCAGGGCAATGAATCCAGCTCCTATGGAAGTCCATAAAATTAAATCAGAGTTAATCCATGGTTGATAATAGTTCTCTTTTTCGCTATTTTTTTCATCATGAATTTCTGGTTTCCAAATATTTAATATTTCTGAAAAGTTTGGATTAAAATCTTGCATTAAATCCAGTAAAACTGTTCTTGCAAAAGCAGGATTGTATTTTGTTGCCAATATTTCTTCTGCCAAGGAACCAATACTATTCAAATTGGCTAAAGATATTTTTTCTTTTCTCTCTAACGGATTATCCATACTAGCCTCAATTAATTGAGAGTTTTTAATTAAATCGAACAATATAAACCGTCTCCAGCATAAAAATGGTTTTCTTCTGGACATCCAAGTTGCAATATTCATGTAATACTGTCTAATTACATTAAAATCAGATGTAGTAAGACCGGTGGAAGCAGTACCTGCTCCATTTAAATTTATATTTACAAAATGATGCCAAGTAGCGTCAACAACAATTCTGCCTACATTGGCAGTTACTCCGTCCCAAACCGCTATTGAAGGAAAGCAATGGGGATTGGTTAGTGCCTTACCTCCACTAGTACTTCCAGCCAATACAAATGAAGTTGCAACGATTTGAGTGGGAATAGTAACACCATTTACGGTAAAAGCTGTTTCAGGTTTACATTCGCCTTCATGTGCATGATCAGGCATAATATCTATAATTCGTGATGCTCTCAAAGTACTATTTATTGATAATAATGGATGTGGTAACCCTGATCCAAATGTTCTAGCTGCAATTGTTTGTGGAATATTGTCAGATTGATTATCAAAATATAAAGACGTTGAATCTCCTGCAGCAGGTCTATTAGTGTCGTTTCTTCTTTGTCCACTCATACTAACTTCGTTAATAGTATTTGGAGATCCAATTGGATTGTCAGACCAATATCTCATGTCTGCAACTCTCTGGATATTGCTACATAATGCTGAACCTAAATATCCATGATCTCCAGTAGCAAATAACCCTCCACCATTATCCATATATGTTTGAACAGTATTTAACTCTGTTGCACCTAAACCTGTACCGCTGTTAATTCCGAATAACCAAACTTGATCAAAATCATTTAAACTGACACTTGTTGTAAAATTGAAATTATTTATTTGACTAACAACTAGAGGGTTAGAGTTCGTTACTGATGTTGATCTATGACCCAAGGTAATTCTATAATTGTTCCAAGTTGTAGCTTGTAATTGATTAAATGTAGTTAAATATTCTGAGAGCCCGAACCCTCCAGTTCCAAAGTCTAGTATTCCATCAGTAACAATAAGGACGTTAATATTGCATCTTCGCCACCACCACCATTTTGGGAAATAGGGCTTAATAAAATCAGGCTTTAAGATTTCTAAATCTCTAACTAATTTTTGTCTATCTTCTCTTTCGAGCAAATGCATGTTTTTAAATTTTTCTTGTAACTCTTTCATGTTTATTGTTTTTAATTTTCCCTACTCTTGTAATGGCTTTTCGGGTTGCACCAGTTATGTAATGCAAAATTGAATCAATTAAAACAAATTTAACACCGTTAAACAACTGATTTTCAGATCGTCTTTTAACTGAATTTTTAAAAAATAGAATAAAAAAAATCCCAACCTTTCGATTGGGATTCTCGTATATTAAAATAGAATTACTCCCTTATAATCTTTGCTGCAATAATCCCTAACAATGTTTACAGTTAACAAATCCGTAGACTGAAAATTCAAGTTGATTTTTATCCCGATGCTTCGAAAATTGACAAACAATTTAAGCATGCCGAAAAACGTCAAATTCCGTTTGTAGTTAAAGAAATAAAAGGCGAAAATTTTATTTTAAAAAATCTTGTTTCAGGACTTCAAGAAGAAGTTACTTTTGAAAATCTAGTGATTAGAATCTGTAAATAAATTAAAATAGTTCAATTTATTAATTTAATATACGTCGGTCATCTATTTTAAATAGTAGCGTAAAACCACTATTTAATAATCATTTTTATTGATGTATTTTTGTATCAGTAGTCAGGTTTTAATGTTTTACGCTTGAATAGCCATCAATTGTAGTAGGTTGATGGCTATTTTTTTTAACTAATCTCTTTTAAGAGTATTTTTCTTTTCCCTTTTTTCTTCTTTCTTTTCTTTTGCCGTTTTCAAAGGTTCTTTTTTTACTGCTTTTTTGGCATCTTGACTTTTTCCCATAGTATCTTATCTTTAATAAAAAATTGTTATGTAAATATAATATATTTTTTTAAAATATTAAAAAAGTTTAAAATTTAAACAAAGTAAAATTTATTTTTTTGTCTTTTTATAAATCGAAATAGGTAGTTTATTGATTTTTTCTAAACAAATACAAATACCCAACTAATGGTTTTGGATAATCTGGATCATTTAACTCTATGACATAAAAATAAGTATCTCTAGGCGATATTGTGGTGTTGTCAAAGCGTATTTCTTGGTTTGACAGCCCGTTCCAATCATCAGTATTATTGTTGCCAGTCCAAACGAGTTTTCCCCAACGATTGAAAATATCAATTTTAAAATTTAGAAAAATATCTCGCAATCCTTCAACATAAAAAACAGCATTTTGATTGTCACCATTGGCTGATACATAATTGTAAACTAGCGGTGGACAATTTTTGGTTGTCAAAAAAAAGGAGGTTATCGAGATGCAATCGTTACTATTTTCTAAACGAACAAAAATTTCTTTTGGTGTTGTTTGTGCGACATAATTTGAAGGGGTGATTATAGGACTGTTTTGGTTTTCGGCATCTTGCAAACTTTCATAAAATTTTACTGCATCCATAGGGTCTATTTTGACCAGATCGTAATAATCTATAAAATTGAAAGTTCCTTTTTTTAAACCTTCATTACAAGATACTAAAGTTGGAAGTGAATTGTATTTTGGCAACTCATAATAATCTATAATAAATGAAGTAGTACTGTGGCAAAAGCCGTTGTCTATTCTGATAAAAATTTCTTTGGGAGTACTATCTGGCAAATAATTAGCATAATTTACTATAGAATTTATGTTAGAATTTGCATTTTCTAAAGTTTCGAAAAAAGAAATTTTATCTTCAGGATTTAACGCTATCGTACTCAGATATGCAGAAAAATCGAATGCTGTTCTCGAGTTTATTTTGCAAACGGAAAAATCACTAGGAATATTGTAGTTTGGGAAGAGGATAAGTTTAATATTAAATGAAGTTATGCTATAACACACAAAACTATCCAATCTAACAAAAATAGTAGTCAAAGGAACATCAACTGTAAAGTTAGAAGTATTTAAAATTTCATTTGTGAAATTTTCAGCATCGATTAAACTTGGATAAAATGACACCAAGTCTAATGTATTTCCTATTAATACTGACTTAGCATAGTTGGAGAAATCAAAAAAAGTTGGTACAATGGATGACGAACATGAAAATAAATCCGGCAGATCATTGAATTGAGGCGAAAACTTTAGACTAACTGGTAATGTAATTAGATTATTAGTTTCTAAAATTTCACTTACAATACCAGTACCATTTCCTATATCATCCACAACAATTTTTAAAATAAAAGGATTGACTAAGTTGCTCGGTAAAGATAAATTTATTTGCCCTGATTCTGTGGCGCCAACGACTATAGAATTTTGGGTAAATGCCTGTCCTACAATTAGATTATTTGCATAAAAGGATATAGGCGTATTGGCTGGCAAAACGTTAAAACTATTAAAATTTCTAACGGTATAGTCTAAAGTTATTGAGTTTGAATTGCAGGTTGTATCAATATTTGTAGCCACAATTGTAGCGTCTGGTGCTTCATTATTGAGTTTGGTTACTACAGTATTTATCATGACAAAATCTTGCCCCGAAGTTAGATTTATTGTTGCATTTTGGTCACCTACTTGAATATTATTTTGAATATCATAAATATCCAAATCCATATTATACATTGTGGTACTTCCAGTAACACTATTGGTGCCATTAAAGGCATTATTTGCTGGATTGAGTGGCGCATTACTTATTATATTTCCATTAAAAGTTAACGTTTCATTTACGGCAAGACTACGATCTCCTTCCCAAGCGATAAAGCCAATTTTAGCACCAACGGTATCAATGACATTCAAACTAATAAGATTAATATTCAAGATTTGAGGTACACCTTGTAGTCCATCATAAATATTAATTTGATTGTTCGGCAAACTACTGTTTTTAAACACCACAACAATTCCCCAACCTGCAAAGTTGGTTCCATTAATACAGTAGTCATTAGGGCCTAAAAAATTAGAAACATCAAACTCAGAAAGTTCATAACCAGAATCTTCATCATTTGACATTAAGGAAGTAACATCGGCAAAAGCACTGAAAAAAGGTTTTTGAGAAGTAGTCTGAATCAAAGAGAAAGTTCTCTGGGCAGTTATTGGTGTATCGTTTAGTTTTATTTCAAAATCTCCCGTCCCAGAACCAGCCCAGTATAAATAAGCGTTTTCAATTTCATCGCCCAAATTTAAATGTAATTTTGCTGCCGAACTTGTAAGGATTATACAGGAATCATTGGCACCATTTTCTTTCACATTCATGGTATTTCCCAAAAAAGTAAAGTCGAAAGTACCATTGTATTGTTTATACAAACTTACGTTTTGTCCATAAACGACAAATGAAAAAAGAAAAAATATACTAAAAATAGTATTTTGTAGTTTTGTTTTCAAGTTTATATCTGATTTCAGGTTAAAATTACAATTTAATTATTGAGAATTAATTAAAATCAGATTAAAATACTATAATTAACATTATTTGATTAATTTTCCAAAATATAAAATTTGTTTTGAAAAACTATACTATTCGTCAATATAACCATAGTGACTACAGCAATTGGAATGCTTTTATAAGTCAATCCAAAAATGCTACTTTTCTTTTTCATAGAGATTTTATGGAGTATCATAGTGATCGCTTTGCCGATTTTTCTTTGATAGTTTTGGATGGAGAAAAATGGGTTGCAGTTTTACCTGCAAATAGGGTAGGCGATACCGTTTTTTCGCATCAAGGATTGACTTATGGTGGGTTGCTATTTGGAGAAAAAAGTAAACTTTTACTTACCATAGAAATTTTCAAAAAAGTATTGATTTTTCTAAACGAAAATAAAATTAAAAGTTTGAATATCAAATTGATTCCTGCTATTTATCATAAAAAACCAACTGAAGAATTGAGTTATGTTTTGTTTCTTGCAAATGCAAAATTAACACGCCGTGATGCTCTATCAGTTCTTGATTTAAATACTAAAATTAAAATTACTTCTGGTAGAAATGAAGGTGTAAAAAAGGCAAAAAATTCTGGTTTAATTATTAAAGAAGAAGCTAATTTTGAAAGTTTTTGGAATTCAATATTAATTCCTAACTTATTAAAAAAACACCTAACAAAACCAATACACAGCGTTGAAGAAATTACTAAATTGAGACAATTATTTCCTGATAATATTCGCCAATTTAATGTCTATCAAAATGACAAAATCGTTGCTGGAACAACTATTTTTGAAACGCATCGTGTGGCTCATGCTCAATATATTTCGGGAGACGAAAGTAAATCTGAAAACGGAAGTTTGGATTATTTATATCATGAATTAATTACAAATACTTTCAAAGACAAAAAATATTTCGATTTCGGAACTTCTAACGAAAATCAAGGTCGAAAATTGAATTCAGGTTTGAATTTTTGGAAGGAAAGCTTTGGAGCAAGTACCATTGTTCAAGATTTTTATGAAGTAGAAACAGCAAATATTCATTTGTTAAATGATGTTTTGATATGATTAAATTTTTAGATTTAAAAAAAATAAATGCACCGTATGAAGCATTTTTTCAAGAAAAAGTAAAAACTTTTTTTGACAAATCGTGGTATATTCTTGGCGATGAAGTGAAGAAATTTGAAACCAATTTTGCTAAATACAATAATGCAAAATATTGTATTGGAGTAGGTAATGGTTTGGACGCTTTGGTTTTAATTTTTAAAGCCTACATTCAACTTGGAAAACTGAAAAAAGGTGACGAAGTTATTGTGCCTGCAAATACATATGTCGCTAGTATTTTAGCAATTCTTCAGGCAGATTTGGTTCCAGTTTTGGTCGAACCAGAAAACGAAAGCTTCAATTTGGATTCCAGTTTGATACAACAAAAAATAACAACAAAAACCAAAGCAATCCTTGTAGTTCATCTTTATGGTCAACTAGCTAATATGGAATCGATAACTGCGATAGCCATAAAAAACAACCTTTTGGTTATTGAAGATGCCGCTCAGTCGCATGGCGCAATGAGCAATTCTGAAAGCACTTATCAAAACTCCAAAGCATACAGTTTTTATCCAGGAAAAAATCTTGGAGCAATTGGCGATGCTGGAGCAATAACGACCGATGATGCTGATTTGGCAAAAGTTTTATTCTCGTTGCGCAACTATGGATCTGAAAAAAAATATTATAATGATTTGGTAGGTTTTAATTCGAGACTTGACGAACTTCAGGCGTTATTTCTGAATATAAAATTACCAAATTTAGATGCTGATAATAACAAACGCAGAAGCATTGCAAAACGATATATTACCGAAATAACCAATCCGAAAATAAAATTGCCTTTTTGGGATTTGAGCAACAATCATGTGTTTCATTTGTTTGTAATTCGTATTCTAAACAGAGAAAAACTACAAGCGTATTTGCAAGTTAATGGTATTGAATCGCTTATCCATTATCCCATTGCGCCTCATAAGCAAAAAGCTTTTGCAGCATGGAATTCATTATCATTTCCAATTACAGAAAAAATTCATGATGAGGTTCTAAGCATACCAATTAGTCCAGTATTGACAGAATACGAAGTGAGTTTTATTATCCAAAAATTAAATCGATGGATATTCTGATAAAATCCTTCAATCGGCCTTATTATTTGGATAGATGTTTACAAAGTATTTATTTTAATTGTGCAGCGTCTGATTTTAAAATTAAAGTATTAGACGACGGTACGCCTCAAAAATATCTTGACAAACTACAAATAAAATTTCCTGACATTTCTATCCAGAAATCAGAATTTTATTATTTAAAATCAGAAAAATGTGACTTGGGTTTGAAACCAGTAACGATGGAAATACCAATTTCATTATGGATTACAAGTGTTCAAAAGGCATCAGAATATTTTGTTTTGTTGGAAGACGACTTTTGGTTTACTAGCAAAATTAATTTGAATAAAATTAATGAACAAGCAATGATACATAATCTAGCAATGCTAAAACTATTTTGGCTTAGCAATTCTAAATTTATTCAATCTAATAAAAATCAAAAAAAAGAATTATTTACAATATACGAACCAAATATTTATACAAAAAATCGCTTATTGTATGCTTTGGGTTTTCATCGTTTTAATAAACTAAAATTTAGAGAAATTTTTAGGTTTCTAGGAATTTTTTCTGAAGAACGTTTTTTGGCTTATTATTCAATTTATGCTGTAGCTGGTGTTGTTTTTAACAAAAAATATTTTTTATCACTTTGGAAAAACAATAAAAATACTATTGATGAAGGTTTGCAAATTGCTAATGCTGTTGCCTATATTAGTCAAAACAAATCGGTTTTTGCACACACCAATTTAGAAATAGTAAAAACAGGATTTATGTCTTCGGCAACCAATCAGTTTAAAGAAGAATACTCTTCAAAAGTAGATATGTTTCAATTTAATAAAATGATTAATGAAGCTTGGTTTAAGGAGAAATTAGACGTTATGAGTAGTTTTCCTAATGATATTTCTGAAGTAGCTATTTCTGAAGTTTTAGAAGCTTCAAACAGTGTTATAATTTCTTCTGATGATTGGAAAAATTGGGTTGAAAATTTCCGTAATCAATACATAAAAATGGGATGTAATATTGACTACTAATGATGGATCAAACAAACATTAATCAGCACAAAACAATACTTAAAGCGACTGGAGTTTTCGGGTTAATGCAAGTAATGAAGATGCTTATTAGTATCGTTGGATCGAAGTTTGTTGCTATATTTCTTGGTCCAATTGGTATTGGTATTGTTGGTTTATTGACCAATACGATAAATATTATTACATCAATATCTAGTTTTGGATTGGCAACTACGAGTGTTCGAGAGATTGCTGTTGCCGATTTGTCAAATAGCAAAGAAAAATTATCAGAAACGATTTCTGTATTACAACAAATTGCTCTTTTTTCGGGAATAATTGCCGCTTTTATTAGTGTTGTTTTTAGCAAATTATTAAGTCAGTTAACGTTTGGTACGACGACCAATTATTTTTGGTTTGTAGTATTGGCAATAAATTTTGTCATTACTGCTTTTGCAACTGTAAGAGCATCTATTTTGCAAGGAAAACGTATGCTTCGAGTACTTGCGATTTCAAATGTAATTTCAAGTTTGTTGATAACCATTTCTACTGTTTCGATTTATTATTTTTTGAAGTTTGATGGAATTATTTGGGTAATTTTATCATCTAGTGCAATAACTTTATTAGTAAATTTATATTTCACAAGATGTTTTAAAAGTAAACCATTATTATTTTCATTAACTGGATTTTTAAGCAAGGCAAAACCAATTTTGCAACTTGGTTTTTTACTTTCTATAAATAGTATTTTTGGATTAGTGTGCACTTATATTATCAAAATTTATTTAAATAAAAATGGTGCAACCGCCCAAATCCTTGGGTTTTATGAAGTGAGTACCGTTATTCTTATTTCGTATGTTGGATTAATTTTCAATGCGATGTCAATCGATTTTTATCCGCAACTGACAGCAGTAAATTATGACAATAATAAAGTTAAGGATTTGGTCAATAACCAACTCGAAATCGCTTTGTTATTGATTACTCCAGCAATAATTTTATTATATTTAATTGCTCCTTTTGTAATTGAGTTATTGTATACAAAAGAGTTTTTACCTGTTTTTTTAATTCTAAAGGCGGCTTTATTTGCAATAATTGTTAAAACGATTATTTGGCCTTTAGGTTTTATAATTTTGGCAAAAGGCAATAAGAAACAATATTTTAAGCAAGAATTAGTAAGCGATTTTTTAAATGTAAGTTTAACGATATTGTTGTATCATTACTTTGGCTTGGTTGGAATTGGTTTTGCAATGGTTCTCAACTATTTTTTCTATGGAATTTATGTGTATTATATAGTAAATAAAGATTATGAGTTTGGTTTCCGGAAAGATTGTTTTTGGATTATTATTTTTTCAATAGTTGTTGGGATTTTGGCTATTGCTACTAATTTTTTTATAAACGGAATGTTTTCAAAAATAATTTTAGTAGGACTGCTTTTCATTTCGATTTTGTTTTCTTTTTTTGGTTTAGACAAACGATTAGCAATAGCAAGTTTATTAAGCAAATTAAAAAGTAAATTATTTTTTTAGATTAAACATCTCAATATCACCTTTACCTGATCCATAAACTTCAATAGTGTCAAATCCTTGAAGATTGATTATTTCTTTAATTCGGTTTACTTTTTCGACCCCAAAACAATTTTTTGAAACAAAATTGCCAGTTATTTTATTATCAATAATTTCTAGATTTGTTCCAATAACTTTGACGTTAAATTGGTTGCTCCACGGTTCAATCCATTCTGGCATTGAAGCGGTTACTATATAGATGTCGTTTTTATTTTTTAAATGTTTTTTAAACTCAGAATACATTTTTGAATCTAAATCCAAATTAATTTTAGTAAGTGCATATTCTCTAGCTTTTTTTTTAAAAGTAGCATAATCGCTATCTTTATAAAAATATGTAATAAATTTTTGCTTCGTTTTTTCATTACTTATTAAGTTTAATTTCATTTTAATCAAATAAGGAGCTAATTTTAGAATTCCAAAATAGAAACTAATTTTACCTTTACTAAATTTAGTAAATTCTATCAAACTATCTTTTTTATAAAGTGTTCCATCAAAGTCAAAAAATGCTATTGTTTTCATATTAATTTCTTAAATATAATAAATAACTCATCAAGAGTAACCAGCCAAAAATTGTAATTTGAATAAATCGATCATTTAAAACTATTTTGGTTGGAGAATAAGTCGATTGATTTACAAATGCTAATTTGAGATATCTAAAAATACCATTTATCACAAAAATTATTGAAACATACAATAAATTGGAATTATAATGAAGTTGTACTTCTGGAGAAATACAATAAAAAATATAGCAAACTATTATGATTGAGGCTAGAATTCCTAACATACTATCCACAAAAACCAAATTATAACCTTCAATATTTTTGCGAACTTCTTTTCCATTTACAGCATGAATTACATCGGTTCTTCGTTTTGAAATTGCTAAAAATAATGCCAAAAGGTAAGTGATTAATAAAATCCAAATGGAAGGAACTATTTCACTCACAACAGTACCCGCAATAATACGAAGTACAAAACCGACAGCTATGATATTTACATCAAGTATAGCAATATGCTTTAACCATTTTGAATATAACAAGTTTAAAATCAGATAGGAAAGAATTACAAAAAATAATTTTTCTGAAATAAAATAAGAAATAATTAAAGTTATAAAAATTAAAAAAGCCATTAATAGTAACCCTTTTTTTAGAGAAATTTTACCAGAGGCGAGTGGTCGTTTGGATTTCTCAGGATGATTTTTATCTTCATCAATATCAAAATAGTCATTCAGAATATAAATGCCACTTGAAGCTAAACAAAAACAAACAAACGCCATAAAAACATTACTAAAAAGAAAAGTATTTAGAAATTGACTTCCAAAAAAAAGTGGTGCAAAAACAAACAAATTTTTTATGTATTGTTCAACTCGAATGAGTTTAAGGTAATTTTTCATTTGTTTTTATCTGGTTGTAAATAATGAAATATTTTGTTTCCTCTATTTTATTAAATTTTTTGTAAACAAACCAAGCCATTGAGCTTGTTGTTATAGTTTCATTTCCATAATCTTCGCCATTTGCAAAAGATTTTTCTATAAAAATAAAGTTCTTTTTATCAGCACACAGATTAATTATTTTAGCCATTTGTCTATTTACTTCAGTTTCAATAAGCCAATCTGTGGGTAATTGGCTTTGCTCATTAAATAAATAATTAGACATTGGCATATTAGGAGAAACGATAAAATTTCCTCCATATTTTGTAATTAATTGTTTCAATTCTTCATGTTTTTCAAATGTTCCTTTATTAGTTTTTATGAATTTTAATTTTGGAGAAATGTTTTCTAAACTATATTTTAGTTCAAAAACGGAATTTTCACGATAAGGATATTTATTTGAAGCAAACGCAAATAAACACATGGCGAGACCTATTAAAAAATAATATTTTTGTTTGAGTTTTATTTCATTTTCTAATAATGCGACTAAGCTTAAAATAATTCCCGTTCCAAATAATAGTGGAGCAGGGTAACCCAAACTAATTGATACCGACCAAGCTAACACTAACAATAAAACTGCAGGATATAATTGTAAATATGTTTTTTTTATTACAAAAAAACTATATAAAACACCAATAAAAGCTGCGTCAAACGCTAAAAAAGAAGCTGTCCAAGATTTATTTAATAAAAAAAATAAAATAGATGTAACTATTAGCAAAAGTGATATTTTTACTAAATGTGGAGCTAAATAGATCATCTTTTTATTTGTTTTTTTTAAATAAAAAAACAAGCTTGAAAAACCCAAAAATAATACTCCTAATAAGTGCCTAATAGGAAGAAAAACATAATTATGAAATCCAACATTATACAAATCCAATAATCTTAATTCTCCATTGAGTTGTTTTGAGAAATTAGCCCATGATGTAATACTTAAAATTATTAAAACAAAAAGAACAAATAGTAAGAATAATACCGAAAAATATAAAAGTGCAGATTTTAAACCAAATTTAAGGTAAAACCATAATAAAAATAAAAAGGGCACTAGATAAAACGATTGTTTTGAAAGCGCTGACAACAAGCTACATAGTGCAACTAAAAAAAGTAAAGTAAAATTATTTGATTTACTTTTTGCAGTAATCCAAAAAGCAATTGAAGCAAAGAAAATACCATCAGTAGTTGGCCACGGATAAGGAGAAAAATTCATCCAAGAAATCATAAAACAAACAATCATTAATGCCCATTTATTTATTTTTTTTATATCATAAATCAAGTATATCCCTGAAACAAATAAATAAACTTGAAGTGCATGGCTTAAGTAGGCAATAATCCTAAAATAAAAAAACTGACCAGTGTCGGGAAGAATTTTCATAAAAAAAGCATGGAGATAAATAGTAACTGGCGGAAACTTGTATAAAAAATCCTCATAAATATTTTGACCATTTACGATCCTCCATGAAAAACTAGAAATATATCCTGTGTCCCAAGTTTCCATACCGAATTGACTCAAAACAATACAATAAAATATAACAATCGCTATATAGGTATATTTGTAAAACGTGTTAGTTTTCATTTTTAGAATAAAGCAATAAATTTTTTCAAATATAAACAATTATAAACTTTGAAAAAAAATGTCTTTAAAAGAACAAATAGAATCCAAAACAAAATAGTAAGTTTACAAAATATTAATTTTGAAAATTGTTTATGAAAATAAATATTATTGAGTTTCCAAAGGTAGAAAACAGTTTAGGCAACATTGCAGTTATAGAAAACGGTACAATACCTTTCGAGATTAAACGTGTATATTATTTATTTGACATTCCTAGTTATGCGAAACGAGGTGGCCATTCGCACAAGAAATTACAGCAAATATTAATTGCCATCTCTGGAAGTTTTGATGTTGTAATTAAGGACGGGAAAATTAAAAATACTGTAACTTTGAATAAACCCGATAGAGGGTTATTAATAGAAAATCATACTTGGCGGGAGCTCGAAAACTTTTCTTCTGGTGCGGTTTGTCTTGTATTAGCTTCTGAAGTATTTGAGGAAGAAGATTATATTAGAGATTTTGATGAGTTTTTGGACAATATAAAGGCTTAAATAGATTTCAAAGTTAGTTTTATTCGCAACCAGCTATTAAGAAAAAGTAATTTATAGTTGTCATTTCTGTAAGCATTTATCATTTCAAAATTAACCCTTTTTTTCATTATCGAAAATTCTTCTTTTGACTTATTTAGCGAAAACGCCTTAATTAAAATAGTATGTGTAGAGTTACTATTTTTATTTTTATTAGAATATAAAGTGCTTTGCAAAGAGTTTGGCATATTTCTTTTTTGAACTAGGACATCATTTACATATTCAATTGTGTATTTGCGTGAAATACGAAGCCAATAATCGAGATCCTCATAGGAAAGCTGTTCATCATATCCATCCAATTTATCAAAGAAAGATTTTTTATACATCGCAGAAACAGAACAAATTACTGTTTTCATACTCAAAATTTCAGCATATAAATCTCCTGATTTTTTTTGGTTTATTACTTTTAAATCTTCATTTACTTCAAAATAAAATCGTTCATGTTCTCCAGTTTCAGTAATAAGCTCTGCATTTCCATATACTATGGCCAAATTTTCAAATTTACTTTCTTTGAAAGTTGCAACTTGAGTTGCTATACAATGCGGTAACAAGATATCATCTGCGGATAAATCGATAAAATAGTCACAATTTGCATATGTCATGGCATGATTTACAGATTTAGTAAGGCCAATATTTTTTTCATTTTTTATAAATAAAATTTCAGGTTTATCTAAAATAAAATTTTCAATAATGGCTACTGAATCATCTGTGCTACAATCATCTACAACTATAATTTGAATCCCTTTGTAGGTTTGGTCTAAAACAGATTGCAAACTTTCAATAACATATTTTTGATGATTGAAACATGTGCAAACTACTGTAACCAAAGGGTTTTCTAACATTATATTTTATTTGTTATATTTGGTAAAAATAATCAAATACTTGTGTCAGACCAAAATAATAAATACAAAATAGCATTAATTGGCGATAGCTTGTCCAACGGTGGAGCCGAAAAAGTACATGCGTTGTTGTCTATTTATTTTGAAAATCAAGGTTTTGATGTTCATAATTGTATTTTTATTAATGACGTTACTTACAGTTTTTCTGGAAATTTATTGAATCTTGGCACGATTCACGCTACTTCAAATTCTATAACTAGAAAATGGTTTCGATTTTTTGCACTACAAAAGTTTATTAGTACCAATAAATTTGATTGTCTTATCGATTTCAGGATGCGACCAAGTTTTTTTCTGGAATTTATACTTTCTCGATTTGTTTATCCCAAAAACACTATTTTTTATGTGCTAAGTGGAAGGTTAGATTTTTATTTCCCAAAGGGTAGTTTTCTCTCAAAATTTATCTATCAAAATAGAAAAATCGCAACCGTATCCAATGCTATTAAAGATAAAATTATAGCGTTGAAATATGCAAATAAGGTGCAAAATATGTTTCAGCCTTTCGATTTAGAATTAATAAAACAACAAAAAAATAAGTTTACTGTAGATTATCGCTACATTTTGGCAGTTGGCAGCATGAATTCTGATATAAAACAATTTGACAAATTAATTGTTTCTTACTCTAAAACAATATTGCCAGCACAAAACATAAAACTGATAATTTTAGGACAAGGTAAACTAATGAAAGAATACCAAGCTTTAGCTAAAGACTTGAACTTAAAAGATCTGATTTTATTTGAAGGTGTTTTTCAAAATCCATTTCCGTATTATAAAAACGCACAATTTTTAGTTTTGTGCAGTAAAAATGAAGGACTTTCAAACGCAATTATTGAATCTCTTGCTTGCGAAACACCAGTTGTTGCCTTTGATTGCTTTTCTGGACCAAGAGAAATTATAAGCAACAATCATAACGGAATATTAGTTGAAAATCAAAACTTTGAAAAACTAATAGAAGCTATAAATTTAATGATTTCTGATACCGTTTTATATCAAAATTGTAAAAAAAATGCCGTCCAAAGCGTTCAGAAATTTTCAATTGAAAAAATAGGAAGACAATGGTTGGAGCTTATCAATAAGTAATTTTAATTCGAAAAACTCGAAAAAGAAATGCCCCTTTTTAATAAAAATTGTTTTAATTTTGATACAATTCGAACTAAAGAAACAGGTAGTTCTAATAAAATTTGTTGCTTGTAATTCAATCCAGATATTTTAGAATTTTTAGAAATTCCTTTTTTTAGTTTATTGAAATTGATCAAATCATGCTCTTTTTTATAATTGCTGGCAAGCATATATCTATTAATATCTATATATTTTTTTAAAGTTTCGTTTCTTTCTGTAAGATGTTCATAAGAGTCAAAATCAGGAATTTTCTTTCCTTTCATACTACAATTTGTGATTCTATAATGGTCTAATTTTATTCCTTGAATTAAAATTTCTTTAGAATAAGCGAGTAAGAATTTTAAGTTGGCTCTTATGTTAAAATCTATATCTTCACTGTAAGTGATAGATTCATTATAAAATCCAATTTCATCAAAGACATTTCTTTTTACGCAAAGACTAGAAGGACAATAAATAGGTTGCTTGAGATTGGCTTCAAAAAAATCAGGTATAATTCCGTCTTTTTCAAATTTTTTCAAACTTAATTCGGGAGTTATTGCTTTTTTTTCTTCAAAAAGTTCTTCATAATTTGTAGCGAAAATAGATGCTTCGGGAAAATTGTAAATTAACGAAACAATTTTTTCGAGATAATTCGATTTCATTAAATCATCGGCATCAAGAAAAACAATATATTCAGAATTTGCATTTCTAATTCCTGTATTTCTAGAAGCAGAAAGCCCTTTATTATATTCGTGTGGTATAATTTGAATAGTATCAGAAACAAATTGGGTTGCTATTTCTTTACTAGAATCTGTGGAACAATCTTCAACAATTATAATTTCAAAATCGGTAAATGTTTGCAACAAAACACTTCGAATTGTCATTGCAACAAATTTTTCTTTGTTATATAACGGAATAATTACAGAGAGAAATGGCTTTTTCATGATTGCAGCATAAAATCAAAAAGTTCTGTCCAATTATTGAGTTGGTCTTTATCTGAATAAGCATATTTATTTCCTTGATAAACAATCGTTTTTTCTACGAAAGATGTAATAAGATTAGCCAATTCTTGTGGATTGTCAACATCAAAAAACGAAACATTTTCATAATCACCAACCGTTTCTTTGGCATAAGTCAAGTTTGCCAATAACATAGGTTTGTTAAATCCTTTTGCTTCAGAAATGGGCAAACCCCAAGTTTCCAGTTTTGACGGAAAAATAAGACAATCAACAGAATTATAATACGATCCCATCTCAGTTTTACTCAATATTCCCGTTAGTGTAACGTTTTTTAAATTTTTAAATTTTTTCAATAAATATTGCGAATAGTTAGTTTTTCCTTCTTCATCCAAAGTCAGATGAACACAAGTTTTATTGAAAATTGAGTCTTCTAATAAAGAAATTGCTTCAAAAATGAGTTCAAAATTCTTGAAACTTCTAGGTAAACTAGGATAAAAAAAATGAATTTTAGAATTGTCTAAATTTATTTTTGAAATAGATTTTATTTGCAAATATTCTGGTTTTGCAACCACAACATTATTAATTTTATAAAGCTTTTCGAACTCATTTTTCATCCAAAATTGTTGAACGAAAACGGCTTTATTTTTGCCGATATTTATCTTTTGAAAATATTTATATAACATAGAAAAAACACCAATTTTATAATCAAATTTCCAATCAATTTTTGTTGGTTTATAAAATATGGTTCCATGGTGGCAATACACAAACTGATTTTCACATACTATATTTGGCGTCATATCATGCAATGAAAGCCAAACATTTGGAAGAATAATTTTAGAAAGTTTCTTGAAATAAAAATACTCATAATACAAACGAAAAAACCAGCTTTTCTTAGATTTCGGAAATTCTAAATATTCAATATTAGGATAATTAAATCTTGTTTTATCTCCAACTAAAGCAATTATTTTATACTTATTTATTGAGTTGTATTGGGATATTTTCTGTAAACAATTATCCAGAATAGTGAAAATTCCACCTTCTTTCATATTGATTCCAGATATGACAATCGTTTTCTTTTGCAATTTCAAATTTGGTTTTAAACCGTTCTTTGTACTACTTCAAAAACTTTTCCTTCTTCGCATTTCAATGTTTTCGAAGGAAATTTCATCAGCAACGCATAATCATGAGTTGCCATAATTACCGTTTTGCCGTTTGCATTTATTTTGCGTAAAACTTCCATGACTTCCACACTAGTTTGCGGATCGAGGTTTCCTGTTGGTTCATCTGCCAAAATAAGCTCTGGATCATTTAGCAATGCACGAGCAATAGCTACCCGTTGTTGCTCGCCACCCGATAGCTGGTGTGGCAATTTGTTGCTAATCGAGTTCAAATCTACCTTGAGTAAAACAGCTTCAATTTTTTCGTTCATTTCAGCTTGATCTTTCCAGCCTGTAGCTTTCAAAACAAAAAGCATATTTTCCTTAACACTTCGGTCTGGCAATAATTTAAAATCCTGAAAAACAATACCAATTTTACGTCTCAAAAACGGAATATCGTCGTCCTTCAAGCCAGCCAAATCATATCCTACAATAGTTCCTTCACCATCAGTTAAAGGCAAATCGCCATACAAAGTCTTCATGAAACTACTTTTTCCAGAACCCGTTTTTCCTATTATGTAGATAAACTCGCCGTGATTTACCGATAAATTAACATCAGATAAAATGACTTTTTTTTCTTGATAAATAGTTACATTTTGCAATGCCAATACCGTGTCGGACATAATTGATTTGTTTGTTTACGACGTAAAAGTACTTATCAATTATCAAATAACGAGTATTAATCTAAAATTATTTTTTGATTGTTAAAAAGAATGTTTATAATAAAATTGCATATTATACCGTTATACTGCACATAACAATACTTTTGAGTAGTTAACAAAAACCACAATGAACAACCTATCAAAATTTCTTTTTTTAGTTTTATCTTTCGGAATATCGTCCTTATTTGCGCAGCAATCTGCTATTTATACTAACGATTTAGAAGATTTTCAGCGTGCGTTGGGCTTGTATAAAAACAACCAATACCAATCGGCTCAAATTCTTTTCGATAAAGTAAAATCTGAAAATAGTAACACAGAAGTGCAATCCGATTGTGCCTACTATTCCGCCAATTGCGCTATTCGACTCAATCAAGCCAATGCCGACGAAATGATGGAACGTTTTGTGGCCGATTATCCAACTTCGCCAAAGCAAAACCAAGCTTTTATAGAAGTGTCGAGTTACTATTTCGAACAAGGGGATTATCCGAAAGCCTTAAGTTATTTCGATAAAATAGACGAGAGTAGTTTGGACTATTTGCAAACCGAAAAGTTCAATTTCCAAAAAGGCTATTGCTACTTTGCCGCCAACAAAAAAAAGGAAGCAACGCCGTATTTTAATAAAGTGCAAAAATCAAAAACATACGGCTCGCAAGCCAAGTATTATCTTGGTTTTATGGCCTATGAAGGCAATGATTATAAAAAAGCCAATCAGTTGTTTGAAGAGGTTTCGGGCGAAGAAAAATACAAAGAAAAGCTATCGTATTTTCAAGCTGATATGAGTTTCAAATCTGGAAATTTCCAAAAAGCGATAGACCAAGGGCAAACTGCTATGGCAAAATCATCGGCAGCCGAAAAATCGGAATTAAGCAAAATTATCGGCGAAAGCCATTTTAATCTCAAACAATACGACAAAGCAATTCCGTTCTTGAAAGAGTATCGTGGCAAAAAAGGCAAATGGAGCAACACCGATTTTTATCAGTTAGGTTATGCTTATTACAAACAAAATGAGTTTGATAACGCCATTTCGCAGTTCAATAAAATCATAAGTGGCAACGATAGTGTGGCGCAAAATGCCTACTATCATCTTGGCGAAAGTTATATGAAAATCGACTTGAAACCACAAGCTTTGAACGCTTTCAAAACTGCTTCCGAAATGGAATTTGATCCAAAAATTCAAGAAGATGCCTACTTGAATTATGCCAAATTGAGCTACGAAATAGGAAATTCCTACCAATCTGTTCCAGATGTTTTATCAGGATTTATGGCCAAATATCCTAATTCAGTTAGCAAACAAGAGTTACAATCGCTGTTGATTAATTCGTACATCACTTCCAAAAATTATAAAGAAGCGATCGCTTTACTTGAAAAAAATAAAAATCCTGCCAACAAACCAGCCTATCAAAAAGTTACTTTTTATTGTGGTATCGAATTATATACTGACGGAAGTTATAAAGAAGCACTCAAGATGTTTAACAAAACGATTGCCGAGCAAGTTGATGCTAAGTTTACGTCTCGAGCCACGTTTTGGAAAGGCGAAACCGAATATGGCTTAGACAATTTTAGCGAAGCTTTATTGAGTTTCAAACAGTTTATAGCTTTCGCTGAAGCCAAAACAACACCCGAAGCCAAGAATATCAATTATAATATTGGTTATGCCTACTTCAAACAAAAAGAATATGAGCAAGCCGGCAACTATTTTCAAACGCATGTAGATGCTGTTAAAGAGGATAAAGTACGATTAAATGATGCCTATTTGCGTTTGGGCGATAGCCGTTTCGTTACTGCTAAATATTGGCCAGCGATGGATGCGTACAATAAAGCAATGGACATGAAAGGAATTGACGCCGATTATGCTGCTTTCCAAAAAGCAATTAGTTATGGGTTTGTTGCAAAAAACTCCAATAAAATAGAAGATTTCAACAAATTTTTGACACAATATCCAAAATCGCAATACCGTGACGATGCACTTTTCGAGCTAGGAAATACTTATGTTGTCGAGAAAAAAACCGATTTGGCCATAAAAACCTACGACCAATTGATTACCGAATTCAAAAATGGATCTTACGGCTCGAAAGCCATGCTACGTCAAGGATTGATTTATTATAACGCCGAAAATGATGCGTTGGCTATTGCCAAATTTAAAAAAGTCGCTGCCGATTATCCTCGAACGCCCGAAGCGATTGAAGCCGTTGCAACTGCCAAGATTATTTATGTCGATAACGGAAAAGTCGACGAATATGCCACATGGGCAAAATCATTAGGCTACATTGAAGTTTCTGATTCCGAAATTGAAGACGATACTTACGAAGCTGCTGAAAAACAATATTTGCAGAATAATGTAAAACAAGCCATTTCTGGTTTGAGTGGTTATGTGGCCAAATTCCCTAACGGAAAAAATGCTTTGAAAGCCAATTTCTATTTGGCTCAGTCGTATTATGCGGACGATTTGGCAACCAACTCGATTACGCATTATGAGTATGTAATTTCCAAATCTCGCAATGAGTTTACCGAGCAAGCCTTGGCGCGATTGGCAGATATTTATACCAAGAAAAACGATAGCGCCAAAGCAAATATAGTTTTGAAACGATTGGAAACCGAAGCCGATTTTCCGCAGAACATCACTTTTGCACAATCCAATTTGATGAAAAATTATTATGAGTTGAACGATTATCCCAACGCTGTTATTTATGCAGACAAGGTTTTGGCAAATCCAAAAATTGATGATAAAGTAAAATCTGACGCGCAAATAATCGTAGCAAGATCAGCAATAAAGTCGAACGATGAGACCAAAGCTAGAGCGGCTTATGCCAAATTGCAAACCATTGCCAAAGGCGAATTGGCTGCCGAAGCCTTATTTTATGATGCCTATTTCAAAAATAAAGATGCCAAATTTGAAGCTTCAAATAAAGTAGTTCAGAAATTGGCAAAAGACTATTCGGGTTATAAATATTTTGGTGCCAAAGGATTAGTCGTGATGGCAAAAAACTTCTACGGATTGAAAGACAGTTTTCAAGCTACTTATATTTTGGAAAGTGTCATTAAGAATTTTGCCAACTTTACAGATGTTGTCGACGAAGCCAAAACCGAACTAGAAATCATCAAAACCGCCGAAGCCAAAACCAACTCATCAATCGGGAATTAAGACGAAGAGATGAGAGATGAAGAGATGAGAGACGAAAAAATGAGAGACGAAGAGATAAGAGACGAATAGATAACAGAAGAAAAGATGAGAGTCAAGCAAATCAAAATATTTTAGTAATGACAGATTTTAAAAGACACAATTTTAAAAAATTAAAAATTTGGCAAATGAGTATGGAAATTACTAATCTTATCTATGAAGTAACGGCTACTTTTCCAAGTTCAGAAAAATTTGGAGTTGTAAGTCAAATGAATAGATGTGCAGTGTCAATGCCCCCAAATATCGCAGAAGGTTTAAGCAGAACAAATAAATCGTTTAGTCATTTGTTAGATATCTCATTAGGTTCATGATTTGAGCTGCAAAAGCAATTGCTCATCGTTTTTGGTCAAAAATATATTTCTGAAGAAATTACAAATCAAATTGAAAATAAAATAGTGGAATTTCAAAAAGCAACAATGACTTTCCAAAATACTTTAAATAAATTAAAATGAATTTAATAAATCTGTCATCTATCCGTCTTTCATCTTTTCGTCTCTTATCTCCTGGTCTTTCATCTCCTGGTCTTTCATCTCTTCGTCTCTTATCTTTTTGTCTTTTTCTATCTCAAACGATGAACAGTCAAAAAAAAGATGAAAACATTGGCACTGAAGTCGTAAATGTTGTAAAACCGTATACGCCAACAATTTCGGATGCATTTAAAGTAAAAGAAACTCCAACGCTAAATGACGAAGAAACCAATAAAAAAGAAGAAATTAAATATTCCATTTTTTCGTTTCCTGTAGCTTCCACTTTTGCTCCAGCCAAAGGAAAAGCAGCTGGCGTAGAAAAAAGCGCACAAGAAAAAATTTACAACAATTATGCAACTATTGGGTTAGGAAATTATCTTACAGCGTTGGCCGAATTGTATATTACGCAAAACGTATCTGATACCGATTATTTTGGCGGAATGTTGAAACATTTGTCTTCGCAAGGCGGTATTAAAGACTTGCAATTGAGCGATAAATTCCGAAATACTTCTATCGATTTAACTTACGGAAGCAAACAAGCCGATTACGGTTGGGTAGCCGACGCTGGTTTCGAAAACCGAAGTAATTTTTGGTATGGTTTACCTTCTGATTTTACAACTCTCGAAACACCCGAAAACAAAGCAATTCTAGTAAATAAAATTGACAATCCGCAAGCCTACAATAACTTATATCTTGGCGGAAGAATGAATTTTAGTAAAGCAATTTTTAATGATTTAAGTTTAAAATACAATCGTTTTTTCGACGGATTCAAATCTGCTGAGAATCGCTTTATTGTCAAGCCTTCTTTCGAGCTGGATGCCGGTGGAACAACAATAAAAACCAACGCCATTGTTGATTATCTTGGTGGTAGTTTTGCCAACGATTTTTCGAACACAACAGCCATCAAATACGGTTTTACCAACCTTGGCGTAAGTCCAACTATTGCCATGCAAAAAAGAGATTGGTCGTTCAATTTAGGTGCATCGATTTTTTATAGTTTGGATATCGAAAACAAAAAAAATAAGCTATTTGTATATCCAAACATCAATGCATCACTTAGTTTGGTGGGCGATTTGATGATTTTTTATGCTGGAGCAGAAGGCGGACTGGTACAAAATTCGTACAAAGATTTTGCCACCGAAAACCCGTTTGTTTCGCCAACTTTGCTAGTTGCGCCAACCGACAAGCAATATGATATTTTTGGTGGATTGAAAGGAAAATTGTCCAATGCTGTGAGCTATAATGTTCGTGGATCGATCGTTAGCGAAAAAAACAAAGCCTTGTTTGTAAGTAATTTATATGATCAATCTACATTAAATAAAAAAGATTACCAACACGGAAATTCTTTCACAACAGTATATGAAGACCTTAAAACGGTGAGTTTCTTTGGAGAACTAAAGGCCGAGTTTACTAAGAACCTTTCATTCGGAATCAACGGAACTTTCAGTAGTTTTTCCAAATCATTGCAAAAAGAAGCTTGGAATTTGCCAGCAATTCAACTTGGCGGAACAATCGATGCCAACATTACCCCAAAATGGTATGCAGGAGCCAATGTGTTTTTTACTGGCGATCGAAAAGATCAAATTACTCGCTTCAACACAACAACTTTAGCAAATGTCTCGAACACTACAACCCTAAAAAGCTTTTTCGATGCCAATGCACATCTAGGCTACAAATACACCGATAGATTAAGTGCTTTCTTGCGACTCAACAACATTGGAAATCAAGGCTACCAACGTTGGACAAATTTTCCTGTGCAATCGTTTCAGTTTATGTTGGGTGCCAATTATAAATTTGATTTTTAGGTTTAACCACAAAGAGCTCAAAGGTTTCACAAAGAGCACAAAAAAAGAGTTTCAATGGCAATTTCAATTTCAAAAATCAAAAAAACTTAGTGAACTTTGTGGAAACTTCGTGTGCTTTGTGGTAAAAAAACCGTTTTTATACGCGTTGTAACAGCCGTAAAATCCGCGTACCATAATTGTGATTATAACTTTGTGAACTTAGTGCGATCTTTGTGCTCTTTGTGGTAAAAAAAACAAATTGTGGTAAAAATTCAACGTAAATTTGTAGAAATATTATAAAATGAATATCCCAACGTCATCCAATCCACGAGTAGTCATTATTGGTGGCGGCTTTGCAGGAATTGCAATCGCCAAAAAATTACGCAATCAAAACCTACAAGTTGTCCTTATAGACAAGCACAATTATCATAATTTTCAGCCATTAATGTATCAAGTGGCGACTGGCGGACTAGAAGCTGGTTCGATTGCTTATCCGTTACGGAAAATTTTTCAGAACACGCCCGATTTTTATTTTCGGCTAACTTCTGTAAAAGAAATCGAAGCCGAAAACAACAAAATCCTTTCAGATATTGGCGATTTGCATTACGATTATTTGGTGATTGCTACAGGTTCCAAAACCAATTTTTTTGGCAATAAAGAAATCGAGCGCAACGCCATGTCGATGAAAACCATTCCGCAGTCATTGAATATCCGAAGTTTGATTCTAGAAAACTTTGAACAAGCCGTTTTGACCAAAGACGAAGCGGAACGAAATGCGCTAATCAATTTTGTATTAGTAGGAGCAGGGCCAACAGGCGTAGAGTTGGCAGGTGCGTTGGCCGAAATGAAAAGAGCCATTCTCCAGAAAGATTATCCCGACCTTGATATCAATAAAATGGAAATCAACTTGGTGCAATCAGGCGACAGAATCCTCAATACCATGAGCGAAAAATCGTCTAAACATGCCGAAGAATTTCTTATTCATTTAGGTGTAAAAATCCATAAAAATGTTCGCGTTACCAATTATGACGGACGTACTATTACCACAAACTCCGATGTAAGTTTTGAAACGGCAACCGTTATCTGGACAGCAGGCGTTCAAGGTGCTACCATTGCAGGTTTGGATGCCAAATCGTTGGTAGATAAAGTAGAACGAATTCGGGTAAATAGCTACAATCAAGTGGTTGGTTACCAAAACATTTTTGCCATTGGCGATATTGCCAGTATGGAAACCGAGAAATTTCCGCAAGGACATCCAATGGTAGCCCAAACGGCGTTGCAACAAGGCGATTTGCTGGGAAAAAATATTCTAAAACTAGTAAAAGGCTTGCAACCAACCGCTTTTGAATACAATGATAAAGGCTCTATGGCGACAATCGGTCGAAACAAAGCCGTTGTTGATTTGCCTAATTATCATTTCTCAGGCGTTTTTGCATGGTTTGTATGGATGTTGGTGCATTTATTTTCACTCATTGGTTTCAAAAACCGAGCCGTTGTTTTCTTGAATTGGGTGTACAATTACATTCGTTTTGATCGCGAAGGTCGCTTGATTGTGCGTCCCTACAAAAAGAAAAGTTTTGTTACTTTTACTAGTGATGAGGTTTAGATTTTAGATTGAAGAATGCAGATTTAAAAACCGCAATTACTATCTTGTATGACTTGTAGTTGTAACAGTTGTCCATCTACCATATTCATAAACTTGAAGTATTTTGTTATTTTCAATTTTATAAATAAAAGTTTTAGCTATGCCGCTTCTAGATTTACTTTCAAAAATTGTTATTCTGAAAAAACCTTTTTCTTTTGAAAATATTGGATAAGTAAAATGAAAATAAACTTTATTTTCAATCTTTTGAATTGTAGGTTGATGCAATTCGTAGGCTTTTTTTATTTTAGAATTTATTTTTCTTTCGCTCCATTTAGGATTTATTATAATTGCAATTAAATTTGGTAAGTTTTTACTAACAATACTATCATATTCTTTTTGATTTTTTGCTCTAAATAATATACTTTGATTTTTAACTATTTCTTTACAAATATATTCGGAATTAACTTTAGCTTTATTTAAATTATAGTTTGTCCAATTCCGTTTTGTTGAATCTATTTTTGGATTTATTATTAAATCAATTGGAAAATCTAAATATTTACTTAATAATTCTCTTTTATCAGAATTTGGAAGCGAATAATTTTCTATTCTGTCTATCAGATTTGCATCTACAAGATTAAAAAAAGTAAAATTCTCAGGGATTTCCTCATTAATAACGAGATTCATAATTGTTTTTATATCCAATTCTTGTCCATTTAACTGAAACGTAAATAGTAGAAAAAGCAGTATTTTTTTCATTGTTCTATTTTTTAAAATTGTTTGAATATAGCAATCAAAAATCCCTATCCCGATAATACCCAACCAGTAAATTCACAAACTTATTATAACTTTCCAATCCATCTTCTTGCTGGTTTATTTTGAGGAAATTGTCATAAAAAATCTTGAAACCAGTCTCGATTGGTGTTTCGTATTGCTTCCAGAAATCTTGACTTTCTTGGTAGTTTTTTAGAATTCCAGAGTTTATTGTTGGCAAAAGTTGTTTTAAAATTTCTGGATTTCGGGCTTCCCAATTGGCTAAGCAATAACGCAAAGCTGTAGCATATCCAGAATATTTAAAATATAAATCTTCATTTTTTATAGTTGCCAAAAAACCAATAAAATTACATTCGCTTTCGCTACCAAAACCCATTTGATGCGCCATTTCGTGGTTGGACGTCATTGGTAAATTGTACATCGGCATCAAATAATTGACTTGTGCTTCGTTGGTAAACGGATTGAGATAACCGCCAAATCCCATATAGGTTAAGGGCAAACTAAATAACGATTTTTTAACCGAAAGATTTTTATATTCAAAAAATAGATACTGCTTTGCCAAGTTTTTATAGCCATTCAAATCCATGGTAAATGTTTGCTCGTGCGTGTAAGGAAAAACTATTTTTGTGCTATCGTTTTTGGTAATTTGAAACTGAATTTGGTTGGTTTTTACGATTAGTTTTTTGGTAAAATTCAGCAAATCAGCATCAGAATAATCGCGTTCGATTTTCATTTTTTCGAATAACGGAACTCGATAATAATTGAACGCCCAAAGTGTGTGAAACAAAAAATAAAAAACCGAAATAAAATTTACAACCAAAAGTAATTTTTGTTTCCAAATCGATTTCCAATTTTTGTACATTGATATTAATAACCATAAAATCAAAATTCCGTAGATAATATCGCCAACTGAAAACGGAATTTTCCCTAAAATAAATCTCAAAAAGTTAGAACTTGATTGGTACCAACTAATACTGTATGTTTTTTCTACAAATGCAGGAAAAAATTGAAGCACTTGTAAAATTACAATTTGGAAAATCAGAAAAAAAGCTAGAAAATATTTCTTAAAAAAAATCATTTTTTGTTTTTCAAATAATCAGCACAAATAATTTCGAAAATTTCTTCTTCAAAAGCATTAAACGAGCTTTTTTTACCTTTAATAAACGGATCAAAACTGCCGTTGGTAATAATTACAAATCCAAAATTTTCTTTCACAGAAAAATAGGCATCGCTCGTGAGCCCATACGCATCGCCTGCATGACCAATAAAACTGCCAAAAACGTCGGGATTATAAACAAGGTCCGAACCATCTTTGTTGGTTTGATGCAATCCCAAGCCATATTGCTTAAAAAAACCGTCGTAGTTGTCGCCATTTGAATCTTTAAAACACCATTGCGTTTTCTTCATTTGAGCTAAAGTTTTTTTAGAAATCAAGTTAGGAACCGATTTTCCATCTGATTTTAAAAACTTCAGAAACTTTATTAAATCGGCAGCCGAAGCACGCAATCCGCCTTGTGGACCAAAAAATACCGCATTATTTCCAATCACATAATCCGAAACATCGGTTGGTTTTGGTTTGTTGACTGAATAATCGTCTTTTTCGGGTTTCCAGGCATTATTTTCGCTTCTATATAAGGTAGCCAAAGTTGGTAAAGCAATATCATCAAGATAGAAACTTCCTGAAATTCCCAGCGGTTCTAGAATTTCTTTTTTTAGATACGAATCAAATCGTTGGTTGCTAATTTTTTCAACCAAAGTGCCAATCAAGCCATAACCAAGGTTGGAATAAGTAAAATAGCTTCCAGGTTTGTGATTCATCCACATATCTTCAGTATAATTTGAGCCAGTTGGCAACAAAATAGAACTTAAATTCGGACTTGGTTTCTGACTAAAAGTTCCAGCCAAAAAACCATCATATCCAGTGCCGTCTTGCAAACTCGAAGTATGATTGAGTAACATTCGAAACGTGATTTTCGACTTTGGAAATTTTGGATTTCGAACTGTAAAACCTATGTATTTCGAAATATCGTCGTCAAGCTTAAACTTTTTTTGGTCGTACAATTTCATCAATCCCAAAGCTGAAAAAGATTTGGAAATTGAAGCAATTCTGAAAGTGGTTGCATTCGATATTGGAACCTGTGTAATTTCGTTTTGAATACCAAAATTATAAGTAGCAATTTTACTTCCTGTAAAAGTTTTAACTGTTAAACCTATTAATTTGTTTTTTTGAAGGACTTTTTCGAGATCGTTTTGAATGGTTTGAGAAAGCATTCCTATGGTTGTGAATAGTGTCAAAATAATAAATCTTGTTTTCATAATTTATAAAAAATAATTATAAAAATAAGTATAATTTTTTAAGTTGACTATTTCTTTTGTAAATTTGTATATAATTAATATAATTATGGAATATATTTCAGACAGAATTACAATCGATCCAGAAATTTGCAACGGTAAACCTACCATTCGTGGAACTAGACTTACTGTAAACACAATTTTAGAATTTTTGAGTGCTGGCGAAACGCACCAAGAACTTTTATATCAATATCCTACTTTAGAAAACGAAGATATTGACTCATGTTTAAAGTTCGCAGCCGATTTGATGAAAAGAAATTTCACGATAAGAAGTGTTGCATAAATGGCAAAGTTTTTAATTGATATTAACCTTCCTTATTATTTTGCACTTTGGAATACAGATGATTTTATACATCAAAGAGATATAGATGCTAAGCAATCTGACAAAGAAATTTGGGATTATGCAGCTGATAATAATCTAACTATTATTACCAAAGATGTAGATTTTTCATTTAGAATAATGTTACAAAATCCGCCACCCAAAGTGATTCATATTCAATTTGGTAATTTAAAAATGAAACCCTTTTATAACGTAATGAATGATCTTTGGGTAACTATCCTTGAGTTGAATTCCAACCACAAGTTGGTAAATGTATTTATTGATCGAATCGAAGCAATTGAATAAAAATAAAATAAAAATGAGCCAAGAAATAAGAAACCTAGAACCCAAAAATCTTTGGAATAAATTTGCCGATTTAAACGCAGTGCCACGACCTTCAAAAAAAGAAGATCGAGTAATACAGTTTATGAAAGACTTTGGAAACAATCTAGGTCTAGAAACTTTTGAAGACGAAATCCGAAATGTAATTATCCGCAAACCTGCGACTGCTGGAATGGAAAATCGTAAAGCATTAGTTTTGCAAGGGCATTTGGATATGGTGCACCAAAAAAACAACGATACCACTTTCGATTTTGACACACAAGGCATCGATATGTATGTCGATGGCGATTGGGTTCGCGCTCGCGGCACAACACTTGGAGCCGATAATGGGCTTGGAGTTGCGATGATTATGGCTATTTTGGAATCTAAAGAAATAAAACATCCAGCAATCGAAGCTTTGTTTACAATTGATGAAGAAACCGGAATGACAGGCGCTTTAAACCTAAAAGGTGGCATCTTGAAAGGTGAAATCCTTTTGAATATGGACACCGAAGAAGACGATGAAATTGACATTGGTTGTGCTGGCGGTATTGATGTTACAGCCAATAGAAGCTATGTCGAAGAAGAAACTCCAGAACATTCTGCTGGTTACACTATTACTGTAAAAGGACTTAATGGCGGACATTCTGGAATGGATATTCATAAAGGTTTGGGCAATGCCAACAAGATCATGAACCGATTGTTGTTTGACGGTTTTGAAAATTTCGGACTTCAAGTTGCAGAAATTTCGGGTGGAAGTTTGCGCAATGCTATTCCTCGCGAAAGTGTTGCCAAAGTGATTGTTGCCAGTATGTATGACGAAGCATTTGTGTTTGACATGCAAGAAATTATTGGCGATATAAAAACCGAATTTAAAATTACAGAACCTAACTTGACCATAGAAATTGTAAAATCCAATTTACCATCAAAAGTAATGGATTTGGGCGTTCAAGAAGGTTTGCTCCGTGCAATTTATGCAGCCCATAATGGCGTTTACCGAATGTCTGCCGACATGTCCGATTTGGTAGAAACTTCCAATAATATTGCTCGTGTAATTGTAAAAGACGGCGAAATTTCTATTCAGAATTTAACCCGATCTTCGGTAGAAACTTCCAAAATGGATTTGGCAAATGCCTTACGATCGGCTTACGAATTGTTTGGTTGCGAAGTTACTTTTGGCGGAAGCTATCCGGGTTGGACACCAAACGTAAAATCTGAAATTTTGGATGTTTTGGTTTCTATTTACGAAAAACAGAATAGCGAAAAACCCAAAGTTGTGGCCTGCCACGCCGGTTTAGAATGTGGAATTCTCGGCACCAATTATCCCGATATGGACATGATTTCTTTTGGGCCAACCATTCATGGTGCGCATAGCCCAGACGAAAGAGCCTCAATAAAATCATCTCAAAAATTCTATAAATTTGTGTTGGAGATTTTGGAAAGTATTCCAGTTAAAAGATAATTATAAATTTTATTTAGCGCTGATGGTTTTAAAAAAGAAACCCTATTAGTTTATCAAGTTGCAGTTATTTGCTTAGCGTAAAGTTTGGGTTAATAATCTGCAGAAGCGGATACAAAACAAAGTGTAAATTCAAGACCAAAACCATAATTCTTTTAAATAGCTGTTTACTGTTGTTTTATTTTTTAGCCATTTTGAATTCCCCACATATTTAATCCGTGAACAATTACTGATGGTATTATTGATTTTGTTCGATGTGTTAAATATCCCCAAACGCAACCAATAGGAATAATTTGTATGCAATAAATTAATGTTTCATAAGTTTCTTTCGATTTAAAATACGTTACAGGAAAATGCATAAATGCCCAGATTATTGTTGCAAATAATATGTGAAAGCCATTTAATTTATAAATTTTTTCAAATCTTGATTGAATAATAAATCTCATAAATTCTTCAACTAATGCTGCTCCAATTACTCCTTGTAGTAATATTCCGCCGAAACCTCCGTATTCCTCATATGCTTTTTGGAATAAAATTCCCTCTCTGTTAAATATGTATGCGAAAAATCCAGTCAAACCAAAAATTATTAAACCAAGAAATATATTTATTGACGGATTAGTTTTGATTCCAAGTTCGGTAATTTTATATTTATTTTTCAATAGATTTATTAAAATCCCTAAGGGATAAGTGAAAAGTAAAATTCCCAGCAAAATTGGCATTTTTATTAAAAAAACTAAATTTGGATTTAGTGATTTCAAATAAAAATTGAGAGCAATAAATCCAATTCCAATTAGTGTAAAAATAATACTTAGTTTAAATTCACTCTTTGGATTCTTAATAATAATTTCGCTTTTAGGTTTAAATTTGTTTGTATAAAAGTATATCACGAAGATTGAAAAATAAAAAAATAGGAAATAGCCTATTCCGTGCATTATTTTTCCGTTTATGTAATAATTAAAAAAAACAAATAAATTGATAATAGTTATTGTGATTAAAATCAGAATATTTTCTTTAATTTCTTTCATTTTATTCCGTTTTATTTACAATTTTTGGTTTTCAAAATAACAATTAACTCTCAAATTTAAGTAACTACATTTTTCAATACACCTCTCAAAGCTTTAAACATTAGCTACTTATGAAATGGTATTTAAAAAATGTAATTGCGTTTTTTTAATGTCGAGTAAATATTTTTTTTATAATTATTAAAATAATCAAATAAATAAATTCCTATATATTCCCTTCCTCATTTTCCTTATCCAAATACTCCTGTACAATATTAATTGCATTGGTTACCACATCGCTCAATGCCGTGATATAACTGCCTTCTTCCACATTATCTATGGCATGTTTTATAGCTTCGGTTTCTAGCGGAATGACCTCATGGGTAACTTTTTTACCAGCTTCTGCAACGCCTTCCAAAATTAAATCAATAATTTCTTGCTCGGTGCGACCCCGCAAGTATTTTTCTTGTCGTATAATAATATGGTCAAACATACGACCAGCAATCAAACCACATTCCTTGATATCTTCGTCTCGACGATCGCCAACACCGGCAATGATTCCGATTTTTTTGGTGGCTTCCACACTTTCAAGATAGCTTTCAACGGCACGATATCCTGCTGGATTGTGAGCAAAATCGATCAAAACTTTAAATTTTTTGAATTCGAAAATATTCATTCGTCCTGGTGTTTGCGCCACACTTGGAATAAACGTTTGCAACGACAAGCTAATATCTTCGGTTTTAAAACCATACAAATAACTGGCTAATGTTGCCGCCAAGGCATTGGCAATCATGAATTTGGCTTTTCCGCCTAGCGTGAGCGGTACATGCGTAGCACGCTCGACACGAATTTTCCATTCTCCTTTTTTGATGGTGATGTATCCGTTTTCGTATACGGCAACGGTTTTGCCTTCTTTACATAATTTTTTGATAAGTTCGTTGTTTTCGTCCAACGAGAAATAGGCAATATTACAACTCAATTCGTTAGCGATTTTTACACAATACTCATCTTCAGCATTCAAAATTGCCCAACCGTCTTTTTTTACACTTTTAACAACCGTTGCTTTTACTCGTGCCAAATCTTCGAGCGTATTGATGTCATTCAAACCCAAATGGTCTTCCTGAATGTTGGTAATAATAGCAATATCGCAACGACTAAAACCCAAACCAGATCGCAAGATTCCGCCACGAGCGGTTTCGAGTACGGCAAATTCTACTGTTGGATCTTTCAGAATATATTCAGCCGAAACGGGTCCAGTCGTGTCGCCCTTTTCCATCATGTGGTTTTGCACATAAATTCCGTCTGAAGTGGTAAAACCAACTTTGTAGCCATTATTTTTGACAATATGTGCCAAAAGTCTTGTAGTAGTAGTTTTTCCATTAGTTCCTGTAACGGCTATTATCGGAATACGACTTGGTTTTCCCGGTGGATACAACATATCGATCACGGGCGAAGCAACGTTTCTCGGCAATCCTTCTGATGGTGCCAAGTGCATTCGGAAACCTGGAGCAGCGTTGACTTCCAGAATACAACCGCCATTTTCTTTTAAAGGCTGTGTCAAGTTTTCTGCCATAATATCGACTCCGCAAATGTCCAAACCTATCACTCTCGAAATACGTTCGCAGAGAAAAATATTTTCTGGATGCATCATGTCGGTCACATCTAAGGAAGTGCCGCCAGTACTCAAGTTGGCAGTCGACTTGAGGTAAACCAATTCGTTTTTTTTAGGAACGGTATCAACGGTATAATTTAGTTTTGCCAATAAATCTTCGGTATCACGATCGATTTCAATTTCGGTCAACACATTTTCGTGTCCATAACCACGACGTGGATCTTTGTTGGTTTCAGTAATAAGTTCTTGAATAGTATGTTTTCCGTTTCCGACAACGTGAGCTGGTTCTCTTTTGGCAGCAGCAACGAGTTTGTTATCAATAACCAAAACGCGAAAATCGTGACCTGTTATAAATTTTTCTACAATAATCCGGTGGCTGTATTTTTTGGCATACGCCAAACCTGCAACGGCATCTTCTCTATTTTTTACATTTATAGAAGCGCCTTTTCCGTGGTTGCCGTCCAAAGGTTTTAGTACAATAGGATAGCCAATTTTCTTGATTACTTCGTCCAAATCTTCTTCGTCTACGCAAATACCACCATTGGCAACAGGAATCGATGCGGCATCCAACATTTTTTTGGTTTGTTCTTTATTGCAAGCAATATCTACAGCAATACTACTGGTTTTGCAGGTTATGGTAGCCTGAAAACGCATTTGGTTGATGCCATATCCGAGTTGCACGAGCGAGTTGGTTCCGAGGCGAATCCAAGGAATATCTCTTGCTACGGCTTCCTCAACAATACTTCCTGTACTTGGTCCGAGGCGCACACGATCTCGAATGACACGCATTTTTTGGATGTCGGCTTCAAGGTCATATTCGGCGCCAGCGATCAATGCTTCGGCAATAGCAACGGCACTTTCGGCAGCAAAAAGACCAACATTTTCTTCCGTATAACTAAAAACGACATTATAAATCCCGGGAGTTTTGGTTTCGCGCGTGCGTCCAAAACCAGTTTCCATGCCAGCCAAAGTTTGAATTTCGAGGGCAATATGCTCAATCACATGACCCATCCAAGTGCCACGATCTATGCGTGAGAAAAATCCGCCACGAACACCTTCAGAGCAGCGGTGCTCTATCATGGTTGGAAACATGGCTTCAATCCGTTCACGAAAACCGTCTATTTTGTTGGTTGGCGATTGTTCCATTTCTTGAAGATCAAGACGCATTTGAATGAGTTTTTTGCGTTGAACGCTCCATATATTTGGTCCGCGAAGGGCTTGAATTTTTAAAATTTCCATAAGTGATGTTCTAGTTTGTTGAATAGGTTGCAATGTATTTGTTAAAAATATAAAATATTTGTTAATCTCGAACATTTTTGGAATAAAAATATATAAAATAAATATCAAATTGGGTTAGTGTTTGATTTTCAGAATTTTATAAATAGTTAAAATCTGAAACCTAAAATCTAAAATCTGAAATCTACATTGTATCTTTGTAGTTCAAAAGACAGAAATATGGAATCAGTTTTAGAAAGTACAATGCCCATTGGAAAGCCAAAATGGTTGAAAGTTAAATTGCCTATTGGCCAAAATTATACCGAGCTTCGTGGTTTGGTTGATAAGTACAAACTCAACACGATTTGCGCCTCTGGAAGTTGCCCTAATATGGGCGAATGTTGGGGCGAAGGTACAGCTACATTCATGATTTTGGGGAATATTTGTACTAGATCTTGTGGTTTTTGTGGCGTAAAAACGGGTCGACCAGAAACTGTAGATTGGGACGAGCCCGAAAAAGTGGCTCGTTCAATCAAGCTTATGAAAATAAAGCATGCTGTTGTGACGAGCGTTGATCGTGATGATTTGAAAGATGGCGGTTCTATTATTTGGATTGAAACCGTGAAAGCCATTCGACGTATGAATCCGACCACAACTTTAGAAACTTTGATAGGCGATTTTCGTGGTGATACCCGAAATATTGACCGCATTGTAGAAGCCAATCCAGAAGTAGTTTCGCATAATGTAGAAACCGTTAGACGACTTACGCGCGAAGTTCGTATTCAAGCAAAATACGACCAAAGTCTAGAAGTTTTAAGATATTTAAAAGAAAAAGGAATCAAACGCACCAAATCGGGCATCATGCTCGGATTGGGCGAAACCGAAGACGAAGTGATTCAAACCATGAAGGATCTGCGCACGGCAAACGTTGATATTGTTACGATAGGACAATACTTGCAACCAAGTAAAAAGCATTTACCCGTAAAAGAATTTATTCATCCTGAGCAATTCGAGAAATACGAAAAATTGGGTAAAGAAATGGGTTTTCGTCATGTAGAAAGTGGTCCATTGGTTCGGTCGAGTTATCATGCAGAGAAGCATATACTTTAGCCCATCCAACCTTCCCAAAGGGAAGGCTTTTGAAATTTGATAAAGCTTGTAATTCATTTGATAAATTAAAATATAAAATTCAAAACTATAAAATCTCTGCAAAAGCGAAGCTTTCTCCTTCAAAGTTAAAAATCTATGAATCTATGTGTTTCAAAAATGAATTTTAAAGTTTAAACAATTTTTTTGCCTTTAAATTTTTAAACCATTTAAACCTGCTTAAACTTTTAAACCATTTAAACTTTTTAAACCTTCCTAAACTTCTTAAAATAATTTGAAAACAAAAATTGCCATTAATGGTTTTGGACGCATCGGTCGCAATTTGTTCCGACTTCTTCGCAATCATCCAACCATCGAAGTCGTTGCCATAAACGATATTGCCGATCGAAAAACGATGGCGCATCTTATCAAGTACGACAGTATTCACGGCGTTTTGCCTTACGAATGTACCAGCAACGAAACAGCTATTATTGTTGACGGAAAATCCTATTTGTATTTTCAAGAAAAAGAAATTGCCAACCTCGATTGGAAATCTTTGCATATTGATATTGTTGTCGAAGCTACTGGAAAATTCAAAACCTACGAAGCCATAAACCAACATATTATTTCGGGTGCCAAAAAAGTTATTTTATCAGCACCATCAGAAGTTGAGCAAATCAAAACAGTGGTTTTGGGCGTCAACGAATCTATATTGGACGGCACAGAAACCATAATTTCCAACGCCAGTTGCACGACCAATAATGCTGCACCGATGATACAAGTCATGCAAGAACTTTGCGGCATCGAGCAAGCCTACATCACGACGATACATTCCTATACAACCGATCAAAGCCTTCACGACCAGCCACATCACGATTTGCGTCGCGCTCGTGGTGCTAGCCAAAGCATTGTGCCCACAACTACTGGAGCTGCGAAGGCATTAACCAAAATATTCCCAGTAATGGAAGGCAAAATTGGTGGTTGTGGCATTCGAGTTCCCGTACCCGATGGCTCGTTGACCGACATTACTTTCAACGTAAAACGTGCCGTGACAATTCAAGAAATTAACACCGCTTTCCTAAAAGCATCGCAAACCAACCTTAAAGGAATACTTGATTATACGAACGATCCCATCGTTTCGGTCGATATTATTGGAAATCCACATTCGTGTTTGTTCGATGCCCAACTCACATCGGTTATCGACAAAATGGTCAAAGTTGTAGGTTGGTATGATAACGAAATAGGCTATTCGTCACGGATTATCGATTTGATTGATTATATCGAAAAGTAATTTTTCAGGAACGAACCTGCCCTCCGCAGGCTGGAGGCTTGGGCATTTTTACAATCCATGTTCCTGCTGTTCGTTACAATTTTTTGTTGCACAAAAGGATTTTCACTTCCACGCGCCCGCCGCAGGTTGGTCAGGGTTGGGCGACAATCGATTCCTGCCCGCCGCAGGTTGGTTCATTTCCGAATGGGCATAAAATCAAGGATTGTTCCATCAAAAATACTTCCATCAAATACAAAATCACTTTTTATAGGCAAATAAAACAATTGATTTGCAGGAAGTTTGTCAGAAAGCCGCACAAAATCTTTTTCTGTAGTTACAATCAATTTGCCAGTAGCTTTTTCAATAATAACTTCTATTTCTTTATTGTTAAAGTCATGATGATCGGCAAATTCCATCACGATATCATTTCCCGAATTTAAGAAGTCAAAAAACGGTTTCGGTTTGGCAATTCCAGCAATCAAGATTTTGGTTTTCGATTTTATTTCCGAAACGGCAATTTTATCAGAATCAGAAAAAACAAAATCATCATAATCAATATAAGAGAAAAACAGTTTTTGATTTTCTGCCAAATGCAATTTCTTCGAAATTTCAGAACGTTCGACAATTGATATATTTTTCGGGCATTTGGTTACGATAACAATTTGGGCACGTTTGGCACCAATACTACTTTCGCGAAGATTTCCAACAGGCAAAACAAAATCATCGGCATACAGATCGTTGTAGGTTGTCAACAAAATATACAAACTGGCTTTTACTTTTCGATGTTGGAAGGCATCATCAAGCAAGATAATTTCGGGTTTGTTTTTGGAATTCAATAATTGTTCGATTCCGTTTTTTCGATTCGCATCGACAGCAACAAGAATTTCTGGAAATTTTTTATAAAACTGAAACGGTTCGTCACCAATAATTTCTGCTGTACAAGTTTCGTTTGCCAAAACAAAACCTTCCGATTTTCGTTTATAACCGCGACTTAAAGTAGCGATTTTATATTTGGGAGATAAAAGCCGAATTAAATATTCAATTTGCGGTGATTTTCCGGTACCTCCAACACTCAAATTTCCTACGGCAATAATCGGAATATCAAATTCATAGGATTTCAAAATTCCAGTATCAAAACAAAAATTTCGAATGGCAGTGACCAAAAAATATATAAGAGAAAACGGAAATAAAATTTTGCGAAGTAGTTTCATGTTATTTATGAAGTTCTGTTGTATCAAGTGTATTTGTTTTGATAAAATCAAATAAATCATTTGGATTTATAACAGTTCTTTTTTTACTTTTCGCAGCATCCAAAATCATTTTTACAAATTCGGGATTATATTGAGTTTTTACAAATTGGTTTACGACTTCCGAATTAAACTTTACAATATGTTTACCCATACATCATTTGGATTTAATCGAGTTGTTCTTCCGTTTTTTATGTTTTGTTCTGCTTTTTTTATTTTTTCAATAAATTCAGCACTATAAAAAGTTTTTTTATCTTTACTTTCTACAATTTCAACATCCTTTTCATTATTAAAAAATGTTTTAGCAAACGATAAGAAAGCCTTTCCTTTTTTAGATCGTTCGTTTATTTTAATAGTAAGTGTTGTCATGTCTTAAATGTTTAGAAATACAAATATACAAAAAAAGGAATCGTTTTTATTTTTTTCAATTTCTACCTAAAAAGACTATTTTTGTGTTTTATTCAATAATGAAAGCACTACTTTTTTCGCTATTAATTTTCCAAATTAGTTTTGGGCAACTGACAAATGACCAGTTGGTACTCAAAACTATCTTGTCAAATTATTACAAAAAAGAAAAAATCGTCGTCAAAGATCGAAGCCAATTGTTATATCTTTTTTGTAATAAAGCCAACAATACCGCCGAAATTTTTGAAGCTATTAAAGATAAAAAACTGCCACAAGTTTTCTTAAATGAAATAAAAACGGCTCTGAAGCAAGACGTTTCCAACACCAATTGGCAAGCCGATTTGAATGTCATTTACACAACTGATACTTCAAAACTAAAACAAAAAATAAACACTTGTCTTGATCTTGCCTCGTATCAAAATATCTCGAAAAAACTAAGTCTCAACAACCAGCGTTTGATGATCGTGAGCCAACCAATTTATTATTCTAAAAGTAATTTGGCACTAGTAAAAGTTACTTTTTATCGTAATATTGAACATAATAATGGTGTGATTTTATTACTCGAAAAAGTAGATGGCAATTGGCTTATAAAAGAATATCTAAATGAATGGGCTACTTAAAAATCACTCCATGAAAATAAAAGAACTTTTCCCGATACTCGAAGAAATGGCACCATTGGCTTATGCCGAAGACTTCGATAATGTGGGTTTGTTGGTCGGAAACTCACAAACTAATGTAACAGGAATTCTGGTTTGCCACGACGCATTAGAAAACGTTATTGATGAAGCCATTACTAAAAACTGCAACCTCATTGTATGTTTTCATCCCATTATTTTTTCGGGTTTGAAGAAAATTACGGGAAGCAATTACGTCGAGCGAGTGGTTTTGAAAGCTATCAAAAATGATATTGCCATTTATGCCGTTCACACAGCGCTAGATAACCATCCGCAAGGTGTAAACAAGATTTTTTGCGACGCTTTAGGATTGATATATACGAAAATTTTGGTTCCTAAACCGAATTTTATTCAAAAACTGGTGACTTATACGATTCCTGACAATGCCGAAGTAGTTCGTAAGGCACTTTTTGAAGCTAGAGCTGGGCAAATAGGCAATTATTCCGAATGTAGTTTTTCGTCTACCGGAATTGGAACCTTCAAAGGCAACGAAAACAGCAACCCTATAATTGGCGAAAAAGGCAAACTGTCTCAAGAACACGAAATTAAAATTGAAGTTACATTCGAAAAGCATTTGCAATCTAAAATTTTGAAGGCATTATTCGCAAATCACAGCTATGAAGAAGTCGCTTACGAGATTTATGAACTTCAAAATACGAATCAAAATATAGGACTAGGCATGATTGGCGAGTTAAAAACACCTATGAGCGAATCCGATTTTCTAACTTTCGTGAAAACCAAAATGCAGTGCGAAGGCATTCGACATTCGGAATTTCTCAATAAAAAAGTCACTAAAGTTGCCGTTCTTGGCGGTTCGGGAAGTTTTGCCATAGCAAATGCCAAACAAGAAGGTGCCGATGTTTTTTTGACTGCCGATTTGAAGTATCACGATTTTTATCAATCAGAAAATCAACTACTTATAGCCGATATTGGGCATTATGAAAGCGAAAGATTCACAAAAAATTATATTGTTGATTTTCTTAGCAAAAAAATCACTAATTTTGCAATCGTTTTATCAGAAGAAAATACAAATCCAGTTAAGCATTTTTAAAATATGGCAGCTACAAAAGAATTAACCGTTGAAGAAAAGTTAAGAGCATTGTATGATTTACAATTAATTGACACCCGAATTGACGAAATCCGCAATGTACGAGGAGAACTTCCGTTAGAAGTTGAAGATCTAGAAGATGAAGTTGCAGGATTAAGCACGCGTAACGAAAAGCTAAAACAAGATTTAGAAACTATCGAAGAGTTGGTTAAAGCTAAGAAAAACGCTATTGAAGAGTACGGTGATGCCATAAAAAAATATACCAAACAACAAGATGCAGTTCGTAACAACCGCGAATTCAACTCGTTGACAAAAGAAGTAGAGTTTCAAGAACTCGAAATTCAATTGGCCGAAAAGCAAATCAAAGAATTGCGTGCTACGATGGAGCACAAAAAAGAGGTTATTGCTACTTCTAAAGATAAATTGGAGCAAAAATCAACGCACCTGAAGCACAAAAAAGCAGAGTTGAGCGATATCATGTCAGAAACTGAAAAAGAAGAAAAATTTCTTTCTCAAAAATCTACCGAGTTCGAAGCTTTAATCGAAGAACGTTTACTAAAAGCTTACAAACGTATTCGTGGAAGCGTTCGTAACGGACTAGCAGTAGTATCTATCGAGCGTGGTGCATCGGCAGGATCTTTTTTTACGATTCCGCCACAAACACAAGTAGAAATCGCAGGTCGCAAGAAAATCCTTATCGACGAACATTCAGGTCGAATCCTTGTTGATACTGCTTTGGCTGATGAGGAAAAAGAAAAAATGGAAAAATTATTTGCCACTATATAATTCAAAATGTCCCGATTCGTCGGGACTTTTTTTTTATAACTTTGTTTCACTCAAAAGCATTTTCCTTTGAAAATCAAAAAAATACAATACTTCATTCTCACAAAATCCATTGGTTTTTATATCAACTCTCTTGGAATTCTTTTTCCAAAAAAAGCAGCACAAATCGCGTACAAAATTTTTAGTCAGCCACGAATCGGAAAACTAAATCCATTGGCGATTCCAGATTTTTTGGCATCAGCAAATCTAAAGACAATTGACTATCAACATCATAAAATTCAAACCTATATTTGGCAAGGTAACGATAATGTAATTTTATTGGTTCACGGCTGGGAAAGCAATAGCATGCGATGGAAAAAATTGTTTCCCTATTTGCAAAAAACAGGAAGTACAATTATTGCCATCGATGCGCCAGCCCACGGACTTTCCAGCGGTAGCGAATTCAATGCTGTTTTGTACTCCGAGTTTGTAAAAACGGCCGTCGATACCTTTCAACCCGACGCCATTATTGGTCATTCCGTTGGCGGCATGTCGAGTTATTTTTACCAATATAAACATCAAAACCCGAAAATTAAAAAGCTGGTTTTACTTGGCGCACCGTCAGACTTGCGTGTAATTTTTAGCAATTATGTGCAGTTACTAAGTCTAAATTCAACAATGAAAAAAGCCTTAGAAAATTTTTTTGTTACCAAATTTCAACTGCAACTCAATGATTTTTCGGGCGAAGTTTTCTGCCAACATATTCCAACCAAATCAATTATTGCACACGATGTTAAAGACAATATCGTAGCGTATTCCGAAGGTGAGAAACTTGCGAAATCTTATAAAAATGCAAAGTTTATAACCACAAAAGGATTTGGGCATAGCCTGCATCAAGAAGCATTATACCAAGAAATTGCGGTATTTTTATCTGGAGCATAACGCTTTGTCTCTATCCGAAACCTTGTTCCTGCTGTCATCCCAAATCTCTTCAAGTTTTTTGAGAAAACTAGAAGAGGATTTTCCTTTCCATCTGGGCTAAAAAGAAGCTAAATTTTGTACTTTAGTGTTTTCTTAAAAGATAATTATATTCGTACTTTTACATTTTACTTTTTTTCAAAAATGCAAACACAACTTTCGCCTCAAATACTTCAAGAATTAGAAACTATTGTTGGGTCTAAATTCATTTTTACCGACCAAGAAACCTGTAATTATTATGGGCAAGACGAAACTGAAGATTTTGTTTTTCCGCCACATGTAGTATTAAAACCTGCAAACGCTAAAGAAATTTCTGAAATTCTGAAAATTGCCAACCAATATAAAATTCCAGTAACGCCAATAGGAGCAAGAACTGGATTGAGCGGTGGCGCACTTTCAATCTATAAAGGTATCGGTCTATCAACCGAGCGACTCAATAAAATTTTAAATATAGACGAGCAAAACCTGCAAATTGTTGTAGAACCAGCCGTTATCACACAAGTTTTGCGTGAGGCAGTTGCCGAAAAAGGATTGTTTTATCCACCCGATCCAAGCAGTCAAGGCAGTTGTTGGATTGGCGGAAATGTTGCCGAAAACGCTGGCGGTGCGCGTGCAGTCAAGTATGGCGTGACCAAAGATTATGTCTTGAACCTTGAAGTGGTTTTGCCTTCGGGCGAAATTATTTGGACAGGCGCCAACACACTCAAAAATTCTACTGGATATAACCTAACACAATTGATGGTTGGTAGCGAAGGAACTTTGGGCGTGATTACCAAAATCGTCATGAAGTTGCTACCAAAAGTAACGCATAATGTCTTGATGCTAGTTCCTTTTTATAAAGCAGAACAAGCTTGCGAAGCTGTTTCGGCGATTTTCAGAGCTGGTATTGTGCCAAGTGCATTGGAGTTTATGGAGCGCGATGCTATTGATTGGACTTTGAAATATAACAACAATAGCAATATTATTGTAAAAGATGCCGTAAAAGCGCATTTGCTTGTAGAAGTTGATGGAAATTATCCTGATATCTTGATGCATGAAGCCGAAAAAATTATGACTGTTGTCGAGCAATTTGATATCGATGACGTGCTTTTTGCCGATAGCGAAGACGATAAAAACGCCTTATGGAAACTACGCCGATCAGTCGCTGAAGCCGTCAAAGCCAATTCGGTTTACAAAGAAGAAGATACTGTCGTGCCACGCTACGAGTTACCAAAATTATTAGCAGGAATTAAGGCAGTAGGGCAGAAGTACGGTTTTAAATCAGTGTGTTATGGTCATGCTGGCGACGGAAATCTTCATGTTAACATAATTAAAGGCGACATGACCGATGATAATTGGCAAACGCAAGTACCACTTGGAATTCGAGAAATTTTTGAATTGACGGTTTCACTAAAAGGAACTTTGTCGGGCGAACATGGCATTGGGTTGGTGCAAAAAAATTATATGGATATTGCTTTTTCCAAAACTCATTTGGAATTAATGGAACGTATTAAGTTTGTTTTTGATCCTAATAATATTATGAATCCGGGTAAGATTTTCCCAGATTAAATTTTAAATGATTTTTTATTATAATTTATGAAGTTGTATGTCCTCTTTATCGTAATTTTTTTTACTTCAATTGTTTTTTCGCAAGATAAAAAAGTTAAAATGGAAACTTTTGAGTCTGTTTTTTATAGATTAATTAAAGAAAATAAAAAAGACAGCCTCTATATTATTGTCGATAGTTTTGAGAAAACAAAAAATTTATCTCCAGTTGAAAATCAATTTATTTTGTATTTCAAAGCGATTTATTATAAAAATTTATCCAAGCATAAAATTGCCCTTGGATTTTTATACAGGAGCATGAAGAATAGGGATTTTTCTAAAAAATCTCAAGATTTGATATCTTTGAGTTATTACCAATTATCGGATAGTTATTTTACAATTCAAGATTATGATAAAGCAAATTTTTATGCTACACGAGCTATTAAAAATTTGATTTTAAATCAAGAAAGTCACAATAGATATATCGATTTACATTCCATAATTGGTTTTTATCAATTTAGACAAACTGATTATAAGTCTAGTTTGAAAGAGTACAATTTAGCTATAGACGCTGCTCGCCAATACAATCCTTGTAAAGTTAGTGAGGTAAAAAATAAAATTGCTAAAATTTATAGTAAGTTTAATCAATTTTCAAAAGCTGAAAAAATAATTAAGGAAAGTATTCAAGTTGCCGATTCATGTCAAGAAAGAATTAATAGGGTAAATGCACTTCGGAGTTATCGCGAAATTTTACTTGAAAATAATCAAATTGAAAAAGCAAATCAAGTGTATACAGAAATCGAAGCTTTGGAGAGCGATATAGAAGTTAAAGAAAATTTATCTAGATATGATTCTCTTGAAAATGCCTTTAAGACCAAATTTAAGGATCAAGAAAATAATGCACTTAAAGCAATAAATTTCCAAAAAGAAGAAGTTGTAAAAAAACAAAAAACGGCTCTTTTAGGAACCATAATTGGTTTGATAGTTCTTTGTGGCTTGTTGTTTTTTGTTTTTTTATTATCTAAAAAACAAAGAAAAACCAATTCTGAATTGGAGTTACAAAAATTGAAAATTGAAGAAAACAATAAAGATTTAAATAGATTAAATCTTCTAAATCAGAAAATTTTTTCAGTTATTTCTCATGATTTTAGGGCTCCAATCACAACCTTGAAATTATTATTATCAAAAGAGGTTATCACAAAAACCGAAAATCCTGTTATTGAAGCTTATATCAAAGAAATTAATTCCCAATTAGAACAATCTGACGCCATGTTGCAAAGCTTATTGGATTGGGCAAAAACAGAATTGAGCTATGAAGATCAATCTCTAGATATAACTAACTTATTTAACTGTATCGAAATTGTAAAAAATCAATTACAAAAAAAATATTTAGAAAAAGAAATAGATATAAATGTATTAGTAGAAAAAGATAGTAAAGTGCAGTTTCCGACCTCGATTTTTTTTATAGTTGTTAGGAATGTTATTAGTAATGCCATAAAATTCAGTCACGAAAAATCTATTATTGAAATTTGTTTTCAAGATAATATACTCCAAATAAGAGATTTCGGAAAAGGTATTGACTCCAAAAAGCTTACTAGGTTGTTCAAGCAAAATATAAATCCAGGATTAGGCACCAATTATGAAAGTGGTTTTGGTATGGGCTTGTACTTGTCTAGTGAGCTAATGCTTAAAAATAATGGAAAAATTACCGTTAGCAATAATTTAGATACTAATGGGTGTACTTTTTTCATACATTTTCCCAATTAAGGAAAACCGCTAGATTTATATAAATCAAAAAGCATAACTTTACTAAATGATAGAAGTTGCTGTTTTTGAAGACCATCCAATCGTTTTAAGAAGTTTAACTTCAATAATAAATAATGAAGTTAATTTGAATTTAAAATTTAATGTAGGTACAAAAGCAGCACTTTATAATAGCTTAATTAATTATCCAAAAATAGATATTTTAATTCTTGATTTTCTTGCTGTAGATGTAACAGGAATGGAATTGTACGAATATGTAAACAAAAACTATCCTAAAATAAAATTAATCTCGTTTACTTCATTATCAAGCCCTATTTTAATAGAAAATTTACTTGCAATAGGCGTCAAAGGCTATGTTAATAAAAATCAAGATATTGAAGACTTATTACAAGCTATAAATGATGTATACGATGACAAAGTTTATCTGCCAGATGATTATTCATTTTTATCAAAAAAAATCCAAACATTAAAAAAAAGCACCTTAACGAATAGAGAAATTGAAATTGTAAGGTTAATTTCTAATGAATTTACTACATCAGATATAGCATCTCAATATGGAATCTCTATAAATACCGTTGAAAATCATCGAAAAAATATTTTCGAAAAATTAAACGTAAGAAATGTTGCAGGGTTGGTTCGAGAAGCTTCAAATTTAGGATATTTAGAAAAATAAATATTGAATTATTATGAATAACGAAAAAAATATAAGATTCAATGTAACGGATTTGGATTCGACCTTGCCGCAAGCTAGCTGTAATTTTATTTCTGCAAAAAAAACGGATACTACAATCACAAGAGAATTTGCAATTATTTCTTGTTTAATAAAAAGTAAAAGATTGAGTTTAAAAAATATAAACAAAGAAATAGATGAAATTAATGCAAAAGCTATTTTTTTATAATTATGAAAATTTTATTTCAAATACTATAGAAAAGAGATATATCAAAAAATCAGTTTTCGATATTTTTTTATTTTTTTAAGAAGTAATTATTATTTACTCTCTAACAATCTTAGCACCAATTGCTCTCAAACGTTCATCAATATTTTCGTAACCGCGATCAATTTGTTCTATGTTTTGAATGGTGCTTGTTCCTTTGGCCGAAAGTGCAGCAATCAATAAAGAGATTCCAGCTCTAATATCTGGCGAACTCATTGTAGTAGCTTTCAATTGCGATTTGAAATCATGACCCATAACCACAGCTCGATGCGGATCGCAAAGCATGATTTTGGCTCCCATATCGATTAGTTTGTCCACAAAAAACAAACGGCTTTCGAACATTTTTTGATGAATTAAAACATCACCTTTGGCTTGAGTAGCAACAACCAAAACAATACTCAATAAATCTGGAGTAAATCCAGGCCAAGGTGCATCTGCAATGGTTAATATAGATCCGTCAATATCTGTTTTTACTTCATAACCATTGGTATGTGCGGGAATGTAAATATCGTCGCCTTTTTTCTCTAAAGTTATCCCTAATTTTCTAAAAACCGATGGAATGACACCCAAATTTTCCCAAGATACATTTTTGATGGTAATTTCGCTTTTAGTCATGGCGGCTAAGCCTATCCAAGACCCAATTTCGATCATATCTGGCAAAATACGATGCTCACAACCTCCTAAACTATTAACACCTTCTATGGTTAATAAGTTCGAACCTACACCAGTAATTTTTGCTCCCATCGAGTTGAGCATTTTGCAAAGTTGCTGCAAATAAGGTTCGCAAGCGGCGTTATATATAGTTGTAATTCCTTCAGCCAAAACTGCTGCCATCACGATATTTGCAGTTCCGGTTACTGATGCTTCGTCAAGTAGCATGTGCGCGCCTTTGAGCTTTCCTGTTGATTCTACACCATAAAAATGATCGGCTCGTTCGTATCTAAATTTTGCACCCAAATTTATAAATCCTTCGAAGTGCGTATCTAATCTTCGGCGACCAATCTTATCTCCACCTGGTTTTGGAATATATCCTTTACCAAAACGTGCCAAAAGCGGTCCAACAATCATTATAGAACCACGAAGTGATCCACCTTCTTTCTTGAAGGCTTCTGTCTCCAGATAGCCAACATTTACTTCATCGGCTTGAAAAGTGATTGATCCTTTACCGTTTCGTTGGATTTTTACTCCAAGATTTCCCAATAAAGTGATCAATTTATTTACATCTATAATATCAGGAATGTTATTTATTGTAATTTGTTCTGGTGTGAGCAATACAGCACATAATATTTGTAACGCTTCATTTTTTGCACCTTGTGGTTGTATGTCTCCTTTGAGTGATATGCCACCTTCTATTTTGAATATTCCCATTTTTTTGTTTTTGGGTTATTAGTTTTGAGCCTCAAGTTTTGGTAAACTCATAACTCATAACACATAACTTTTTTATTTTTTTACGAAAGGTTTCTTTTTTTGATTTTTGTTTGGTGCAATTTTTGGTTGCCCGGCTGGCATTATTTTATTTGAGATACGCTTGTTGGTGCGCATTAAATCATCTGTTTTCAGTAGCGCTTCTGTACTTTTAAGCAAGTTGAGTTTTCCACCAGATAGTTCATACAAATGTTCAAAAATTACTTCATCGGTTACGGTATCTTTGTTCCAAGATAAGTAAGATTTTTTCATGTGGTTGGCAATTACTTTTACCAAAGCATCTTTCAACTCGCTGGTTTCCCAACCATTGGCAACATCAATCATGTATTTGATGTTATTTCCGTAAAAACGATATTTCGGAAAATTTTGCGGATAATTAAGTGGGTCTGGGCGCAATTGCAATACTTCTCGCGACGGAATTGGGTATGGCGAATCGACATCAATCATGAAGTTGGACATGATAAACAATTGATCCCAAAGTTTGTGCTGAAAATCGGGAACATCTCGCAAATGCGGATTCAGACTTCCCATAACTTGAATAATGTATCGTGCAATTTTATTGCGTTCTTCTCGATCTGGAACAACAAGTGCCTGATCTATCAGTTTTTGTAAATGGCGTCCATATTCTGGAATGATAAGATGCGGACGCTCTGCATTATATTCCAAATGATAAACAGTATCGTTGGCGTTTTCTTTGATGTATTTTGGGATCATTATAAGGATATTATGCCTTCGATTGTAGACAATTGAATGTATTTGTTGATAATTGCTTCTGGATTTTGCATCATTACATTTATAGAAACACTGGTGTATTTGGCTGTTTTAGATTGCTGTGTTTTGATTACTGCTCCAAGATTGTTGAAGGCATTTTCAACTTCTAAAACTTTTTGGTCATCTGTTGGTACTATAAATTTGAAAAGGTATTCGTTAGGCCAATCTGATGTGTTTGCTAAACTTTCTTTAAGATTTACGAAAAAATCTTCGGTTTTCTTGTCCATCCTACTAATTAAAATAAAGGCAAATATAAGATTTTGATTTTAGATTTCAGATTTTTTTAGACACCATTTTTTTTATCCAAATTGATTTGAGTATTTTAGCCTTTTATTATCAAAACGTGCAAAAACAAATAATCGTTATTATTGGCGGTCCAGGCTCCGGAAAAACTACAATTATAAATGCATTGTCCGAGATGGGTTATTGCTGTTATCCTGAAATTTCTAGGCAAGTTACCATCGGAGCCAAAAAAAATGGCATCGACCAGCTTTTTCTTACCAATCCTGTTTTGTTTAGCGAGATGCTACTGCAAGGTCGAATTGAGCAATATAAAAGTGCCCTGCTAGAAAAAGAAGAAGTCGTTTTTTTGGATAGAGGCATACCAGATGTGTTGGCTTATATGAAGTTTTTGGGTGATGATTATCCAGATGATTTTGACTTGGCTGGTTATAACCACAAGTATTCTAAAATTTTGGTTTTGCCGCCTTGGGAAGAAATTTATACTAGCGATTCGGAACGGTATGAGAATTTTGAGCAAGCCAAAGAAATTTTTATACATCTTAAAGAAACCTATATGAGTTATGGTTATGAGCTTATTGAAGTTCCTGTAGGAAGTGTAGCAGACCGTGTGCAATTTGTCTTAAATACTATTTGATTTCTGGTTACTACAAGTCGCGTTAGGGATTGAGGCTTTGTTTGAGCTCTTTATGGTGTAGCGTAGCGGAGCCATAAAAGCGAGTGCCGAAAGCCCGCCCGAAGGAACGCCCAAAATAAAAATTTGATTAAAAACGAATGTCAAATGCGTTAGAAGTTTTACAAAAATACTGGAAGTTTGATGCTTTTCGAGATTCTCAAGAGGCAATTATCGATTCGGTTTTGGAGGGTAAAGATACTTTTGGTTTATTGCCAACTGGTGGCGGAAAATCGCTTTGTTTTCAGGTTCCAGCAATGGTTATGGACGGTATTTGTTTGGTGGTTTCGCCACTGATCGCCTTGATGAAGGATCAAGTTGCCAATTTGCAAAAACGAGATATTAAAGCAATGGCGCTTACTGGCGGAATTAGTCTCGATGAAACTTTAATTTTGATAGATAATTGTGCTTTTGGCAATTATAAATTCTTGTACTTGTCGCCAGAGCGGTTGCAGAATGATTTTGTTTTGGAGCGAATAAAAACGTTGCCGATTAACCTTATTGCAATTGACGAGGCGCATTGTGTATCGCAATGGGGACATGATTTTCGCCCTGCCTACTTGAAAATTAATTTGTTGAAAGAGCATTTTATAAAGACACCTTTTTTGGCCTTAACCGCATCTGCAACAAAGCGAGTTCAAGAAGATGTTGTAACGCAATTGCAGCTTAAAGATCCTCAAATTTTTCAAAAATCGTTTGTGAGACCAAATATTGGATATATGGTTTTTGATGTTGAAGACAAAAATCACAGAGTAGTTCAAATTCTCAAAAAACACAAAGAAGCTTCTATAATTTATGTGAGAAATAGAAAAGCATGCACTACTATTGCTACGCAACTTGCTGTTGATGGAATAAAAGCCACCTATTATCATGGCGGTTTGTTGCCAAAAGAAAAAGACAAAAATATGCAACTTTGGATGTATGATGAAGTGCAAGTTATGGTTGCTACCAATGCATTTGGGATGGGAATAGACAAGGCTAACGTCAAAACAATTATTCATACCCAACTGCCAGAAAATATTGAAAATTATTATCAAGAAGCAGGTCGAGCAGGCCGCGATGGCGAAAAGGCTTTTGCGGTTATATTGACCAATAAATCGGATGTAGCGCATGCCAAATCGCAGTTTTTGGAGGTTTTACCCGATAAAATTTTCTTGAAAGAAATGTATATAAAATTGTGCAATTATTTCCGGATTGCTTTGGGCGAAGGAATTGACGAAGATTTTTCGTTTAATATGAATCAGTTTTGTGCAAAATATAATTTTCCGATTCTGAAAACGTATAATGCCATGCAGTTTCTTAATAATCAAGGAATCTTGAGTTTGGCACAAGGCTTTTCAGAAAAAATTTCGTTACAATTTATAATTCCGTCAAAAGAAGTAATTCGATATAATAGTTTGAATCCAAATGAGGAGGAAGTTATTTTGACGATTTTGCGAAGTTATCCTGGAATTTACGAAACGCAAGTTCCTTTTAACCTCAGTTTGATTGCCAAAAAAGCAGCAGTTAGCGAAGAAGTTGTAGGTGCAATTCTCAATAAATTGAAAGAAAAACAAATTATTGAATACAAAGCGAAAAACAATGATAGTCAACTTGTTTTTAATGAAATTCGGGATGATGAGCGCACTATAAACCGAATTTCGAAGTTTCTGGAAAAACAAAACGAACTCAAAAAATCCCAATTTTTGAGTGTTTTGAATTATGTTTCTGATACTAAAACGTGCAAAAGCAGATTAATTCTTACTTATTTTGGTGAAACAGAAATAAAAGATTGCGGTATTTGTAGTTATTGTATAGCCAAACCTAAATCGAAAATTGTAAGTAAAGTTTTGGATGAAAAAATAATGCAGCTACTAAAAATACAAGAAATGAATTCGAGAGAAATTGAAAAATTAACAAAATCTAAAACTACGGATGTTATCTTTGCCATTCAAAACTTGCTTGAAGCCAACTTGATAAAAATCCTCTCAAATAACAAATATACCATTAAATAATAATGAATAAATTACGAATCGTTTTTATGGGCACGCCCGATTTTGCTGTCGGAGTTTTAGATGCCATCATAAAAAATAAGTATGAAGTTGTTGGCGTCATCACTGCTGCTGATAAACCTGCTGGACGTGGTCAACAATTAAAACATTCTGCCGTAAAAAGTTATGCGCTAGATAATAATTTAAAATTACTGCAACCAACCAATCTAAAAGATGTTGTTTTTCTTGAAGAATTACAATCGCTTCAAGCCAATTTGCAAGTAGTTGTAGCCTTTAGAATGTTGCCTGAAGCAGTTTGGAAAATGCCGAAATTAGGAACTTTTAACCTTCACGCATCGCTTTTGCCAAACTATCGTGGTGCAGCCCCAATAAACTGGGCAATTATAAATGGCGAAACCAAAACAGGCGTAACTACCTTTTTTATTGATGATAAAATTGATACTGGAGCAATCATTATGAGTAAAGAGATTGCTATTTCCAGCTCTGAATCGGCAGGAAATCTTCATGACCGACTTATGAACTTAGGCAAAGAAGCCGTAATCGAAACTATACAGTTTATAGAAAATGATTGCGTCACAACCACAATTCAAGATCAATCTGAAGATTTTAAAACGGCCTATAAATTGAATAAAGACAATTGTAAAATTGATTTTTCAAAAAGTGGTAACGATATATACAATCTAACTAGAGGTTTATCGCCTTATCCTTCAGCTTGGTGCTTACTAAAAGATGGAGAACAAGAATGGAATGTTAAAATTTATGAAGCAAAATTCGTATCAGAAAACCATAATATAACAGCAGGTAAAGTGCTAACGACCAAAAAAGAAATGAAAGTTGCTGTTAAAGATGGATTTTTAGAAATCATAAATTTGCAGTTTCCCGGAAAAAAACAAATGAAAACAAACGAATTACTCAACGGAATGACTTTTTCTGAAACTACAATTGCTTCGTAAAGCCAAGTAAACGCTGAAAAAATAGTACAAAAACCACTGCCTTATCAACAAACCAAGCGACTTATCAACAAAAAAGACATAAAATCCCCTATTTACTTGCGTTGTGTGAATTTTCTACTAAATTTGTTTTCAGAATAACAAAATGTTTAACCAATATTAATAACAAATTATTATGAACAAATCAGAATTAATTGATGCTATTGCTGCTGATGCAGGAATTACAAAAGCTGCTGCAAAATTAGCTTTAGAATCTTTTTTAGGTAACGTAGGTGGAACTTTGAAAAAAGGTGGAAAAGTATCTTTAGTAGGTTTCGGATCTTGGTCTGTAACTAAAAGAGCTGCTAGAGACGGAAGAAATCCTCAAACTGGAAAAACTATCAAAATTGCTGCTAAAAATGTAGTTAAATTTAAAGCAGGTGCAGATTTAGAAGGAGCTGTAAACTAAGAAAGTTTATTCTTTTAAGATAATAAAGTCACGCATTGCGTGGCTTTTTTTGTTAATTACAAATAAAATTTGGTTTGTATACTTTTTTTATTTACGTTTATTGAAAATTACAGTCAAAATGATTTCAGAAAGATTAAAAAAAGGAAGCTTACTCATTGCTGAACCTTCAATAATTGGAGATTTATCATTTAATAGGTCTGTAATTTTACTAGCAGATCACAATATTGATGGATCTGTGGGATTTATTATAAATAAAGTTTTGAAATATACTATTAACGACCTAGTTCCTGATGTTGAAGTAGATTTCAAGATTTATAATGGAGGACCAGTAGAACAAGACAATCTTTATTTTATTCATAATATTCCTGAGCTTATTTCAAATAGTATCGAAATATCCAACGGTATTTTTTGGGGTGGCGATTTTGAAGTAGCCAAAAAATTATTAAACAACGGAAGTATTAAAGAAGATAATATTCGTTTTTTTCTTGGATATACAGGTTGGGATGCTTCTCAATTAGAACAAGAGATGCTTGCAAATTCTTGGATTTTGACTGAGAACCATTATGAAAATAAAATCATTGGTAAATCTCCAGCCAATTTTTGGAAAGAGAAAATCTTGGAACTTGGTGGCGAATATATTATTTGGTCCAATGCACCTGAGAATCCTGCTTTAAATTAAACCAACTTCTTGGTTAAGTAATTCTGAAATAAGTTTTGAAGTAGTCATAACAAAATCTTTTTTACGATATTTTGTAATAGGCTGAATGCCTGAAATAATGTTTGTTACGAAAAGTTCTTCTGCTTTTTGGAGTTCAAATGGTGATATTACAGCTTCTATTATTTCTAAATTTTCAATTCTGGAAGCCAATCTCAAAACTTGTTTTCGCATAATTCCGTTGAGACAACCTTCAGAAATTGGTGGAGTAACCAACTGGTTTCCAGTTTTCATGAAAACATTTCCGTTTAAGGCTTCTACTACATTTTTTTCATTATTGAGCAACAAGCAATTTTGTAAATCATTTTCTTTTGCAAAAATACTGCCTGTAATAGAAATCATTTTGTTAGTAGTTTTAAGCGTTGACAAAAGCTGTTTGGCAACAAAAAAATCTTTGTATAAATCAACTTCATAAGTTTCTTCATTTAAAACATACAACTTATTGAGTAATGGTTTGATTTGAATTAAAAATGAAATTTCTCTAGTTTGAGGCAAATAGTAACCACCATCGTTTCTAAAAACAGTAAATCTTATTCTGGCAGAATCTTCAAGATTTGTTGCCTTAGCCAAATTTATGATTTGTTCTTCGAGAAATTCCATTGTAAAAGAGTTTGGAATTTCCATTCGAACAATTCGCATAGATGCCATAAGCCGAAAATAATGATCTTCAAAAAACAATATTTTTGAGTTTACAATTTTTAAAGTTTCAAAAACACCATCACCATAAAGAAAACTTCGGTTGGAGTTAGAAAGTGTTGTTTCTGAAGATAGGATTTCTCCATTAAGATTTATCATAAAAAAAGTCTCGTAAATTTTCAAAAAAATACGAGACAAATATACTTTTAATATTGCAAATTATGCCGAACCTATAACGTGTTTTAAATCAGAAATTTGATTTTTCCATAAAGAGGTAGCTTCTTCAATTTCGTCTTCAAATGCAAAGTCTGTTATCATGAGTGATACGTCTTTGGTAATTTCGTCTTCCAGAATACGAAGCTCAAAGTAGTATTCGGTATCTTTATTATTGTCGTCAATCCATTTGAATTTTACTTTTTCGTTACTTTTTTTGGCAGACAACCTTGCATTTTCTTCCGAGTCGTCCCAAATAAAAGTAAAAAACTCGCCTCGTGAGTTTACATTATCTGCAAACCATTCAGACAAGCCTGACGGCGTAGAGATATATTGATATAAAAGTTGAGGCGACGAGTTGATTGGAATTTCAAGTTCGTATCGTATTTTTTCTTGCATTGTCTTATAATTATTTTGGAAAAGTATATAATTAAAATTCAAAAAAAAAGTATTTTCAAAAATAAATTTATTTTAGGGTTTTTATTCTTGCATCATTTGATTTTAGTCTTATATTTGCACCCGCAATGAAATAATTTTTCTGACCGAAAATGGCGAGGTATTCGCCGCAGCGAAGCAGGATTGATATCCGCCGCGGCGGACGGTAGTTCAAAAACATAATATAATAAGGCGAGGTATTCGCCACAGCGAAGCAGGATTGATATCCGCCGCGGCGGACGGTAATTCAAAAATATAACATAATAAGGCGAGGTAGCTCAGTCGGTTAGAGCGCAGGATTCATAACCCTGAGGTCGGGGGTTCGACTCCCCCTCTCGCTACACACTGCAGTGTAGGTGATCAGAGTTATAGAATAGTAACATTCTGTTCACTCAAACTCAAACTCAAACAAACTTTTCCAATTAGTTAAGGATTCATATCCAAATTTAAATTCGTTTATCCTAAATTTTTCAATAAAACATCCTGCTTTTTTGGTATTTCAATCGAAAAAAAAACACTATATTGAGCAAATTAGAAAATGAAAATTTAGTTAATATTAGAAACGTGAAGCAAGAAATCAAAACAAAAAAAAGTCAGAAATACTCCGTTGAATTCGAAATAAAGTCATCCCCTAAGATCCTTTATAATTACCTCAGTAATGCCAGCAGCCTGGAAGAATGGTTTGCAGACAAGGTTACTATTCGTGAGGGTGATTTCATCTTTCATTGGGACGGTACCGAACAACGAGCTCGTATTGTAAGTAAAAAAGACAATCAGTTTATCCGCTATAAATGGGTGACAGATGATAAAAAGGACGAAACTTATTTTCAGTTTGAAATCATTCAGGATGAAATTACAGGCGATGTTGCTTTAATAATAACTGATTTTGCTGAAGCAGAGGAAAAAGAAGCAAATACAATGCTTTGGAATAGCCAGATTCATTCGTTGATGCATATCATCGGCTCTTAATCACTATTTTTTAACAACCCCATAAAAAGTTTAAACGATTCCTTAGCGTAATCGTAGGCTTTTGTGTATTCATCAACATTTAGCTTACGGCTTATTTTTATAAAAGGCTTTTTAAATAGCTCTTCCCTCCTGTCGATTATATCCTCAACAGGTAAATAGTTTTCCGGATCAAAATTATATTGCCAGGGTGTGTCGTTAACACAATAGTAAACATCTTGTCCTGACAAACGGCTTAAGTTTTCATTAAGTGATTTCTTGTATTTTATCAACGCTTCACCCTGCAGATGCAAGGTAAAACTGAATTCATGACCCCACCAAAACATGGAACGAAAAGCAAAAACAGAATTCGTCGAAAATAAACGCGGGCAATCTAAAACGATGTAAGGAAAAGACTTGTAATTCTCGCCACGAAAAATTTTTCCGGAGGATGTATTTAATTCTTTTAAATCAATAGAATAATGAATTAGCTCTTTCTTCATTTCCATTTCAAGCATACCAAAAAGGTCCATAATTTTTTGAGTTGCACTGTTTTTCAACAGAAAAAAATTACGTTCACAAATAGCTGAAGCTTCTCCCTGACTAAAATTGAAATTAGTAACTTGCACCTTCATTTTTTATGTTGCAAATATAACGTGAAGAAATTAACTCTCCTTGTTTTACGTGCTTTTGCCGGGCCAATGGTCATTACCTTTATTATTTCACTTTTTGTATTATTAATGCAGTTTTTATGGAAATACATTGATGATCTTGTAGGTAAGGGAATTGATACGATTATCATCATTAAACTTATGATTTATGTGTCGGTAACGCTTGTTCCTCTTGCCTTGCCACTTTCACTATTGCTATCATCATTAATGACTTTCGGTAATCTGGCCGAACATTTCGAAATTACAGCTTGTAAATCGGCCGGAGTTTCATTGCAACGTATCATGCGGCCATTGATAATTACTGCTTTCCTGATTTGTGGTTCTGCATTTTACTTTAGCAATTATATTTTGCCTATAGCTAATCTTAAAATGAATGCTTTACTGTATGATGTAAGGCAACAAAAACCGGCTTTACTTATTAAAGAAGGAATTTTTTATAATGGAATTGATGGTTATTCTATTCGAGTCGGGAAAAAAGAAAGCGATGGTCAAACCTTAAGGAATATTATGATTTATGATCACTCCGAAAATCGTGGAAATACAAAACTGATTTTAGCTGAAAGCGGTAAAATGGCTATGTCTGATGATGAACGTTACCTTCTTCTCTATTTATACAAAGGATCCAGTTATGAAGAAAGAGAAAACAAACCCGGAAGATCATCGCGACCGTTGATGCGATCGGAGTTCGAAGAAGAGCTTGTACGTTTTGATTTGAGTTCTTTTAAAATGACTCGTACGAATGAACAGCTCTTCAAAGACAATTATCAGATGTTGAATCTGCGACAATTAAGTTTTGCATCGGATTCTCTTGAGAAAAAAATAAAGGATAAACAAAATGAATTTTATAAAGTGCTGACCGGAATGATAAATATCGACACCGGAAAAACACAAACTGCTTTTGTGCCATTATCAAATAATACTGATTTCATAAAATATTTTCCGGCCGATCGTCAGAAAATGATTGTTTCCACAGCCACATATTCTGTACGAAATTTAAAAAACATGACTGATGATATGGTTCAGGATATGGAGATAAAATCAAAAAGTCTCGCCAAGCACCAGATCGAGTGGCAAAGGAAATTTACTCTATCCTTTGCTTGCCTTATATTATTTTTTATTGGCGCTCCATTGGGAGCAATCATAAAAAAAGGAGGATTAGGAACACCTGTTGTAGTATCGATTATATTCTTTTTAATTTATCATATCATCTCGATTTCAGGTGAAAAATTTGCGCGCGAAGGAGTAATTTTACCTTGGAAAGGGATGTGGCTTTCCTCTATTATTCTTTTACCGATAGGGATTTTTCTTACCTATAAAGCAACGACCGACAGCGGACTTTTTGATAAGGATACTTATACAAGATATTTTAACAGACTTTTTAAAAAATCATAATTAAGTTTCTAAATCGATAACAGAAAATAAACCTTTTATGTTATATTTTTTTAATCTAATACAGGCCAAACAAAAGTGAAAATTCTTCAAATAAGTCATCGCATACCTTATCCTGCCATCGATGGAGGAAATATTGCAATGATGAATATGGCGCAAGCATTGATTGAGGCAGGAAATGAGGTACATCAATTTGCGCTTAATACGAAAAAGCATTTTGTAAATCCATTGATGATACCGGAAAACCTACGAAACACACTACATTTTAACTCAGTAACAATAGATACAAAAATCAGCGTTATCGGAATTATTAAAAATTTATTTACCTCCGAATCATATAATATTATCAGGTTTTACAGTGAAGAAGTTGAGAAAGAATTAGAAAATATTTTACGAGCGAATAACTTTGATGTTATTCAATTAGAAACCTTATATACTGCACCCTATATTGATTGCATAAGAAAAAATTCACCTGCTAAAATTGTTTTGCGAGCTCATAATGTAGAACATATTATTTGGGAAAGACTTGCAAAAGATGATAAAAATATTTTTCGAAAAAATTATCTGAAATTTCTTTCGACGCGGTTGAAAAAATATGAATTGGATGTGTTGAAAAAAATAGATGCTATTATAGCCATAACATCTGTTGATGAGAATAACTTCCGAGAACTTTCATTCAAAGGCCCTTTGTTAACAGTACCGGTAAGTCTGGATTTTAAAGAATACTTTTTCGATGCTAATGAAGAAACGGAAATGTCACTTTTCCATCTTGGCTCGATGGATTGGATGCCGAATAGTGAAGCGGTTGAATGGTTTTTAAAAAAATGCTGGCCCAAATTACATTCCATTTTTCCTTCTTTGAAATTATATTTAGCAGGGCGTTCTTTTCCACAAGAAATTATAGATGCAAAATATCCAAATGTAATTTGCGAAGGCAAAATTGAAGATGC
>JAYVHB010000001.1:0-30701 GCA_043771555.1 Flavobacterium sp. | reverse complement strand
GAATTATTAAAAGACTTTCAAAAAAATCAAAATGTCAATGAACAGCAATATAATATTTTTGATTAAATAAATTAATAATTTAACGCACCAGCACTAATTTTAAATATAAAATTGAACGAATAACCCCTAGCCCCGATTAAAGTGGAAATCCTTTTTTGTTGTCCTGAGCTTGCGAAGTGACGACTAAAAAGATTGGAACGGAAAGCGGGAAATAGCTCCAAAAAAAAACCGGAAATATTTTGCTTTGAATTTTTAGTTTTGTAATTGTTCCATGTGGAACATTTTAATTTTTTCGTTTTCTTTGTTGCGCATGATAGTTTCGTCTTGTTCGGTTTTGTCTTTGTAACCGCTGTAATGTAAAATTCCGTGCGCCATAACGCGGAGAATTTCTTGCTCGAATGTCACATCGAAATCGCTGGCGTTGTCACGAACTCGCTCGACAGATATGAAAATGTCGCCGTGAAGTTCGTTGCCAAGCGAATAATCGAAACTTATAATATCGGTCAAGGTGTCGTGGTTGAGATACTGCTCATTGATTTGAACTAGGTATTCGTCGTCGCAAAAAATGTAATTGATGTCGCCTTCTTTCTTGTTTTCGGAAAGAATTATTTGCGAAATCCAATTGGAAAATTTGGCTTCGTCGTCGAGTTGAAAATCGGTTTCGTAGTTATAACTTATCATTGGCTTTGAAATATTCTTGAACTTTCTGGTTGTAATTGGAACGCAAAGGTAAGCTTTGACGGTTTAGAATTTCTACACTTTTTATGTATTCTTGTAACGAAGCTGGCAATGCGTTTGTGGTGTTATTGAATTCTTTTTTATTAGTTTCAGACTGGCGTTTTTGTTCTTCGCCTTGTTGCTGAACCGCTTTTTCGAGTTTTAATAATTCGTATTTGAGATTCAACGCTTTTTGCAAAGCTTCATTATTGAAACCTTTATTGAGCAATTGCTTTTCTATTTGTTTCATTTGGTCGAGCGCATTTTGCCCAGCTCCGCCTAATCCTTTTTTATTTAGTTCGTTTTGCAAGGCATCACGCAATTGTTTTTGTTCTTTGTAAATATCCATGATTGCTTTTGCGTCGCCTTCGCCTTCATCTCCTTCTTCTCCATCACCTTCACCTTGACCGCCTGAACCAGATTTACCGTCTTTTCCGTCTTTTCCTTTACCATCTTTTCCGCCAGATTTTTCTCCATCTTTACCTTCTTTCCCTTCACCCGATTTTCCTTCTTTGCCATCGCCAGGTTTATCGCCTGGTTTTTTACCAGGTTTTTTTCCACCCATTTTCTCTGCAAGTTCTCCTTGTTTTTTAATAATGTCAGGCAATTGCATTCCAGATCCTTCGCCTTTTCCGAGTTTTGGTTTTCCGCCTTTTCCAGCGCCCGACATGGACATGGAATTTTGCATTCCGTTGAGAATATCGCTTAGTAAATCGGCAAGCTTGTTTGCAGAAGAAACGGCATATTGTTGGTAAGAGGTTCCTTTTGGAATGTTCGCATCGGCAAGGTTTTCCAAAGCTTTATCTGTATTGTAATGTACGTTTCCGATTTCTTTGGTTACGTCTTCGGCAATTTTTGGATTTCGTAACGATAAAGCAAATAAACTATCGTCCACATGATTGAATTGTAACTTCAAGTCTTGTTGGGTTTTGAGGTATTTGTTGAAAGTTGGTGAACCACGTTTTAAACCTTTAAATTGTCCCATAACTTCTTCTTCCGAAAATGAAAATGCCAAAAGATTGTCGAGCACTTGTCGCAACATGGCAACATCTTCGTCCATTTGTTCCATCTCACCGCCTTCCATTTCAGACTCCATTTTGGACGACATTTCTTTCATCTTTTTGGCGGCAGATTTCTGTTTTGGTTTGGCAGAAGCCTTTTTGTCTTTCTTCAATTCTTCCGAAGCTTTTTTGAGATCGTCGTCAATTGCTTTTTCTTTTTCGGAATCCTTATCGAGATCCATTGGTTTTTTTAATTCCTTGTTTTCTTTTTCTAATTCTTTTAATTCTTCTTGAATTTTGTCGAATTCGTTATTGATTTCTTCTTGCTTTTCGGCTGTATTTTCATTTTCTTCTTCTGAAAGTTTTTCTTGTTTTTCAGACAATTTTTCTAGCTTGTCTTTTATTTGTTCTGCTTTTTTCTGAACATAATAACGCTTGGTCAATTCGACCAATTGCTCTAAATTTTTGGTTTGGTTTTTACTGGTTTGTTTAAATTTTTCAAGTTTTTCAAACAATTCTTCTTTAGCAATTTTATCATTCAATTTTTTAAGCTCGTCCAAAAGTTTGGCGTTTTTTTCTAAATCTTTGTCGGCTTTTTCTAAACGTTTTTGCAATTCTTCTTTAAACTCGTCTTTCTTATCCGTTTTAAATTTATCGAGATTGTCTTCCATTTTTTTTGAAAATTCTTTCATCAATTCGTCTTGTTGTTTCTGACGGTTAATAAAATCATTTACTTTTTGCTGGTCTTTAAATTCTAAAGACTCTTTTTCTTTTCCAGATTTTTGAAGTTTCTCTAGTTCCGAAATTTGCTTGTCTTGAGCTTTAATCGATTTGGCCAAGCCATTGATATTGACATTTTGTTGTTGCAAGTTTTTATCTTCTTTTTCAACATCAGTCAAAATACGATTTGAAAAAACAGATGATTTTGTCGACTTGTAATTGTGAATGGCATCGTTATCAAAAACTTCAAAATAATAATCATAATCTACACCAGCATCTACAGGAAGCGTGCTCGGAAAAGCAAAAACAAACTGATCGTACACATCTTTTTTGATGGCAATCAAACCACGTTTGGCATTGTTAGGATTGTTCTTCGGATAATAAACAACCGTAAGTTTCGACAAACCATAATCGTCTGAAACTTGCCCGAGTACATAGTTTTTTTCAACTTTAAGCGTGTCTGGCGCATTATTGACGTTGATTGTTGGATATTGATCTTTAACTATTGATAATTGATAATTCAATTTTTCGTAGTCAGCGACTTTATCATTTGAAGTAAGAATCTGATAATCTGTATTTTGAGAAATATTTTTGGTTAACGAAAAACTGTTATTTGCTTTTGAAAATAAAGTTTTGGTTTGCGCACTTGCCCACTCAACTTTTTGCGTAGCAATAGTGTTCATACGCCAAGTAACATTTGTGCCTTCGGGAATAATTGCGTTTCCGGTTCCTTTTATAACTTCGGATTTCTTATTGAGATACGACGGAAAGTTTAAAACCATTTCGAAATTGGCAATCGACGGAACAGAAACCACTTGCAACTCATAATCGGAAGACGAAACAGCATTGGCTTCAATATGAAAAGTCACGTTTTTGGCAGGTTTTGAAATCTTAAATTGAAACTCGCCAGGTTTGATATTCTCCATAAAGTAACTTTCGTTATCGATATAAATCATCGCATTTTCAGGAATTACTTTTCCTTCAGTTTTAACTTTTAGAAAGAAATCTTTGTTTTGTTCGGTTTGCAATTTCTCATTTAGAATTTGAAATTTGAAAGGTGCTGGCGGCAAAAACTGTTGTTTGAAATTGACAACACGATTCAAACTTTGCGAAATCATGCCACTATTTCCTGAAAGATAGAAAAAGGCAAAAAATAAAATTGGCAGAATCGCTAATGGCAAAAACTTTTTATTTTTATTAAAATTGATTGCGTTTCCAAAAGGAATCGGTTGCAACGAATTGGCTTTTTGATCTATCGAAGCCAATAAAAGTTCCGACTTATTTGGATCTTGCGACAATTGCAAAAAATTAGTAAGCTTGTCGCTCACTTCCGTAAAATGGTTCCCGATTATATTTGACGCTTCGTTGAAGTCGATTCCTTTTTGAAGCTTGAACAATTTGGATAAAGGAAAAAATATAAATCGTGCTAACAAAAAAAGTTCCACGAGGATAAAAGTCCAAAACAAAATGGTTCGTGCCGTTGGTTTTAGCCACAAAAAATATTCTACAAAAAGTGTAAAAATAAAATACAACAAGCCTAACCCAACAAAAAATATGGTTCCACGAATGAGTTCGTTGGTATAATATTTCTTGATAAATTCTTCAAGTTTGCGATAAATAATATTCGAATTTTCCAAAATTGCAATCGTGTTTTTATAACCGATAAAGTTACAATTTTTGTTTCATAACAAAACATTAAAAAAACTTTTGTAATTTTATGAAAAAATAATCTCGATATGAAATATTTATGGGCCTATTCTGTTCCTATAATTGGTATGTTAGGAATTCATTATCAAGGAGTTTGGTGTTGGTCGGCACTAGTTTATGCTTTTGTGATGATTCCGGTTGCCGAACTTATTATGCCAATTGATGCTACCAATTATTCGGAAACCGAAATCAAAAATCGACTTGACAACAAGATTTTCAATATTTTGTTGTATCTAAATGTGCCAATTGTTTATGCGTCATTACTTTATTCTTTATACATAGTTGTTAATTTTAATTTGACTTATACCGAAATTGCAGGGATTATTTTTAGCCTAGGCATAATTCTTGGAGCCAACGGAATTAATGTTGGTCATGAGCTTGGACATCGCAAAACTTTTTCGGAAAAAATGATGGGAAAACTCTTGTTGTTGCCAAGCCATTATACTCATTTTTTTATAGAGCACAATCACGGGCATCATTTGCATGTATCGACACCAAACGATCCTTCGACAGCAAAATACAATCAGAGTTTGTATGCTTTTTGGTGGCAAACGGTAACAGGAACGTATCGTGAAGCATGGAAAATTCAGTTGCGACTGAATAAATCTGAAAACAAAAAAATTTACGATTTGAAAAGTGATATGTTTTGGTTTACGATGATTCAAATAAGTTATTTGCTCCTTATTTATATAGCTTTTGGAAAAATTGCATTTTTTGTTGCCTTGTTTGCTGGAATTGTTGGGTTTTTGTTATTAGAAACCATCAATTATATTGAGCATTATGGTCTGAAAAGAAATAAGTTGGAATCCGGAAGGTTTGAACGAGTTTCCGAAAAACATTCTTGGAACTCCAATCACGTTTTAGGACGAATCGTATTGTATGAATTGACACGACACAGCGATCATCATTACAAATCGCAAAAAGAATATCAAATTTTGGAATACCACGACGTTTCGCCACAAATGCCTTATGGATATCCTACCAGCATGGTGCTATCGTTTTTTCCGCCGCTTTGGTTTGCGGTTATGAATAAAAGGGTTCCAGTGGAAATGAAGTGAATAACCACTAAGTAAACTAAGTTTTTTCACGAAGAGCGCAAAGAAAAATTTAATTTCGAATCAAAGAAATTATGAAAGATTTACAAAATCTATTAAAAAAGTATAACGAAATTCAAACGACTATTTCTCTAGAAGAGGAACAAGCATCTTTGTTCGAATATGTATACGCTACCAATAAATTGGAAGGAAATCTATTGTCTTTAGTTCAAACAACCGAATTGTTTACAAGCGATACCATTTCTGGAAATAATATTCGAAACTCGGATATTTTGGAACAAAAAGGAATGTATCGTGCTTTGAAAAGAATGTTGTTGGCTGTTAGAAATAAAGAAGAATTAACTATAAAACTGCTAATAGAACTCAATTGGTTGACTATAGGAAGCTTGTGGAATGATGATTATTACCTTTCGGCTAAAGAAAAAGGGCAACATACTAACGAATTTAAAATTAGTCAAAATGTAATTTCGATAAAGAAAAATAATGTTGAAATTGAAAAAATAATGCCTTTGAGTTCTCCAGAAAATGTTCATAAAAACATGGAACAATTGCTAGAAACAATACATAGAAGTTCCAAAAACATTATAGAAAAATGTGCTTTTCTAGCTCAGGAAATATGGATACATCAGCCATTTGTAGATGGAAACAAAAGAACAGGAAGACTTCTGATAAACTTCTTATTGATGAAGGAAGGTTTTCCATTGTTTAGTTTCAATAATGAAAGTTTAAATTATAATAGTCTTTTGGTTGAACACTATTATGGATCAAACACAAACTTAATTAAAGATTATCTCATCGATATCTTATCAAATAAAATGCAACAAGCAATCGATGAAAACTCAAAAATAAAAAAAGATTTTAAAGGATTTCGATTTATTCTTTAATGCTATTTAATGCTAGAAATTGAGATTTGGAATTTATTTTTTTGGAATTTAAAAATCTTATCTTTGCACAAAATTCAACAAAATGTCAAAACAAGTTCGGGTGCGCTTTGCACCAAGTCCGACGGGAGCACTTCATATTGGTGGTGTTCGTACTGCCTTATTCAATTATTTATTTGCTAAAAAAAACAATGGTGTTTTCTATCTACGAATAGAAGATACAGATCAGAATCGCTATGTGGAAGGTGCTGAAAAATATATTTTGGATGCTTTAGATTGGTTGGGGATTGCTCCAGATGAAACGATTGGCAAAAACGAAAAATTTGGACCTTACAGACAATCCGAACGAAAAGAAATTTATAAAAAATATGCTGATGAACTTATCGAATCTGGAAATGCGTATTATGCTTTTGATACTGCCGAAGCTTTGGATTCTTTGCGAAAACAACACGAAGCCGAAGGAAAAACCTTCATTTACAACCATAGCATTCGTGAAAAAATGGATACGTCGTTGCAACAATCGCGTCATGAAACCGACAAACGAATTGCCGATGGCGAAGATTATGTAATCCGTTTTAAAACACCTGTTGACGAAACCTTGCATTTACAAGATATTATTCGTGGCGATATAAAATTTGAAACCAGCTTGTTGGACGACAAAGTTTTGTTCAAAAGCGACGGCATGCCAACCTATCATTTGGCAAATATTGTCGACGATCATTTGATGGAAACCAGTCATGTCATTCGTGGTGAAGAATGGTTACCGTCTATGCCATTGCACGTCATGTTGTACCGAAGTTTTGGTTGGGAAGCACCGCAATTTGCACATTTACCTTTGATAATGAAACCTGTTGGCAACGGAAAATTATCCAAACGAGATGGCGACAAACTTGGTTTTCCTGTTTTTCCGTTAGAATGGAAAGATGCTTCCAGCATGACAAAAACGAACGGCTATAAAGAAGTTGGCTTTTTCCCAGAAGCCGTAATCAACTTTTTGGCACTTTTGGGTTGGAATGACGGCACCGAACAAGAAATATTTACGTTAAACGAATTAGTAGAAAAATTCGATTTGACGAGAATTCATAAATCTGGTGCCAAATTTGATCCCGAAAAAAACAAATGGTTCAACCATCAATATTTACAGAAGCAAACTGATGAAAGTTTGGCGAATTCTTTTGGAAAAATTCTTTCGGAAAAAAATATTTCTGTTGAAGAAACTAAACTAATAAAAATTGTTTCGTTGATAAAAGAACGTGCCAATTTTGTTTCTGAATTTTGGGATTTGTCAGATTATTTCTTTGTTGCTCCAACTTCATATGATGAAAAAGCGGCCAAAAACTGGAAAGAAGAAACGCCTGATTTGATGCGACAATTGATTTCTGTTATAAAAAATATTGAAGATTTTACTTCTATAAATATTGAAACAATTGTAAAAAACTGGATGACCGAAAACGAAATCGGGATGGGAAAAGTCATGCAACCTTTCCGTTTGAGTTTGGTTGGCGCACTAAAAGGGCCACATCTTTTTGATATTATTGAAGTTATTGGAAAAGAAGAAACGATTAAAAGAATTGAAAAAGCAATAGCCACTTTATAATATTAAAGACTTCCTAACCGAAGTCTTTTTTTTGTAACTTTATAAAAATTCTATCGTATAACTTATATAACAAACTAAAATCAAAAAAATGGATATTTTATTTTACAGCTTTCTAGTTTTAGGAATTTTTCTACTACTTTCCTCTTTTTTTACCGTAAAACAACAAACCGCCGTAGTTATTGAACGTTTTGGGAAATTTACAAGCATACGCAACTCAGGTTTGCAACTTAAAATTCCAGTTATTGATCGTGTTGCCGGACGAGTAAACTTGCGTATTCAACAATTGGACGTTTTGATCGAAACCAAAACCAAAGACAACGTTTTTATCAAAATGAAAGTTTCGGTACAATTTAAAGTGATTCAAGAAAAAGTATATGATGCTTTTTATAAACTCGAATATCCTCATGATCAAATTACGGCGTATGTATTTGACGTGGTTCGTGCCGAAGTTCCTAAACTAATTTTGGACGATGTTTTTGTTCGAAAAGACGATATTGCCATTGCCGTAAAACGCGAATTGAACGAAGCCATGACCACCTATGGTTATGATATTATCAATACGTTGGTTACGGATATCGATCCCGATATTCAGGTGAAAAATGCGATGAATAGAATTAATGCTGCCGATCGTGAAAAAACCGCTGCTGAGTTTGAAAGTGAAGCACAACGTATTCGTATTGTTGCCAAAGCAAAAGCCGAAGCCGAAAGCAAGAAATTACAAGGTCAAGGTATTGCTGACCAACGTCGAGAAATTGCTCGTGGACTGGTAGAAAGTGTTGAAGTCTTGAATCGTGTTGGAATAAACAGTCAAGAAGCATCGGCGTTAATCGTTGTGACACAACATTATGATACGTTGCAAGCGATTGGAGCAGATACAAATTCGAATTTGATTTTATTACCAAACTCACCACAAGCTGGAAGTGATATGCTCAACAATATGGTGGCTAGTTTTACGGCAAGTAATCAAATTGGCGAAACCATGAAAAACCAGCCGAAACGTGTAAAGAAAACTATCGATCATACATCAGCAGATTTTAATCCGAGTGATACTTCGGAAACATAGATTTTTTAAAAGATACTTAAAAGAGTTCAAGAAATTGAACTCTTTTTTTATGCAATTAAGTTTACAGTTGTTAGTTTACTATAAACTAACAACTGTAAACTAATTTTAAATGATTTTTTTAATTTTTTAACCAAAAATCGAAATAAAGAGATTTTTTTAACGATAATTTCAAAAACGTAAAAACACCTTGCATGTTTTTTTTAATTTGTTAAAATTAAAATATGATGTCGCTTTTTTTGTAAAAATCTATAATTTTTGATTTTATGATAGAAAAATAATATAATAGAAAAATCCACTCAAAAGCGGATTGTATAATTGCTAAAAACTATTATCTTTTAAATTATAACAATTCTAAAACTTTCTCGTTCTTTTCAGAATTTTTTAATTCTGATAATTGGGATTGAAAATTTGCAAAATTAACCGAATCATTTTTTAAATTTTGAATTCCTAAAATTCGAACCGAAGCCAATTGACTTTTTAACGACATCGAGTATAGTTTTGAAATTACATCCGTTTCAAAATCTTTGGCAGAAATTTTATCGGAATGATTCAAAATTAAATTAGAAAACAACAACGCATTATTATCGTTCTTGATATTTTTTACCACCGAATTTAAAACTAAACTATAATTATCAATAGATTTTATGGTTTCGATTATTGGATTCAAAATAATTTGAGCTGCAGCTTCGTCTTTTTCTTTTACATATTTATTGATTTCTTTTTGCAAATTCATCAACAAATTTTCTTCTTTTTTACCTTTTTCTTCCCAAGCGTCTTTGAGACCAACAGTTTTGTTAAATACTAATTTTGAGTTAGTTGAATCCTTATCAACAACAAAATAACCCAAACGTTGAAACTGAAATTGATCGCCAATTTTTGCTTCAGCCAGACTAGGTTCAACGAAACCTTTGACGATTTCTAGCGATGATTTATTCATAAACTCCAAGAAATTTTTCTCTTTGTGACTGTCTGGTGCTTCATCGATAAAAAGGCGGTCGTACATACGAACTTCAACTTCAACAGTGTGTTTTACAGAAACCCAATGCAAGGTTCCAGCCACTTTTCGTTGGCTGGCTTCGCTTCCACTTCCTGATTTAGAATCGGGATCATAAGTAGCTTGAATTTCAGTAATGTTTCCGTTAACGTCTTTTGTAACACTCTCTCCTTTAATGATATACCCGTTTTTTAGTCGCACTTCATTACCGATACTCAACCTAAAAAACTTGGCTGGTGCTACTTCTAGAAAGTCTTCTTTCTCTATATACAATTCTCTAGAAAACGGTACTTTTCTGAAACCTGCCGTTTCGTCTTCTTGGTTGTTTTCTGCATCGAGAAACTCTTCTTTATCGGCTGGATAATTGGTAATAACGAGTTTTATAGGATCTAAAACCGCCATAACTCTTGGTGCTGTTTTGTTCAAATCTTCACGAAGACAGAAATCTAAAAGCGAAACATCAATAATATTTTCACGTTTGGCAACACCGATAGTTTCACAAAAATTTCTAATAGATTTTGCAGTATATCCACGACGACGCAAGCCAGAAATAGTAGGCATTCGCGGATCGTCCCATCCATTAACTACTTTATCTTGAACAAGTTGTAAGAGTTTTCGTTTACTCATTACAGTGTAGTTCAAGTTCAGACGAGCAAACTCATATTGATTAGGTCTAACCTTGTTTTCATCATAAATTTGATCCAAAAACCAGTTGTATAATTCACGATGCATTACAAATTCTAAAGTACAAATAGAATGCGAAATTTGCTCGATATAATCGCTTTCTCCATGTGCAAAATCGTACATCGGATAAATTTTCCAATCATTTCCTGTACGGTGATGATGACGATGCAACACTCTGTAAATGAGTGGATCACGCATTAACATATTCTTGGAGGTCATGTCAATTTTGGCTCTTAAAACATGTTTGCCTTCTTCGAAATCGCCATTTTTCATGGCTTCGAATAAAAATAAATTTTCTTCTATTGATCGATTTCGAAAAGGGCCATCAATTCCTGGTTGAGTAGGCGTTCCTTTTTGAGTTGCCATGTCTTCTGACGATTGCGAATCTACATAAGCCTTTCCGTTTTTAATCATCAAAACGGCCCAATCATAAAGCTGCTGAAAATAGTCCGAAGCATAGCGTTCTTCTGCCCATTGGAAACCTAGCCATTGCAGGTCTTCTTTAATAGTATCAACATATTCTTGCTCTTCTTTGGCGGGATTGGTATCATCAAAACGAAGATTTACTGGTGCATTGTACTTAATTCCCAAACCAAAATTCAAACAAATAGACTTGGCATGACCAATATGTAAATAGCCATTTGGCTCTGGCGGAAACCGAAAACGTAATTTATTTTGAAAAAAACCGTTTGCTAAACTGTCTTCTATAATTTGTTCTAAAAAATTAAGCGATTTATCTTCTGACATTTATGTTGATTATTTCTACAAATGTAAGAAATTTTATTAAACCCAAAATTTACAAAGTTATCAACAATAATGATGGCTAAGGAAAAAAATAAATCGATTAAAAGCAAAATAATCGGATTAAGTGAAAATATTTGTAAGAATTTGGATTTTATAAGTTATTAATATATATCTTTGCTTCTGCGTAAAAACAAGCCTTTTTTACAACTATTTGAAATTTAATAATTTAAGTTAAATTTTATGAATAAAAAATTATTTAGTACATTCTTGCTTACATTGTTAATAACTCTGAAAATTGGATTTTCATTTGGGCAAATAAATATCAATAAGCCTGTTTTGGGGTTTACTGCTGTATGCGCATCGTCTAGTTTTAATAATTTCTCATTAAGCTTTGTTTTTTCTCCTGTTTCAAATTTACAAGCTGGAAATGTATTTAGAGTAGAACTTTCTGATGGATCTGGAAGTTTTGCTAATCCAATTCTTTTAACCACAACTACAGCTACAACATCACCAGTATCAATAAGCAACTTTCAGATGCCAACAACTATAAATGGCACAAATTTTAGAATCAGAATAAAAAGCACATTGCCTGCAGCTACTAGTGCTATGAGTGATGCTTTTCCAGCATTGTATAAATCGTATGAACAAGCTTTCAAAATTAATAATGAAGTTGCTAGCCAATCATTCTGCGAAAACAGTATCTATAACTTAAGTATTACTCCTGATGCTTCTGGCAATACACCTACTAGTTTTCCGCAACTTACCTACTTATGGTTTAAAAACAATATACAAATTCCGGGAGAAACAGGAGCCACATTAGCAGTAACATCCTCTGGAATTTATTACTGCAAAATAGATTATGGAAGCTGTCCAACAAACTCACAATCTAATGCGGTCACAATGACAACGGTTCCTGCACAAGTGCTAACTATAAACGCTCCTAGTACTTTGTTATGCGGGCCAGCAGGAATTGTTATGACAAGTTCTTTAATATCAAGTACTTATACCTACGAATGGTATAAGGAAAATCAAGCAATTCCGAATAGTAATACAGCGACTTATACTGCAACGACACCTGGAACATATACTTTGAAAATAACAAATAATGCTTGTATTACAGCCTCCAATATAATTACAATTACGTCACAAAATTATATTCTTGCGCTTGATTCGGGTCCAGCTTTAACAATAATTCCAGGACAAAACGTTACCCTTTCCGTAACAACTAATGCAGCTTCTCCAACATATAGCTGGTACAAAGGTGGTGTGTTGCAAACTGGAAATCAAAGCACTTTTGTAATAAATGAATCAGGTACCTACAAGGTAATTGTAAATCAAAATTCAGGATGCATTTCTCAAAAAGAAACGAGTGTCGTGGTTACTTATCCTTCGAGTTATAACTTAGTAGTAAACCACGAGCCAGGATATACTTCTTGTGTAAGTAGTACAACAACTTTGGCATTAACTTCATTTACAACCAATATAGGAAGCAACGTATTAACTTCTGGCGCACCAATAACCTACCAATGGTTCAAGTCTACTGCAATATCTGGTGCCAATTCCAATTCACTTCTTGTAAATAATTTTGCAAATAATGGAACTTATGTTTTGAATGTTATTCTTTCAAACGGTAACATTATTACTTCAAATCCAATAACTGTAAATTTAAAATTTAATGTAAACCCAACTATCTCAAGCAATGCTCTTTTCTTATGTAATGCAAACCCAACCGCTTTGCTAACACCTAGTATTTTAAATAATTTATATTCCTATAAATGGTACAAGGTTGGAAGCGCGTTGAGTATAAGTAGTTCGCAAACCTATTCTACAAGTATTGAAGGTGATTATTATTTAAAATTAGGATATTTAGATTGTGAAGTTACTACAAATACTTTAAGTATTAAAAGAGCTGTTCCAGATTTGTTACTTACGCCTGGATATGATTCGAATATAGAAATTGCACAAGGAGAAACCTTAACTATCACTGCATCTGGCGCCGACTCCTATATTTGGAAAATAGAAGGACAACCTGATGTTACAACGCCAAGTTTAACAGTTAGTCAGCCCGGGAAGATATCTTTGATAGGAACTTTTGGAAGTTGTACAGTTGAAAAAATATTTACAATTGTAGCAAATAATAAAGTTTCAAATTTATTTGTTCCAAATGCGATTACACCAAACAACGATGGTTTTAACGATTCGTGGATAATACCAGAAGAATTTGCCTATAAAGATGATGTTGAAGTAGTTATATTTACTTCTAGACAAGAAATATTATTTCAATCTAAAAACTATTTAAACAATTGGCCCGAAACTCCAGTTCAAGAAAACACTGTTTATTATTATAAAATAATGAAAGATAGTTCGGTTTTAGAAAAAGGAACCATATCAATTTTAAAATAAATATGGGAATAAAATTTGTTGTCAATTTAGTAGTATTCATTTTTGTTTTTGGAAGCGTAAAAGCCCAAAACATTGTAGATCAGTTTGATATGCCTTTGCAATCGTTCTTAAAATACAATACAACAATAATAAATCCTGGATTGAGTGTTTTTAATCCAAAAAAAACTGAGATTTTGGCTTTTTACAGAAACCAAAGTTCTGATTTGGCAGATGCGCCAAAAACGTATTTATTAAATTTTAATTCGAATAATTATAAAAAAAGTGGTTACGGCTTAAGCGTTTATCAAAAAACGGTTGGTGTTTTCAAAAGTTTTGGAGCTATAGCAAATTATGCAAAAGGGATTAATTTAAATGAAGAAAATGTGTTGTCACTAGGTTTTAATATTATTGCTTTTAATACTGATTTGAATTCGAATTTATTCAAACTCGGACAGGAAAGTGATCCTATATTTCAAAATTTTGAAAAAACAAATTCTATTATACTAAATCCAGGTGTTTCGCTTCAATTAAGTCGCATTAATTTTGGAATAACGGTTCCCAATCTATTTGATTATAATTTCAGGATAAAAAAACAAACAACAGATTTTGCCAACAAAACCTATGTAAGTCATTTGAAATTTGAAACCCAAAAAAACGAATCGGACAACTTATTTGAAAATGCAAACCTATCAATCACTGCAATTGGAAAATATAAAAAAGATACTGATTTGGAATATACAGGCGGAATCGTCTACAATGCTCCAAAAATGGGTTGGTTACAAGGAAGTTTTAATTCTGTTTATGGGATTTCTGGCGGTGCAGGAATCAATATAAGTCCAAAAATAGCTATTGGTTATGCATATGAAAAAAACATTGTAAATAAGCTAACAGATATTGGCGCCACTCACGATGTATTTTTGACTTTTAATTTTGGCGATAGCGAAGAAGAAGAAGTTGCGCCTAAAAAGAAAGTTGACAATAGCACTAAAACAATGGAACAAGAAGAAATTGTTCGATATAAGAAAAAAGTATACACTAAAGACATTGTCGAGCAAGAACTTAAAACAAAACTGCAGCTTGAAGAATTTATCAAAAACGCAGAAGCAGAAAACATTAGTTATTTAATGCTTCCAGAAAAAAATACTGGAATCAAGAAAGGTTTCTATTTGGTAACCAAAGTATTAATCTCTACAACAATAGCAGAGAAGAAAACTGCCGAACAGAAAACCGCAGGATTAAGAAAAAGCGGCTTTTTTACCACTGCATCTGGAGATTGGAATTATGTCTATCTAGAGCGATTTGACAAAGTTGAAGATGCCAAAAAATCCTACCAAAGTAATTATAATAATAAATACAAAGACCCTATTTGGATCTTACCGATACTATAGCGTATGAAAAGAATTCTACCCATCAAAAATCTACTATTGCTTACACTTATTTTTATAAGTGCACTTGACGTTTTTTCGCAAGTTGATCCCACAAATCCAAATATTAGAAACGTCTTTAATGTAAAATATAATGGTATAATTAGAGGCGACTTGACAATGATATCAAATAATATTTTGAGTAAAGTCCCTACAAACGTTGCTTACAACCTTGTCGGAAATGCCTCTGAAGCTAACGATAATGTAAACCAACAATTTATAGATATTGATGGTAATGCAACAACATTTAACTCAAGTAGTGCCAACTTAGCTTTAGCAGACCCAGATTGCTCAAAAATTGTTCATGCAGGATTATATTGGTCTGCAACATATCTTTACAATATTGGTAATGATCCTGCTTCTGGGCGTTCTGCAGATTGGAATAAAGTAAAATTCCGAATTCCAGGAGGTGTTTATCAAGATATTACAGCTTCAGAAGTGCTTTACAATAGTAATATAGATGCCAATCAAACAAATGTAGCTCACGGTCCTTATGCTTGTTATGCAGATGTAACAGCACTAATTGCAACAAACTTAAACCCAAACGGAACTTATTTTACAGCAAATATTCAAGCAAGTTTAGATGGTAGATTAAATTTGAATGGAAACACTAACCCATTTAGAGTTCCTGGTGGAGGTGCAGGTGGATGGACGCTTGTCATCGTATACGAAAACATCAATTTGCCGAGTAAAAAAATTACGACTTTTGATGGCTATGCAGTAATTGCCTCAGGAGCTGGTGCACTTAATATTCCTATTTCGGGATTTGAAACACTTCCAGCTCCCAGAACAGTAAGAGCAAAAATTGGTGTGTCGTCTTTGGAAGGAGATAACCGCATTGCTGGTGATGGTCTGCGTATTAAAGCAAATTCGGCAGCTATTTTTACTCCGCTAAATAATACCCCTTTGCCAGCTCCTGCGCCAATCCCGCCAAATTATTTTAGCTCTACAATAACCCTTAACGGTGCCTTCAATTTAAACAGAAATCCAGCAAGCATAAACACATTGGGATGGGATTCCCATCTGAACGCGATTAACAACCCTTTAAATTCTATTATTCCAAATGGAGAAACTGGTTGTATTTTAGAAGCTTCTTCAACCCAAGACAAGTACGATCTTTTTCTTACCACTTTTGATGTTGAAGTAATTGAACCCGATATTCCTATTATTAAAACAGTTCAAAATCTGGCTGGTGTAGATATTTCAAATGCAACTCTAGCATTAGGTCAAGAATTTTATTATAATTTGAATTTTGAAAACATTGGAAATGATAATGCATTAAGTTTTGTTATAACTGATAATTTACCTATAAATCTTGTTTTTCCTTCCAATGGCGGAGTTCCTGTATTAGGTGTTGATATAATAATACCGCCTGGTTCTGGTATAACCTACACTTACAATCCAACAACAAAAAAGTTTGTTTTTACGATACCTAATATTTTAGTTCGAAAAAATACCGGTTTGGATTATAATATTAAAATAAAAGTTAGAGCCCCTAGAGACTGTAATGACATTGTAGATTCTTGTCAAAATATTATTAGAAATCAGGCAAACGGATCCTATACTGGTGAGGAGAATACCCAAACATTTACCGATAACGCTAGTTATAATAACGGCAATATATGTCAGTTCCCAAATCCTGCCGCCACTAATACTTTACCAAATATTTCTAATTGTAATTATACAAGAACAGAGGTTTTATGCGGAAACACATTATTGCTTACAGGTCCAGTTGGATATACTTCTTATTCATGGACCAATTCTGCTGGTCAAGTAATTGGCACTACACAAAGCGTAACGGTGAGTACAATTGGTGTATATACTTGTGCAGTAACTATCCCGAATCCATGCGCTTCGTTTAATCTTACTGTTACTGTTGTAGATTTTGATGACGCACCAACGGTAAACCCGTTGTCAAATTACAGCAACTTCGTTATTTGCCCTAATGACGGTATCAAACTAACCAAAATTATTTTATGCGGAAACGACGATCACGAATTTATTCAAACAGGAATAACCAATGCTACCAGTATTATTTGGGAACGATTTAATGAAGGGAGTTGTCCAACGCCACTTATTAATCAATGTCCAAATACAAGCACCAGTCCTTCGTGTACATGGACGCAGGTAGGTACAGGTCCAAATTATGATGCTACAACAGCAGGACAATATAGAATTACTATTTTTTATCAAAATGGATGTTTTAGGCCTTTTTTCTTTAATGTTTATAAAAATCAGTTAAGTCCTACCATCGTTCCAAAAAACATTGTATGTACAACTCCAGGTTCAATTACAATTAACAATACTTCGGCTGGATATTTATATAGTTTAAATCCTGCTGGACCATTTGTTACTACTACAGTATTTCCGATAACAGTTGCAGGTCCTTATACCGTTTACATAAAACAATCAGGAATTGATACGGGTTGTACCTTTGAATATCCAGTTTCTATTACTTCAACTCCTTTTACTGTAGATATAATAAAAACCGATAAAGTATGTAACAATGGTTTTGGCTCTATTCGGGTGCAAATGGATAATGTCCCTGGACAATTTTATTTTCAGTTGTTACAAGGTGCAACAGTAATAAATAATGTTGGACCAATTGGTGTAAATAATTATTTGTTTACTAATTTAAGTCCTGGTATTTATACTGTAAAATCTTCTACTGATGATGGGTGTTTGGATACCAGAACTGTAGAAATTTTGAATGGTTCAAATCTATCATTAAATGCTAGTGTATCTCAAAACATTACTTGTACACAAGGTAATATTCAGTTAAATCCAACAGGTGGACAACCACCTTATAATTATGCAATTTATAGCTATAATGGAACTATTGTTACGCCAGCAAACTATGTTTATCAAACAAGTGTAATATTTGATGTTCAAATTGGCGACCAAGGAACGTATCAATTTATAGTTGTAGATAACAATAACTGTACTAGTTTATCAAATCTTGTTACAATAAGTCTTGAGCCGCCTGTGCCTTTTTCTGAAACACATACAAACGTTACTTGTAATGGTCTTGCTAATGGCTCTATAACAATGTCAACGGGGTCTTTAAACGGATATAGTGTTACTTATAGCATCGATGGAATTAATTTTCAAAGTTCTCCTGTTTTCTCTCCATTATCACCGGCAACTTATACCATAACCGTTAAGTTTAAAAAAGGAAATCGTGAATGTATTTATACAACAACAGCAACAATAACCGAACCACCCGTTTTAAATGGAAATTCTGAATTAATTCAACAAAAAACATGTTTAGTAAATGGTTCAATTCAAGCAATAAACGTAACAGGTGGAACAGCTCCTTACCAATATAGCATTAATGGAACCACCTATCAAGCATCACCAATTTTTGCTAATCTAGGAGTTGGTACTTATACAATTATTATAAGAGATGCTAATTTATGTACTAAGATCACAACGCCTATTCAGATAATTGATGCAATAGCACCAAGTGCTTTAACACTAACAAATACGGCATTAACTTGCCCTAGCTTAACAACAACAATATCTGCCACAGTTGTTGGTGGTACTGCGCCTTATACTTTCCAGATTATCGCAACATCACTGATTACTGCTACGACAACTTCTGGTACGATTGCTACTTTTACAAATTTAACATCTGGATCGTACACAATAAAAGTTACCGATAGTAAAGGTTGTGTTTTTCAGCAAAATATATCAATTGCAGCAGTGTTGCCTATAACACTTTCTGGAAATGTTATTTCAAACGTAAGTTGTTTTAATACCGCAACGGGTGCAGCAACTTTTACAGTTGGTGGGTTTAATACTACTTATTCTTATATCGTAAATAATGGAACGCCTTTTACAAACCAAACTGCAACTACAATTACTTTACAAAATTTAGTCTCTGGAAGTTATATAGTTAAAGTTATAGATAACCAAACCAATTGTTTTAGAGAAGTTACCGTTACCATAGCTTCTCCGCCTGCTTTGCTGCAATTAGCAGCTCCGTTTTCCCCAAAAACATGTATTAATGATGGCTCAGTAAATGCTACTGCAACTGGAGGTTGGGGTTCTTATCAATTTACACTTACGTTACCAAACGGAACTATAGTTGGACCTCTAAACAATGGAATTTTTGGAGGTTTATCGCAAAATGGATTATATACTATCAAGGTAAAAGATGCAAATAATTGTGAAGTTTCGAATACATTTACAATTAACGGAACAACGAATCCGACTCTTACAGTAAATCCAACTTCCGACTTATGTTATGATGCTACGAATGGAGCTTCAATAACTGTTGTGGCAACTGGCGGAATAACTCCTTACCAATATCAAATTAATAATGGAGCACTTCAAAACAGTCCTGTTTTTAATAATCTTACACCAAATACTTATACCATAAAAGTTATTGATGCTTTTGGTTGCGAAGCTACTGTTTCACAAGTTATAAATCCTGCACTAACAGCTACAGCTACACTAGATAAGGCTATTGATTGTAGCGCAACTCCTGCAGCTACACTTTCTGTAAACATTAATGGAGGGTTAGCAACCTATCAATATCAAATAAAATTTAATGGTGGTACTTTTGGTACATTAAATCCTGTAACAGGAAACAACTTTATTTATTCAACTTTGATTGCTGGAACATACCAATTTCAAATTACTGATTCTAAAGGTTGTGTTTTTGTGACTAATGTCTTAACGATTGCCCCAATAACAATTCCAAATATTATAAGTGTAACGCAAACACCACCGGATTGTAATGGAGGAAATAACGGAACTTTAACCGTAAATATAAATCCTTCACTTGGTACTGGACCGTTTTCTTATAATATAAACAATGGTACTTATCAACTTAACAATCCTTTATTTACTGGATTAACGGCAGGTACTTACACGGTTGGCGTAAGAGATTCAAAATTCTGTACCGATACAGAAGTCGTTATATTGTTGCAACCTAATCTGCTTGTAGGACAATCGGAACTAGTTCAAGAACTTACCTGTATTATAACAACTGGAACAATTCAAGCAATAAATGTTTCTGGCGGAACAACGCCTTACCAATATAGTATTAACGGAATTAATTTCCAAAACAGTCCCATATTTTCAGGTTTAGCAGCTGGAGACTACACCATAATTATTAAGGATGCCAAAAATTGTAGCATAACGACAGCTATGATTCCGCTAACAGTTCCTCAACCACCTACAAATTTAAGTTTTACAACTTCAGCAGTAACTTGTCCTGCATTAACAAGCACAATAACAGCTACAGTAGTTGGAGGATTGGCTCCGTTTACTTTCCAAATAATTGCTCCAAGTATAATTAATGCTTCTACAACGATTGGTGCAACTGCAACATTTACAAATTTGGCAGTTGGAACGTATACTATTAAAGTAACTGATAGTAAAGGTTGTACTTATCAAGAAAATAAGACCATTGATGCTATAAGTCAAATCAGTATTATAGGTAATGCCACAAATGTTCGTTGCTTCGGATCGGCTACTGGTTCAGCAACATATACTGTTTCTGGATTTTCTTCAACCTATTCCTATACTTTAAACAACGGAACTCCAATTACGAATCAAACAGGAACTTCAATTACGCTAACAAATTTAATTGCAGGAACATACGAAATTGTAGTTAAAGATAACATAACAAATTGTACCGCAACTAAAATATTGACCGTACAAAATCCAACAGCTGCATTAACATTAAATATTCCTTTTACGCCAAAAACATGTATTGCTAATGGAAGTTTAAGCGCAACCGCAATTGGTGGATGGGGATCAAATCAGTTTACTTTAACCCAGCCTAATGGCGTTATTTTAGGCCCTCAAAACACTGGTGTTTTTGCTAATTTATCACAAACTGGATTATATACTGTTAAAGTTGTAGATGCTAATAATTGTGAAGTTACTGATACTTTTACAATCAATCCTACTTCAAATCCAGCTTTAAATATTGATGCTGGAGCTTCTGATTTATGTATTAATACTAGTGCTGGAGCTTCAATAACGGTTATTGCTTCTGGAGGCGTACCTGGATATCAATACCAAATAAATAATGGACAACTTCAGAATAGTCCAATATTTAATAATCTAATTGCTGGTTCCTATACCATTAAAGTTATTGATAGTTTTGGTTGTGAAGATACCGTTACTCAAATAATAAATCCAACTTTAACATCTGTTGCGGTTTTAGATAAAGCAATCGATTGTAGTACTACAGCAGCAGCAAATATAATCATTACTATTGCTGGCGGAGTAGCTCCTTATCAATACCAGATAAAATTTAATACTGGTGCTTTTGGAGCATTGAATCTTGTTGTTGGGTCATCTTTTAATTATAATACAAGTATTGCAGGAACCTATCAGTTTCAGATTACCGATGCGCAAGGTTGTATTTTTGTAACCAACGTTATTACAGTTGATCCCATAACTAATCCAGAAATAACAGGGTTAGTGCTTACACAACCTATTTTATGTAACGGTAATAATACTGGTCAAATAGTCGTTAATTTTAACACTGGTTTCGGCACTGTGCCTTTTGAATATAGCTTAAATGCAGGAACCTTTCAAAGTTTGAATATCTTTTCAAATTTGACCGCTGGAACCTACACAGTTACAATGAAAGATGCCAACGAATGTACAGACACGGCAACGATAACAATAACACAACCAGCTGTTGTAGATTTTGACCTAACAAAAACCAATCTTACATGTAGCGGTGCTGCTGGAGCAGGAAATATACTAGGTACAATCACGGTATCTAATGTAGTTGGAGGTACACAACCTTATGAATATATTTTAAGAAATATAACTTTTCAAGTAATTGCTAATTATTTCCCATTAACCAACGAAAATTATACATTTCCAAATGTAGATTTCGGAAATTACAGTGTTGAGGTAATAGATGCTAATGGTTGTTCTAAAATAAAATTTATAACGATAGCTTCTCCTCCTAATAGTTTGATAACCACCAATGCAACTTCAAATTGTTTAACTGGAGGAACGGTTCAAGTAACTGTATTGGCTGTTGTACCAGGGTCTAATTATGAATTTGGAATCTTGGTAATTGGTGACGCACCTTATGCTAATACTTTTCAGCCTGCTGATGTTCTTGGCGGAACCGTTTCTACGTTTACCAACTTAATACCAGGATTGACTTATACATTTGTAGTTCATGATATCACATCAGATTGTTATTTTATTCAAGAAATACCTACGGTAATTCCTCCTTCTTCATCAATAGTTACCACGGTTGGGGTAGTGCAAAATATAACGTGTGTAGGAAGTTCAGATGGAAATGTAAGCTTTAGCATGACCAATTTTAGTACAATTCCAACACCGACAACCTCAGTAAGTTATCAAATTTTTCAAAATATTACTAATACACCTGTTGGACTTTCGGGTACGAGTTCGGTTTCAGGACCAAGTGCAGTAGTTACAGTAACTAATTTTGGTCTTTTACCCTATGGTTCTTATTATATTTTAATTACAGAAAATGGAGGATGTACTTCAACTTCACCAGTTTTTACTATTTCAGAATCTACAAAATTATTAGAGGTAACAGCCAACTTAATACAGAATGACAATTGTAATACTAATGGAGGAATTGTTTCAGCATTGGGACAATACGGGTCTGCCCCGTACACGTTTCAAATAGCTACAACTACAGCAGTAGCTCCCAATGTTAGTAATTGGGCAGGAACAGCTACAAGTACTTTTAATGTGGAAGCCGGAAGTTATATTGTCTATATTAGAGACGCTAACAACTGTATACAAGCAAGTACTCCAGTAAATGTTGGATTAACGCTTTCGCCTTCAATAAGCTTAGCTTTGGTAGCGCCTTGTGTCAATGAAGGCTTATTTGAAGTAAATGTAACTGTAACCAATGATAACTCGCCACCCTTCACTTATGTTCTTGATAGCAACGCACCAGTTGTTCAAAATAATCCAAACTTTACAATTTCTAATTTACTTTCAGGCATACATACCGTAACATTTACCGATGCAAACGGATGTTTTGACACAAAAACAATAACAATTAATAAGACGCTATCTGGAAATGTAATTGCAACAAACCAACCAAGTTGCGCCAATAATGATGGAGCAATAGATGCTAATGCAATTAACGGGAGTGGAAGTTATACTTTTATACTTCAAAATTCTGGCGGAACAACCATTCAAGGTCCAAATACTGATGGAATTTTCTCAGGATTAGGTCATGGAGCTTATACTGTAATTGTTACAGATACTAATCTACTTCTAAACTGTTCTATTCCTTTAACAATAACACTTGACCAACCCATACCGGTAACCTTGCTGCCTACTACATTTGTAAATCCTAAATGTAATGGTGATAGCAACGGAAGTATTACTGTAAATTTAGCAACCGGAAATAATAATTCGCCTTATACTTATGTACTAACAGCGGCTGGTTTTACGACAGTTACTCAAATAGGAAACCCAATTTTTACTGGATTAAGCCAAAATAATTATACAATTACAGTTACTTCCGAAAGAGGTTGTGTTGGCACAGATACGTTGCCATTAGTTGCGCCAAGTGTACTAACCATTGCACCTACAGGAGGCGTTTTTGGTTGTAATACTAACAACACATCAACGGTTGTTACGGTAACGATACCAATACCTACAACAGGAACGGCTCCTTACTTATACAGTTTTAACGGAATAAATTATAGTAATACAAACACATTTGAGGTAATCGATAACGGATCGGTACAACCGATTACAGCTTTTGTTAAAGACGCAAATGGTTGTATTGATTCTGAAATAATAAATATACAACCGCTAATAAAAATTACAAGCGCACCTGTAACTCAAACAGCAGCAATATCTTGTGCTAATCCTTCTGAAGATATCAGTATAGAAATAAATGGTGGAGTAGGACCTTTTACCTATCAATTTTTGCCTTCTACGACCACAATTCCTGTAACTGGAAATACTTTTTCTACGAGTCTATCAGCATCAGGCTCTTATGTATTCCAGATTAATGATTCAACAGGATGTAGCTTTACAACAATACCTTACACAATTGCACCATTAAATGTATTATCAGTTACAACAACACCAGGAACTCCAATTGCTTGTTTTGGAAATACTTCCAATCTATCATTTTCTGTAAATGGATATTCAGGTAACTTTACTTATGATATTGTTAGAAATGATGGTACTTTTGTTATTCAAAATGTTCCAAATGCTACCTCAAATAATCCAATTAGTTATCCTGGATTAGTTGCAGGAAGTTATTCTGTAGTAGTTTCTATACCAACAACTAATACTTATGTTTCGTGTAATACAACATCCAATGTAATAACAATAACGCAACCATTATTGCCTTTATCATTGTTGTTAACAAAAACAAACGATAGGGATTGTTTGACAAATTCGGGCACAATAACTGCAACAGCAACAGGCGGAACGGCTCCATATTTATACCAATTGTCAAATGCCGGTGGAATTGTACAAGCCTTTTCATCTGACAATACTTTTCAAGATTTAGCAAACGGCTTGTACACTGTTTCTGTTACTGATGCAAATAATTGCCCTATTTCAGATGCTATTACCGTTGGATTAGATCCAAAACCACTTATTGATATTTCACTATTAAATCCTTGTGCAAATGAAGGATTGTACACCATTCGTGTAACCCGAATTCAAGACGGAATTGCACCTTATTCGTATATCATTGACGGAAATGCTGCTGCAATAAATAATACAACGCCGTTTGATTTAACCAACTTATTATCAGGAAATCATTCTGTTGAAATTATAGATGCCAATGGCTGCGGCGAAACAGAAACAATAACAATAACTCCAAAAGCTGTTGCAAATGTTGTTATTGAATCGCAACCAAGTTGCACTGCGGGTGGATCAATAAAAACAATTGTTACAGGTGGTACAGGTACTTTTATTTATACTTTACAAAATAGCTCAGGAATTACAATATTGACAAGCCCTAACGGAATTTTTAATAGTCCGTTGCTTGTGCCTGGATTAAATTATACGGTTACAGTTACAGATACCAACCTAAATGGTTTGGGAACCAATTGTACAAACATTATACCTTTTGATCTCGAAACTCCAGCAGCTGTTACATTTAGTTTAGAAACAGTACAACCATCATGTAGCAACACAAGTACTGTTTTAAACAACGGAAGCATAAATGTAATTTTAGGTGCAGGAAATACAAACCCTTCATATACTTATACACTAACTGACGGAATAAATGCTCCTGTCGTGCAAAATAATCCATTGTTTACCGGATTAGCTGGTTCAATAACTGGAATTACTTACACGATTACCGTAACTTCAGAAAGAGGTTGTTTTGATACTCAAACAACTACGCTGACAAATACTGCTCCACTAAGTGTTGCTGCAATTGTACCTGGTGTTTTTGATTGTGGCGTAAATTCTGTTTTAACATTAACAGTTCCAACTCCTGTTGGAGGAACACCGCCTTATACATATAGCTTTAATGGATCGGGCTTTAGTACAACAAATACTTATAATGTAGTAGATACTAATGCAACACAACCAATTTTTGTTACTGTTCGAGATGATAAAACTTGTGAAGTATCACAAACGATTACTTTTCAACCTTTAAATTCGTTTACAGTAAGTATTGCACAAGGAACTAATATTTTGACTTGCTCCACCGCTGAAAATGTAAAAATCTCAATTGTTGGAGGATCAGGTAGTTTTACTTATCAATTATTGCCTTCTGGAGCAGTAACTGCCGTTACGACAAATCCAATACAAACAACTTTAACAGCTGCAGGAACTTATGTATATGAGATAAAAGATACTACAACAGGCTGTACCAAACTCACAGCTCCTTATACTATTTTACCATTATCTCAATTTGATGTTGTTGCAACGTCAGGGAATCCTTTAGCTTGTTTTGGCGATACCAACGGAACTTTAAGCTTTGTTGTAAATGGATACACGGGTAATTTTACTTTTGATGTGGTAAGAGAAGACGGAACAATTCAATCAAGCGGAACTAATGCAAACACAAATGTGTCCGGTTTAACTATAGGAAATTATACTGTAAATGTGTCCATTCCAAATACAAATGCGTATTTGGCCTGTACCAAAATATCTAATGTAATTTCTATAACAGCACCATCAGCTGCTTTGGATTTATCAATTAGCCAAACGTCTAACGTAACTTGTAATAACGATTCAGGAACTATTTTGGCAATTGGATCCGGCGGAACTTTGCAATATCAGTACCAACTGGAAAAAATGCCATCAGGAGCAATAGAAGTAGCCTTTGGAACTCAATCTTCATTTGCTGGATTGCCTGCTGGAGATTATAAAGTAAAAATTAAAGATGCTAATAATTGTGCGACAGAAAAGTTGATTACATTATTGCCTACAACACCTATTACGGTAATAAATCCACCTGCAATAACCAATCAGTTATTACAATGTTATAATGCAAGTAATGCTTCTGTAACAATTACTGGAGTTTCTGGAGGCGAAGGAAGTTATCAATATACTTTAACCAATACAGTTACTGGCAGTGTTGCTGGCCCAAGTATATCAAACACTTTCAATAATCTTGGTTTTGGGAATTACTCCATTGTTGTTACCGACGGTTGGGGATGTTCCTCGCCAGCGATAACATTTACAATTTCTCAACCAAATGAAATTTCGGCAATATTGACAACCGCAGTTGTAGCTACATGTACAACACCAGCACAACTTGCAATTGTAGTAACTGGAGGAACGCCTCCCTATAAATACAGCACAGATAATATAACGTATGTTGCTATTCCTAGTTCGATTACTGTTGCGCCCGGAAACTATAGCTACTATGTTACAGATGCTAATGACTGCAAGACTTTTGTAACAAATGATGTTACTATAGACCCTATTTTTCCTGTTGTTCTAGAGTTAAATTTAAATAATACCTTTATAAATTGTGCTGGAGACACGAATGCTTCGGTTGAGGCTACAGCTACCTTAGGATTAGGAAATTATTCGTTTTCTCTTCTTAATTCGGCTTCAAATGTTATACAAGGACCACAAGCGTCTGGATTATTTTCTGGAGCAATATTGGCTCCTGGCAACTATTTTATTAGAGTAACTGGTGGTGGCGGAATTTGCGATACTGTCAAACCGTTTTCTATAACTGTTGCACCGGCACTTGTGGTACCGGCGGCAACAGTAGTAAATGTAAAATGTAATGGAGACTCAACAGGATCTATAACCGTAAATGCAAGTGGCGGAACAACGCTATATCAATATGCGATAAATCCAGAAGATCTTTCGCAAACATCTGATGTAAATCAATTCTCAAACCTTAAAGCAGGAGATTATGAGATTTTAGTTCAAGATGCTAATGGCTGTTTTAGAATCATAACTGCACGAGTTGAAGAGCCTGACGCTTTAACTGTAAGTTCGGTTGAGCAACAAGAATTTTGTACTGGTGCTGGAGGTTCTTCTTCGGTTACAATTGGTGGTGGAACGGCTCCTTTCTTTGTTAGTTTTAATAACGAAACAAGTTATATTCAGATACCGTCAAACGGAAATACTTACACAATCCCTAATATTACAGGCGGTCAAGATTATGTTATCTTTATAAAAGATGACAATGGTTGTACTACGAATCGTACGATAACTATGAATGCACCTGTGACCATAACACCACAAATAACGCCTGTAACTTATGGTTGTACAACGGCAACATCTTTAGTAAATAATTCCGTTAGCGTTTCAATTTCCGAAAGTGCGATTGCTAACCAAGTTCAGTATTCTCTTGATAATAATACGAGTTACCAACCTAGCGGCACTTTCTCTAACCTAACCAATGGTTTGCATACTATTTATGTAAAACATAGTAACGGTTGCGAGAAAACGATTACGGTAAACATAACAAATACGCTTCCGCTAAATGCAACCAAATCACGATTGGACGTAAAATGCTTCGGAGATAACACTGGATCATTTACATTAAGCGGAATGATTGGTGGCTCTGGAAGTTATCAATATGCAATTTCGCCATTATTTGTTTTTGGAACAGCTTCAACCTTTACAGGATTAGTAGCGGGAACTTACACCATAAAAATGAAGGACATTACAATTCCTAATTGCGAAGCAAGTTTTACAGAAACTATTCTAAACACAAACTCTTTAGTATCGCCTTCGGTGGTTCTTGTAGATCAGCCTATTTGTTTTGGAGATGGTTTAGAACATATTCAAATAAGCGTTACTGGTGGCGTTGCGCCATATCAAACTAGTTTAAATGGAACTACTAATTATATTGCAAATCAATTTGACTTTTTCGATAACCTAAATATTGGTTCTACGCCAAATATTATTTTTGTAAAAGATGCTTTGGGTTGCGAAAAACAAATTTCAGTACTTATTAATGCAGGTGTTAGCCTTAATCCTATAGCAACTCCTGCGGAGACATGTATCAATAACATACCTACTAATAGTGTCACAGTAAGCATGACTCCAGATTATCCTGGCGATATTCAATTTGCGCTCAATAATGGCACAACTACTGGTTTGTATCAAATAAGCAATGTGTTTTCAAACTTGCCACCAGGAAATTATACCGTTAAAGTATTGCATGATAATGGTTGTTCTAAATCTTCTGCACAGTTTAATGTAAAACAACTTACTAACGTACAGCTTACTGCTGCCGAATCTGGATTAAACCAAATTACAGCCACTGCAACGCTTGGCCAACCGCCGTATACTTATGAGTTTAATGGTGTAAATACAGGTCAAGACAATGTCTATTTTTATACAGCAACTGGTAATCAAAATGTTAAAGTTTATGATGCTAATGGTTGTTTTGCTTCGCGAACCATTCCAACTAAATTTTACGATATCGAAATTCCTAATTTCTTTACACCTAACGGAAGCGGGCAAAACGATGGATGGACACCACTCAAAATAGATAACCTAAAAAACATTAAAACATCTATTTTTGACCGATATGGACGTGAACTGAAAATTTTATACAACGGCGATCAATGGGACGGAACCTATCGAGGCAACGAAGTACCATCTGGAGATTATTGGTACTTGGTTGAGGTAAACGATAACACAGGAAGAACATTCGTTGGTAACTTTACATTATACAGATAAAAATGAAAAAGTATATATTATTAATAAGCTGCCTATGCTTTGCGAATGTCTTTTCGCAAGAATTATCCATTCCAACCTACACGCAATATTTGGGAGAAAACAATGCCGTTATATCGCCTGCCTATTTAGGAATTGGAGACCACATAAAAATTAGACTTAACGGATTGACACAATGGGTTGGAATAAAAGGTGCTCCAGACAATCAATCGCTTTCCGTTAATGCTCGTTTGGGTCAAAAATCAGGAATTGGTGGTTTTTTCTACAATGACAAAAACGGAAATACTTCTCAAAAAGGAGCTAAAATATCTTTTGCGCACCATCTTATTCTGGATTATAATAACGATAAATACCTTTCATTTGGAATGTCTTTGGTAACCAATAGATTTGAAATAGACATCAATAGATTTGACAAAAACTATCCCGATTTTGATGTAAAAAACAACCGCGAATTAAATAATATTAACGTTGATGTAGGTTTCTTGTACCGACAAAAAAATGTTGATATTGCTGCAAACGTTTTTAACATTGTAAACAAAAACACCGATATTTTTACCAAGTTTGAACCAGGACGACTACGCAGCTATTCGCTTTATGGCGCAAGTGTGCTAAAAAGAAATAGCAGCAACTTTGAATACGAACCATCAGCTCAAATTCAGTATTTTGAAGGAGATAACCGAACCGTATCTGATATCAATTTCAAAATACGAAAACTAGATTTCGAAAGCTATTACTGGGCAGGAATATCTTATCGATTTATAAACGAACAAGCCTTCAAACCATTAAATATTGGTCCAATGGCAGGTTTCAAAAAAAACAATTTCTATTTTGCCTATTCCTATCAAGTTACTACCAATAAATTTATAGGATATAATTCTGGTACGCACATGATTACTATTGGGTATGATATTTTCCAAAATATAAGTAATTGTCCTTGTGCTCAGAAGTTTACAAAACAAGAAAACAAGTACAAACCTATTATCAACTAATGGGAAGTATTACGCTAAAAAACATTAGAACCTTTTCGTATCACGGCTGTCTAGTCGAAGAAAGTAAAATAGGCTCCAATTATATTGTAAACCTCAAAATAAAGACCGATCTCCAACTTTCCGCACAATCCGACGCTTTGCGAGATACGGTTGATTATGTGGCTCTAAATGCAATTGTAGTTCAAGAAATGGCTATTCGTGCCGAATTGCTCGAAACCGTTGCAAAACGAATCATCAACAGAGTTTTGGACGATCTAAAAAAAGTAACGAAAATTTCGGTGGAAGTTAGCAAACTAAACCCTCCAATTGGTGGCGATGTCGAGGCGGTTACTATTAAAATGAAAGGGAAAAAATAAATTCCAAGTAATTAAATTCCAAATTCCAAACCATTATCGTGTGCAAACGATTGGAAATTGGATTTTTTTATTGAAAATTAATTTATATATTTGCAATCCGCTAGAAAATGGCGTCGTGGCCGAGCGGCTAGGCTGGGCTCTGCAAAAGCTCCTACTCCGGTTCGAATCCGGACGATGCCTCCAAGAGATACAGAAATGTATCTCTTTTTTTGTGATTAATTTTTAGAAAAAATTAGGTAAAGCGATGTTCGAATCTGTCCCGATGCTTCGGG